>CAMCWK010000056.1 GCA_945882615.1 Rhizobium sp. Q54 | reverse complement strand
AGCTGCAGGCCAAGCAGAAGCTCAAGGGCTATTACGGCAACATCACCGAGCGCCAGTTCCGCAAATATTACACCGATGCCGCCCGCCGTCCCGGCGACACCGGCGAGAACATGATCGGCCTGCTGGAAACCCGTCTCGACACCGTGGTCTATCGCAGCAAGTTCGTGCCGACCCCGTTCGCCGCCCGCCAGCTGGTCAGCCATGGCCATGTGAAGGTCAACGGCCGCCGCGTCACCATCGCCTCCTATCACGTCAAGGAAAGCGACACGATCGAGCTGGGCGCCAAGGCCCGCGAAATGGCGCTGGTTCTGGAAGCCTCCAAGAGCGCCGAGCGTGACACGCCCGACTATCTGGAAGTGGCCGAAGGCAAGTCCACCAAGCTGCTGCGCACCCCCAAGCTGGCCGACGTCCCGTACGCCGTGCAGATGGAACCGCATCTGATCGTTGAATTTTACTCGCGCTAACGCGCGAGGGGCGAATTCTATTCGCGCCGATCGGTTCGACAGACAAACAAAAAGCCCGCCGGAAATGGCGGGCTTTTTTTATGCGGATGGGGGCTGGCGCGTTACGCCGATTCCAGCGCGATGCCGTGCTGTTCCAGGAACGGCACCAGCTCGTCCTGTTCGAACATTTCCTTGACGATGTCGGCGCCGCCGACGAACTCGCCCTTCACATAGAGCTGGGGAATGGTCGGCCAGTTGGAAAAGGCCTTGATGCCTTCGCGCACGTCCGCGTCTTCCAGCACGTTCACGGCTTTGAACTTGGCGCCGATGTGCGACAGGATCTGCACCGTCACCGCCGAAAAGCCGCACTGCGGAAAGGCGGGGGTGCCCTTCATGTACAGCAGCACGTCATTGGTCTTCACATCTTCGGCGATGCGGGCCTGCACATCAGACATTTGGGAACTCTCATCCAATCTCGGCTATGATCTAAGCACGGGGCGCTGAAGGGTCAAGATGGCCTGGAAACGCCCGTTTTTGCGATGGTTTTTGATGAATCCTGCCCTGCCGCCCGCCCTTGCCGCCGCCCTGGATGCGGCGTTGACAGGCGTGCCCCGCAAGGGCCTGGCCGCGAGCGCCCAGAAGATGTCGGCTGGTTACCGACAGGGCCAGACGTCGCGCGCCATTGTCAGCCCGGAAGACGCCAGCGCCTATGCCGTGGCGCGGATGCCCGCCACCTACGCCGCCTCAGCCGCCGTCTTCGCGCGGCTGCAGGAGGCGATGCCGGAGTTTTCGCCGGCGACGGTGTTGGATGTGGGGGCGGGCACCGGCGCGGCGAGCTGGGCAGCGGTCACGGCCTGGCCACAGATCGGATCGCTCACCATGCTGGACCACAATCCGGCGCTGCGAAACCTGGCGCGCAGTCTGGCGGAAGCCGGGCCGCCCGCTCTGGCCGCGGCAGAGATACTGGGCGGCGAGCTTGGCAATGTGGACACGAAGGCAGACCTGATCGTGGCCAGCTATGTGCTGGCCGAATTGCCGCAAGACAAAGCCGCTTTTGTCGCAACCGATCTGTGGCGCTGGAGCGCATCCGCGCTGGTGCTGGTCGAACCGGGCACGCCGCAAGGCTTCGCCCGCATCCGCGCCGCCCGCGCCGCCCTGATCACGGCGGGCGCCCATGTGGCGGCGCCCTGTACGCACGACAAGGCTTGTCCGATGCAGGGCGATGATTGGTGCCACTTCTCCCAGCGCCTGCCGCGCAGCCGCGATCACATGCTGCTGAAGGATGCCAGCGTGCCGTTCGAGGATGAACGCTATGCCTATGTCGCGGTGACGCGCGAAGCGGCGGCGCAGGGCGCGCGGATATTGGCACCGCCGCTGGAAACCAAGCCCGGCCTGACATTCAAACTGTGTGATGAAGCGGGCTTGCGGGCACAGTTCGTTGCGGCGCGCGACAAGGACGAATACCGCCGTGTGCGCAAACGGGGGTGGGGAGATCATTTCTAGTCCCCATTGTCACGGCCCGCGAATGCGGACTGCCTAGGTGACGCAATATTTTATGTTGAAGATTTCGTGCTGTTTCATCTGGGTGGCCCGCACTCCAGCGGGCCATGACAGCAGCGCCGGAAGTCAGTCCTTGGCGATGGTCTGCAGCTGCAGCGCATGCAGCACGCCGCCCATATTGCCCTTGAGCGCGGCATAGACCATCTGGTGCTGGGCGACGCGGGACTTGCCCTTGAAGGCCGCCGACGTGACGGTGGCCGACCAGTGATTGTCGTCGCCGGCCAGGTCTTTCATCTCGATCTCGGCGTCCGGGAAAGCCGCGCGGATGAAGCCTTCGATTTCGCTGCCCTTCATGCCCATGGCTGTACCTTCAAGTTCTTTGCTCCATGCTTCGACAAGCTCAGCATGAGGATTGAGCTTAAGTCCTCACCCCGAGCTTGTCGAAGGGTGAGATTCAGTTGGTCACGGGGATTTCTTCCCCCGACATGAAATTGGGGAACCAGTTTTCGAAACCGTCCTTCAGGCTGGCGATGCCGGCGCTGGTCTTGTCGTCGAGGGTCAGCCTGTCGCCGCCGGTCTTGCCCAGCTCGGTCACGGTGATGAAGGCGGCGCGGGCGTCCTTCACGATCTTCTCGGCTTCGGCGAAGGGCGCGGCGATGACATAACGCGCCTGGTCCTCGCCGAACCAGAAAGGAATGGCTTCGGGCAGGCTGGCGACGCCGATATTGGCGCCGATGCCGCGCGGCATCGCCATTTCGGCAATCGCCACCAAGAGGCCGCCATCGGACACGTCATGCACGGTGTCCACCCGGCCGGCCTCGATCAGCCCCCGCACGAAATCGCCGTGCTTCTTTTCCAGCCCCAGATCGACCTTGGGGACCGCGCCTTCTTCCTTGCCTTCGATCTCGCGCAGGTAAATCGACTGGCCCAGATGGCCCTTGGTCTCGCCGATCACGATGATCACGTCGCCAGAGCGCTTGAAGGCCACCGTCGCCATCCTGGAGACGTCCTTCATCAGGCCGACGCCGCCAATCGCCGGGGTGGGCAGGATGCCTTCGCCATTGGTCTCGTTGTAGAGCGAGCAGTTGCCGCCGATCACCGGGAAATCCAGCGCCCGGCAGGCGGCGCCGATGCCGTCAATGCCGGCGACGATTTCCCACATGATCTCGGGCTTTTGCGGATTGCCGTAATTCAGGTTGTCGGTGACCGCCAACGGTGTTGCACCAACAGCAGTAAGATTGCGCCAGGCTTCGGCCACGGCCTGCTTGCCGCCTTCGAACGGATCGGGGCGGCAATAGCGCGGCGAAACGTCGGTGGTGATCGCCAGCGCCTTGTTGGTGCCGTGAACGCGCACCACGGCGGCGTCGCCGCCCGGCCGCTGCATCGTGTCGCCCATGACCAGATGGTCGTACTGTTCCCAGATCCAGCGCCGGCTGGCCTGATCGGGACTGCCGACCAGCTTCAGCAGGGCGGCGCCAAGGTCGTGGCCGGGAACCGGGCCCAGTGGTGCTGCCTTCGGCGTCGGCGTCCACGGCCGGTCATATTCGGGCGATGCAAGGGCAAGAGGGTCGATCGGCAGGTCGCCCACCGTTTCGCCATGCCATTTCAGCACCATGCGGCCGGTATCGGTCAGGTGGCCGATGACGGCGAAATCCAGTTCCCACTTCTGGAAGATCGCCTCGGCCGCCGCCTCGCGGCCGGGCTTCAGGATCATCAGCATCCGCTCCTGGCTCTCGGACAGCATCAGCTCGTACGGCGTCATGCCGGTCTCGCGCA
>CAMCWK010000055.1 GCA_945882615.1 Rhizobium sp. Q54 | reverse complement strand
CTGGACGTCGGCCTGAACTGGAATGTCTCGGAAGGCACCCAGCTCTACACCAAGGTCGACAACCTGACGAACGTCAAACCGCCGGATACGGGTGCGCAGAACCCGAACAACACGCTGTATGACATTATCGGCCGCATGTACCGCGTCGGTGTGCGCTTCAGCAACTAAGCGAGGGAAAGGATTTTCGATCCCGAGCTTTCAAAGGTTTACGCGTAGCCCCCCTGGGCGAGCGTAATAAGGCCCCACAGGCTGCGCTACACAGTCTGTGGGGCAACCTTTTTGCAGAACAGAAGATAATTCCCTTCAAGGGGATCTTGAGTGCCGGCGATAGAAATATCGCCGGCACTTTTTTTGGGCCGTGACAGGCATGATCCCCAAGGCTGCATCCCAAGGCTGCGCGAGCTTGCGCTGGCGGTACACTTCACGCTAGGGCGGATCAGAGCCCGTGAAGGTCGATGCATCTGACACCTTATTATAGCCGGTATGGCCTGTGGTTGCTGCTAGGCGTTCCCCTGGCACTCATTACCGATTGGTATCTGAACGAGAACATCTCCTACGGCGATTATATCCAGCACACCGGACGTTTTTCGGTCTGGCTGCTGCTGCTGACCCTGGCGGTGACACCGCTGCGGCAGCTGTTTCCCGGGCAGGGCTGGTCGCGCCGGCTGGTCCAGTACCGGCGCTATTTCGGCGTGGCGTCCTTCGCCTATGCCCTGCCGCATGTGCTGGCCTATGTGATCCGCAAGGAAACTTTTGCGTTGATGGCGGAGGAGGCGGCCTATCCCGAGCTCTGGACGGGCTGGCTCGCCATGGCCATTTTCTTGCCCCTGGCCCTTTCCAGCAACAATTGGGCGATGCGTCGGCTGGGCCGAGCCTGGAAACATCTGCACCGTTTTGTACATCTGGCGGCGCTGCTGACTTTCGCGCATTGGGTCCTCAGCGCTTTCGATCCCTTGACAGCCTATTTGCATCTGGCTGTTCTGGGATTGCTGGAAGCCGTCCGGTTATGGAAAAGCTACGGCCCCCGGGGCAGGGCCCTGCAATGAGGCCCGGGGCGAAGCCCTGTTATGAGGCCCCGGGGCGGAGCCCTGTTATGAGGAAAGACATGATCTGGAAGAACTGGCTGGTTGCCGCGATTTTGCTCGCATCGGTTCCCGCACTGGCGCAGAACGCGCGCCCCGCACTGCTCAATCCCAACACGGCGACTGAGGCCCACCTGGTTTCCATGCCGCATCTCAATGCGAAGATCGCGCAGGCGATTGTCGCCAAACGCCCCTTTGCCGCACCCAAGGATCTCGATTCCGTTCTGGCGGCCAGTTTGAATGAAACCCAGCGTCAGCAGCTCTACACAAGGATGTTCGTGCCGCTGAACCTGAACACCGCGACTCCGGACGACATCATGCTCATTCCGGGAATGAGCCGGCGCATGATGGGCGAGTTCCGCGAATACCGCCCCTATCGTTCCATGGGGCAGTTTCGCTACGAGATCGGCAAGTATGTGAGCAAGGACGAGGTCGCGCGTCTGGAACGTTTTGTTTTCGTGCCGGGAAAATAGCCGCCAGATCAGCCGAAAGCTCACCATTATCAAGGCCTTAGATTCATAACCCACAGGCGGCAAGATGCCCCTTGCCGGTGCGATTGCGACTGACTATTGAAAGCGCATGAGCATCGCCTATCCCGACTGGTCGCCCGGGGCCGATGAAGGCCCTGAGGAGCAGTCCGTTCGAAGCGGTATGGCCGCCCATCTCTTCGCGCGCCAACTGGCCGGTCCCCCACGCCATCGCTGGAAATCCGTCGCACTGTCCTTGGCCGGGCATGGCGCGGTTGTCTATGCACTTGTCTATCTGTCTTTCGCTGTACCCAAGCAGGCAGAGATGCAGACCATCTCGGTCTCGATCGCCGCGGCGGAAGTGAGCCAGGCGGAACCGCCGCCGCTGCCCAAGCTGGAGCCGGTACCGCAGGTGGTGCTGCCCACTCTGCCGCAGATCAACACGGCCGCGCTGCCGTCGCCGACGGCAATCCGGGCCGCGCCCCCGCCTGCACAAATGCCGACGGACACGCAGGGTTTGCAGGAGTCGCCCGTGGCGCCGCCGCGCTTCGACGCCGGCTATCTGAACAATCCCGCGCCAGTCTATCCCAACATGTCGCGCCGTCTGCGCGAGGCGGGCATCGTGCAGCTGCGTGTGCGTGTCAGTGCGGCTGGCGAGCCGCTGGACATCCAGTTGTTCAAGTCGTCGGGTTACGGACGGCTGGACGATTCCGCGCGAAACGCTGTGCAGAAGTGGAAATTCCAGCCAGCAAACCGGAATGGCGTTGCGGTTGAGGCGTGGGTGATCGTCCCTATCGAATTCAGCCTGACCAAGAGTTAGGCGAGCCCGCCGGCTGGGCAACCGCTCTGAGATTGCCCAAATGCGTGATGCCGCTGGCCAAGCGGGCCCCACCACACCTGATGCCATATTGCCGCAACCTAAGAATGAGTATCATTTCCTCTTGATATTAAGAATGACTCTCATTAATAAGACGCTGGCCAGAGCGGGACCGTCACGGACGAGGCTCTGTAAGCATTTGTTTTTAAATCAAAATCTTGGCGCCCAGCGTGAGCTGCGGATTGAAGGGGTAGCACAATGAGTAACGGCAATTTCGACGGCGGCTGTGTCCGTTTGCGCGCGCTTGGCGCGGTTTCCACGATGGCGCTTGGCGTGATGCTGACCGCGCCCCAGGCCCATGCGCAGGAAACCACCCTGGGCACAGTGAAGGTGCAGAGCCAGGCGATCGATCCCAATCCCAATGCCGAACCCGGCGTGCCCTACAAGGCGAAATACTCCGGCGATGAGCGCAACACGCGCCCGATTGCCGAGACGCCCAAGACCATCACGGTGCTGACCAAGGCGCAGATCGACGATTCCGGTTACACCGACATGAGCCAGATCCTGGATGCGCAGCCGGGCATCACCATCGGCACCGGCGAAAACGGCAACGCCTTTGGCGACCGCTACATTATCCGTGGCCAGGAAGCCAAGAGCGACACGTTTGTGGACGGGCTTCGCGATCCGGGCATGACAGTGCGCGAAAGCTTCGCCATCGAGCAGCTGGAAATCTCCAAGGGCCCCAGCTCCAGCTTTGGCGGCCGCGGCACGGCCGGCGGGGCCATCAACGCCATCACCAAGGTGGCGACCACCGATTATGATTTCAGCAAGTTCTCAGCGGGCTTCGGCACCGATCTCTACCGGCGCTTCACCGTCGACACCAACCATGCCATCGGCGAAAAATTCGCCCTGCGCGCCAACATACTTTACAGCTACCAGGATATTCCGGGCCGCGCGCCGGCCAACCGCGAACGCCAGGGGCTGGCGCTGTCCGGTCTTTACCAGGTCAGCGACGCCACCCAGATCGTGCTGGACTATTACGGGCTGAAGGCGAAGGACAATCCCGACACCGGCAGCTATTTGTCCGGCACCGGCAATGACCGGCTCCCCGCCAACCCGGTGCC
The DNA here is from genome assembly GCA_945882615.1 of Rhizobium sp. Q54. GTDB lineage: Bacteria > Pseudomonadota > Alphaproteobacteria > Micropepsales > Micropepsaceae > Rhizomicrobium. The sequence goes on along the minus strand of CAMCWK010000055.1, from coordinate 1,200 downwards.
GCCGGTGTTCGCCCAGGGTGCGGACTTCCTGAAGTCGCACGTCAATACCGGTACGGCGCGGATCAAGCACCGGTTCAACGACGAATGGCGCATCTCCAGCACGCTGCGCGCGGCGGGCGTCTTCAACGGCTATGTGCTTTCCGGCGCCAACGGCACCACCACCAACGCCAGCAATCCTGGCGGCATCTACAACACCGCCGCGATCAGCACCCATCAGAGCTGGCAGGAGGTCGGTTACGTCGCCAACCAGACCAACCTGTTCTGGAGCCCGACTTTGGGCGGAATGAAGCATGAGTTCATCCTGACCGGCGAATACTCCGCCCATTCGGTCAGGAACGGCGTCTATCGCGTGACCAATTCGGGTGAGAATTGCACCAGGGGCACGGCCACTACGCCCAACGCCTTCTGCATCACCAATGCGAGTGGTCAGCCGGTCAGCAACCTGCGCAACCTTCTGAATCGCCAGATCGTCCGGGGCAATTACGATCTGGACTGGGAGGTCAACACCGCCTCGGTCGGGCTGATGGATACCGTCAGCTTCAACGATCAGTGGACCGTCTTTGGCGGCATTCGCCTCGACTCTTACGACTTCCGCCTGACGACGCAGAACACCACCACCCTGGCCCAGGCGAGCTATCCCTATGACGGCACGCTGGTGAATGGCCATTTCGGCCTGGTCTATCAGTTCAGCCCGATCGGCAATGTCTATGCCAGCTTCTCCTCTGGCCAGGACATCAATGGCGGCGAATCCGATGTCGGCACCAGCAGCGGTTATGGCGGGTTGGTGATCTTCAATGGCACGGCGGCCGGCGCGAACCCGGAAACCTCGCTGAACTTTGAAATCGGCACCAAATGGAATCTGTTCGACGACCGTCTGCTGGCGACCGCGGCCCTGTTCCAGAGCACAAAGTATGACGTGATGGAAGGCGCCAATTATACCGCCTTCGGCACCTTCAACACCGGCGAAAACAAGGTGGAAGGTGTGGAGTTGGGCGTGACCGGCATGCTGACCGACGATCTGACGGTGTCGGGCGGCGTGACTTTCATGAACGCCGAAGTCCTGAAATCCGCTACGCCCGCCAATGTGGGCAGGACTCTGGGCAACTTCGCCAAAAGTTCGGCCAACGTCCTGGCCAAGTATCGCATCACCGAAGATGCGACCATCGGCGCGGCCTACAAGTTTGAGAGCCGCCGCTTCGG
>CAMCWK010000054.1 GCA_945882615.1 Rhizobium sp. Q54 | reverse complement strand
GCTGAGCGCGACATTGTAGTTGGTGCGGGCCTGATCAAAGGCATTGCGGGCAATGGCGCCCTGGGCGACCAGCCGTTGGGCGCGATCATACTCCACCTTGGCCTGCGCAGCCTGGGCGCTGGCTGCTTGCGCCTGGGCGGCATAGGAGTTGATCTGGAGCGCCAGCTTGGCGTCGGCAACCGTAGCGATGACCTGGCCGCTCTTGACCGCATCCCCCTGCCGCACTTTCAGCTCCAGGATCGTTCCACCGATGCGCGAACGCGCCGGAACGACATAGGCGGACTGGACAGTGGCGAAGACCGCCTTCTCGTCCCGGATGGACGAGGGCGCCACCAGGAAAGTTTTGGGCATCGCCGCCGTCGCGGCCTGCGGGGCGGGGGTGGAGGTGAATCCGAAAAACGCGAGAATCGCCGCCAGGATGCTCATGGAGAAATACGGGCCATCAGCTGGGGTCCCGGGTCTGACCGGTGGCCGGGTCAACCGTGATGACGGGAAGGCCGGCGGCCTTCCATGCCATCAGCCCGCCTTGCATGTGGCTGTCATGGCCGACACCCGCCGCCTGGCATAGCGCGACGGCCTTGGCGGAGCGCATGCCTGAACCGCACTGGAAAATAATGGTGCGCTTGCCGGCCTCGGGCAGGGCATGGGGATCGAAGGTGGAAAGCGGAAACAGAAGCGCGCCATGAATACGCTCGGCGCCATACTCCGCCGGTTCGCGCACATCGATCAGAACGGCGCAATCCTCCTTCAGCTGGCGCGCCACGTCCTGGGGGGCGAGATTTTGAACGGTCACACTATATCCTGCGCTTCGAGATTGCCCCTTTAGAAGAGCCTGATTTATCCCGGCCCGCTTTGCGCCAGATCAAGTGACGGGCGGGAAACCCGGCCCATTATACCCGAGTTACGAGGAAAAAGATCATGGCTCATATCGTAGTTCTAGGCGCCGGACTTGGCGGCACCCTGATGGCTTATGAACTGGCCCCGGTGTTGGGCAAGGATGACCGTCTTTCCGTCATTGGCCAGGGATCGAGCTTTCACTTCGTCCCGTCCAACCCCTGGGTGGCCGTCGGCTGGCGCGAACGCGATGAAATCGAGGTCGATCTCGACGCGGTGATGAAGAAGAAGAACATCGCTTTCATCACCTGCGGCGCGGCCCGCCTTCATCCAGAGGAAAACCGCGTGGCGCTCAACAATGGCGACAGTGTCAGTTATGACTATCTGGTCGTCGCCACCGGGCCGGATCTCGCCTTTGATGAGATTCCCGGTCTGGGCCCGAACGATCATACCCAGTCCATCTGCCATATCGACCATGCCGAAAAGGCCTTCGCGGCCTTCGAGGAATTCGTGAAGAATCCCGGGCCGATCGTGGTGGGCGCGGCGCAAGGCGCCTCCTGTTTCGGCCCCGCCTATGAATTTGCCCTCATACTCGACACCGAGCTGCGCAAGCGCAAGCTGCGTGACAAGGTTCCGATGATCTTCGTTACGCCTGAACCCTATATCGGCCATCTGGGGCTGGACGGGGTCGGCGACACCAAGGGGCTGCTGGAAAGCGAGATGCGCAACCGCCACATCAAGTGGATCACCAACGCGCGCATCACGAATGTCGAAGCCGGAAAAATGCGCGTGGAGGAAATTGGAGAGGAGGGCGTGATCAAAAAGACCAGCGAACTGCCCTTTTCCTATTCGATGATCCTGCCGGCATTTCGCGGCGTGCCCGCGCTGCTCGGCATTGAGGGTCTGACAAACCCGCGTGGTTTTGTTTTTGCCGGAAAGGACCAGCGCAACCCGAAGTTCCCCAACATTTTCAGTGTCGGTGTCTGCGTCGCCATCCCCCCGATGGGTCCGACGCCGGTTCCCGTGGGCGTGCCCAAGACCGGCTTCATGATCGAATCGATGGTCACGGCGACTGCGCAGAATATCGCCGCCCTGTTGAGGGGTGAACAGCCAGCTGCGGAAGCAACCTGGAACGCGGTTTGCCTGGCGGATTTTGGTGACGGCGGCGTCGCATTCGTGGCCCAGCCGCAGATTCCGCCGCGCAATCTGAATTGGTCTGCGCAGGGTGCATGGGTGCACTATGCCAAAATCGCATTCGAGAAGTTCTTCCTGCACAAAATCCGCCGCGGCGAGAGCGAGCCGTTTTATGAGCGCTGGATCATGGAACAGCTCGGAATACACCGGGTGAAACAATCCCCAGACGGCAAAGGAGTGCCACGTCCATGAATGTAGATCGCGCTGTACTTGTCTTTGCCGGTGTCGTCATTCTGGTCGGGTCTCTTTTGGCCAGCTTGCATAGTCCCTGGTGGCTTCTGCTGCCCGCTTTTGCCGGTTTGAATCTTATTCAAGCGTCTTTCACCGGCTTTTGCCCGGCCGCTATTGTGTTTCGTCGGCTGGGGTTGAAACCGGCCGGGCTATTTCGATAGCAACTACTTCAGCGTGAGAGTGCCCGTGGCGTAGCTCAATTGGCCACACCTCTCAGGGCGCGGTTGGGGACTTGCTGAACTGTTCAAACGCCCCGATCGCATCGGCGGCATACATGAGCGACGGCCCGCCACCCATGTAGATTGCCATGCCCAGTGTCTCGGCGACTTCCGCCCGGGTCGCGCCCAGTTTGGCCAGGGCCTCGGTATGAAAGCCGATGCAGCCATCGCAGCGGGTGGCGACGCCGATCGCCAGGGCAATCAGCTCCTTGGTCTTCTTATCCAGGGCGCCGGCCGTTGCAGCGGCCTGGGCCATTGCTGAAAAGCCCTGCATTGTAGGACTTATATCCTTGCGCAGGGCCTTGATGTTCGCGGAGATGTCGCTGACGATGGCAGGATAGTTCTTCATGGGTCACCCGTGTTTTTGGCATTATGGGCACGGCCTGAAAATCTGGTTTGATCTGGCGCAAGGCATTGGCTGCCAACAGCCTGATACATTGACGTTTAACGAATAGCGCGGCTCACGGAATGTCTGACGGATCGGCCACGGCGCATCTGTACCGGCCCAAGCTGCTGACGACCCTCAGCGAGGGCTACACGCTCGCACATTTCCGCAAGGACGCTTTCGCGGGCCTCACGGTGGCCATCGTGGCTTTGCCGCTGTCGATGGCCATCGCCGTCGCATCCGGTGTTCCGCCCGAGCGCGGCCTGTTTGCGGCCATTGTGGGCGGGCTTCTGGTATCAGCGCTGGGCGGCAGCCGGTTCCAGGTTGGGGGGCCGGCGGGCGCCTTTATTGTCCTGGTGGCGGCCACGGTCTCAAAGTTCGGCATCGAAGGGCTGTTGCTGGCCGTCCTGTTGTCCGGGTTGCTGTTGACGCTGATCGGACTGATGCGGATCGGATCCCTGATCCGCCTTGTTCCCCATGCGGTCACGGTCGGCTTCACCGGCGGCATTGCCATCATCATTTTGGCGAGCCAGCTCAAGGAGCTGGGTGGATTGCGTTTGACGGGCGCCGAACCCGGTCCGTTTTTCCCCAAGCTGCATGCGCTCATCGACGCACTACCGTCGCTCAATCCGGCTGCTCTGGCGGTCGGATGCGGTGCTGCGGTCATCATTTTCCTTATAAGGCGGTGGCGGCCGGCCTGGCCGGGCATGCTGATCGCCGTGGTGCTTGCGTCCGCCCTTGGCGCCCTGCTGCACCTGCCCGTCGACACGATTGGCACCCGGTTCGGTGAATTGCCGCGCGATTTGCCATGGCCCCACCTGCCGCTTATCTCGTCCGCGCTGTTCTGGCAGGTTTTGCCGACGGCGCTCTCCTTCACGCTGCTGGGCGCGGTGGAGAGCCTGTTATCAGCCAAGGTGGCAGACGGCATGACGGGCCGCAAACACCGCTCGAACATGGAGCTGGTGGCGCAGGGAATCGCCAATGTCGGATCCGCGCTCTTTGGCGGCATCAGTGTCACGGGCACCATCGCGCGCACCGCGACCAATATAAGGGCCGGCGCGCACAGTCCCTTTGCCGGCATTCTGCATGCGGTATTTCTGCTGCTGTTCCTGCTGGTCGCGGCGCCCCTGGCGCGGTTCATTCCGCTGGCCGCGCTGGCGGGCGTGCTGGTCGTGGTCTGCTGGAACATGGCGGAGAAGGCGGAGTTCGTGCGTCTGCTGTCCAAGCGTCGCGAGGCTTTGGTCCTGCTCGCTACCTTTGGACTGACGCTGGCCTGGGACCTGACGGCCGGCATTGTCGCCGGATGCCTGGTCGCCGGATTGCTTGCCCTGACTGGCAAGGGCGTTAAATCCGAAAGCGGCTGAACGGGCCGTGTCTCAGTAGGACAGGATAACGGGCAGGGCAGGATAGCTCTCCTCGCCCAGAACCGTAAAAAGTACTATCTTGTCCCGTGAAAGTTTTGATCAGCATCGACTGTCAGTCGGCAGGCAGGGTTGATTCACGTCAATGTTGCTTTCCGGGCTCGGCTTACTGTGACCACAAGGATCGGCCCTGATGAGACAACGCACCAAATCCTCTTGCCCGCGTTTCGCCGTACGACTGTCTGGAGCGGTTCTTGCCTTTGCCCTGACAGGCTGCGCCACCCAGCCCGCGCCCGCCACGGACGGCGCGCCGGGCATATTGTCCGGCTTCGTGCATGGGTTGATCGCAATTCCCGCCCTTCTGGCCAGCCTGGTGCTGGAGGTGCGGGTTTACGCTTTCCCAAATAGCGGCTTCTGGTACGACCTGGGATTCTGCGGCGGCTTCGGTGTGGGAATGGCGCTGCTGGCGCTTCCGATCATTCCCTTTATCGGCGGCTATCTGACCAGGAGAAACTGAGCGTGGCGGTACCCACCCCGACCGCCGTGTCGCGGTCCCACAATATTTTCGATACCGTTCTCGCCGCGGCGATGATTGTGGTGGCTGCGGCGTTTCTGGCCTTTGTCCAGGTGCGAACGGGAACCGGCCGGCTGGCGAGTTACGAGTTCACGGCCCAGTTGCCCACGGCCGGTAGCCTGTCGGT
>CAMCWK010000053.1 GCA_945882615.1 Rhizobium sp. Q54 | reverse complement strand
CCCGAAACAGGGTGACCGAAGCGCCCGCGGGGGGCTTGGGGGGGAAAGCCCCGGTCACACATTCCTGTTTCGGACCCGGCGCCGCCGCCGGCGTCGGGGGCAATGTCCCGAACGCAACTCTATGTCTCATACTGGCTATACCTACTACTGATGTATGTTTTTCTGCCAACAGATTGTGCCGGGGCAACCCGCCCGGCTTCGACAGGTTCAGTAATCGCAGCGATAGACCGTGCGGGCGTTGCCGATGCGGATCAGCGGCGTCACCCCGGCGACCCGCTCGGCGCCGCAGGCTTCCGAGCCGGGCCCCGTCGCCACCAAGGTCCGGCCATCAGGCAGGATGACATTGCGATGCGCGTGGAGCGCGGCCCAGACCCGGTTGGTCTGGCACACCAGCGGCCCGCGCAGGCGCGATCCCGGCAGATGCTGCGGCACCCGGCAGGTGACGGCCGCCGGGTCGCCCTCGCCGCGCGGGTCCAGCGCCAGGGCGGCGCCGTGGGACGAAGAGCTCGCCCCGGCGGTGGCGGCCAGCGGCAAAAGCGAAAACAGGGCGCAAAAAGCGATGGTGCAGATCATGCGGCTTTCAACTCTACTACTCGTGTGTGTTTTTCTACCAAATTATTGTGCGCTAAGGCAAGCCGTAATTTCGAAAAATCAGTTGCAGCGATAGCTGGTGCTGGCGCCGGAAATGGTGCCCGGTATTCTCACCGTGACGCCCGCAACACGCGCGCTGCCACAGGCTTCCGAGGTCATATCGGTCGCGATCACCGACTTGCCATCGGGCATCAGGATCTGGCGGCTGGCGGCAAGCTGCGCCCATACCTTGTTGGCCTGGCACACTTCCGGGCCGCGCAGGCGCGATCCCGGCAACTGCTGCGGCACCCGGCAGGTGATGGCATTGGGATCGCCCGCGCCGCGCGGATTGAGCGCCTTGACCGCAAGCTGCACCGATGACGGCGTGCTGCCCGCGTTGCGCGCCACCGGCACGGGTTTCGCCGTCACGGTCGTTGGCGCACTGCTCGCCGCCAAGGTGTCCGGCGGCGGCGCCACGGCGGGCAGGCCCTGCGGCTGCCAGGCCGCAACCATGAAGCTGGGCGGTTCGGCGACCGGGGCCGTCACGCTCGCCAGTTTCAGGCGCGGCAGACGCTGGGGCGCAGGCATGAGCCGCGCGCCCAACGGCAAGCCCACCGCCGCCATGCCGCGCGTGATGGCCTGGTCAGCGGCGGCCGCCACGCTGCGGCTGACATCGTTGATGGCCTGGGGCAAGGGCGCGGCCATCAACCCCGCCAATACCGGCACGGTCAGGGTCAGCATCGCGGCACTGACCAGCATCAGCTTCTTGGGCGCCGCCAGTCTCTGCGCATCCGGCGCGGTCATGATCTGACGCACCCGCAGGCCCAGATTGCCGCCCGACACGCCGGGCGCGCAGGCCAGCGGCGACTGCAGGCAGAATTTGCAGACCTTCAAGATGCCCCCCCGCATAGACTTCGCGGTCATGGCCGCGCGCCAACACGCCTTCATCGCAGGCCCGTTCGCGCTCGGCGATCAGGCGCGAGCCGATCACCCACACCAGCGGATAGAACCAGAACAGCGCCTCGACCAGCATGTGAACCGCCGCCGTCAGATTGTCGCGGCGGCGCAGATGCGTCAGCTCATGCGCCAGGATCGACTGGATCTCGCCAGGCGAGAGCCGCGCCATCAACCCCTGGGGCAGCAGCACCACGGGTTTGAAGATTCCCACCAGCCCCGGCTCCAGCAGCGAGGCCGAGGTCTTCACTTTTATTAGCGCGGGTATAAGCGCGGGCAGCGACATCTCGACGTCATTGGCTTCGCGCAGCAGGCGGCGCAGGCGCAAGGACCGGATCAGCTGAATGCCCAGCACCGCGGCAAAGCCCAGCGCCCAGACCAGGCCCAGCAGCAGCGCCAGGCTCAGCCCGGCGGCGGCCTCCGGCACCGCCAACAGGGCGGCGGGGGCGGAAAGGCGCTCGGCGGCGGGCGCCATGGCCGCAAGGCGCGGCGGCGCCGTCACCGTCACCGGCAGCAGCCGCGCCAGGCTCTCGCCCAGCGCCGCCAGCGCCGCAAACGGCACCAGGAATTTCATCGACGCGGCGAACCACAGCCAGAACCGCACCCGCGCACTGTTGTTGTGAAGCGCCAGGGCCAGCAGCGCGGCGAGCGCCGCCACCAGCGTGGACTGCCAGAGATGATCCAGCAGCGCCGCGGTCATGCGTCTTTCCGCTTCTTGGAAAGATCGCGCAGCAGCTTTTCGGCGTCCACCACATCCTTGGGCGTCAGGTTGCCCGCCTCGATCAGTTGCGCCATCACCGGCTGCATCCGTCCGCCGAACATGCCCAGGAAGTCATCGACCAGCCGGCGCTGGGCGGCGTCGCGCGAAAGCAGCGCTTCGAAGATATGGGCGTTGCCGATCTTGCGGGCGCGGCGCAGCGCCTTCTTCACTTCCAGCCGGTAGACCATGGTCTGGACCGTGGTGTAGGCGGGACGGCCTTTCTGCGGAAAGGTCTCCTGGATTTCGCGGATCGCCAGGGGCCCGCCGCTCCACAGCGCCTCCATGATCTGCAGTTCAAGCTTGCTGAGTTTGGGAAGCCGCATCTTATTTCCACCTACAATCGTAATAGATGCTAGCGCCGCCAAGGCGGCTTGTCGAGTGGGGCGTGAGAGGAACAGAATCCTCAGTGTCATGGCCCACCAAGTGTGGGCCACCCAGATGGGAACAGCCTCGGTATCGAAGAATTGGCGGCGCTTTCCTGCGATATCCGCGATTGGCGTCACCTGGGCGGCCCGCACTTGGCGGGCCGTGACAATGGTTGATAGGCCGACCGACCTAACTCTCCAGCGGCGCCCCGACCACCCGCGGGCGAAGCGCGTCAAAAACCCCGCACAGCAGCAGCCCGGCGACAAAGCCGCCCAGATGCGCCTGCCAGGCGATCAGCCCGCGCTGGCCGTCGCCGCCAATATCCATCATCGCCGCCAGGAAATTGATCACGCCCCACACCGCGCTGAACATCAGGATCTGGCGGGAGAAAAGCGGCGCCAGCGGCTGCTCACTCACCGCGGTCATCCAGGGCGCGGTGCTGGGCGGCATCATGCGGATCGCCGCCGCCATCAGGCCGGAGATCGCCCCCGAAGCGCCGACCACCGGCACCGCGCTGCCCCAGTTCACCGCCAGATAGGCCCCCGCCCCCGCCACGCCGCAGACGATAAAGAAGACCAGGAACAGCACACCGCCCCAGCGCCGCGCCACGATCGGACCGAAGGCCAGCAGCCAAAGACAGTTAATCACCAGATGGGTGATGTCGCTGTGCAGCCCCATATAAGAGACGAAGGGAATGGCCCTTTCGAGCGCTGTGCCAGGATCGGCCATATGGCTTTCCAGAAAGGCACGGCTGTAGCGGGCCGGCACCAGGCCATAGGCATAGACAAGGTCCTGGGCCCGGGCGTCCGAAACCAGCATGCGAAGCCCATGGGCCGCGGCCAGGGTGCCGATCAGCCACAGCACGATGGCGGGCGCCCGGAAGATGGGCTGGCGCGGGGTCTGGGGCTGGAGGAAGGCCATGGCGCTTCATAGGGCGCTTCGCCGGATCGAGCCAGACCCGCCCGCAATCTGTCCCGCGCTGGGTCAGGTCTGCCGCGCCATGGGGGGCCCCTGTCCTGCGTCAGGCCGGCACAGCCGGGTTTGAAAAGCGTTGCCGCCGCCGAAGGTCCCGGCCAGGGCCTTGCAAAAAGCCCAGCAATGGCGGGCTTTTTTCACTGCCTCTGTCCCGCCGCGGCACGGCCAATCCCTAATGCCGATTAAGAAACTGGCACGGCGGTTGCTCTGTTCCAGGCAACAGATTTTGGAAGAACCGCCATGACCCGTTCGAAGACCCTCATCGCCCTGGCCCTCCTCGCCGCCACCGCCTCCACGGCGCAGGCGGGCGATTGGACCAATTCGGGAATGTACAACGGCTATGGCGCCAACATGAACCAGACGTCCAGCTACCAGCTGCGCGACCAGAACGGCAACCTGACCATGGTCGATGGCCGGGTCACCAGCGCCCAGTACAGCCAGGGCTCCGGCGCCCAGTATGCCGGCGGCGGAGTTGGCACGGGCGGTGCAATGAACGCTTACGGACAGGCCACCGCGATCGGCAATCAGCTCTCGGTCACTGTCATTGGAAGTCGCAACACCACGATCATCGACTCGACGCAGATCAATAACGGCAACCAGACGGCAACCGCCGATCTGAACACGCACTAAAGAATTACTAGGAAAGAAGGGAAGCCCCTCCCATGACTCGCCGCGCTCGCAAACACCTCCTCAAGCCCCTGGTCTGCCTCCTGGCAGTCGTGGCACTCGAAGGCTGCATCAGCCCGACCCCGAACGCGGTGGGCCGTTACACCTCCCCGATCGGCGGCGCGCCCGTGATCAGCAACGAAACCCCCTATTCCGCAGCCCTGCGCTGCCTGGCCGGCTTCGTCCGCCAGCGCCCGGTGCGCATCGCGGTCGGCCAGATCGCCGACTATACCGGCAAGACAGAATCCGACGGCTCGGGCCGCAAGGTCACCGCCGGCGCCGCCCTGATGGCGATGAGCGCCCTGAACAAGGCCGGCGTCCACATGGTCGAGCGTTTCGACACCTCGGTGGCCGAAATGGAACTGAAGTATGCCAACAACAAGCTGATCGGCGATGACGCGCCGCGTCCCGACGCCAAGCCCGGCGACTTCCGCAAGATCCTGGCCGGCTCGATCCCCGGTTCGGACTATTACATCGTCGGCGGCATCACCGAGCTGAACTTCAACATCCGCTCCGAGAATGCTTCGGGCAATGGCGGCGGCAGTGACCTGCCGGATATTTTGTACCAGCGTGAGTGAGACTACTGCATTGCTGGCGCTCCATCCAGATGGTGTGACTGAGGCGCAAAAGTCTGCGGCGCTGGCGGTCGATATCCCAGCGATGAATGGGGTCTGACGGTGTTGTAGT
>CAMCWK010000052.1 GCA_945882615.1 Rhizobium sp. Q54 | reverse complement strand
TGCGTTCATGGCCGACAGATGTGCGGTGGCGGCTTCATCCGACTGGCCGCCCGACAGGAAGGCGATGCCCGGCACCGCCGACGGCACGCATTGCTTCAGCACACGCACCGTGGCGCGGGCAACTTCGTCGACGCTGTTCTGCTGGGCGCACTTCATGCCCGGCACGATCATGTTGGGCTTCAGGATCATGCCCTCCAGCGCCACATTGGCGTAGAACAGTTCCTGGAACACTTCCTTCAGGGTCCAGACCGTCACGTCTTTGCAGCGGGCGATGTCATGGTCGCCGTTCATCAGCACTTCCGGCTCGACGATGGGGACGATGCCGTTTTCCTGGCACAGCGCGGCATAGCGGGCCAGGGCATGGGCATTGGCGTTGATGCAATTGTATGACGGGATGCCGGCACCGATATCGATCACCGCGCGCCACTTGGCGAAACGCGCGCCCAGCTTGTGATATTCGACCAGTCGTTCGCGCAGGCCATCCAGGCCTTCGGTGACGGTTTCGCCCGGGCTACCGGCCAGCGGCTTGGCGCCGGCATCGACCTTGATGCCCGGGATGCTGCCGGCGGCTTCGATCAGCTTGACCAGCGGCTTGCCGTCCTTGGCCTTCTGGCGGATGGTTTCGTCGAACAGGATGACGCCGCCGATATGGCTCTTCATCGCCGTGTCGGTGCGGAACAGCAGTTCGCGATAGTCGCGGCGATTGTCTTCGTTGTTGGTGACGCCGATCTTGTCGAAGCGCTTCTGGATGGTGCCGGTGGATTCATCGGCGGCCAGGATGCCCTTGCCGGGCGCCACCATCAGCTTTGCGATTGCGTTCAGTTCGTCGAGATTCATCGTCAGCCTCTATTTGGCCTGCAGGGCTTCGACGCCCGGCAGTTCCTTGCCTTCCAGCCATTCCAGGAATGCGCCACCAGCGGTGGACACATAGGTAAAATCGTCTTCCACGCCGGCATGGGCCAGCGCGGCGACGGTGTCGCCGCCACCCGCCACCGACAGCAGCTCGCCGGCCCTGGTGGCCTTGGCCACGGCCTTGGCGGCGGCGACCGTGCCTTTATCGAAGGGCGCGGTTTCAAATGCCCCAAACGGGCCATTCCACACCAGGGTGCGGGTATCGGTCAGGCGTTTTTCGAATTCCTGGATGCTGGCGGGGCCGACATCCAGCACCATCTCGTCGTCAGCGATCTCGCCTACGCCGACAATGCGGTGCGCCGCCCCGGCCTTGAATTCCTTGGCCACCACAACGTCGCTCGGCAGCAGGATCGCCGCTCCGCTGTCCTTGGCGGCCTGGAGGATCTTGCGCGCGGTTTCCAGATGGTCGGGTTCGTATAGCGACTTGCCGACCTTGATACCTTGCGCGGCCAGAAACGTGTTGGCCATGGCGCCGCCGATCACCAGCACTTCCACCCGGCGAACCAGATTTTCCAGCAGCGCGATCTTGGTCGAGACTTTTGCCCCGCCCACCACCGCCAGCAGCGGACGCTCGGGATGCGCGAGCGCCTTTTGCAGATGGGTCAGTTCGGCCTGCATCGAGCGGCCCGCCGCATTGGGTAAGAGGCGCGCGACGCCATCGGTCGAGGCATGGGCGCGGTGCGCCGCGCTGAAGGCGTCGTTGACGAAGATGTCGCCCAGCGCCGCCAGTTCGCGTGCCATGGCGCCGTCATTGGCTTCTTCGCCCTTGTGGAAGCGGGTGTTCTCCAGCAGCAGCACATCGCCGTCCGTGAGTGCGGCGACGGCGGCCTGCGCCTTGGGGCCGATGCAATCCTCGGCAAAGGCAACGTTGCGGCCCACCGCATCCGACAGCGGCTGCACCAGCACCTTCAGCGACATGGACGGCACGACCTTGCCCTTGGGGCGGTCGAAATGGCTCAGCACGATAACCTTGGCGCCGGCCTCGGCCAGATCCTTGATGGTGGGGGCCTGTCGTTCGATGCGGGTGGCGTCGGTGACCTTGCCGTCCGACACCGGCACATTGAGGTCGGCGCGCACCAGCACGCGTTTGCCCTTCACTGCGAGGTCGTCGAGCGTACGGAAGGCCATCTCAGATCAGCTTGCCCATCGCCACGGCGGTGTCGGCCATGCGGTTGGAGAAGCCCCATTCATTGTCATACCAGGTCATGATCGAGACGAAGGTGCCGTCCATCACCTTGGTCTGGTCCAGCGCAAAGCTGGAGGAAGCCGGATTGTGGTTGAAGTCCACCGACACCAGCTTTTCATGCACCACGTCCAGGATGCCCTTCAGCGGGCCCAGGGCGGCGCCCTTGATGGCGTCGTTGATTTCCTGAACCGACGTGGCGCGCTTGGCGATGAATTTGAGATCGACCAGCGAAACATTCGGGGTGGGGACGCGCACCGAGACGCCATCCAGCTTGCCCTTGAGCTCCGGCAGCACCAGGCCGACGGCCTTGGCGGCGCCGGTCGAGGTCGGGATCATGCTCAGCGCCGCGGCGCGGCCGCGATAGAGATCCTTGTGCATCTGGTCCAGCGACGGCTGGTCGTTGGTGTAGCTGTGGATGGTGGTCATCATGCCGCGTTCGATGCCGACCGCATCGTTCAGCACCTTGGCCACCGGCACCAGGCAGTTGGTGGTGCAGGAGGCGTTGGACACGACCAGTATGTCCGCGCTCAGCTTGTCGTGATTGACGCCGTAAACCACCGTCAGGTCGGCGCCGTCGCACGGGGCGGAAACCAGCACGCGCTTGGCGCCGGCGGCCAGATGCGCGGCGGCCTTTTCCTTGGAGGTGAAGATGCCGGTGCATTCCAGGGCGATGTCCACGCCCAGTTCCTTGTGCGGCAGCTCGGCCGGGTTCTTGATGCAGGTGACCTTGATCTTGTGACCGGCGGCGATCATATATTCGCCGTCGACGCTCACCTGGGCCGGGAAGCGGCCATGCACGCTGTCATAGCGCAGCAGATGGGCGTTGGTGTCCACGGGCCCCAGATCGTTGACGGCCACGACTTCGATGTCGCGGCGGCCCGATTCCACGATGGCCCGCAATACCAGACGGCCGATGCGGCCAAAGCCGTTGATTGCAACCCGAAGCGCCATTTGAATCTCCTGAACTAAATCTTGAGCAGTTTCTCTTTAAGTAGTTTTTGGGCCGCGGCCACCGCGGCGTCGGCGGTAATGCCGAACTTCTTGTAGACATCCTTGTAGGGGCCGCTGGCGCCGAAGCTGGTCATGCCGATGAAGGCGCCGCCGCCTTCCAGCAATTCGGAACCTATGTAACGGTCCCAGCCTTCGCGGATGCCCGCTTCGATCGCGACCTTGACGGTGCCCGGGCCCAGAATCTGCTTGCGGTAACTTTCCGGCTGTTCCTCGAACAGCGCCCAGCAGGGCATGGAGACGACGCGCGAGGCGATGCCTTCGGCGGCAAGCTTCGCCTTGGCTTCCATCGCCAGGCTGACTTCGGTGCCGGTGGCCAGGAAGGTGACCTTGGCACCCGTATCGCCCGCCAGTTCGTAGGCGCCCTTGGCGCAAAGGTTGTCGGCAGTGTGCTTTTCACGAAGCGTCGGCACGTCCTGCCGCGAAAAAGCGAGCAGGCTGGGGCGGCGGTCGTTCTTCAGCGCCAGGTCCCAGCACTCGGCGGTTTCCACACCATCGGCGGGACGCATGGTCAGCAAGGTGGGGATTGCGCGCAACGCCGCCAGATGCTCGACCGGCTGGTGGGTGGGGCCGTCTTCGCCCACGCCGATGGAATCGTGGGTCATCACGAACACCACGCGGATGCCCATCAACGCAGCGAGGCGGATCGAGGGCCGGCAGTAATCGCTGAACACCATGAAGGTGCCGCCATAGGGGATCAGGCCGCCATGCAGTGCGATGCCGTTCATCGCCGCGGCCATGCCATGCTCGCGGATGCCATAATGGATGTAACGGCCTGCGAAGTTGCCCGGCGACACGCCCTCGATATTCTTGGTCTTGGTGTTGTTGGATGGCGTCAGGTCGGCGGAGCCGCCGATGGTGGTCCTCAGTTCGGCGTTGATCACGTCCAGCGCCTTTTCCGACATCTTGCGGGTGCCGGCGCTGGGCTTTTCGGCCGACAGCTTTTCCTTCAACGCGGTCAGCGCGGTGCCTACGGAAGGCGGGATCACGCCGCTGATGGCCTCGTCGAAATCTTTTGCATGCTTGCTGGGCGATTTGCGGGCGTTCCAGTCGGCGCGGGCCTTGGCGCCCTGTTTGCCGATGGCGCGCCACGGGTTCAGCACATCGTCCGGGACCACAAAGGCTTCGTATTCCCAGCCCAGTTCCTTGCGCGCCCCCGCCACGATCTCGGCGCCCGGCGCATCGCTGTGCGCCTTCTGCGTTCCCGCCCGGCCCGGCATGCCGAAACCGATGATCGTGCGACAAGCGATCAGCACCGGCGCATCGGCACCTTGCGCCTTCTCGAGTGCGCGGGCGATGTCGGCGGCGTCATGACCGTCGCAGGAATCCACCGTCCATCCGGCGGCTTTGAAGCGTTCGGTCTGGCTGGTGGAGTCCGACAGCGACAGCGCGCCGTCGATGGTGATGTGGTTGTCGTCCCACAAGACGATCAGGTTGGAGAGCTTCAGATGCCCGGCCAGGCTGATGGCCTCGTGGCTGATGCCTTCCATCAAATCGCCGTCCGAGGCGATAACATAGGTCTTGTGATTGACCAGCTCGTCGCCGAAACGGGCGTTCAGCAGCCGCTCGGCCAGCGCCATGCCCACGGCATTGGCGATACCCTGGCCCAGCGGGCCGGTGGTGGTTTCGATGCCCGGCAGGTCGCCATGTTCGGGATGGCCGGCGGTGGGGCTGCCGACTTTGCGGAAGGTCTTGAGGTCCTCGATGGTGACCTTGGGATAGCCGGTCAGCCAGAGCAGGGAATAAAGCAGCATCGAGCCATGGCCGGCCGACAGCACGAAACGGTCGCGGTCGGCCCAGCCAGGCTCGGCGGCGTCGAATTTCAGGAAACGGGAAAACAGCACCGTGGCGACATCGGCCATGCCCAGCGGCAGGCCGGGATGGCCCGATTTGGCGGTCTCCACGGCGTCCAGGGACAGAACCCGGATGGCATTGGCAAGACGGCGGACTTTTTGCTGCTCGGGGGCCTGATCGGGCGCGGTCATGGGGGCTCTTTCGGCGCGAAAAGAGGGGTGCTTTACGAACGGGGGCCACCCCCGTCAAGGGTCGCGGCCATGCGGTCTGTGCGCAGCGGTTGACCCCATTTCCGCGTCCAGTGCCGCGGGTCCGAAATTCGCAATTTCCCGATATCAATG
>CAMCWK010000051.1 GCA_945882615.1 Rhizobium sp. Q54 | reverse complement strand
CACTGCGACAATGCGCTGACCGTCGCCAAATGGCTGAAGGCCAATCCCAAGGTGGAATGGGTGAACTATGCCGGCCTGCCGGGCAATCCGAGCTACCAGATGCACCAGAAATACTGCCCCAAGGGCGCAGGCAGCGTGTTCACCTTCGGGCTGAAGGGCGGCTATGAAGCGGGCATGAAGCTGGTCAACAGCGTCAAGCTGTTCAGCCATCTGGCCAATATCGGCGACACCCGCAGCCTGATCATCCATCCCGCCTCCACCACCCATCGCCAGCTGGCCGATGAAGACCGGGCCAGGGCGGGCGCGGGCAATGACGTGGTGCGGCTGAGCATCGGCATCGAAGACACCGCGGACATTATTGCAGACCTGGAGCAAGCGCTGAGTTGAGTTTTACCGGTGTCATGGCCCGCAAATGCGGGCCACCCAGTTGCCATCTGCGCTTAAGCTGCAAGCGGATTCGCGATACCAACTGGATGGCCCACACGAGGTGGGCCATGACAATTAAGCTAGACGCTTGAGTTCGAAGGCATGCCACACGGCGACGCAGAGCAGCGCCGCCGCCACGATCTGGTGCAGCGCCGACAGCCAGAGCGGCGCCATGAACACGAGGGTGCAGACGCCCAGGAATATCTGGCAGGCGGTGATGACGGCGATGGCCTTGGCGCTGCTCTTCGCCGGTCCCTTCAGCTTGATACCGCGCGCATAGATGAAGGCTGCAACCCCGGCGACGATATAGCCGCCGATGCGATGGTTGAACTGCACCAGGCCCTGATTTTCGAAAAAGTTGATCCACCAGGGCGAATAATAGAAGGCGCTTTCCGGAAAGATGCCGCCATTCATGTCGGGCCAGGTGTTGTAGATCAGGCCGGCATCCAGCCCCGCCACCAGCGCGCCCAGCAGCATCTGGACATAGACCAGCGCGGCAAAGACATAACCGCGCCGGGCATTTCCGCTTCCCTCGGCCCCGCGCAGATATCTGAGCGCGATCCACAGGATCGCCGCCAGCAGCACCAGCGCCGCGCCCAGATGGATCGCCAGCCGGTACTGGCTGACAGAGACGCGCGTCTCCAGCCCGCTCTGCACCATCCACCAGCCGATCAGGCCCTGCAGGCCGCCCAGCACGAACAGCAGCGCCATGCCGGGCCATTCGCTGCGCTTGATCGCGCCCGTGGCGGCGAACCAGAGGAAAGGCACCAGGAACATCAGGCCCAGAAACCGGCCCAGGAAACGATGGCCCCATTCCCACCAGAAGATGCCCTTGAACTGCTCCAGACTCATGCCGTGATTTTCGTGCAGGTATTGCGGTATCTGCTGATACTTGGCGAAGGCGTCGGCCCAGGCGGCATCGCTCATCGGCGGCAGCGCGCCCATGATCGGCTTCCATTCGGTGATGGAAAGCCCCGATCCGGTAAGCCGCGTCAGGCCACCAACAAGGATCATGGCCAGGATCACGCCTGCCACGGCCAGCAGCCAGTATCCTACCGCCTTGCGACTTTTCCAGAATTTTTCGGACGCGTTCATGCGGGGCATCTGATAGCCTCCCGGTCCGCAGCCGTCAAAGAAGCAAAATGTCCCGCCGCACCAAGACCCTGATATCCGCGATTGTGATCGTCTTCTTCTGGCTTCCGGCCTATGCGGTGTTCATCGTGGGACTGGCGCGCCATGTGCTGCCCGGGGCGCCCTGGTATGTCTCCCTGCTCTATTACGCTTTGGCTGGGACCTTATGGATCGTTCCCATCGGTCTGTCGTTACCCTGGATGCATCGCGAACCACCCCGCAAGGCATGATCGACAACAAGGACGCGCAGCGTTTCGAACTGAGTGAAAACGGCTTCCTGGCCTGGGCCGAATACCGCGTCCGCGATGGGAAATATATCATCCCCCATGTTGAGGCCGAGCCGCCGTTGCGCGGCACCGGCGCCGCAGACCGGTTGATGGCCGCCATCGTTGCCCATGCGCGCGCCAACACGCTCACAATTGAACCACGCTGCTCCTACGCCCGGAGCTGGTTCAAGCGCCATCCCGATGCGGCTGACGTTCTGGCTTGACCGCGACGCCCCGCGCCATGTGAGTATGATGGAGCAGATCAAGCGTATGCGGGGTTGAGATGTGGCGGGTGAAATCCCTGGATGCGATCCTGGCAACCGCCCGGAAGAAAAGCCTTCACCGCAGCCTGGGACCCGTGCAGTTGACCCTTTTGGGCATCGGCGGCGTCATCGGCACTGGCATCTTTGTCCTGACTGCGGAAGCGGCGCAAAAGGCTGGCCCCGGCATGATGATTTCCTTCATCATTGCGGGTGCGGTCAGCGCCGTTGCGGCGCTGTGTTATGCCGAACTGGCCTCGATGGTGCCGGTGTCAGGCTCGGCCTACACTTATTCCTATGCCGTGCTGGGCGAGTTGGTGGCCTGGCTGGTGGGCTGGGCGCTGATCCTGGAATATGCCGTGGCCGCCAGCGCGGTTTCGGTAGGATGGTCCGGCTATATCGTCGGCCTCTTGGCACATCTGCCCGATCCCATCATCATACCGCCCGAACTGGCCGCCGGACCTTATGCCGGCGGCGTCTTCAATCTGCTGGCGGTGGTGGTGGCACTGGCCGTCACCGGCCTGTTGGTGATCGGCACCCGCGAAAGCGCCACGGTCAATGCCGTCCTGGTGGCGGTGAAGCTGGTGGCGCTGAGCGCCTTCATCTGGCTGGCGCTGCCGGTGATGACCCAAAGCAATTTCCACCCCTTCACGCCGCTGGGCACCAGCGGCGTCATCGCGGCGGCGGCCTCGATCTTCTTTGCCTATGTTGGCTTCGACGCGGTTTCCACGGCCGCCGAGGAAACCAAGAACCCGCAGCGCAACGTGCCGATCGGCCTGATCGCCAGCCTGGCCATCTGCACCGTGCTCTATCTTCTGGTGGCGGCAGCCGCGATCGGCTCCTATGGCGCGCAGCCGGTGTTCGGCCCGAACGGTGAGGTGCTGGCACCCGGCAGCATGGCGCTGACAGCGGCCTGCGGCGCCTTCACCGACCAGCCGCTGGTCTGTTCGCGCGAGGCGCTGGCCCATGTGCTGCGCTCCATCAACTATCCGGTGGTGGGCAACCTGCTGGGCCTGGCAGCCGGCATCGCATTGCCCACCGTGATCCTGATGATGATCTACGGCCAGACCCGGATTTTCTTTGTGATGTCGCGCGATGGCTTGCTGCCGGAAAAGCTCAGCACCATCCATCCGCGCTTCCGCACGCCCCATGTGGTGACCTGGATCACCGGGATCGCGGTCGCCTTCGCCGCCGCTTTCTTGCCGGTGGGACGGTTGGCCGATATTTCCAATTCCGGCACCCTGTTCGCCTTTGCGGTGGTGTCGGTGGCGGTTCTGGTCTTGCGCCGGACCCAGCCCGATCGACACCGCCCCTTTCGCACCCCGCTGATCTGGCTGTTCGCGCCGCTGTCGGTTGCGGGCTGTGCGACGCTGTTCGCCTTTCTGCCCTGGCAGGCGCAGCTTCTGTTTCCCATCTGGTCAGTGATCGGGCTGGTGTTCTATTTCGCGTACGGCTACCGCCACAGCCATGTCGGGCGCGGTCACACCGAGGTGCCGGAGGCGGAGATACCAGGGCCGCTTTCGGAATAATTCTGGAGCACTGCCGCGCCCGCCCTCTAGGCGCTGTCGCGCGGGCGGGCTTGGCATTTTCTCAGCGGTGCGTTCAATTCAATATTTTCGCCTGACGCGCGGGGCCAAAGACGCTGACGCGTGGCCCCGCTTGTCATTTATTTTCCGCGCTCACGCGGAAAATAAATGGTCGGAGCGACAGGATTTGAACCTGCGACCCCTTGTCCCCCAGACAAGTGCGCTACCAGGCTGCGCCACGCTCCGACTTAGATGATTTGAGGCGAAGGCCGCCTCAGGGGGTTCGTGAAGGTCGCGGAACATAGCGACCACACCCCGGGGCCACAAGCCTGTATCTGGAAAGCTTTTTTTGCGGTTTTTCGCCGGTTCAGACCTGACGTGCGGCCCGCAGACGGTCTTTCAGGCCGATCAGTTCGTCCAGCAGCTCTTCCAGCCGCTCGCGCTCCTCGGCGGTCATGCCCAGTTCCGCGGGCACCGGTTCAGGGGCCGTTTCCACCGGCTGGAATTTCTCGGTCACGCGTTCGGCCACCGACGCAGGCTGAGCCGGCACGTCGAAGAAGGGCAAGGAGATATCTGGAACGGCGCGCAGATGCGTCGGGCGCGGCTTTTTCACCGGCGCCGGTTTTTCGACATAAACCACTTTCTCGATCACCAGAGGCGCGGGCGCCACCACTTCGGGAACCCCGCCGCGGCCGATTTCGGCCACATGGCGCAGGCCGCGCTCCTTCAGGACCTTCTGCACGCCCTTGATGGTGAAACCGTCGCTGTAGAGCAGCGCGCGGATGCCCTTGAGCAGGTCGATATCTTCCGGGCGGTAGTAGCGACGGCCCCCGGCGCGTTTTACCGGCTTGACCTGGGCAAAGCGGCTTTCCCAGAAGCGCAGCACATGCTGGGGCACATCCAGTTCGACCGCGACTTCGCTGATGGTGCGGAAGGCTTCCGCGGATTTTCCGGGATATGCGAGCGCCGCGGAGGACAATTAATCTTCACCTTCGGCAGAGGGTGTCTGGCCGTTGATCACGGCTTTCAGGACATGGCTGGGGCGGAACACCAGAACGCGGCGCGGCGCGATCGGCACTTCGTCGCCGGTCTTGGGATTGCGGCCCATGCGCTGCGACTTCTGGCGCACCGCGAAAGTTCCAAAGGAAGAGAGCTTCACGGTTTCGCCCTTGGCAAGTGCGCCGCAGACTTCTTCCAGCATGTCCTCGACCATCTGCGCCGAGTCGGTGCGCGAAAGTCCGACCGCCTGGAAGACAGCTTCGGTGAGGTCGGCTCTGGTCAAAGTTCCCGTGGTCATGTTGACGACTCTCTTTTTATCCACAGCACGGTAAACCCGGCCAGGAAAGTCCGTCAACATCAAAGACTTGGCTGGGGGCCTTTAAGTGGCCTGTCCGGCTACCAGCGCAGCAGCGCGGCGCCCCAGGTAAAGCCGCCGCCCATGGCCTCCAGCAGGACCAGATCCCCCCGCTTGATGCGGCCGTCCTTGACCGCCGCGACCAGGGCCAGGGGGACCGAGGCGGCGGAGGTATTGCCGTGCAGGGCCACGGTCGAGATCACCTTGGCCGGGTCAATGCCCAGCCTCCTGGCCGTGCCGTCCAGGATGCGCTGGTTGGCCTGGTGGGGCACGAACCAGTCGATATCGGCGAGCGCAACCCCTGACGCCTCCGCCGAAGCAACGATGGCGGCGGCGATGTTGGTAACGGCGTGTTTGAAGACTTCCTTGCCCTGCATGCGCAGCTTGCCCGCGCTTTGGGTCGAGGAGACGCCGCCATCGGCATAGAGCATATCGTGCAGCCGCCCGTCCGAAAACAGCCTGGTGTTCAGGATGCCCTGGTCGGAATTGTCGCCGACGCCGATATGGGCCTGCAGCACCACAGCCCCCGCCCCGTCTCCGAACAGGACGCAGGTGGAACGGTCTTCCCAGTCCAGCAGGCGCGACATGGTTTCGGCCCCGATCAGCAGGATGGTGCGGGCCGCGCCGGTGCGGATCAGGCTGTCGGCGATCGACATGCCATAGATGAAGCCGGAGCAGACCGCCTGCACGTCGAAGGCAGCGCCGCGCGTCATGCCCAGCCGCGCCTGGACGACGGTGGCGGTGGCAGGAAAGCTTTCATCCGGCGTGGTGGTGGCGCAGATGATCATGTCCAGTTCGCCGGCGTCGATGCCGGCATCGGTCAACGCCGCGCGCGCCGCGCCCAGCGCCAGGTCCGAGGTCTTTTCGCCTTCGACGGCGATGTGCCGCTGGGTGATGCCGGTGCGCTCGCGGATCCATTCGTCC
>CAMCWK010000050.1 GCA_945882615.1 Rhizobium sp. Q54 | reverse complement strand
CGGTGATCGAAATCACGTTGGTCGGAATATAGGCCGACACGTCGTTGGCCTGGGTTTCGATGACGGGCAGGGCGGTCAGCGAGCCCGAGCCATTGTCTTCGTTCAGCTTGGCGGCGCGCTCGAGCAGGCGGCTGTGCAGGTAGAAAACGTCGCCCGGATAGGCTTCGCGGCCCGGCGGGCGGCGCAGCAGCAGCGACATCTGGCGATAGGCGACGGCCTGCTTGGACAGATCGTCATAGATGATCAGCGCGTGCATGCCATTGTCGCGGAACCATTCGCCCATGGCGCAGCCCGAGAAGGGCGCCAGGAACTGCAGCGGCGCCGGCTCCGACGCGGTGGCGGCGACGACGATGGTATATTCCAGCGCGCCGGCATCGGCGAGCGTCTTGACGATCTGCGCCACGGTCGAGCGCTTCTGGCCGATCGCGACATAGATGCAATAGAGCTTGGCCTTCTCATCCGTACCGGCGTTGACCGCCTTCTGGTTGATGATGGCGTCGATGGCGACGGCGGTCTTGCCGGTCTGGCGGTCGCCGATGATCAGTTCGCGCTGGCCGCGGCCGATCGGGATCAGGGTGTCGATCGCCTTCAGGCCGGTCTGCACCGGCTCATGCACCGACTTGCGCGGGATGATGCCGGGCGCCTTGACGTCGACGCGGCGGCGCTCGGCGGCGCCCTTGATTTCGCCCTTGCCGTCGATGGGGTTTCCCAGCGGATCGACCACGCGGCCCAGCAGCGCCTTGCCGACCGGCACTTCCACGATCGCGCCGGTCCGCTTGACGGTGTCGCCTTCCTTGATGGTGCTGTCATTGCCGAAAATCACGCAGCCGACATTGTCGGTTTCGAGATTGAGGGCCATGCCCTTGATGCCGCCCGGAAACTCGACCATCTCGCCGGCCTGGACATTGTCGAGGCCATGGACGCGGGCGATGCCGTCGCCGACGCTCAGCACTTCGCCGACTTCGCTGACCTGCGCCTCGGCGCCGAAATTCTCGATCTCGCGCTTCAGGATGGCGGAGATTTCGGCGGGTTGGATATCCATGTTCGGTTCCTTCGTTCGTATTCCGTTGTCTCACCGGCGGGTGAGGGGACTTCATTCCATTCCGGCCCTTCGCTTACGCTTCGGGCGTTCGTCGCTCAAAACGGTCCGCTGGACCGTTTTGTTTACTTCGTAAACCGCTCCTCACCCTTTCATGGCCGCACGCAGGCCGTCGAGCTTGGTGCGAAGCGAAGAATCGATCATGCGCGAGCCGACCTTGACGACGAGACCGCCGAGCAAGGAGGGATCGATTTTGGTGTGAAGGCGGGGTTCCTTGCCCAGCTTGGCCTTGAGCGCGGATTTGAGTTCGGTGATTTCCGCGTCATTGAGGGCGCGGGCGGCGGTGACTTCGGCTTCGGTTTCGCCGCGCGACTTGGCCACCTGGCTCTCATAGGCCTTGATGACGCCGGTGAGGATGAAGAGGCGGCGCTTCTGGGCCAACAGCAGCACGAATTTGGTGGTCAGGGCATTGGCGCCCATCTTGCCCAGAATGGCCTTGAGGGCCTTGGCGTGATCTTCGGCGCTGAACACAGGCGACTTCACCAGCCGGGCCAGGTCAGGGCTGGTTTCCAGCGCCCGGCGCAGGCTGGCCAGATCGGCGCTGACCGCGTCGATGGCCTTCTGCTCCTGGGCCAATTCGAACAGGGCATTGGCGTAACGCCCTGCCAGTCCGCCTTCCGCCGTTTCGTTCGCCACATTCATCCTTCGCGGCCGTGCCGCAAAACCGCGTCAGGCTGCTATCGCTTGCTGTTTTAAGCTATTGAATTAGCTGTATTTTTCTGCGTTCCCGCGAGTCACCTTGCGAGAAGCGGTGCCAGTTAGCATGGGGGATGACGGCGGCGCAATATTCCGCATACGGCCATGCTGTCGCGGGGTTTCAGGTGATTTTGTGGAAGAAGCGCGAGAGGCGGAAAAGCCCGGGCCAGCTGGCGGGGCCGCGCATGTTCAGGAAGTCGAACGAACCGACCACAAATTCGGCCCGCCCGATCAGATTGGCGGTGGGAACAAGCCCCACACCACCATCGGCGACCGCGACGCGGCTGTCGGTGGAATTGTCCCGGTTGTCGCCCATCACGAACAGATGGTCGGCGGGCACGGTGATTACGGGTGTGTCGTCGGTGATGCCGTTCCAGTGGCGCTTGAAAACCGGATGGCGCACGCCATTGGGCAGGATTTCGACAAACTGCGCGATGGCCGTCTTGTCCCCCTGCTGACTTTCCGCTTCGCCCATACCGGCATCTTCCAGCTCCAGCACCTGGTCGTTGATGATCAGGCGGCCCCGGCGCATCTGCACGCGGTCGCCGGCACGGCCGATAACCCGTTTCACCAGCACCATGGCCTTGTCTTCGGGGTGGCGGAAGATCACGACATCGCCTTGCCTGGGATCGCGGGCCAGCAGGCGCGGCCCGCCGGACAGTCCCAATTGCGCCGGCAGCGAGGCGGCGCTGTAGCCATAGGTGAACTTGCTGGCGATCATCGCATCGCCGATGCGCAAGGTCGGCTCCATCGACCCGGACGGGACATAAAAAGGCTGGGCGATGGCGGTGGTGGCGCCGAAGGCGAGCAGCAGCACGGCCACCGGTTCGGCAAGCCATTTGAGAACGGCGCGGATCGTTGTTGTCATGGCCCCATTCTGGGCCGGAATGGCGGGCAATCAATCCCTTTTCGTGTTAATCCTTGACGGTTCCAACCCCAGCCGCCAAAAGCCCGGCCCATGATCGAATTGTCACAGGAATTCGGCTTTGACGCGGCCCATTATCTGGCGGGCAGCGCGCCGGAAAACCGCCGCCTGCACGGCCATTCCTTCTATGCCGAAGTGACCTTGCGGGGCGAGACCAACCCCGCCACCGGTTTCCTGCGCGATCTGGGCGAGGTGGATACCGTGCTCAAAACCATTCGCGCCGAACTGGATCACCGGCTGCTGAACGAGATCGAAGATTTGGGCGCGCCGACCCTGGAAAATCTTGCCAAGTTCATCTTCACGCGCGCCAAGGCGGTATTGCCGGAAGTGGTGCGGGTCAAGCTGCGCCGTCCGTCCTACGGCCAGACCTGCGTGTACGAAAGCTAGCGCGATGGCGAAAAAACTCACACAGCTTGGGTCTCAGGTGAAGCAGCCGGCATCGCCCGACGAGGCAGTGCTGGAAGCGGTGGCCAATCCCCATCCTGATACCGACTATCTGGTGCGCTTCACCGCGCCCGAATTCACTACCCTGTGTCCCATCACCGGCCAGCCGGACTTCGCCCATTTCGTGATCGACTATGTGCCGGGCACGAAAATCGTCGAATCCAAATCGCTCAAGCTGTTCCTGAGCTCGTTCCGCAACGCGTCCGGCTTTCATGAGGATTGCTCGCTGGAGATCGGTAAGCGCATCAAAGCCGCCATCAAGCCGAAGTTCATCCGGGTGGCGGGCTATTGGTATCCGCGCGGCGGTATACCGATCGACATCTTCTGGCAGAGCGGCAAGCTGCCGGCCGGCGTCTGGCTTCCCGATACGGGCGTACAAAGCTATCGCGGACGCGGCTAGAACTCAGCAAACTCTGTGATAGCTTTTCCCAAACCGCTACAACCGGCGGGCCTTTGGGGGGCGCATGTCACAGGACGACATTTATCTGCTGACGATCGCACTGATCGTCATTCTGGGCATTGTCGCCGCCATCGCCAAATTCAGGATGCATCCGTTCCCCGCGCTGATGATCGGCGCGCTGGTGCTGGGCCTGTGGACCGGCGCCGAGCCCGCCGCGATCCTCAAAAGTTTCCAGACCGGATTTGGCGGTACGCTGGCCAGTGTCGGCGTGCTGCTGGCGCTGGGCGCGATGTTCGGCGAATTGCTCGCCAGTTCCGGCGGTGCGGAACGCGTGTCCAAGGCGCTGGTGAATGCGGGCGGCACGCGGCTGGTGCCCTGGACCATCGGTCTGGTGGCGATGCTGCTGGGGCTGCCATTGTTCTTCGAAGCGGCGGTGGTGCTGATGATGCCCATCGTGCTGACGGTCGGCGCGCAGCTGGAGAAGGAGCCGGGAGGCCTCAAGGGCAACCCCTATCTGCTGGCCGGCCTGCCGGTGTTCGCCGGAATCGGCGTGATGCATGTGCTGGTGCCGCCGCATCCCGGTCCGATGGTGGCGATCGACGCCATCGGCGCCGATATGGGTTCGACGCTGGTGATCGGCATCCTGCTGGCCTTTCCCGTCGCAATCCTGGCGGGGCCGCTCTTCACCTACTGGATCGCGCCGCGCGCCAGCGCCAATCCGCCCGCCGATCTGGTCGAGCGGCTGACACGCCGCGACCGCCACTTCCGCGCGCCCGGTATCGGCATCACGGTGATGACCATCCTGTTTCCGATCGTGCTGATGATGGGCAAGGCGGCGGTGGATCTGCTGCTGCCGGTTGGTCATCCGGTCCGCACGCTGTTCGAATTCATCGGCCATCCCATCGTGGCGCTGCTGCTGGCAGTGCTGCTCGGCATGTGCACCTTCGGTTTTTTTCTCGGCAAGGACACCAAGCTGGTCGGCAAGCTCTTGGGTGACGCGCTGCCGCCGATGGCCGCCATCATGCTGATCATCGGGGCGGGCGGCGCGCTCAAACAGATGCTGATCGATGTCGGACTGGGCCGCACCATCGCCAATGCCTCGCAATTGGTTGAACTCAGCCCGCTTCTGCTGGGCTGGTTCACGGCGGTGATCATCCGCCTCGCCACCGGGTCGGCCACCGTCGCCACCGTGACGGCCGGCGGTCTGATGGCGGCGACCATCAGCGTCAATCCCGATCTGAACCCGGCGCTGCTGGTGCTGGCGATTGGCGCCGGCTCGATGTTCTTCTCCCACATCAATGACGCGGGCTTCTGGATGGTGAAGGAGCTGATGGGCATGAGCGTTCCGGACGTGTTCAAGACCTGGTCCATGGTCTCCAACATTATCTCCGTGACCGGCCTGCTGTTTGTCCTGGCCCTCTCTTTGGTCATTTGAGGCGCTCTAGCGCATCGCCAGTTTCTTCAGGACCGGCAGCAGCGGGACTTCGGATTTGGCATAGTCTTTCCACGCGCCGCTCTTGCGCAGCAGGGCAGGCGCGGTGCGGATGGTGAAGCGCCTGGGGTCAAGACCTTTCTTCACCGCGCTCCAGTCCAGCGGCATCGAGACGGTCGCGCCGGGCCGGGCGCGCGGGCTCAGCACCGCCACCGCCGTCGCCATGCGGTCGTTGCGCATATAGTCGAGGAAGATTTTCCCGCGCCGCTTGGCCTTGGACATATTGACCAGATACTTGTCCGGACTGTCGGCCGCCATGCGGGCGCAGATTTCACGGGCGATCGCCTTGGCTTCCTTCCAGCCGATGCTTTTGCCCGCGTTGAACGGCGTCACCACATGCAGGCCCTTGCCGCCCGTGGTCTTGGCGAAGGTGTTGAAGCCCAATTCCTTCAGCCGTTCATTGAGTTCTTTCACCGCCGAGATCACGTCGTCGAACGACACATCGGGCGAGGGATCGAGATCGAACACAAACCGCCCCGGCACATCGGGATGACCGGGGGCATTGTTCCAGGGATGCAGTTCCAGCCCGCCCGATTGCGCCGCGGCGATCAGCGCTTCAACACGGTCGATCTGCAGATAGGGCTTGCGATCACCCGATACTTTGACCTGCGTGAACAGCGCCGACTGGCCAGCCCCGGCGTGGCGCTGAAAGAAGCGCTGATCGCCCTCGATGCCATCGGGCGCGCGCACCAGGGAACAGGGGCGCCCCTTGATATGCGGCAGCATCCAGTCGCCGATGGTCTCGTAATACTCCGCGAGCTCCAGCTTGGTCACGGGTTTGACCTGCCCGGCTCTTTTTGTACCAAGCGAATTGATAGAAATTGGCTTGGAAAGGAGCTTGGAGATGCGGAAGAAGAGACCGACGCCGGAGCAGATAGTGACGTTGCTGCGGCAGATAGAGGTTGCGACGTCACAGGGCAAATCGAT
>CAMCWK010000049.1 GCA_945882615.1 Rhizobium sp. Q54 | reverse complement strand
GTCCAAGTCTGAAACCCAGCGCGTGAAGCGCTGGATGCCCTATGGCGGAGGAATCTAACCATGAGCCGTTCACCCCGCGCCGTACCGTCCCGCGCCCGCCGCAACAAGGTCCTGAAGCAAGCCAAGGGCATGCGTGGCCGCCGCAAGAAAAACATCACCACGGCCAATGCCGCGGTCGATAAGTCGCTGCAGCACAACTATATCGGCCGCAAGGAGCGCAAGCGTAACTTCCGCGCCTTGTGGATCCAGCGCATCAACGCCGCCGTGCGCGAGCATGGCATCACCTACAGCCGATTTATCGCCGGGCTCGCCGGGGCTGGCATCGAGATCGACCGCAAGGTCCTGTCCGATCTGGCCATTCACGAGCCCAACGCGTTCAAGGCTCTGGTGGATCAGGCGTCTAAGGCTTAATTCAAACTCCATCCGAGCGAATCAGGGGCTTTGCGGCCCCTGATTACTTTCCTTCGGAGTTTGCATGGCCGACATCGCATCCCTTCAGTCCGACATACTGGCGCAGGTTGCCGCCGCTTCCGATGAAGCGGCGCTGGAAGCCGTACGCGTCGGTGCGCTTGGCAAAAAAGGTTCGGTCAGCGCGTTGCTTGCCACCATGGGCAAGCTGGACCCGGAAGAGCGAAAAGTTCAGGGGCCCAAGTTCAATGGGTTGAAGGATGCAGTGGCCGAGGCCATCGCGGGGCGCAAAGCCCAGCTGGCCGATGCGGCGCTGGATGCACGGCTGGCGGCCGAAAGATTGGACGTCACCCTGCCCTCCCGCGCCGAGAACAGCGGCACGGTGCATCCTATTTCCCAAGTTCTGGAAGAAGTGGTCGCGATCTTCGCCGATCTGGGCTTTGGCGTCGCCGAAGGCCCGGATGTGGAATTCGACGATTACAATTTCACCAAGCTGAACATTCCCCCCGACCATCCCGCGCGCCAGATGCAGGACACCTTCTATGTCGCGGCCCAGGCCGACGGCATGAGCCATGTGCTGCGCACCCACACCTCGCCGGTGCAGGTGCGCACCATGCTGAACGCGAGGCCCCCGATCCGGATGATCTCGCCGGGCCGCACCTATCGCGTCGATTCCGATGCCACCCATTCGCCCATGTTCCACCAGGTCGAAGCGCTGGTGGTGGATGAAGGCATTCACCTGGGCCATCTGAAATGGACGGTGGAGCAGTTCTGCAAGGCCTTCTTCGAAATCGACCAGATCGAGCTGCGCGCCCGCCCCTCTTTCTTCCCCTTCACCGAACCGTCCCTGGAATGGGACATGCGCTGCGACCGCAGCACGCCGGGCAAGATCACCTTCGGCACCGGCAATGACTGGCTGGAGCTGGGTGGTTCGGGCATGGTCCATCGCAAGGTGCTGGAGAATTGCGGCATCGATCCGGTCAAGTATCAGGGCTTTGCCTTCGGCTTCGGGCTGGACCGCATGGCGATGCTGAAATACGGCATGCCGGACATTCGCAGCTTCTTTGAATCGGACCTGCGCTGGCTGAAGCATTATGGCTTTGCCGCGCTCGACATCCCCACGCTCGATGGTGGGCTCAGCCGATGAAATTCACCCTCTCCTGGCTGAAAGAGCATCTGGACACCGACGCCAGCGCCGAGGTCATCGGCGAAAAGCTGACCAGCATCGGGCTGGAAGTCGAAGGCATCACCGACGCGAGCGCCGCGCTGAAGGATTTCGTGGTCGGCGAAGTGCTGACCGCCGAGAAGCATCCCAATGCCGACAAGCTGCGGCTGTGCAGCGTCAGCGACGGCAAGGATACGCTGCAGATCGTGTGCGGCGCGCCCAATGCGCGGGCCGGCATCAAGGTCGTGCTCGCCCGCCCCGGCACCGTCATTCCGGCCACCGGCGAAGCGCTGAAGGTTGGTAAAATCCGCGATGTGGAATCGCGCGGCATGATGTGCTCGGCGCGCGAACTGCTGCTAGGCGAAGACCATGACGGCATCATCGAGCTGAAGGCCGATGCCAAGCCGGGTCAGCCGGTGGCGGGCGCGTTGGAAAGCGCCGGGCTGCTAGTGAGCGACCCGCTGTTCGATGTCTCGATCACGCCCAATCGCGGCGACGCGGCATCCGTGTTCGGGATCGCCCGCGATCTGGCGGCTGCCGGACTTGGCACGCTGAAGACAGAAAAGGTGCAGCCGGTGGCGGGGAAATTCCCGGCGCCTAAGACCATCACCCTGGATTTCACGCCCGAGAACAGGAATGCGTGCCCCATCTTTGCCGGCCGGCTGATCCGCGGCGTCAAGAACGGCCCGGCCCCCAAATGGGTGCAGGACAAGCTGAAAAGCGTGGGGATGAAGTCGATCTCGGCGCTGGTGGATGCCACCAACCTGATTTCGCAGGATCGCGGCCGTCCGCTGCATGTGTTCGATGCCGACAAGCTGAGCGGCGGTCTGCGCGCCCGCATGGCCAAGGACGGCGAGCAGGTAGCCGCACTGGATGAAAAAACCTACACGCTGGACTCGGACACCATCGTGATCGCCGATGACGCGCACGCGCTGGGCATCGCCGGCGTAATGGGCGGCATGGACAGCGGCAGCTTTGAAAATACCGTCAACGTCTTCATCGAATCCGCATGGTTCGATCCGGCACGCATCGCGCGTGCGGGCCGCAAGCAGGCGATCATTTCCGATGCCCGCTATCGTTTTGAGCGCGGTGTCGATCCGCAATTCGTGCTGCCGGGCCTGGAACTTTGCACCCAGTACATTCTGGAATGGTGCGGCGGCGAAGCGTCCGATGTTGTGATTGCCGGCGAACTGCCGCCGCCGCACAGGCCGATTCCCTTCGATCCGGGCTTTGTCCAGAAGCTGGGCGGCATCACGGTGCCGCAGCATGAGATCAAGCGCATTCTGGAAGCGCTGGGTTTTGTGGTGGACTCGAACTGGCTGGTGGTGCCGCCGAGCTGGCGCCACGACGTGGACGGACCTGCCGACCTGGTCGAAGAAGTGGTGCGTATTCACGGGCTGGGCGGCGTCGCCTCGGTGCCACTGAGCCGCGCTGGCGGCGTGGCCGCGCCGGTTTTGTCGAAAGCCCAGCGCCGCACGCGTACTGCCCGCCGGGCGCTGGCGGCGCGCGGCTTCAATGAATGCGTGTCTTTCTCCTTCATCGCCCGCGACAGGGCCAAATTGTTCGGCGGCGGCGACGATGCGCGCCAGCTTTCCAATCCCATTGCCTCCGACCTCGACGCCCTGCGCCCCTCGGTGCTGCCGTCCTTGCTGGTGGCGGCGTCGCGCAACGCGGCGCGGGGTTTTTCCAACCTGCAAATGTTCGAGATCGGCGCGGCCTTCGATAGCGGCGTACCGGGTCAGCAAAAGACCGTTGCGGCCGCCATCCGCACCGGCGCGGGCGAGCGCCATTGGCAGAAGGGCGGCGACGCTTTGGGCCTGTTTGATGTGAAGGCCGACCTTCTGGCCGCGCTGGAAGCCATCACCGGCGCGCCCATGTCGGCGCCGATCACACAAGGCGCGCCCGCCTGGTATCATCCGGGCCGCAGCGGCACCATCGCGATGGGCCCCAAGGTCATCGCCCAGTTCGGCGAGATCCATCCCAAGGTGCTGGCCACGTTCGACCTGAAAGGTCCGGCGGCCGGATTTGAAATCTTCCTTGACGCCATTCCTGATGCCAAGGCCAAAGGCGGCAAGGCCAAGCCGCTTTTCGCGCCGTCGCCCTTCCAGGCGATCGAGCGCGACTTCGCTTTCGTGGTCGATGCCAGGCTCGCGGCGGGAGAAATCGTCAGGTGCGTCAAGCTGGCCGACCTCAACCTGATCGACAGCGTCAATGTCTTCGACGTTTACGAAGGCAAGGGCGTACCCGACGGCAAGAAGTCTGTCGCCGTCGCCGTGCGCATCCAGCCCAAGGACGCGACCTTGACCGAGGCGGAGATCGAAGCACTGGCACAGAAGATCGTCGCCGCCACGCTCAAGATCGGCGCGACGCTCAGGGCTTAGCCCTATCTGTCATTCCCGGCCTCGTATTGCGCCAGCAATGCGAGGGGAAGGGAATCCATCTTGCACATCGCGCCGCTCTCTCCATGGATTCCCTTCCCTCACGCCGCTTCGCGGCGCTCGCCGGGAATGACATTTATGGGAACGTCAGCAGCTTCGGGCCAGCGCCAGTTTCCTTGGCCAATTTCTCGAACTCGCCCCTTGCGCGCGGGTTGGAGCGCTGGTGGCGTTCGGCGAAGATCATCTCGTTCTTCTGGGTATGCTCGAAGCCGGTGAACTCGGTCACCCGCACCTTGTAGCCATGGGCTTCCAGATACAGCCCGCGCAACACATTGGTCAGATGGGAGCCAAACTCCCGCCGGTGAACGCCATGCCGCCACAGCTGGCCCAGCGGGCCCTTCACATCATCCAGCTGCCGCGCCACTTCCGCCTGGCAACATGGCACCAGCGCCACGAACTTCGCCTCGTGCTTCAGCGCAAACAGAATCGCTTCGTCGGTGGCGGTGTCGCAGGCATGCAGCGCGGTGACGATGTCAACCGCGCCCAGCGCGGCCTCCGCGATCTTGCCTTCGACGAAATCCATGCGGTCGAAGCCGCTTTCGCTGGCGATCTTCTTGGCCGTCTCCACCAGTTCGGGGCGCGCTTCCACCGCGATCACCTTGCCGCGCCCGGCGGACGCGAAATACAGATCGTAGAGAATGAAACCCAGATAGGACTTGCCCGCGCCCAGATCGGCCAGGACCGGCTGGTCTTTTTCCGCCAGCGCGGCATCGATCGCCGGTTTGATCAATTGCGCCAGGTGCTGCACCTGCTTGAGCTTGCGGCGGGAATCGGCATTCAGCCCGCCATTGTGGGTGAGGATGTGCAGCGCCTTCAGCAGCGATTGCGATTGGCCGGGCCACAGGTCCGCGACGGCAGTGTCCGTTTTTTTCATCTATGGAAACCGTTCAGGAAGTAGGAGACGCCGTGATAGTAATTGTAGGCGCGGATTTTCCAGTAGTTCATCTGCGCCCATTCTTTCGGCGGGGTCAGGTCGTTCCAGTCCGATGACAGGCTTTTTTCAATCTCATTGGCCATGTAGATGCGTCGCCGTCCCTGCCAGTAGTGCAGGAAGGTATCCTTGACCTCCGCCACCGCCGTCTGACTGAGGCGCAACACTTCCGACAAGGCCAATTGTTCCAGCGTGGGAAATTTCTTCGCTCGGCCGATTAGCGCATCGATATAGGCCAGCGTGTCTTCCATGATCGGAACATGCACCGGCGACACGCCGATCAGGCCGGAATTGAACATCCAGCTTTGGGTCACGTCATACTGATAACGCCCCAGATGCGGCAGGTGGGTGCGAAAACCCTTCAGCGGCGGAAACGGGTTCATCAGTTCGAATCCGTTCATCACCACCGCCGTCTTGGTCACCGACCAGACATCCTGCGGCGCCATTTTCTCCGTCACCTCGGCATGGAAACCGGGTCGGATGATGGAGTCGGAATCCACGAAACAGACCGGGGCGTCGAACCGCTTCAGGGCGTCCAGCACCACCGCCGGCTTGATGCGGTGATGGTACAGCCCGTCGCCGGACCAGGCCTGGATGTGGGCTGAAATGTCGACCACCTCGACCGGCCAGCGGGCATAGACGGTCGGGGCGTCGGTATAGATCACGATCCGGGCGTCAGGAGCTTTGTCACCTTGAGCCCCCAGTTCCGCCTTCAAAGAGATCAGGCTGTAGCGCAGCTCCCGGCGGTATTTCGCCAGCCCGCCATAGTCCAAATAAAGGTAGTGCAGCATCAGGGGGTTATAGCCGGAAAATGGCAGTTGGAGGGGGCTTTGGCATCTGCTAACACCCGGCGCAAATGCCCGACCTGTCCAAAATCCGCAACTTTTCCATCGTCGCCCATATCGACCATGGCAAATCCACCTTGGCCGATCGGCTGATCCAGTTCACCGGTACTGTCTCCAGCCGTGATATGACCAACCAGATCCTGGATTCGATGGATATCGAGCGGGAGCGCGGCATCACCATCAAGGCCCAGACCGTGCGGCTGGATTACCGGGCCCAAGACGGCGAGGACTATGTCCTGAACCTGATGGACACGCCCGGCCATGTCGACTTTGGCTATGAGGTCAGCCGCTGCCTCGCCGCCTGCGAAGGCGCGCTCTTGGTGGTGGATGCCAGCCAGGGCGTCGAAGCCCAGACCCTGGCCAATGTCTATCAGGCGATCGATGCGGGCCTCGACATCGTGCCGGTCCTCAACAAGATCGACCTGCCCGCCGCCGAGCCCGAACGGGTCAAGGCGCAGATCGAGGATGTGATCGGCATCGACGCATCCGAGGCAATCGCGATTTCCGCCAAGACCGGCATCGGCATCGATCTGGTGCTGGAAGCGGTGGTCAAGCGCTTGCCGCCGCCCAAGGGCGAACTCAATGCCCCCTTGAAGGCACTGCTGATCGATTCCTATTACGACGCTTACCTTGGCGTGGTGGTGCTGGTGCGCATTATCGACGGCGAACTCAAGAAGGGCCAGAAGATCCGCATGATGGCCGCCGACGCGGTCTATCAGGTCGAACAGATCGGCGTCTTCAAGCCCAAGAAGGTCGGCGTCGAAAAACTGGGCCCCGGCGAAGTCGGTTACATCACCGCCCAGATCAAGCAGGTCGCCGACACCAAGGTGGGCGACACCATCACCGACGAACGCAAGGGCACCGCCCACGCCCTGCCCGGTTTCAAGGCGGCGCAGCAGGTGGTGTTCTGCGGCCTGTTCCCGGTGGACGCGGCTTTGTTCGAAGACCTGCGAGAAGCGCTGGGCAGGCTGCATCTCAATGACGCCAGCTTTACATATGAAACCGAAAGCAGCGCGGCGCTGGGCTTCGGCTTCCGCTGCGGCTTTCTGGGCCTCTTGCATCTGGAAATCGTGCGCGAACGGCTGGAGCGCGAATTCAATCTCGACCTGATCACCACCGCGCCATCGGTGATCTATCACATCTACATGAATGACGGCTCGATGAAGGAGCTGCACAATCCGGCCGACATGCCCGATGTCACCTATATCGACCGCATCGAGGAACCCTGGATCAAGGCCACCGTGCTGGTGCCGGACGAATATCTGGGCAGCGTCCTGAAGCTTTGCGAAGACCGGCGCGGGCGCCAGGTCGAGCTCACCTATGCGGGCAACCGCGCCATGGTGATCTACATGCTGCCGCTGAACGAGGTGGTGTTCGATTTCTATGACCGGCTGAAGAGCGTGTCGCGCGGCTATGCCAGCTTCGACTATCACATCGAGAAGTACGAGGAAGGCGACCTGGTGAAGATGTCCATCCTGGTCAATGACGATCCGGTGGACGCGCTTTCCATGATCGTCAACCGCCAGCGCGCCGAGGGCCGTGGCCGCGCCATGTGCGAAAAGCTCAAAGACCTGATCCCGCGCCACATGTTCAAGATTCCGATCCAGGCCGCCATAGGCGGCAAGGTGATCGCGCGCGAGACGCTCAGCGCCCTGCGCAAGGACGTGACGGCGAAATGCTATGGCGGCGACATCAGCCGCAAGCGCAAGCTCCTCGACAAGCAGAAAGAGGGCAAGAAGAAGATGCGCCAGTTCGGCAAGGTGGAAATTCCGCAGGAAGCCTTCATTGCCGCCCTCAAGATGGACGATAACTAGGTCTGTGGTTATGTTGCCGCCCGGCTGACGCGCGAGGCGGTTGATGGACGCGATATCCCAAAGCCAGAAGCTTTTCCTGGCCCGGCTGGCCATCGGCCTGACGCAGGGGTTGGTGCTTTACCTGCTGTACCGGGCCGGTGACGCCAAGGTGTGGCCCGCAACGCAAGGGCCGATTTTCATACCGCTTCTGCTGGTCAGCCTGGCCGCGCCCATCGGCCTGATCCTCTCGCTGGGCACGATGCCCTGGCGCAAGGCGCTGACATGGGTCGGGATTGCGAGCGCCGTTGTCGCGCTGCTGGGCTTTTTCGATCATTGGATGGGCGCGAGCCAAACCGCCGAGGTCGCGATCCCGTCCGCGCAACTGGTTTTGTTCGGCGCCGGCGGCCTGTTCATTGCCCATGCGCTGGTGACAGGCGGCGTAGCGGACGGCCGCTTCATGGCGCGCTATGCCACGCATTTCGACGTTGCCTGGAAACTGGCGGTGCAACTGGCACTGTCTGTTTTCTTTGTCGGCGCCTTCTGGCTTTTGATGTGGCTGGGCGCGGGCCTGTTCGGCCTGATCAAGCTGGATTTCTTTGAAAAGCTTTTGCAGGAAGAATGGTTTTCCATCCCCGTGCTTTCGGTGGCGGCGGCCGGCGCGCTACACCTGACCGACATACGGCCCGTGCTGGTGCAGGGCGCGCGCACCCTGCTGCTGACCCTGCTGTCCTGGCTGCTGCCGCTGATCACCCTGATCGTGGCCGGCTTTGTCGTCAGCCTGCCCTTCACCGGGCTTTCCGCCCTTTGGAACATCGGCCACGCCACAGCCCTGCTGCTGGCCGCCAGCGCAGCGCTGATTGTGCTGATCAATGCCGCCCATCAGGACGGCGCGGAAGAACGCATGCCGCCGAAGATCTTGCGCCTCGCGGGCAGCGTCGCGGCGGTCCTGACCGTGCCGCTGACGGTGATCGCGGCTTATGCGCTCACCTTGCGGGTCCAGCAGTATGGCTGGACGGTGGACCGCGTCACCGTCGCCGCCATCCTCATCGTGGCGCTGTCCTATGCCGGCGGTTACGCCCGCGCCGCCCTGATGCGCGGTCGCTGGCTGGGGCAGATCGAGAATTGGAATTTCAAAGTCTCGCTGCTGGCGCTGGCGCTGATGATCATCATGTTCACCCCGCTGGCCAGTCCCCAACGCATCTCGGTTGCCGACCAGATGGCGCGGCTGGAGAGCGGAAAGGTCACGCCTGAGAAATTCGATTATGCCTATCTGCGCTGGGAAGGTGGCCGCTATGGGGTCTCCGCTTTGACCGAGCTTTCGCGCAGCAGCCATTCCTATGCCCGTCTGGCGGCAAGCGATGCGCTGCGCCGCAAAGTCCGTCACCAGCCGCTCACCCCCGCTCCTGAATTTCTGGCGCAGCGCATCACCGTCTATCCGCGCGGCGCCAGGCTGCCGGAAGGTTTCCTGAAGCAGGACTGGAACAAGAAGCTCGCCCGCAGGGCGCCTTCCGAATGCATGGCGGCGATGAACCGGCAATGTGACGCGATCCTGCTCGACCTGGACGGCGACGGCGCGGAGGAAATTCTGATGTTCGCCGCCGGCAGCAGCACGGTTTCGGTTTTTCGCTTTGATGAAACAGGCTGGAGTTTGGGCGCAACCTTTCAGGCGCCCTGCCCCGGCATGTTGGACGCCTTGCGGTCGCAAAAGTTCAAGGTCACGCCACCGGCCTCACGATGGAATGACATGGTCGTGGACGGCCAGACGCTGGCCCTGACCAGCAGCGGCAGTCCGGATT
>CAMCWK010000048.1 GCA_945882615.1 Rhizobium sp. Q54 | reverse complement strand
CGCACCCCCTGATTGCTTCAGGCTTGCTTACATATTGTAGGCACGCTCGCCATGCTCGGCGATGTCGAGGCCTTCGCGCTCGACTTCTTCCTTCACGCGCAGGCCGATCGTCAGCTTGATCAGGCCGAACACGATCGTGCTGCCGATGCCGGACCACAGCAGCGTGGTAACCACGCCCTTGATCTGCGCCGTCACCTGCGTGGCCATACCCGGATAGACGGCCGCACCGCCCGCCGTGTAGTCCACGATGCCCGCGCCACCCAGGGCCGGATCGACCAGGATGCCGGTGGCGATGGCGCCGACGATACCGCCGACGGCATGCACGCCGAACACGTCCAGGCTGTCGTCATAGCCCAGCTTGTTCTTCACCACGCTGACGAAGAACAGGCAGATCGGGCTGACAATCAGGCCCAGCACGATGGCACCCATCGGACCGGCAAAGCCGGCCGCCGGGGTGATCGCGACCAGACCGGCAACGACACCCGAAGCCGCGCCCAACAGGCTCGGCTTGCCCTTGAGGATCCACTCAATGGCTGGCCAGGCAATACCCGCCGCCGCAGTGGCGAGGAAGGTGTTGA
Source organism: Rhizobium sp. Q54 (assembly GCA_945882615.1). Taxonomy (GTDB): domain Bacteria; phylum Pseudomonadota; class Alphaproteobacteria; order Micropepsales; family Micropepsaceae; genus Rhizomicrobium. The sequence goes on along the minus strand of CAMCWK010000048.1, from coordinate 9,242 downwards.
GCATGGCCAGACCGGCATAGGCGTTGGATTCCAGGTTGGAGCCCGCATTGAAGCCGAACCAGCCGACCCACAGAAGCGAAGCGCCGACCATGGTCAGCGTCAGCGAGTGGGGCGCCATGGCTTCGTGCTTGTAGCCGATGCGCTTGCCGACAAGGATCGCGCCGATCAGTGCCGCGATACCGGCATTGATGTGCACCACGGTGCCGCCGGCAAAGTCCAGAGCACCGAAGGCCCAGATCATGCCAGCGCCCGCCACCGTCGCATCGGCCGGATTGGTCGAGGCGAATTCCGGGCCAGGCCACCACCAGACCATGTGGGCCATGGGGAAGTAGACCAGGGTCGGCCACAGGACGGAGAAGACGCAGATGGCGCTGAACTTCATGCGTTCCGCGAAACTGCCAATGACCAGCGCGGTGGTGATCGCCGCGAAGGTCATCTGGAACGCCACAAAGACGATTTCCGGAATGACCACGCCGCGCGAGAAGGTCTTGACCACGGTGGTGGTGTCAACGCCCGCCAGCAGCGCCTTGGAGAAGCCGCCGACATAGGAGTTGAGCGAGCCGCCATCCGTGAAGGCCATGGAATAGCCCCACAAGGCCCACACGATCATGACGATGCAGCTGACCACCAGAACCTGCGTCAGGACCGACAGCATGTTCTTGGTGCGCACCAACCCGCCATAGAACAGGGCCAGGCCCGGCACGATCATCAGCAATACCAGGATGGTGGAAACCAGCATCCAGGCGGTGTCGCCCTTGTCCGGCACCGGCGCGGCCGCAGCTTCCTGCGCCCAGGCCATGCCAGCGGTCATCGCAAGCATGCCAAGACCGGCAAGCGTCGCGTGTCCCGCTTTCTTCAAACTTTCAATTCTCATGTTTCAGTCCCCTTTATGGACGCGTGAAGGCCGTTGCGGCCTACAGCGCGTCACCATCCGTTTCGCCGGTGCGGATACGCACGACCTGTTCAAGCGGCGTGACGAAAATCTTTCCGTCGCCGATCTGGCCGGTCTTCGCCTTGGAGGTGATCGCATCGATCACCGCGTCCAGCATTTCGCTTTTCACTGCCACTTCGATTTTGAGCTTGGGCAGGAAGCTCACGGCATATTCCGCGCCGCGATAGATTTCCGTATGCCCCTTTTGCCGCCCATAGCCCTTGACCTCAGTCACCGTCATGCCCTGAACGCCGAGCGCCGAGAGAGACTCGCGCACTTCATCGAGCTTGAAGGGTTTGATGATCGCCGTAATAAGCTTCATCTGCCGTCCTTCCGTGGTTTTGTCTGCGCCGAACCACAGGGTCCGGCCTTAACGATTTATCAAGAAGCGGGCCAGTTCTTGGGAGTATCAGTAAGGCTTTGAATTGAAGGGCGTTTTGGTCAAAAAACGGCTTTCAGTGACTCAAAAACAGGCAGGCATATTTGCCTGTAAAGTGTGCAATATGTGGTTTTTGCCTAAATTATAGGCGTGATTGGAGTGGGCTTTTGAAGCAGGCGGATATTGTGATTTCCGGGGGCGGCATGGTCGGGCTGACGCTCGGCCTGGCGCTGGCCCAGGGCGGATTCAAAACCGTTGTCGCCGATCTGGTCCCGGCCAGCACCATCCTGGCGCCCCACTTTGATGGACGGGTGTCGGCCCTGGCCTATGCCAGTGTGCGGATGCTGACCGCGCTGGGGGTGTGGGAAGCCCTTGCCCCCGATGCCCAGCCGATTCGCGAAATACTGGTCACGGACGGCGTTCCGGGACGGCCAGCCTCCCCCTTTTCGCTGCATTTCGATGCCGCTGAGGTGGGGGCGGAAGCTCTCGGCCATATCGCCGAGAACCGGCATATCCGCGCCGCGCTGTATGGGGCCGTGGCGGCGCAGAAGAATCTGGAATTGATCGCGCCCACGTCGGTGAAAAGCATGAACACCCAGGGCGGCGGCGCGATTGTTCGGCTGGAAGACGGGACCGAGATTGCCGCGCCGCTTGTGGTCGCCGCCGATGGGCGGGAATCGCGGCTGCGGGGTGAGATTGGCATCGGCGTGGTGGGCTGGTCCTATCCGCAAACCGGCATCGTCGCCACGGTGGAACATGAAAAGCCGCATAACGGGGTGGCCTATGAACACTTCCTGCCGTCAGGGCCCTTCGCCATCCTGCCCATGACCGGCAACCGCTCTTCGCTGGTCTGGACCGAAGACAAAACAAAAGCGCCCGCGCTGCTGGCTCTGGACGAAGCTGGCTTCCATCAGGAACTGTCGCGCCGCTTCGGCAACCATCTGGGCAAGATCAGCTCCGCCGGACATCGCTGGTCCTATCCCTTGAGTTTCCATCTGGCGCGCGAGTTCGTGCGGCCACGTTTCGCGCTTGCGGGCGACTGCGCCCATGGCATCCATCCCATCGCGGGCCAGGGCCTCAATCTGGGTTTGAAGGACGCCGCGGCGCTGGCGGAAGTGCTGCTGGATGCGGGCCGTCTGGGCCGCGATATCGGCGCGCTGGATACGCTCAAGCGCTACGAGCGCTGGCGGCGGTTCGATTCCTTTGCGCTGGCCGCCTCGACCGACGCCCTCAACCGGCTGTTCTCCAACGACATCACGCCGCTTCGGCATTTGCGCGATCTGGGACTGGGGATCGTCGATGCCATCGGACCGGCGCGGCGCTTCTTCATGCGTCACGCGGGCGGCGACATTGGGAAGTTGCCCAGGCTGATGAGAGGTGAAGCCGCTTAGCTCCAGTGTCATTCCCGGCCGCGCGCCGCATCGCGGCGCGAGGGGAAGGGGATGACATTCAATGAATTGTGCGCTTCCAACGCGCGCTGGCGCGTTCGCGGGCTGACAGCGGCGAGCGCGCTTCGGAGGGCGTGTTCAGCGCGGTGGGCAGTTCGTTATAGAAGCGCCGCGCCACCACCCCGACCCGGCGCGCGCGGATGTCTTCGGCCTCATCGCGGGTGGCGAAGACCTGCGCTTCGAACAGATAGTGGGTGGCGCCCGCGACCTTGATCTCCTGCACGGCCTCGACCTGTTCATCGGCCACTTCCAATGCGTGGCGGAAATGGGCATTGGCGTCCAACTGGTCGCGCTCCTGCTGGCTGATGCGCGCCACATTGGCCTTGTCGAAGCGCTGCAGGGCCGGCCAGACGTAATGGTAAAACACGATACCGGCCAGAATAACGGCGCTTGCCCACAGCATGTCTTCGATCATGGCACCGTTCCGTGAATTCCGTGTCCCCGTCGCAGATAATCCTCCGATTGCATCTCCGCAAGGCGTGAGGCGGTTCGGCGAAAGGCGTCCGAGGCAATGCCGGCGGGATATAGGTCATTTGGGGCGGCGGCGGCGGAGCAGATCAGCTTGACGCATTCGTCGTAAAGCGTGTCGATCAACAAGGTGAAGCGCCGCGCCACATTGTGCATATTGTCGGTCATCACCGGAATATGGTCGATCAGCAGGGTATGATATTCCTGCGCCAGCGCCAGATAGTCGGCCGCCGCCAGCGGGCGGTCGCACAGTTCGTCGAACGTGAAGCGTGCAACTCCACGCGCGGCCTGGGGAACAACAAGGGTGCGCCCCAGCACCCTCAGGGATACAGATTTCCCGGCCCTGCTGTCGGTCAGCCGCTGCCAGGCGGCGTCCATCGCCGCATCGGCCTGGCGCGAAAGCGGCGTCAGATAGACATTGAGGCCGGAGATACGTTGCAGCCGGTAATCGGTCGGCCCGTTCAGCTCCACCACATCCAGCCGCTGCTTGATCTCTTCGATGAAGGGCGCGAAGAGCTGGCGGTTGAGGCCGCCTTCATACAACCGGTCCGGCGGGGTGTTGCTGGTGGCGATAACCACCACGCCTTCGGCAAACAGCCGGTCGAACAGGCGGCCCAGGATCATGGCATCGGCGACATCAGTGACCTGGAATTCGTCGAAACAAAGCAGCCGCGCTTCCCCCGCCAATGCCCCGGCCACCGGCGGAATGGGATCGTCGCTGCCGGCCTTTTGTCGCTGCAGATGGATGCGGGCATGGACGTCCACCATGAAGCTGTTGAAATGGGCGCGGCGCTTTCTTGCCACGGGCGCGGCTTCAAAGAACATGTCCATCAACAAGGTTTTACCCCGCCCGACATCGCCCCAGATATAAAGTCCGCGCGGGGCGACGGGCGACGAATACCGCCCAAGGAATTTAAGTGGCGCTTTGCGGAAAAGCGAAAAGCCACGCTTCTCGGCCAGCTTGTCGCTTAACGACTCAAGCTGGCGCACCGCATTGTCCTGCGCCGGGTCAGGCTTCAGCTCGCCCTTGAGAAGCGCAGCGCGATATTCGTTCAGCAGGGTCATGGCGCGCGGGAAAGGGTGCGTTCGGCGATTTGCAGATCCAGCCGCTCGATCATGCGGCCGTCCAGCGCGATCACCCCGGCGCCGGGATTGGCGCCAAAGGCTTCGATCACGGCCTGCGCCGCCGCGATCTCTTCGCGCGATGGTGTGAAGGCGGCATTGCAGGGCGCGATCTGGTCCGGATGGATCAGGGTTTTGCCGTCAAAGCCGAAATCACGGGCCTGCCGGCAGGCGGCGAGAAAGCCGTCCTGGTCCGCAAGATCATTATGCACCCCGTCCAGCACCGCGATACCGGCGGCCCGGCCCGCCATCACGCAAAGCGCCATGGCGGGGGTGAGATTGGCGCGGCCCGGCATGTGGCGCGCCCCCATATCCTTGAGGAGATCGTTGCTGCCCAGGATCAGCGCCGCCACGCCCGCGCCCGCGATCTCGCCGACATTCAGGACCGCACGCGGGCTTTCGATCATCGCCCAGAGGGGAATGCCGCCGGTGGCGGCGCGGGCCGCGATGGCCTCTTCGGCATCGCGGACCTTGGGCAGCGCAATCGCGTCGGGCTTGGCCTGTTTCATCGCCGCCAGATCATCGCGGCCCCAGGGCGTGGACAAGGCATTGATCCGCACGATCACCTCGCGCGGGCGAAGACTTTCAATGGTCGCGCAGGCGGCGTCACGCGCCTGCCCCTTGGCTTGGGGCGCGACGGCATCCTCCAGATCGATGATGATGGCGTCGGCATCCAGCCCACGCGCCTTTTCCAGCGCGCGGGGCTTGTCCGCCGGCACGTAGAGAAGGCTGCGCCGGGCGCGGTGCAACTATTCGGCGCCTTCAACCAGGATGAATTCGCCCTTGCCGGCCTTGTCGCGAAATTCGCGCGCCTTGGTGTATTCCGGGGAATGGTAGCAATCATGCGCGTCCTGCAGCGAGGCGAACTCGATCACCACGTTGCGGGCCCGGGCGGTGCCTTCCAGCACTTCGGTCTTGCCGCCGCGCGCCAGGAACTTGGCCTTGTAGCGCTCAAAGGCCGGCTTGGCAGTCTCGACATAGGATTTGTAGGTCTCGGGGTCGTGAACATCGACGCGAGCGATCCAGTAAGCCTTCGGCATGTTATGCAGCCCTCAATAGTTTGCGGTTGATGAGAGTTTCGGCGATCTGCACCGCATTGAGCGCGGCGCCCTTGCGCAGATTGTCGGAGACAATCCACATGTTCAGACCGTTTTCGATGGTGGGGTCCTTGCGGATGCGGCTGACAAAGGTGGCGTCCTCACCGGCGCATTCGATGGGCGTGACATAGCCGCCATCCTCGCGCTTATCGACCACCATCACGCCGGGCGCGGCGCGCAGGGCGGCGCGGGCCTGTTCAGCCGTCACCGGTTTTTCGAATTCGATATTCACCGACTCGCTGTGTCCCAGGAATACCGGCACCCGCACGCAGGTGGCGGTGACCTGGATGTCGGGGTCCAGGATCTTCTGGGTCTCGACCGCCATCTTCCATTCCTCCTTGGTGAGGCCGGAATCCAGGAAGACGTCGATATGCGGAATCACGTTGAAGGCGATCTGCTTGGTGAACTTTCCCGGCGCGATCGGGTCGGCGACGAACACCGCGCGGGTCTGGGTAAACAGCTCGTCCATGCCTTCCTTGCCGGCGCCCGAGACCGACTGATAGGTCGAAACCACCACCCGCTTGATGGTGAAAAGATCGTGCAGCGGCTTTAACGCGACAACCAGCTGGGCGGTGGAGCAGTTGGGATTGGCGATGATGCCTTTGGGAATGTCGTTCAGTGCGTCGGCATTCACTTCCGGCACCACCAGCGGCACCTGGCGGTCCATGCGCCAGGCGCTGGAATTGTCGATTACCAGGCAGCCCTGGGCGGCGATCTTGGGCGCCCATTCCTTGGCAATCTTGCCGCCTGCGCTCATCAGGGCGATGTCGGTGCCCTTGAAATCGTAATATTCCAGCGCCTTCACTTTCAGGGTGCCGTCGCCGAACGAGACTTCAGTTCCGATCGAACGGGTGGAGGCCAAGGCGACGACTTCGGAGAAGGGAAATTGGCGCTGGATCAGGGTCTTGAGCATTTCGCGGCCGACATTGCCGGTCGCCCCGATCACCGCGATTTTATAGGCCATGTGTCACCGCAAAAAAGCTGGGCGCACAGATACTAGAATGGGAGGCAATGAGAAAGGCTCAGGACCGCGGGACCGTCAGGGACGCCATTGCAGCTTGAGCATGGGTTGCCCGCCACTGCCCATGCCGCCATTCAGGCTCGGCAACAGGGGGTCTTTGGGCCGGAACGCCTCCCACTGCCCGTCCTTCACGCCCAGGCTTTGCGCCATCTGGTCGCTATAGTTCATGGCATAAGGCTGGTTGGGAGCCAGGCCGGCCTCGCGCACATGCTGCACCGGATGGGGTGCATTGAAATCCGGCTTGGCGAAGGCGTAGGAGGGCGCCGCCCCGACGATCAGGGCCAGGGTGGCAAGTATTGAGGTCCGCATCTGGCGCATGAAGGGAAAACGCCCTCGCCAGCCAGGGTTTCCCGCCGCCATAAAAGTTCCTTATTCCCAACAGCTTGGCGGCGCCCCGGCTTGTGCCTTATGGTCCGCGCTGGGTTCATTGGGCGCAAAGCGCCTGTCGAAGAGGTTTGCATGAAACGCATGAAGTTGGGCGCCCAGCTGGGCGCCTGTGTCGCCGCCCTTAGCCTGGTGGGCGCAACGGCGGCGCAGGCGCAGGCCCGCAGGGGAAATTGCGCCACGCCGACGGAAATCTCCGCGGTGCAGATCTCGGCGGTCCAGCAGGAGCTCACTGACGCGGCCCTGGCCTGCGGTCCGGTGGCGGTGGCCAATTTCAACCGCTTCCAGACCATTTTCGGCAAGGAATTGCGCACCTCCGACGCGGTGATGCTGCGCATGTTCAAGCGGCTCCATGGCAATGCCAGGGGCAATCGCGAGTATGACGCCTACAAGACCCGCGCCATCGCCAATGCCGATCTGCGTCGCACCAAGCCCGGCCAGCACGACAATTTCTGCCGCAGCGCCAATATTGTTTTCGACGCCGCCCTGGCGCCCGACAAGCCGGTGCTGGAGGACTTTGTCTCCGGCGTGCCCGTCAATGAACCCACGCCGGTGAATGGCTGCGAGATCACCGTCGCCGTTACCTTCCAGGGCATTCAGGCAGGCCCGGAGATTGTTCCGCTTCCCCGCCCGACCCTTGCCGGCGATCCGCCCAACCCGGTCTATTAAGCTCAGGCAGCAGCCTGAAATAAAACGGCGCGGGATCAACCCGCGCCGTTTTTGTTTGTGCTGTTCGTCTTGTGCGGGCACTCCGCCCTCACGCCGGTCTACGCGGTCGCTACGACCGGCGCTCGGTGCGGGGCAAGGTTTTCTAGCCGCGCTTCGCTTGGCAAGAAAACCTAAGCCGGCGCGCGTATGCGCGCCAAACAATTAGGGCCGCGCGGGATACAAACAAAAAGGGCGGGCCGCGAGGCCCGCCCTTTCTGATTCAGTTCTGGGCTGATCAGCCGCCCAGATCGATGACCGCGCGGCGGTTCTTGGGCTCGCGAACGCCCGGACCGGTCGGAACCAGCGGGTCGTTGAAGCTGCGGCCTTCGATCGCGATCGCGTCGGCGCCCAGACCCTGACGCATCATCTCGTCCTTGACCGAAGTCGCGCGACGGATGGAGAGCGCCTGGTTGTAGGTCTGCGAACCGACGGTGTCGGTGTGGCCGGTCACCATGATGCGGACAGAACCCAGCGTCTTGGCAGCGGACACAGCCTCGGTAACCGTCGCCTGAGCTTCCGCGGTGAGGTTCGACTTATCAAAGTCGAAGAAGACGATGTACGTCTTCGCCGGCGGCGGCGGGGGCGGCGGGGGAGGCGGAGGAGGCGGCGGCGGCGGCGGGGGCGGCGGCGGCGGGGGCGGCGGGGGCGGCGGGGTCATGAACCAGCGCAGGCCGAAGATCGCCACATTTTCCGAAACGCGGTCCAGGTTCACCGGGCTGATCGTCAGATACGAGCTGCCGAAGTTGTGATTGGTTTCGTTCGAGCGATAGCGGTATTCACCGAACAGATCGACATCCGGCGAGATCGAGACGGCCAGACCGGCGATGCCCTGCCACTGGAACGCTGTGTTGCTGCCCTTCGCATAGTCGAAGGCGGTGCCGTTGACGCCGATACGGGTGCGATAGTTGCCGAGACCGACACCACCGCCGAGGGTGAACTTCCAGGTGTCGCCCAGCGGAATGTCATAGGTCAGGTTGATCAAGGTGGAAGTGATCTGACCACCACCGTTGAAGCCCGCGCGCTTGACCTCATGCGAGGTCAGGGCGATTTCGTTTTCGAGACGCCAGCCATTGCCCCAGGCATAACCCACCGAAACCATGCCAATGGCATTGTCGGAAGCGGGGAAGGTCAGCGAACCGGTCGCCGGCAGCGGCACCGAGCGGAAAGACGTGCTTTCCTGCTGGCTCCAACCACCGCCAAGACCCAGATACCAGCCCTCGCCGGCCAAGGCGGGCGTGCTGAGAGCCGCGGCGGCAACTGTCGCCATGGCGAGCATTCGAAGTTTCATTGTGTCTACCCTCGCTTGAAAATACCGACGGGCAGGAATCCCCCCGCCTAATCGTCGAAAGCAATACAGCGCTTATAACGGCGAAAGGGGGAAAAGTAACGGCGAAAGGGGGAAAAGTCTCCATCGCAATTGTTGCTTTGCGGCAGATTGAGCGTCGCTCATCAAGGTTTTGCCGGACCCCTGTGACAAGAGCGCCACAGACACCCGCGAATTGCTCCCAAAGTACAGTTGGACTTGACTGACTGTCGTGACCTGCCCGGCTCTTTTTGTACCAAGCGAATTGATAGAAATTGGCTTGGAAAGGAGCTTGGAGATGCGGAAGAAGAGACCGACGCCGGAGCAGATAGTGACGTTGCTGCGGCAGATAGAGGTTGCGACGTCACAGGGCAAATCGAT
>CAMCWK010000047.1 GCA_945882615.1 Rhizobium sp. Q54 | reverse complement strand
ACCACTACAACACCGTCAGACCCCATTCATCGCTGGGATATCGACCGCCAGCGCCGCAGACTTTTGCGCCTCAGTCACACCATCTGGATGGAGCGCCAGCAATGCAGTAGTCTCACTCACGCTGGTACAAAATATCCGGCAGGTCACTTCCTTAGCTAGCCACATACGAAACTGCCAATATTTGCCACGCTTGTAGATTATGGCGTCGTCGAAAATTGGCAGTTCGTCAGGGCTGAAGTTCGTCTTTTTCAGCAGAGACATTGCGACCTAGGGTTGCTATGGTTTTGAGCAGCCACAGCGCTGTGTAGCTTTCTGTGCAACTTTAAAATCGTCTGACAGCTAAAACAATGGGCTAGCTGGAAGTGTGAAACTTTCGTGTAACTAGAATATATAATGAAAACAATAATTTAACCTAAAGTTTTTACTCCCACTCTATGGTGCCAGGAGGCTTCGACGTGATGTCGTAGACCACCCGGTTGATGCCGCGCACCTCGTTGACGATGCGCGTCGCGGTGCGGGCCAGGAAGGCGTGTTCAAACGGATAGTAATCCGCCGTCATGCCGTCCGACGAAGTGACGGCGCGCAAAGCGCAGACATGGTCGTAAGTGCGCGCGTCGCCCATCACGCCCACCGTCTTGACCGGCAGCAGCACGGCGAAGGCCTGCCAGATCTTGTCGTAGAGGCCGGCCTTGCGGATTTCATCCAGATAGATGACGTCGGCCTGGCGCAGGATTTCCAGCTTTTCGTCGGTGATCTCGCCGGGGATGCGGATGGCCAGGCCCGGACCGGGGAACGGATGGCGGCCGACAAAGGCGGGCGGCAGGCCGAGTTCGCGGCCGAGGGCCCGCACTTCGTCCTTGAACAGTTCGCGCAGGGGTTCGACCAGCTTCAATTTCATGAAGTCCGGCAGGCCGCCGACATTGTGATGGCTCTTGATGGTGACGGACGGCCCGCCGGTGGCCGAGACGCTTTCGATCACGTCGGGATAGAGCGTGCCCTGGGCGAGGAATTCGGCGCCGCCGACCTTGTGGCTTTCCTTGTCGAACACGTCGATGAAGGCCGCGCCGATGATCTTGCGCTTCTGCTCGGGGTCGCTGATGCCGGCCAGCCGGCCTAAGAACATCTCCCGCGCATCGGCATGGATCAGCGGGATGTTGTAATGGTTGCGGAACAACGAAACGACCTCTTCGCTCTCGCCGCTGCGCATCAACCCGGTATCGACAAAGATGCAGGTCAGCTGTTCGCCGATCGCTTCATGGATCAGCACGGCGGCGACGGACGAATCCACCCCGCCCGACAAGCCGCAGATCACCTTGCCGGTACCGACCTGTTTCCTGATCTTCTCAACCATGGCGGCGCGAAACGCGTGCATGTTCCATTCCGGCTCGATGCCGGCGATGGTGCGCACGAAATTGGCCAACAGCGTCGCGCCGCGCGGTGTGTGCACCACCTCGGGATGGAACTGCACGCCATAGAAGCGGCGCGCCTCATCCGCGATCACCGCATAGGGCGAGGATTCCGAGGTCGCCACCACTTCAAAGCCCGGCGGGATGGCGGTGATCTTGTCGCCATGGCTCATCCAGACCGGCTCGCTGCCGCTTTCGGCCAACCCTTCCAGCAGCGGCGAGGCGGTCTTCACATGGATGTCGGCGCGGCCGAATTCCTTGTTGGCATGGCTTTCGACCTTGCCGCCCAGCTGGGCGCACATGGTCATTTCGCCATAGCAGATGCCCAGCACCGGCACGCCCATTTCGAACACCGATTGCGGGGCGCGGGGTGCGCCGTCTTCATAGACCGAAGCCGGGCCACCGGAGAGGATGATCGCCTTGGGCTTTTTCGCCAGCGCTTCATCCGCCTTGTTGTAGGGAACGATCTCGCAATAGACGCCGGCTTCGCGCACGCGCCGGGCGATCAGCTGGGTAACCTGGCTGCCGAAATCCAGAACCAACACGCTCATGGAGCGGCGTTCGCCGTGGTGGCGGGCTTGGTCTTGTCCAGCGCCGCGATGGCACGGAGCGCCGCGGGGTACTGGGGGTCAATCTCCAGCGCCGCCTCGTAATAGTTGCGGGCATAGTCGGGCTGGCCGGCGGCGGCATGGATGTCGCCCAGCGCGACATAGGAGGTGGGCCGCGCCGGATCGGCCACGATGGCCGACTGGGCCAGGCGCAGCGCCAGTTCCACTTCGCCCTTGGCGGTGGCGGCTCGGGCCTGGGTCAGCAGGCTTTCAACGGTGACGGAGGCGGTCTTGGCGGCTGGGGCGGTCTTGCTGGGCGCAGCAATGACATGGGCCGTCAGCAAAGCCAGGGCGGCCAGAACAGGAATCGCGCGGAGGATCATGCTGGGCAACATAAGCCATTTTTGCCCGGCCGAGCCATGCGCCAAATAGGTCTCAGAGGCGCTGAAAACCGGCGCAGTAAAAGCCGTCGGTTCCGGTTTGGAACGGGGTGGCGCGGAAGTCCGGCCCCAGTCCCGGGGGTGGGCTGGAACCCCAGTTTTCCGCCAAATTCAAAGCCATGAACCCCGGATGGCGGCTGAGGAAGGCCGTGCTTCGGTCCTGGTTTTCAGACGGCAGGATGGAACAGGTGGCATAAAACAGGCGCCCGCCGGGCCCCACCAAAGGCGCCGCCTGGTCCAGCAGCTTGTCCTGGGTTTCCACCAGCACCGCCAGCCGGGCCGCCGTCATGCGCCAGCGCAGTTCGGGCTGGCGCCGCCAGGTGCCGGTGCCGCTGCAGGGGGCATCGACGAACACCGCGTCGAACGGGCCGGAGGGCTGACCATGTTCGAGGGGGAGCGTCTTGATGTTGGTGACGCCGGCGCGAAGGCTGCGCTTTTCCAGTTCGAACAGCGCCTCGCCGCGCGTATCGCAAGCGACGATTTCGCCGCTGTTGTTCATTGCCGCCGCGAAGGCGAGGCTTTTGCCGCCCGCCCCCGCCGCCAGATCAAGAATGCGCTGCCCCGGCTGCGCGCCGCACAGATGGGCGGCGATCTGGGCCGCCTCGTCCTGGAATTCAAAGGCGCCCGATTCAAACAAAGGGGATTTGGAAAGATTGCCCGCCTCGCCCGCAATGCGGATGCCGTGCGGCGCATAGGGCGTGGCCGCGCAGGCCAGCCCGTCCGCCGTCAGTTGCGCGATCACCGCATCGCGCGTCGCTTTCAGCGTGTTGACGCGGATGTCGGTGGGGGCGCGGCCGATAAAGGCGGCCATCTCATCCGCCAGGCGATCTTCAAAAGCGCGGCGCAGTTCGTCTTCCAGCGCCTGGGGGTATTCGCCTTTCACCCAGTCGGGCGCGGCAGGCGGTGCGGCGCCGATGACGCGCTGCTCGCCTTCGCTCAGCGGCGCGGGGCCGTATTCGCCGCCAATGAACAAAGTGGGGATATCGGCACCCGCGTCCAGCAGCGAGGCGATCACCAGCGCGCGCGGCGTATCCATGCCCATGCGATGGGCGTGGCTGGCGCGATGGCGCTGGACCGAGAAAACCGTTTCCGCAATCGCGCGACGATCCTTCGATCCGGCAAAGCGGCGGATGCGAAACCAGCTTTTCAAAAAGCGGTCAGTGGGCTGGCCGGTCTTTTCCAGCGCCTCCAGAATCTCGATGGCCATTTGCAGGCGGGCGGCAGGCGTCATTTTTTGAGATATTCCAAGGCATTAGGCCGGAAAGGAGGCATTGAGGATTGCTCTTATAGAGTGTGCGCCGATCTTAAAAGCCGCTTTCATGCCCCGCACCGCCTCCCCTGCCCTGATCTTTGCCCTGTTCGCGGGGCTGGCCGCGTTTGTGCTGGCGGCGTTCTCGCCCGGCCTGCTGAACGACAGCGACACCTATTGGCACATCCGCGCCGGGGAATGGATGCTGGCCCACGGCCAGGTGCTGCGCGCCGATGTCTTTTCCTACACCGCCGCCAACGCGCCCTGGCACACCCAGGAATGGCTGGCCGAGATCATCATGGCGCTGGGCTGGCGCAGCGGTTGGCCGGGCGTGCATCTGCTGTTCGCCTGTGCCGCCGCGCTGACCGCTTTCGTCACCGCCCATGCGGTGCGCAGCCGCGTGGATTTCCTGCCCGCGCTGGTCGCGGTGGTGCTGGGCCTGGCCTGTGTCACCGGCAGTCTTCTGGCGCGGCCGCATCTGTTGTCGCTGCCGCTGCTTGCATTGTGGACGGCGGGACTGGTCGCGGCGCGGCAAGAGGATCGCACGCCGCCCTTCTGGCTGATCGCGGTGATCCCGCTCTGGGCCAATCTGCATGGCAGCTTCGCGTTCGGGCTGGCGTTGGCGGGGGCGCTGGCTGTCGAGGCGGTCATCGAATCCAACACACGCGTGAAGGCCGCGCTGCTGTGGGGCCTGTCCTGCGGCTTGGCCTGCGCCTCGGCACTGCTGACGCCGTTCGGCGTCGAAGGGCTGCTGTTTCCCTTCAAGCTGTCGGGCATGCAGAGCCTGGCCGCTATCGGCGAATGGCAGGCGACCGACTTCACAACGCTTTCGCCTTTCGCCATCGCCTTGCTGGCCGCGCTGTTCGTATTCGGCAGCGGCAAGGTAACCGTGCCGCCGCTGCGTCTGGCGCTGGTGCTGGGCCTGGTCGCCATCGCGTTGATGCATGGTCGCCACCAGATGCTGCTGGGCATTGTCGCACCCATGCTGCTGGCGCCCTCCCTGGCCAAAAGCTGGCCCGCCCGCGAAGAAAAGGACCAGCCCTTGTTCGCCGCGCTGGCGATGATCCTCTTGGCGGTCGCGGCGGTATCCCGGCTGATGCTGCCGGTGACACGCGGCGATGATCCGGTAACCCCGGCCACGGCGCTGGCGCATGTGCCGCGCTTTGTGCGTGAGATGCCGGTGCTGAACGACTATGCCTTTGGCGGCTATCTGATCTGGAACGGAGTGAAGCCGTTCGTGGACAGCCGCGCCGATCTGTATGGCGATATCTTCCTGCGCAACTATGCGGTGATGACCTCGCCCGACAAGGATGCGCTGGCCGCCGCCCTCACCTTCCATCATGTGCGCTGGACGATCTTCCAGCGGGATCAGCCGGTGGTGAAGCTGCTGGACGCCATGCCCGGCTGGCGGCGCCATTATGTGGACAAGCTTGCGGTAGTGCATATCCGTCAGGATATGCACCCTTGAAAAGACCGCACGTCCGCGACTAGCCTTTGCGGATGGCGGACGACATCACGGCGCGCGTGAAGTTGCGCGAAAGCAAAATCCTTTCCGACGACTACTATGTCCTGCGACGGACGGATCTCGACTTCCGCCGCAGCGACGGCACCTGGCAGAACCAGAGGCGGGAAAGCTATGACATCGGCGAAGCCGCCGCCGTGCTGCCCTTCGACAGGAAGCACGGCAAGGTGGTGATGGTCCGGCAATTCCGCTGGCCGGTGTTCGAATGGGGCTATCGCCAGCTTCTGATCGAAGCGGTCGCCGGCAAGCTGGACGGGGACGATCCCGAAACCTGCGTCATCCGCGAGGCGATGGAGGAAGCTGGGGTGCGGATTTCCAACCTGCGACTTGTCAGCCACGCCTTTGTCAGTCCCGGCGCGGTCAGGGAGCGGCCCTCTTTCTTCCTGGCCGATTACGATTCCACAGCGCCGCGCGAAAAAGGCGGCGGCCATGCGGCCGAAGGCGAGGATATCGAAGTGCTGGAAATGGGGCTGGACGAAGCTCTCGCCATGATCCCGCGCGGCGAGATCGTGGACCTCAAGACCATCATGCTGCTGCAGGCCGCCAAACTGTCAGCGCCGTAAGACGCCGCCCAGCGTGCCGCGCACGATGGCCCGGCCGACGGTGCCGCCCATCTTCTTGCCCAGCAGCGATTTGCCGACGTCGGCGGCGACCTGGCCCGCGACGCGGTTGACCACCGAACGGGTGACTTCGCGTGTCACAACTTGCGTGGTGGAAAGACGCTGGCCGCGCGGCCGTGACGTTCCGAACAGGGTGCCCAGCGCCTCGCCGATGCCGCCGAATAGGCCGCCGCCGGAAGCGGGCGCCGCCGGCTGCTGCGCGGGCGCGGGGGCCGCCGCGGCCTGGGCGCGGCCCTGCAACACCTCATAGGCCGACTGCGCATCCAGCAGCTTTTCATATTTTCCGGCGCAGGGACTGGCGGCGATCACAGCCCGGCGCTCGTCCGCCGTTACCGGCCCCATCCGCGCGGCGGGCGGACAGATCATGGCGCGGTCCACGATGCTGGGCGTGCCATTGCCTTCCAGCAGCGAAACCAGCGCCTCGCCCTTGCCCAGTTCCATGATGACCCGCGCGGTATCGAGTTCGGGGTTGGGCCGGAAGGTATCGGCGGCGGCTTTCACCGCCTTCTGGTCGCGCGGCGTGAAGGCCCTGAGCGCGTGCTGCACCCGGTTACCAAGCTGGGCCAGAACCCTGTCGGGCACGTCCAGCGGATTTTGCGTCACGAAATAGATGCCCACCCCCTTGGAGCGGATCAGCCGGACCACCTGCTCGATCTTTTCCATCAGCGCCTTGGGCGTGTCGGTGAACAGCAGATGGGCTTCGTCGAAGAAGAATACCAGCTTGGGCTTTTCCAGATCGCCGACTTCCGGCAGCTCCTCGAACAGTTCCGACAGCAGCCACAACAGAAAGGTGGCGTAGAGGCGCGGCGTTTGCATCAACTTGTCAGCGGCCAGGATATTGATATAGCCGCGCCCGTCGCGGTCGGTGCGCATGAAGTCGCTCAGGGCCAGCGCCGGCTCGCTGAAGAAATTCTCGCCGCCCTGGTTTTCCAGCACCAGCAATTGGCGCTGGATGGTGCCGATGGTGGCCTTGGAGACATTGCCGTATTGCGTCGTCAGTTCATCGGCATGTTCGGCCAGGAAGACCAGCATGGCGCGCAGGTCTTTGAGGTCCAGCAGCAACAGGCCCTGCTCGTCGGCCACCTTGAAGGCGATGTTCATCACGCCTTCCTGCACATCGTTCAGGTCCATCAGCCGCGACAGCAGCAGCGGTCCCATCTCCGAGATGGTGGCGCGTACCGGATGGCCCTGCTCGCCGAAAATGTCCCAGAACATCACGGGGAAACGGTCAGGCTCGTATTCCAGCCCCAGCCCCTTGGCGCGCGTTACCAGCGCATCATTGGCCTTTCCCGCGGCCGCCACGCCCGACAGATCCCCTTTGACGTCGGCGGCAAAGACGGGAACGCCGGCGCGCGAAAATCCTTCGGCCAGAACCTGCAAGGTCACGGTCTTGCCGGTGCCGGTGGCGCCCGCCACCAGGCCGTGACGGTTGGCCAGGCGCAGCAGCAGCGTGTCGCTGACCTTGCCCTTGCCGACCAGAATGTCGTGATTGCCGTGCATGCCCCGCCCCGGTTGAGACGCGCGAGTTTGCGGCGCTTCCCCAACCTTGTCCATGGCCGGTGCGGCTAGCTGTTGCCGCCCGGATGATAGTTCGGCGCTTCGCGCGTCACCGTCACGTCATGCACATGGCTTTCGCGCAGGCCCGCGCCGGTGATGCGCACGAATTGCGACTTGGCGTGAAACTCGTCGATGGTGCGGCAGCCGGTATAGCCCATGGCGGCACGCAGGCCCCCGATGATCTGGTGCACCACACTGCTAACCGGACCCTTGTAGGCGACCTGGCCTTCGACGCCTTCGGGCACCAGCTTCAGCGCGTCGCGCACTTCGGCCTGGAAATAACGGTCGGCGCTGCCGCGCGCCATGGCGCCGACACTGCCCATGCCGCGATAGCCCTTGTAAGAACGGCCCTGGTACAGGAACACCTCGCCCGGCGACTCTTCTGTGCCCGCCAGAAGCGAGCCCACCATCGCCACGCTGGCGCCCGCCGCCAGGGCCTTGGCCAGGTCGCCGGAATATTTGATGCCGCCATCACCGATCACCGGCACACCGGCGTCGCGCGCGATGCTCACCGCATCCATGATCGCGGTCAGCTGCGGCACGCCCACGCCCGCCACGATGCGGGTGGTGCAGATCGAGCCGGGGCCAATGCCGACCTTCACCGCATCGGCGCCGGCGTCGATCAGCGCCTTGGCGGCGTCGGCGGTGGCGATGTTGCCGCCCGCGACCTGGGTATAGTTCGAAGCCTTCTTGATCCGCCGAATCGCGTCGATCACACCCTTGGAATGGCCATGGGCGGTGTCGACCATGATCACGTCGCACTCCGCCTCGATCAGCGCCATGGCGCGGGCATAGCCGTCCTCGCCAACGCCGGTGGCGGCGGCGACACGCAGGCGTCCGCGCTCATCCTTGCAGCTGTTGGGATATTTCTGCGCCTTCTCGATGTCCTTGACCGTGATCAGGCCGACGCAGCGATAGGCATCGTCCACCACGATGATCTTTTCGATGCGGTGCTGGTGCAGCAGCCGCTTGGCTTCATCCGGCTTCACGCCTTCGCGCACCGTGATCAGCTTGTCCTTGGTCATCAGCTCGGCGACGCGCTGGCGCGGATCGGCGGCGAAGCGCACGTCGCGGTTGGTGAGAATGCCCACCAGCCTGCCCGCGCCCTTGGCATCCACCCCGTCCACCACCGGCACGCCGGAGATGCGATGGCGTTCCATCAGCGCCAGCGCGTCGGCCAGGGTCGCCTCGGGCGTGATGGTCACGGGATTGACCACCATGCCGCTTTCATAGCGCTTCACGCGGCGCACATGCTCGGCCTGTTCCTCGATGCCCAGATTCTTGTGGATCACGCCCATGCCGCCGGCCTGCGCCATCGCAATCGCAAGCCCCGCTTCGGTGACGGTGTCCATCGCGGCGCTGACCAAGGGAATGCCCAGCTCGACCGTCTTGGTCAGACGGGTGCGGGTATCGACCTGGCCGGGAAGAACTTCGGAGGCGCCGGGCACCAGCAGGACATCGTCGAAGGTGAGGGCTTCGCGGATTGTCGAGCTGGTCATATGTGAGGCGCTCCCTATGGAGCGCCGAGCCTGTATCAGCCACCCGCCCCTTTCGCAAGTGGCGCGGAACCTCGCGCATTAAATCCCTGTAAAATCAGGGTTTATGCCCTTTCTTCCCAGGGGCTTTGGAACCGGGGTGGGGCCAATGCGTTCCCCCACTACGACCGGCATTTTGCCGAGTCCCCCATTTTCAGGAGACCATTATGAAGCCTTTGAATCTGATGATTGGCGCCGCGATCGCGGTTGCGGGTCTGGCCACCGCTGGCGTCGCCAATGCCGCTCCCGCCGGCATCAAGGTCGGGACCCTGACCTGTGACGTCGCCGCCGGCGCCGGCTTCGTGTTCGGTTCGACCAAGGACCTGCGTTGCAGCTATGAGCCCAGCAAGGCGCGCATCGAGTATTACACCGGCACGATCTCCAAGTGGGGTGTGGATATTGGCTATACCGGCAAGGGCAAGCTGATCTGGGCCGTGTTCGCGCCGACCTCGGACGTGCGTCCGGGCGCCATCGAAGGTGAATATGCCGGCGCCAGCGCGCAGGCCACCGTCGGCGTCGGCCTGGGCGCCAATGCCCTGGTTGGCGGTCTGGACAAGTCCATCGCCCTGCAGCCTCTCAGCGTTTCGGGTTCGACCGGCCTGAATGTGGCGGCGGGCATCGGCTCGATCAGCCTGAAGCATAACCGCTAAAGGACGACCTCTATCGTCTGGCAAAGGCTCCGGTGCTCATGCGCCGGAGCCTTCTGCTATTTGGTCACTTTGAATCCAAGCGCGACAACGTAAAGTTCCACCGATTCCGCGCGGCTGGCGGGGGGCTTGACGTGCTTCACGTCGCGGAAATTCTTTTTCAGCCGCGCCAGCAGTTCGTTGGACGAGCCGCCCTGGAACACCTTGCCGACAAAGGTACCGCCGGGCTTCAGCACATCCTCGGCCACCTCCAGCGCGATCTCGACCAATGCGATGGTGCGAATGTGATCGGTGGCGCGGTGGCCGGTGGTGGGCGCGGCCATGTCGGTCAGGACCAGATCGGCGGGTCCGTTCAGCGCTTCCTTCAGCATCGCGGGGACATGCGCATCCGTGAGGTCGGCCTGGAAGAAGGTGACGCCGGGAATCTCCTCCATCGCCAGCACATCAGCCGCCACCACGGTGGCACCCCGCGCCGCCGCCACCTGGCTCCAGCCGCCCGGCGCCGCGCCCAGATCCAGCACCGCCGCGCCCTTTTTCAGAAAGCGGAATTTCTCGTCCAGCTCCACCAGCTTGAAGGCGGCGCGGCTGCGATAGCCCTTGGATTTTGCGGCAGCGACATAGGGATCGTTGAGCTGGCGCTGCAGCCAGGTCTGCGAGGAGGTGGTGCGCCCGCGATTCTTCTTCACCTTGACGGGCACGCGCCCGCGCCCCGACGCATCACCCGACTTCATGACAATTCCTGGCTCATCTGCCGCAACATGCCTTCGCGCAAGCCCCGGTCGGCGACGCGTAGCACCGGCGACGACCACAGGGAACAGATCGCCGAAAAAATCGCGCAGCCCGGCAGCATCAGGTCGGCGCGCTCATGTCCGATGCTGCCGATTTGCGACAGCGCCTTTGTATCCATGCCCACCAGCCGCTCCACCACATTCAGCATGTGACGGGTCTCGTGCCAGCTGCCATCGACCCGGCTGCGGTTGTAGCGCGGCAGCTTCAGGGCGATCGCCGCCAGGGTGGTGACCGTACCGGAGGTGCCCAAAAGGTGGTTCTTGCGGCTGTCGAAGCCATCGCCCATTTCCCGCGCAAAGGGCGTGAAGCGTTCGATGAGTTCGCCGCGCATGCGCGCGAAACCTTCGCGGCTGGCCGCCGCTGCGCCATAGGCTTCGGCCAGGCTCACCACGCCCACCGGCACTGAAGCGGTAAGCCGCGCCTTGTGCCCTTCGGAGCTGCGGATGAGCCAGATGATCTCGGTGGAACCGCCGCCGATGTCGAACACCAGTGCGCCCTTGTATTTGCGTCCCATCAGGGGGGCACAGCCGGTGGCGGCCAGGCCCGCTTCCTCCTGCGCCGAAATAACCGACAGTTCGAGACCGGCTTCGGCGCGGGCACGCGACACCAGCACATCGGCATTCCTGGCCAGCCTTGCGGCCTGGGTGGCGATCACGCGCACATGCTGGACTTTATATTTGGCGATGCGCTCGGCGCAGATTTTGAGCGCCGCGATGGTCCGGTCCAGCGCGGCATCGGACAAAAGCCCGGTCTGGCCCACCCCCTCGCCCAGCCGCACGATGCGCGAAAAGGAATCCGTCACCCGAAAGCCGCTCTTGCCGGGGCTGGCGATCAGCAGGCGGCAATTGTTGGTTCCCAGGTCCAGTACCGCCAGCAAGGGACCGGTCGCCGCGGGCCTGGCGTCTCCTTCTCCCGTATTTGGCCTGTTTCCGTGCAATTTTCGCCCCGTTTCGCGGCTCGAAGCAGCATCCATGGCGCAGGCTAGCACGGGTTGGGAGCCAGGTGCGCCTGTCTGCCGCGCCCCTGCAAAAAAGGGGTTGTGCCCTCACCCCGGCCCTACCAATCTGCCGGCCAAGCAAAGCAAGTCAAACAAAGCGTTGGGGGAATAGCGTGGCAGCACCAAAGACGATCAAGGAGCGGCTGCGCGCCATCACCACCGGGTCGATCGGCAATCTGGTCGAATGGTATGACTGGTACGCCTATTCGGCGGCCGCGCTCTATTTCGCGCCGGTCTTCTTCCCCAAGGGCGACCAGACCGCCCAGCTGCTGCAGACCGCGGGCGTCTTCGCCGTGGGCTTCTTCGCGCGGCCCGTCGGCGCCTGGATGATGGGCCGCTATTCAGACCGTTATGGCCGCAAGAATGCGATGGTGATTTCCGTCGCCCTGATGTGCCTGGGATCGCTGATCATCGCCTTCACGCCCGGCGCCGCCGCGATCGGCATCTTCGCGCCCGCCATCCTGTTCATCGCCCGCATCCTGCAGGGGCTGGCGCTGGGCGGCGAGTATGGCGCCAGTGCGACCTATATGAGCGAAATGGCCGGCAAGACCTATCGCGGCTTCTGGTCCAGCTTCAATTACGTGACCTTGATTGCCGGACAGCTGATCGCGCTCACGGTGCTGATCACCCTGCGCTACAGCATCGGCGAAGAGGCGATGATGGAATGGGGCTGGCGCGTACCCTTTGTGATTGGCGCCATTCTGGCGGTGGTCGCCTTCTGGCTGCGGCGCTGGATGCAGGAAACAGAATCCTTCGAAAATGCCAGGGCGTCGGGCGAAGAGCTGGGCAGCACCAAGATGCTGTTCAAGCGATTTCCGC
>CAMCWK010000046.1 GCA_945882615.1 Rhizobium sp. Q54 | reverse complement strand
CGGCTTCACGGCACGCAATCGCTATCGATTTGCCCTGTGACGTCGCAACCTCTATCTGCCGCAGCAACGTCACTATCTGCTCCGGCGTCGGTCTCTTCTTCCGCATCTCCAAGCTCCTTTCCAAGCCAATTTCTATCAATTCGCTTGGTCCAAAAAGAGCCGGGCAGGTCAGGCTGGCAGCTTTGCACGCCTGCCGGACAGCAAGACTGGTGCGAAGAGTATCGCCCTCCCCGCGCCTGCCCTTGCGGTTCTCAGGACTGTACGAGCCCAGCAGGGACATGCCGGTGGCAAGTTCGTGTTCCCGGGCAAGAAGACCGGCACCTGGTTCACCGGCATTCAGAAGCCGTGGCAGCGGATCCGGGCCAAGGCAGGGCTGGAAGATATCCGGATCCATGACCTGAGGCACTCCTTTGCCTCCATGGCTGTCGCGAACGGGGAGAGCCTCTATCTGGTCGGGTCGGTCCTGGGCCATCGGCAGGCCGCAACCACCCAGCGTTATGCCCACGTTGCCATGACGCCAGTCCTTGAAGTTGCCGGCAGGACCGCAAGCCGCATCGCCGATCTCATCGGGGGCCATGATGTCGGAACGTGACCTGGCTGATCCCAACAGAGATCCAGGCCTTTCGGATGCAAATTCATCGTCCGTCGACCCCGGCAGGATTCAGGTCATTAACGACTCCCGTCAGCGCGTAAGGCTCAACGATCGGGAAATTATTGCGTCAGGCACGCTCCACTGCCGCGGCGAGACCATCGAGATCATCCCCTTTCCCCGGTACCCGACCGGCCCCAGGATCGAGTTCGTATTTTTCGACGCCCCCAAGTCCGATCCGACAGCCAAGGTATGGCTGGGCGAACAACCGGGCAGCGCCAAGATGCGCAAGAGGAAACGCAGCTTTGAGTACCCTCATTTTTGCCTGAACTGGAACCTGCGGCCAACGCTTCTCTTCCAACCGTATGAGGTGGCGACTTATCGTGGCCGCAAGATCATGGCGGATATCTCTTACGATCGGCTCGAGATAGGGCCCGCACCGCGCCGGCGGTTTTACTACACGCTGTATTACGCCAACCCGAGGAAGTGCGAGTAGGCGCGCGCCCCGCGCGCAGTGTGTGCCAATATTGGTGCATTGCTGGTTTGACGAGCCTCGCTGAACATCCTCTGCGGTAAACTTGGAAAAACCGCAGAATCTGCATCAGATTTGGCACAGACGATCTGCGGAAAAGGCAGCGCTCATCGCAGCGGCAATCTAGGCTCCGCAAGATTCACGCGGTACGTTTCGCAAAATTCTTCGTGTTCAATCGCTTTGCCGCTGCCGCGTTAGCGCAGTCGGAATCAGGCTCGCACGTGCGATATCCGTATCCGAAATCGTCGACGCCGAAGAGATCCGTATTCGAAATCGAACGTTTGACACCGATCTGGCCAATTTCTCAGGCTTTCCGCGAATTCGAAGTGACACTTTCGAACGTGCCTACAAAGCTACGAGAAACGGATAGAGGCAAATTTTCGATCGAAAATTCTGACAGTCGATTTCAGAAAATAGTTTCTTGAAATCAAGAACTTAATCCTGATTTTGTGGTGGCTCGTTTGTGTCAGAAAATGGTGCCCAGGGACAGAATCGAACTGCCGACACGTGGATTTTCAATCCACTGCTCTACCGACTGAGCTACCTGGGCACAGGGGCACCGCGCGCTGGCGGGACGGGCTTATTAGGCGATGGCCCCAGCCCTGTCCAGCACCCCTGGATTAATCGTCATCTTCATCCTTTTCCAAAGGATTAGAACGGCTTGTAGGGTCTACCGGGGCGCCGGGAATGGTATAGCCACCCTTCAGCCACTGGCCCAGATCCAGGTCGGCGCAGCGTTTGGAACAGAAGGGCTTGAAGCGTTCGGCCGGAGGCTTGTCGCAAAGGGGGCACTTAGCCATGGCCAGCACCCGCCAGCAGCGCGGTGGTCAGTGCCAAGGGCAGGCCCACCACATTGGAATAGCTGCCGGAAATGTCCTTGATGAAACTTTCGGCGCGGCCCTGGATGGCATAGCCGCCCGCCTTGCCCTCGCCCTCACGACTTTCGACATAGCGCGATATCTGCGCCTCGCTCAGGCGCAGCATCGACACGCGCGTCAGCGCCAGGCGGGTGCGCAGTTTCCCGTCAGGTGCGATCAGCGCCACCGCGGTCATCACCTGATGGCGGCGGCCCGACAGCATTCCCAGACAGGCGCGCACCTGCGCCTCATCCTCTGCTTTGGGCAGAATACGCCGTCCCAGCGCCACCACCGTATCGGCGGCCAGGATAAAGGCCGGCTCCCCGGTCCATTTTTCCTTTGCGGCGCGGGCTTTTTCCGCCGCCAGCCGCATGGCATGGAGGCGCGGCTGTTCGCCCTTGCGGACGGCTTCATCGATGGCGGCGGGGAGAATGTGATCGGGAACGATGCCGGCCTGCGCCAGCAGCTGGACGCGGCGCGGGCTTTCGCTGGCGAGAACCAGCAAACGCTTAGCGAAAACGGTAGGTGATGCGGCCCTTGGTCAGATCGTAGGGCGTCATCTCGATCATCACCTTGTCGCCGGTCAGCACGCGGATGCGGTTCTTGCGCATCTTGCCGGCGGTATGGGCGATGATGATGTGTTCATTGGCGATCAGCTTCACGCGGAAGGTCGCATTGGGCAGCAGTTCTTCGACGATGCCCTCGAACTCCAGCAATTCTTCTTTGGCCAATGGGTCCTCTTAGGTCTGCAGCGGTTGCGTCAGATAGGGGGGAAAAGCCCGAAAAGCAAGGCGTTTCAACCCCTTTTCCTCAGCTATTGGGGGCCGAAAGCCCGGAAAAACGCTGTTTCAGGCGCTCCGCAAGCTGGTCGCGCACCGCCCGGTAGGCCGCCAGCCGCTGTTCGCGCGAACCCTCCACCGCCGTGGGGTCGATGGTGGGCCAGTATTCGACCATCGTGGCGGCGGTGCGGGTCAGTTCCACCGCCTTGTGCTGGGCTTCCGGCGACAGGGTGATCACCAGATCGAAGCTGCCGTCTTCCAGGTCTTCGAAACAGCGTGGCCGGTGCTGGCCGATCTTCAGCCCGATCTCTTCCATGGCCTCGACTGCCAGCGGGTCCAGCGCCCCTGCCTTCACCCCTGCCGATTCGACATAAATGCCCTCGCCGGCCAGATGGCGCATCAGCGCCGCCGCCATGGGCGAACGCACGGCGTTCAGGGTGCAGGCGAACAGGATGTTGGTTGGCGTCATCTCAACCCCGCATCTGCAGAACGCAAAGCAGGGTGAACAGCCGCCGGGCGGTGTCGAAATCGGTTTCGATCTTGCCGTCCAGCCGCCTGCACAGCTCGCTGGCGCCTTCGTCGTGCAAGGTCTTGCGCGCCATGTCGAGTGCTTCGATCTGGTAAGGCGGCGCGGTGCGGATCGCCTTGTAATAGCTTTCGCAGATCAGGAAATAATCCTTCACCACTTTGCGAAAGGGCGTCAGCGACAGCATAATCCGGGCGTGCGGCGCGCCGTCCTGCAGCCGCAAATCCATCACCAGGCGATTTTCCTCAAGCCCCAGCGTGAGCTGGTATGGCCCGCCGACCGAATTGACCAGGCGAAAGCTGTTCTTCTCCAGCAGATCGCAAATCGCGACTTCGCGTTCCTGTTCGATGGCGCGGCTGCGGGACACCATGCTGGCTTCGTCGAGGGTGATCGCCGACAGCCGGAAATCCACGGTCAGTCCTTGCGGTTCAGGCGGGCGGAGATGGAGCGGGCATGCGCTTCCAGCCCTTCGGACTCCGCCAGTGTCAGGGCATCGGGGCCGATAACGGCCATGCTTTTGGCATCCAGGCTCAGCAAGGTGGTGCGCTTCATATAGTCCAGCACCGACAGGCCTGACGAAAACCGCGCCGTGCGCGAGGTGGGCAGCACATGGTTTGGCCCGGCGATATAATCGCCCATCGCTTCGGGTGTGTGCCGCCCCAGGAAGATGGCGCCGGCATGGCGCACCTTTTTGGAAAAGCCTTCGGGATCGGCCGTGGCGATTTCCAGATGTTCGGGCGCGATGGCATCGGCCAGCGGCGCGGCATCATCCAGCTTCGCCACCGTGATAATGGCGCCATTATCGTGCCAGCTCTTGGTGGCAATATCCTTGCGCGGCAAAATTTCGAGCTGACGGGTGACCGCTTCATGGACCTTATCGGCGAATGCCGCATCATCGGTAATCAAGATACTCTGCGACGATGCATCATGCTCGGCCTGGCTGAGAAGATCGGCGGCGATCCATTCCGGGTCGTTCTGGCCATCGGCGATCACAAGAATCTCGGACGGTCCGGCGATGGAGTCGATACCCACCTGACCGAACACTTCGCGCTTGGCGGCCGCAACATAAGCATTGCCGGGGCCAACGATCTTGTCCACGGCTGAGATGCTCTCGGTGCCATAAGCCAGCGCCGCCACCGCCTGCGCCCCGCCAATGCGGTAGATGTCCGAGACACCGGCGCGGCGCGCCGCCGCCAGCACCAGCGGGCTGATGCTGCCGCCGCTGGCGGGCGTCACCATCACAATGCGCTTCACGCCAGCGACCTTGGCTGGAATGGCGTTCATCAGCACCGAGGACGGATAAGAAGCCGTGCCGCCCGGCACATACAGACCCACGCTATCCACGCTGGTCCAGCGCCAACCCAAAACAGCGCCGGTCTCATCGGTGAAGCGTTCGTCTGTGGGCAATTGCCGCTTGTGATAGGCCTCGATCCGGCGAGCCGCGGTTTCGATCGCTTCCAGCTGCGCCTTGCTGAGCTTGACCAGCGCCGCTTCGATCTCGGCGGCGGACAATTTGAGCGTCTGGGCGGTGACATTGGCCTTGTCGAACTTGTTGGTCAGCTCGACCAGCGCCGCATCGCCGCGCATTCGCACATCGGCGATGATGGCCTTGACCACCTGCGCGACATCCTCTTCCTCCTCGCGCGTGGCGAAAAGCAGCTTTTGGAAATCCGCCGCGAAATTCGCATCGCTGGCATTCAGCCTACGGGCCATCGCCGGCCTCGTGATCGGGGCGGCCCATGGCCGCCCAGGGGTCGGTCATGTCGGCCAGCTCGGCATCGATGCATTCCACCGTCAGGCGGATGGCGCCGCCGCCCGCCAGGACTATCTCGATGATGCCGCCGGGATCTTCGCCGCCGGCCGGCTCAAAGCGCAGCGCCAGCAAAGATACCACGGCATCGTCGGCGCCCAGCTTGACCTTGTGCGACTGAACCTTCAGCACGCCGTCGAAATGCAGTCCGGCGCGCACCCGCGTCTTGCCGCCCGCTTCCCATTGCAGCCGGTTCACCACCGCCGCGAAGCGCCGCTTCCTGGGCAGCCAAATGAAATTCTTGAGTTGTCCCACGGCGTCCTGCAGCCGCGCCGACAGTATCTCCAGGTCCTCGGCATCGGCAGCCGCCAGCTTCAGCCCGCTCATTCGCTGACCCGCGCTATGTCGGCGCCGACACGGGAGAGTTTTTCCTCGAGCCGGTCGAAGCCGCGGTCCAGATGATAAATCCGGCCCACCACGGTTTCGCCTTCCGCCGCCAGCCCCGCCAGCACCAGGCTGACGGAAGCACGCAGATCGGTCGCCATCACCTGCGCACCTTTCAGTTTTTCAACCCCGCGCACCGTCGCGGTATCGCCGTCGATGCGCACCTGCGCGCCCATGCGTGCCAGTTCCGGCACATGCATGAAGCGGTTCTCGAAAATCTTTTCCTTGATGACTGACGTGCCGTCGGCCACCGCCATCAAGGCCATCATCTGGGCCTGCAGATCGGTGGGAAAGCCGGGATAGGGCGCGGTGGTGATGTCGGACGCCTTGGGCCGGCCACCATTCATGTGCACTTTCATGCCGCGCGGCGTGGCGGTAATGGTCGCGCCGCACTTGACCAGCAGCGCGTTGAGCGAGGCGATGGTGTCGGGCGCAGCGCCCACCAGCTCGACATCACCGCCGGCAATGGCGGCGGCGATGGCATAGGTGCCGGTCTCGATCCGGTCGGGCATCACGCGATACGCCGCGCTGTGCAGTTTCTCGACGCCTTGCACCGTGATCTCGCTGGAACCCAGGCCCCAGATTTCCGCGCCCATGGCGATCAGGCAATTGCCCAGGTCGATGATCTCGGGCTCGCGCGCCGCATTGACGATCTTGGTGGTGCCCTTGGCCAGGGTCGCCGCCATCATCGCCGTTTCGGTGGCGCCGACCGAGACAAAGGGGAACACAATCTCCGCCCCGCGCAAACCCTGCGGCGCGGTGGCGGTGACATAGCCTTCCGCCAGCTCGATCTTTGCGCCCATTGCTTCCAGGGCGTTGAGGTGCAGTTCAACCGGGCGGGCGCCGATGGCACAACCGCCGGGCAGCGACACCTTGGCGGCGTGCTCGCGCGCCACCAGCGGCGCCAGAACCTGGAAACTCGCCCGCATTTTGCGGACCATATCGTAGGAGGCAAACGCGCTGGTGATCTGCTGCGCCTCCAGGCGCATGGTGTCGCCCTCACCGAAATTGCCCGACAGCGTCACCTGAATCTTGACCCCGAAGCTGGCCAGGAGTTCGGCCATGGCGCGTACATCGGCCAGCCGCGGCACGTTGGTCAGGGTCAGGGGTTCGGCGGTCAGCAGCGCCGCCGCCATCAGTTTCAGGGCCGCATTCTTGGCGCCGCTGATGGGGATTTCCCCCGACAGGGGGTTGCCCCCCCGGATACGAATTCTGTCCATGGCATTCTCTATTGTCGGCCCTGTGGGCCGAGGGGCTCTAATGGCGGCCCCGCGGGCCGAGGGCCCTTGTAGCCCGCCGCGGCGGGAGAGGGAAAGCCGGGCAAAAAGCAGGCCTAGGCTGACTTTTTCGGGGGCTTGTCCGGGCGCAAGGCGCCCCCGTCGGACGGGCCGGCCGGGGCCTTGGCCGGAGCGCCTTTTTTACGGCGCAGGAGGTTGGCGCGCAGCGCCGCGGCCAGCTTTTCGGGCGAGGATTTGGCCATTCCCAAACGGCTTTCCTTTGGAGAATCCTTACGTTATAGCAGCGCACCCTTGACCCCCTTTTGCATCGCAATTTTGGGTTAAGGGTTCGGCGCTACGGTGCCGAAATACCACGGTTGCCGTAGTAGCGTAGTGGTAGCGCAATCCCTTGGTAAGGGATAGGTCGTGAGTTCGATTCTCACCTACGGCACCATTCAACGCCTGTGGACACGGCCAGCATCAACGCGGTGCCGTGCGCCAGTCTTGAAATGGTCCGGGCTTCTCACAACATCGGACATGGGGTGGCTGCCTCTTTGTCACCGCATAGGCCCGGCAGGTTTTAGAAGTAAGTAGGCCTGACCGGACGAAGGCGCAGGCGGGGAGAGCAGAATGCATATTTCGCGATTGAGACTGGCCATTTACGCGGTTGCCATTCTGTTCGGCATCCTGGCGGCCCTGCCCAATGTCCTGCCGCCGCAAGTGCTGGCGAAGATTCCAAACTTCTTGCCCAAGGACAAGGTCACGCTGGGCCTGGACCTGCGGGGCGGCTCGCATCTGGTGCTGGAAGTCGATTCCAGCGGGTTGGTGCGCGAGCATATCCAGGGCCTTCTGGGTCAGGCGCGCCAGCAGCTGCGCACGCAGAAGATTCCCATGACCCTGCGGCGCACCGACACTGCCGTTTTCGTGACCCTGCAGAATGAAGCCGATGCGGCACGGGCGATGCCCCTGCTGCGCCAGCTCGCCAACCCGCTCAGCATGGGCGGGACGGACATCGAGTTCTCCCGGCCGACCTCGTCCCAGATCGTGATGACCCTCAACCGCGAAGGCATCCGTGACCGGGTCAATGCCGCGACCGAACAGAGTCTGGAAATCATCCGCCGCCGCATCGACCAGATCGGCGTTGCCGAGCCGACCATCCAGCGGGCCGGCGCCGACCGCATCGTGGTGCAGTTGCCCGGTGTCCAGGACCCCACGCGTATCCGCGAACTGCTGGGCAGCACGGCCAAGCTGAGCTTCCACCTGATGGGCGAAGGCGGCATCGGCACCCGCTCGCTTCCGGGCGCCAGTGACAATCAGACCTATGTCATCCAGGACATCATCGCGATGGCCGGCGACCGGCTCAGCGATGCGCGCGCCGGCTTCGACCCGCAAGGTCAGCCCGCGATCAATTTCAGGCTCGACACGGTGGGCGCCCGCCAGTTCGGCGACATCACCCGCAACAATGTCGGCCGGCCCTTCGCCATCGTGCTGGACGGAAAAGTGCTGAGCGCGCCGACCATCAACGAGCCGATCCCCGGCGGTTCGGGCATCATCTCGGGCAGCTTCACCACCGAAGAGGCCAACGACCTGGCCGCCCTGCTGCGGGCCGGCGCGTTGCCCGCCCCCCTGACCGTGATCGAGGAGCGCACCGTGGGCGCGGATCTGGGCAGCGACGCCATCGCCAGCGGCCTGAATACCGGACTGATCGGCTTTGCCCTGGTCGTCCTTTTCATGCTGGTGCTGTACGGCGTCTGGGGTCTGCTCGCCAATCTGGCACTGGCACTGAACGTCGTCCTGACCTTTGGCGCGCTGAGCCTGATGGGGGCGACACTCACCCTGCCCGGCATCGCCGGTATCGTGCTGGGCATCGGCCTGGCGGTCGACGCCAATGTGCTGATCAACGAACGCATCCGCGAGGAAACCCGCAAGGGCGCGCGCGCGGTCGTGGCACTGGATCTGGGCTTCAAGCGCGCCTATTCGACCGTGGTGGACTCCAACCTGACGGCACTGATCGCCACCGCCCTGCTCTTCTATGTCGGCAGTGGACCGGTGCGCGGCTTCGCCGTCACCATGGCCGTCGGCATCGCCATCTCCATGTTCACCGCCGTGTCGGTGGTGCGCGCGGTGATGATCTTCATCGTCAAGACCTGGCGGCTGCAGGTCTTCCGCATCGAGCCCCTGTTCGGCTTCAAGCTCATTCCGGACGGCACGAGCATTCCGTTTATGCGCGGGCGCTTCTTCGGCATCGGCTTTTCGGCCTTCCTGTCGATTTCCTCGGTGATCCTGTTCTTCAATCCGGGCCTCAATTACGGCGTGGATTTCAAGGGCGGCCTGCAGATGGAAGTCACGACTTCGAAAAAGGCCGATCTGGGCACCTGGCGGCAGAGTTTCGAGTCGCTCAATCTGGGCGAGGTCACCCTGCAGGAAGCCGATGGCGGCGCGCACATCCTGATCCGCGCCGAACGCCAGCCCGGCGGTGAGACGGCACAGACCGCGGCGCTGCAAAAAATCCGCGGCGAAGTTGCGACCCTCGACAAGGGGGCCACGATCGCCCGCACTGAAGTGGTCGGCCCCAAGGTCAGCGGCGAGCTGGCCTATGCCGGCGTTCTGTCGGTGGTCCTGGCCAGTATCGCGATGCTTATCTATATCTGGGTGCGGTTCGAATGGCCCTTTGCGGTGGGCGCGATCGCAACATTGATCCTGGACGTGACCAAGGCCGTCGGCTTCTTCGCCCTCACCGGCCTGGAGTTCAACCTGACCGCCATCGCGGCCCTGCTGACGCTGATCGGCTATTCGGTCAACGACAAGGTCGTGGTCTATGACCGAATGCGCGAGAATATGCGCCTCTACAAGAAAATGCCGCTGCGCGAGATGATCGACAAGAGCATCAACGAGACGCTGGCACGAAGCCTGTACACCTCCATCACCGCCTTCCTCGCCATGTTGCCCATGGCGATCTGGGGCGGCAGCGCGGTGGAAAGCTTCGCCATTCCCATGGTGTTCGGCATCTTCATCGCCGCCAGTTCCTCGGTCTTCATCGCCGCGCCCATCCTGTTGTTCCTGGGCGACTGGCGGACCCGCCGGGCCGCGCGGCGGCCCCAGGAAGATGCTGCACTTGCGTCGGCGGAACAGTAAGAACAGCGGGCTGCTGCGCAAAGCGGCCCGCTGACAAATACTCGCTTCGCAGTTGCACAGCATAAATTTTCACCAGGGCGACTCCACGCCTTGCCCCGCCGGCTGCTAGGCTTGCGTCTGCCGCGCCTTGAATGACGGCCAGACAAATGGGGAGAAGACCATGACCATCAGCACCACGGTTGATCGCGTACCGGCCGCCTTGCGCGCATGGCTGTCCAAGCCGCGCCCCATGTTGATCGACGGCAAATGGGTTCAAGCCAAGTCGGGCAAGGTGTTCGAGGTGCAGGACCCCGCCACCGAGATGCTGCTGGCGAAAGTGGCCGAAGGCGATGCCGCCGATATCGATGCCGCGGTCAAGGCAGCGCGCCGGGCGCTGGAGGGGCCCTGGGGCCGCATGTCGCCTTCGGCGCGCGGCCGCATCATTCACAAGATCGGCGACCTGATCCTGGAAAATCTCGACGAGCTGGCGCAGCTGGAGAGCCTGGACAATGGCAAGCCCTTCGGCGTGGCGCGCGTTGCCGATGTCCCGCTGTCCGCCGACATGTTCCACTACATGTCCGGCTGGGCCACCAAGATCGAAGGCAAATACATTCCGCTCTCGACCCTTGCCGCATCAGGACAGTTTATGTCCTACACCCGCCCTGAACCGGTCGGCGTGGTGGGCCAGATCATTCCGTGGAATTTCCCGCTGCTGATGGCGGCCTGGAAGCTGGCGCCGGCGCTGGCGACGGGCTGCACCGTGGTGCTCAAAGTGGCCGAGGAAACGCCGCTGTCGGCGCTGCGACTGGGCGAGTTGCTGCTGGAGGCCGGACTGCCCGACGGCGTGGTCAACATTGTTCCGGGGTTTGGCGAAACCGCCGGCGCGGCGCTGGCATCGCATCCCGATGTGGACAAGATCGCCTTCACCGGCTCCACCGAAGTCGGCAAGCTTATCGTGCAGGCCGCCTCGCGCGATCTGCGCAAAGTCAGTCTGGAGCTGGGTGGCAAATCGCCCAATATCATTCTGGGTGACGCCGATATCGACGAGGCCATCGACGGAGCCACCGCCGGCATCTTCTTCAACCATGGCCAGTGCTGCAATGCCGGCTCGCGACTGTTCGTGCAGGAGAAGATTTTCGACAAGGTCGCTGCCGGTATCGCGGCGAACGCAGAGAAAATCCGGCTGGGCGTCGGCATGGACCCGGAAACCCAGATGGGGCCGCTGGTATCGCAGGTCCAGCATGGCCGCGTCAGCGGCTATCTGAAATCGGGCCTGGAGGAAGGCGCCCGCGCCCTGACCGGCGGCGCGCCGCTCAATATGCCAGGCTATTTCGTCAAGCCGACCGTGCTGGTGGACACCCATCCCGACATGAAAGTGGTGCGGGAGGAAATCTTCGGACCGGTGCTGGTGGCGACACCCTTCAAGGAAGCCGACGACAGACTGATCGCAGCGGCCAACGACACCGTCTATGGCCTGGCGGCCGGCGTGTGGTCACGCGACCTGGCGCAGGCCCACCGCATCGCCCACCAGATCAAGGCCGGCACGGTCTGGATCAACTGTTTCCATGTCTTCGATTCCGCCCTGCCGTTTGGTGGTTACAAACAGTCAGGTTGGGGCCGGGAAATGGGCCAGGCGGTTCTGTCGAACTATCTGGAGACCAAGGCCGTCACGACGCGCCTCGCCTGAGCCTCAGCTGACGTCCGCGGATTCGCCCGCCAGCAAGGCTTCGGCGCGCTCGAGATGCATGGCCCAGACTTCGCCGGCGGTTTCGCGCGGCCGGTAAAAAGGCGCCTTGTCGACGGCACATCCCATGCCGGAGGGGTCGGTGCTGTCGGCGCAGAACCGCCGGAAAACCCGCTCGATATCGTCCTCGAACTTCTGGGGAATGTCGCGCGACTGGCGCATGCGATTGTCTCGCATCGCGCGCATCACGGACCAGCGCCGCAGACCGCGGCTATGCGGCTTCAGCACGGCGACAAGTTCGCCGAGAATGCGCGGGTCTCCACCCTCCCGGCTGGCCGTGCCGGTGCGGCGGCGCCTGAACCCTGGCGCGGGGCGGTAATCCTCAATCAATGGAAATTCTTTCGGATGCGGGACACGATGCCTATTTCATGAAGCCCTTGGCTGCCATCTTGGACTGGGCATAGGCCGTGGGAGCTGCCATCGCCTTGGCGGCCTTGTCCTGCTTGGGTTTCTTTTTCTCGCGATTGCTTTTCTGCTCTTTGCTCATTTTTCTTCCTTCGGGGCTAGTTGAGGCTGGGACTTTCGATCAGCAGATCTATGCGCATTTTCGCGCGCTTCACGGTTTCGTCTTCGTCCCACCCCTTGACGGTCTGCTTCCCGGCCGGAAGCTGCGGCCTGTCGATCACGAGGGCGGCAATGACCACCTGCCATTGCGGCGGGTCAAACGTCACCTGCAGGGAATAGCCGCGATACTCGGCGGCCTCACGGCGAATGCTGGGCTCTGTCATGGGGCAGGATAGCACCCACGCACGCTGGGGCCTAATTGCGCGGCGCGCCCTGCCTTAATTGACTCCCCTGCCCCATGGGCAGAGGCTCGCGCGATGACGCAGAAGACCGGGGCGCAATTGCAGGCAGACTGGATCACGCACGGCAATATCGCGCGGATGCAGGCGCAGTTGGACCGTGAAACCAACGCGGGCAAGCGCAAAGTGCTGGAGGAATTGCTTGTGGAGCAGCGAAAGCTGATCTCGCCCGGCTAGCGCGCCCGCACGGTCAGACGGGAGCCTCCGACACCAA
>CAMCWK010000045.1 GCA_945882615.1 Rhizobium sp. Q54 | reverse complement strand
CTTCGACAAGCTTCGCGGTCGGGGTGCCCTGACCGAAGCCGATGTCGATGCCGCCTTGGGCGAAGTGCGCACCGCGCTGATCGAGGCCGACGGCGCCATGCCGGTGGTGAAGGACTTCATCGAAAAGGTGCGCCCGCGCGCCATCGGCGAAAACGTCATCCGTTCGGTGACGCCGGGCCAGCAGGTCGTCAAGATCGTCCATGACGTTCTGGTCGAGACCCTGGGCCAGGAAAACGCCGCGCTGAATATCGGCTCGCCCCCGGCCCCCATCCTGATGGTGGGTCTGCAGGGTTCGGGCAAGACCACCACCAGCGCGAAACTGGGCCTGCTGCTGCAGACCAAGGAAAAAAAGCGCGTGCTGATGGCCTCGCTGGACACCACCCGTCCCGCCGCCATGGAGCAGTTGCGCGTGCTGGGCGAACTGGCCGGCATCGCCACCCTGCCGATCATGCCCGGCCAGGGCCCGCTGGACATCGCCAAGCGCGCTATCGCCAGCGCCAAGGTCGGCGGCTATGACGTCGTCATCCTCGACACCGCCGGCCGCCAGCATGTCGATGAACAGCTGATGGCCGAAGTCGCCGCCGTCAAGGCGCTGGTCAATCCGCACGAAACCCTGCTGGTCGCGGATGCGCTGACCGGCCAGGACGCGGTGAACATCGCCAAGTCCTTCCATGACCGCGTGTCGGTCACCGGCATCATCCTGACCCGCGTCGACGGCGATGGCCGCGGCGGCGCGGCGCTGTCGATGCGCTTTGTCACCGGCGCGCCGATCAAGTTCCTGGGCGCGGGCGAAAAGCTGGACGCCCTCGAGCCGTTCCACCCTGCGCGCGTGGCCTCGCGCATCCTCGACATGGGCGATGTCGTGTCGCTGGTCGAGAAGGCGTCCGAGACGCTGGACAAGGAAGAAGCGGAGAAGATCGCCGCCAAAATGAAGAAGGGTCAGTTCGACATGAACGACCTGAAATCCCAGTTGAACCAGATGAAGAAGCTGGGCGGCATGAAGGGCGTCCTGGGCATGCTGCCGGGCGTGGGCAAGATCAAGGGCCAGCTCGATGCCGCCGGCCTGGACGACAAGATTCTCACCCGCCAGGAAGCCATCATCCAGTCGATGACCAAGACCGAACGGGTGGACCCGGATTCGATCAACGGCTCGCGCAGGAAGCGCATCGCCGCGGGTGCCGGCGTGGAAGTGTCGGAAGTGAACAAGCTTCTCAAAATGCACCGCCAGATGGCGGACATGATGAAGAAAATGGGCAAAGGCGGCCGCATGCCGATGATGCCCGGCATGGGCGGCGGACTGCCCGGTGGATTACCGCCCGGAATGTTTCCGGGTCGGCGTTGATTTAATCGTTTAAACGTAAGGAAAAAAGAAAATGGCTCTTCGCATTCGTCTTGCCCGCGGCGGCACCAAGAAACGCCCACACTACAATATCGTGATCTCGGATTCGCGCTCACCCCGCGACGGCCGCTTCATCGAGAAGATCGGCTTCTACAATCCGCTGCTCCCTTCCGATCATGCCGACCGCCTGAAGCTGGACCTGGATTCCGCCAAGGCCTGGATCGGCAAGGGCGCCGTGGCCTCCGACCGCGTCCACAAGTTCCTGGCCAATGCCGGCCTGGTGAAGGCCCGCGTGCACAACAATCCGCAGAAGGCCCAGCCCAAGAAGAAGGCGCAGGAACGCGCTGCCGCCGCCGCCAAGGCTGCCGAGACGGCCGAAGCTCCGGCCGCCTAGTTGGCGCAGGACGTTCTACTTGCCGCCGTCATGGGCGCGCAGGGCCTGAAGGGCGAGGTGAGGGCGAAAGTCTTCACCGACACGCCGGGTGCCCTGCCGCGCTATGGCGTGCTGCACACCAAGGACGGACGCAAGTTCAAGATCACCGCCTTTCGCTCCTCCAAGGAGGGCGAGGCGGTGATTGCGTTTGAGGGCGTCAGCGACCGGAGCAGCGCGGAAGCCTTGAAAGGCACGCAGCTTTTCGTCGAACGCGCCGCGCTTCCCGAGCCCGAAGAAGACGAATTCTATCACGCCGATCTGGTGGGGCTGGAAGCGCGCGATAGCGAGGGCCGCCTGCTGGGCAAGGTCGCGGCGATCCACAATTTCGGCGCCAGCGATGTGATCGAGCTGCTGCGCGCCGATGGCGATCAGGTCCATCTGGCCTTCACCCGCGAGACCGTGCCGCATATCCATATCAAGGACGGCTACATCATCGTCGCGGTGCCGGAAGACGCGGAAGACAATGACCATGTCGAATAACTGGTCCGCCACCATCCTCACGCTGTTTCCGGAGATGTTTCCGGGGCCTTTGGGCATCTCGCTGCTGGGCAAGGCGCTGGAGAAAAATCTCTGGTCGCTGGAGGTGCGCGACATTCGCGATCACGGTCTTGGCAAGCATCGCAGCGTCGATGACACGCCGTCCGGCGGCGGGCCGGGCATGGTGATGCGCGCCGATGTCGCCGCGAGCGCGATCGATGCGGTGCGCGCCCAAAAATCAGACGATGCCCGTCCGCTGATCTATCTGTCGCCGCGTGGAACGCCTCTCAATCAGAAAAGGGTGCGCGAACTGGCGGCCGGCCCCGGCGCCATCCTGCTCTGCGGGCGGTTCGAGGGCCTGGACCAGCGGGTGATCGAGGCGCGCGCAATCGAGGAAATTTCCCTGGGCGATTTCGTGCTGGCAGGCGGCGAGATCGCCGCCATGGCGCTGGTCGAAGCCACTGTCCGGCTGATCCCCGGGGTGCTGGGAGACCATGCTTCCACCGCCGAGGAAAGCTTTACGTCGGGGCTCCTAGAATACCCCCATTATACCCGCCCTCAGGAGTTTGAAGGCCGGCCCATCCCGGAAGTCTTAAGTGGCGGGAATCATTCGAAAATCGCCAAATTCCGCCAGGACCAGGCCCAAAGCCTGACCAAGACGCGGCGTCCCGACCTCTGGACCCTCTATGAAAAGGCCAAGTCCTAGTCTATATGCCCCGGCTCTCATTGCCGTTTTCGACGCACGAAAGATCAAGAAAATGAACCTTTTGCAGGAACTTGAAGCCGAACAGATGAAGGCGGTGCGCGCCAAGGCGCATCCCGAATTTCGTCCCGGCGACACGCTGAGGGTGAGCGTCAAGGTGGTCGATGTGACCTATGACGAGAAGGCCAAGGCCAACAAGACCCGCGAACGCCTGCAGGCCTTTGAAGGCGTCTGCATCGCCCGTCAGGGCGCCGGCCTGAACGAGAGCTTCACCGTGCGCAAGATCTCCTATGGCGAAGGCGTGGAACGCGTTTTCCCGGTCTATTCGCCGCTGGTGGATTCGGTGACCGTGGTGCGCAAGGGCAAGGTGCGTCGCGCCAAGCTCTATTACCTGCGCGGCCGCACCGGCAAGTCGGCCCGCATCACCGAGCGCACCGACAATGCCAGCGAGACACAGGCCTCCGACACCGCCGCCTGAGTCGATTTAAGCCTTATTTGACGGGCCGCGCCGGATTTCCGCCGCGGCCCGTTTGCTTTTGAGCCCTCAGTGAAGGCCAAAAAAGCCCCATTTTTCGGGCTTTTCTTCCCACATATCGAAAAAGCCCCAATTTATTGCGTTTTTTTTGGGTGGGACCACTTTATCTTGCGGGAAATGCCGTAAAATCGGGCTCATCTGTTGATTCGTTAGAGGGAGAATCCCAATGGCAACCGCCGCAAAAACCGTAAAAGTCGAAACCGTTTCCACCCGCCAACTCGCCGGCCAGCTCGCTGAGAAGCACGAGCTTTCCCAGAAGAAGGCCAATGAGATGCTGGAAGACATTATCGCCCTGGTGACCAAGCATCTGAAGAAGGGCGCGCGTATCCGCCTGAATGGTCTGGGCATCCTCGTCGTGCGCAAGCGCGGTCCGCGCATGGGCCGCAATCCCGCCACCGGCGAAGCCATCAAGATCAAGGCGTCCAAGAAGGTCGCGTTCCGCGCCTCCAAGGAACTGAAGGAAGCGATCTAACCTTCGCTTCTTCTTCGGACCGAAGAAAGAAAGGCCGGGTGTTCGCACCCGGCCTTTTCTTTGTGCAGTGTGGCCGTCCTGGCGGGGCGGGACGATCTGCCAGCTTGCCGGAAAGCCCCCAAGCGGCTAGGTAGCCCCCGGAATTTTTGGACGGGGATTTCACCATGGCGCGCAAGAAAATCGCTCTTATCGGCGGCGGACAGATCGGCGGCACGCTGGCCCATCTCGCGGCCCTGAAAGAATTGGGCGATGTGGTGATCTTCGACATCGCCGAAGGTCTGCCCCAGGGCAAGGCGCTTGACCTGGCCCAGTCGGCGCCGGTCGACAGCTTCAATGCCAAGCTCAGCGGTACCAACAGCTATGCCGATATCGCCGGCGCCGATGTGGTGATCGTCACCGCCGGCGTGCCGCGCAAGCCGGGCATGAGCCGCGACGACCTGATCGGCATCAACCTGAAAGTCATGGCGTCGGTCGGTGCGGGCATCAAGGCCAACTGCCCCAATGCCTTTGTGATCTGCATTACCAATCCGCTGGATGCCATGGTCTGGGCGCTGCAGAAATTCTCCGGCATTGCGCACAACAAGATCGTGGGCATGGCTGGCGTGCTGGACAGCGCGCGCTTCCGTCACTTCCTGGCCGAGGAAATGGGCGTGAGCGTCGAAGACGTTTCGGCCTTCGTGCTGGGCGGTCATGGCGACACCATGGTGCCGATGCCGCGCTTCTCCACCGTGGCCGGCATCGCGCTGCCCGAACTGGTGAAGATGGGCTGGATTTCACAGGACAAGCTCGACCAGATCGTCACCCGCACCGCCAATGGCGGCGCCGAGATCGTCGGCCTGCTCAAGACCGGTTCGGCCTATTACGCGCCGGCCACCAGCGCCATCCAGATGGCGGAAAGCTATCTCAAGGACCAGAAGCGCGTGTTGCCCTGCGCCGTTCACGTCAACGGCGCCTATGGCATCAAGGATCTCTATGTCGGCCTGCCGGTCGTGATCGGCGAGAAGGGCGTGGAGCGCATCGTGGAACTGAACCTGACCGACGCGGAAAAGGCCGGCCTGAACAAGTCCGCCGACGCCGTGCGCGGCCTGATCGATGCCTGCCGCAAGCTGGAACCCTCGCTGGGCTGATCCTTTCAGCTCCGGTTCATCGGGATATGACAACCTTGCGGCGCGTTGCCGTCAGGAGGCCATGAAGGCCGGATCGCTTGGGAGGACGACAATGATGGGTGTTCGTACCCTGCTGGCGACGGTGATGTTGCTGGCGGCCATGGCGCCGGCCCAGGCCCAGGGCGCCAATGCCACCCTGGTCATCCATATCCAGGGCGTGTCGCCCAAGGGCGGCATCTTGCGGCTGGGCCTGTATGACGAGGCCGGCTATCCCGATGACGACTCCAAGCCGGTCGCCAGCGCGGACGTGCAGGCGCAGGCTGGCCAGACCACCGTCACGCTAAGCGGCATCCCGCCCGGGACTTATGCCATTCAGGCGTTCCAGGATTTCAACGCCAACGGCAAGATGGATTCCAGCTGGATCGGCCTGCCGCAGGAGCCTTACGGCTTTTCCCGCGACGCCCGTCCGGTGCTTTCCAAGCCGGGCTTCGACAAGACCCGCTTTCAGGTCCTGGACGGGATGAACGTCCAGACCCTGCGCCTGCAGAATAGCGGCTGATCGCGAGCCTTTAGGGTCTTTCCTTTTGGGCCGCGCATGTTAGGTGAGCGATGTCCATGAGCGACACCGCCACCAGCATCTACCGCGAGCGCGATCTCAACCTGTTCGTGGGCGCGCGCTTTTTGTCCACGCTCGCCATCCAGGTCCAGTCGGTCGCCATTGGCTGGCAGATTTATGAGATGGAGCGCACGGCGCTGGCGCTCGGGCTGGTGGGGCTGTGCCAGTTCCTGCCGATGTTTCTGCTGACCCTGCCGGCCGGCGACATCACAGATCGCTTCAATCAGCGCCGCGTCTACAGCCTGTCCGCCGCGCTGCAGGCCGCGTGCAGTGCGCTGTTCCTGGCCTTATCGCTGTTTCATCCTGACG
The DNA here is from genome assembly GCA_945882615.1 of Rhizobium sp. Q54. Classification (GTDB taxonomy): domain Bacteria; phylum Pseudomonadota; class Alphaproteobacteria; order Micropepsales; family Micropepsaceae; genus Rhizomicrobium. The sequence continues at coordinate 6,900 of CAMCWK010000045.1, read as the reverse complement.
ATGCCTGGCCTTTCTATATCGTGCTGGTGCTGTTCGGCGCGGCGCGCGGCTTTGCCGGGCCGTCGGGCTCGTCGTTGCTGCCGTTCCTGGTGCCGCCCGAAAAGCTGGCCAAATCCATGGCCTTCAGTTCATCCTTCTTCACCGCGGCGGTGATCTCCGGGCCTGCGATCGGGGGCTTCCTCTATGCGCTGGGTCCGGTGCCGGTCTATGCGCTGTGCATCACAGGATTTCTGGGCGCTGGCGTGATCGTGGCGCGGCTGGGCGGACGGCGCTTCAAGCCCGAAGCGACCGAGGCCTCGCGCTATGAGCGCGTTGCCGAAGGCGTGCGCTTTGTGCGTTCGCGTCCCGTGGTGCTGGGCGCGATCTCCCTGGACCTTTTCGCGGTGCTGCTGGGCGGCGCCACTGCGCTGCTACCCATCTTCGCGCGCGATATCCTGCATGTCGGCCCGGTGGGACTGGGCTTTCTGCGCAGCGCGCCGGCGGTTGGGGCGTTCGCCACGGCCTTCTATCTCACCCATTGGCCGATCCGCCAGCATGTCGGCTCCGTCATGTTCGCATCCGTCGCCATATTCGGCCTCGCCACCATCGTGTTCGGCCTCTCCAGCTGGTTTCCCCTCTCGCTGCTGGCGTTGTTCGTGCTGGGCGCTTCCGACATGGTCAGCGTCAATATCCGCGCCAGCCTGATCCAGCTTGCCACCCCCGACACCATGCGCGGGCGCGTCTCCAGCGTTTCGATGCTGTTCATCGGCGCCTCCAACGAACTGGGCGAATTTGAATCGGGCACCACCGCGGCACTGCTGGGCACGGTGCCGGCCGTGGTGGCGGGCGGTGTCGGCACGCTGCTGGTGGTGGGATTGTGGATGAAGCTGTTCCCGCCGCTCTTGCGGGTCAACAAGTTCAGCGACGTGGCGGTGCCGCCATCTCGCTAGAAATTACCCGCGCTAGAAATCATACTGCAGGCGAACCATGGCGCCGTCCGGTCCAGGCTGGATCTCGGAATAAACGTTATAGCGCTTCTGAAACCGCGTGGTGAGCAGCGAGGCATAGCCAAAGGCGATCACCGAACTGGCCAAGGTGTCGTACCAGTGATGCTTGTCGGCCTGGACCCGGCTGTAGGACACGAACTGGCTGGCGGCGAAGGCCAGCAAGCCATATTGCCAGCCATAGCGGCGGAATAAAAACGACGATCCCGATGCCCCCAGCGCCGTGGTATCGGAGGGGAAGGATTCAAAGTCACTGCCGTCGGGCCGGCGCGAGCGGATGACCTGCTTGAGGGCGAAGGCGGTGCCGACCGTGGCGACGGTGGTGGCGGCCAGTTCGGCGGTGCCGGTCCAGTCCCGTTTGTAGGCCGTGATGCCTGCGGCGATCACCGGCAAGGCGATGGCGATGCCGGTGCCCGCGGTGGTGATGGTCTTGTTTGGCTTCGCCGCCGCGCCTTGGGCGCTCAGGCAGACGAGAATGGCGGCAAGAAGAGCAAAGCGCATGGCGAACCTTGTTGAAAGGGGCCGCTGAGGAGCGGACTTGCGGTCAGGCCCGCACGTACACGTCGACGCGATCGGCGGGGCCGGAATCCTCGGCGCCGCCCATGGCGCGCACATCGATCCGGTCGGGGGAAACGCCGTCATTGATCAGGACCTGGCGGATGGCGAGTGCCCGGCGCAGCGACAGCCGGCGCGCGTCGGAGCCCTTGTCACCCTTGCCGCCGCCAAAGGCCTGCAGCTCGACGCGGCTGGAGGGGCGGGTCATGGCGGCGTTGAGGTCGGCGGCCAGGAACTTGATCGCGCCCAGCGCGCCTTCGGCTGGATCGGAGGCGTCCTTGGCGAACAGGATTACGCTGCGCTTGGTCAGGCCGGCCGTGTCGGACGATGGCGCGGACGGCGCGGGCTTTGCGGTCTGGGCGGGCGCCGGTTTGGCGGTCTGGGCCGGCTGGCTGCCGAATATGTTGCTGTAGTTGGGGGGATTGAACGGGTTGGGGCCGGCAGCCTGGGGCGCGGGCGCTGCGGGCTTGGGGGCCGGGGCTGGCGCCGGTGTGGCAACGCGCTGCTGCTGCGGCGGCGGTGCAGGCGGGGGGGCGCTGGCCAGCTGCACCGGACGTGGCGCGCGGCGCACCACCCGGCGGGTGCCGGGTGGATGAAGCGTGACGGCGCCGCTGCGCTGGCCGGGATAGAGAAGCTGCGGCACGGTGCGGGAATATTCCCCGCCGGGATAGAGCAAGGGGCCGCTGCTGCGCGCCGCGTTCAGATTGACCCTGACTTCCAGTCCCGTCGCCACGGATTGCGCCGCACCCGCGCCAAAGGACGCGAGCCAAAGACCAGCCGAGAGGCCCATAAGGGACAAGGAACGCATGACGTCGACAGCTCAGGAAAAGGTGCCCAATCGCAGCCTAGCCGTAATCTAACACTTTGCAACCATTACCCAAATGCCGCACATTTCAGACACTTGCCCCCATCTGTCCGGCACGCGGGCAAGCCCGCAGCCGGACATCTTCCCTTAGCAGCGCTGACGCGCGCGAGGGAAGAAAGCCTGTGAAGGATACAAGAGCGTGAAAACAAGAGCCGCCGTCGCCTATGGAGCCGGAAAACCCCTGGTGATCGAGACGGTGGACCTGGAAGGGCCCCGGGCTGGGGAGGTGCTGGTCGAGATCAAGGCGACGGGCGTTTGCCACACCGACGAGTTCACCCGCTCCGGCGCCGACCCCGAAGGCCTGTTCCCGGTGATCTTCGGCCATGAGGGGGCGGGTGTGGTGGTCGATGTCGGCCCGGGCGTGACCAGCCTGAAAAAGGGCGACCATGTCATTCCGCTCTACACGCCCGAATGCCGCCAGTGCAAAAGCTGCAATTCGCACAAGACCAACCTGTGCACCTCGATCCGCAGCACCCAGGGGCAGGGCGTGATGCCAGACGGCACCTCGCGCTTCTCCATCGGGGGTGAGAAGATCCATCACTATATGGGCTGCTCCACCTTCGCCAACCACACCGTGCTGCCGGAGATTGCGCTGGCGAAGATCCGCGAGGACGCCCCCTTCGACAAGGTCTGCTACATCGGCTGCGGCGTCACCACCGGCATCGGCGCGGTGATCAACACCGCCAAGGTTGAGCCCGGTTCCAATGTCGTGGTGTTCGGGCTGGGCGGCATCGGGCTGAACGTGCTGCAGGGCGCGCGGATGGCGGGCGCCGACATGATCGTGGGCGTGGACATCAACCCGGCGCGCGAGGCGCTGGCCCGCCAGTTCGGCATGACCCATTTCGTCAATCCCAAAGAGATCAAGGGCGATCTGGTGCCCCATCTGGTGGAACTGACCAAAGGCGGCGCTGATTATTCGTTCGAATGCGTCGGCAATGTCGATCTGATGCGCCAGGCGCTGGAATGCACCCATCGCGGCTGGGGCGAGAGTATCATCATTGGCGTGGCGGGTTCGGGGCAGGAGATCAAGACCCGTCCCTTCCAGCTGGTGACGGGCCGGGTGTGGAAGGGCACCGCCTTTGGCGGCGTGCGCGGCCGTACCCAGGTGCCGCAGATCGTCGACTGGTACATGGACGGCAAGATTTCCATCGATCCCCTGATCACCCACAAGCTGCCGCTGGAGCGCATCAACGAGGCTTTCGACCTGATGCATTCGGGCGAAAGCATCCGAACCGTCATCGAGTTCTAGTCGGTCGTTCCTGATTTTTTGTCTGTTTGCGCTACGCCCCGTTTGACGTCACGCTGATGTCGAACGGGGCGGCAAAAGCCCCGAGGGAGGCTTCATGCGCATGCACCTGGTCGTGGCGTTCGCCGCGCTGTCACTGTCACCGGCTTTCGCCCAAACCTTGATCGCGCCGCCGGCCCCGCCGGGCATCGAGGTGCCGGACTGGGCGCTGCCGCAATCACCAACCCACAAGCAGATTGCCCCGCCGAGGGACTTCCACCGTGCCCCCGTCACCTTCAACAAGGCCGTGGGCCAGTTCGAGAACAGCACCGATGTCGGCGGGCCGCTGGTGCCCAGCAGCGCCAGCTATGATGCGGCGAGCAAGACCTACACCATCACGGCGGCTGGCTATAACATCTGGTACCAGCGCGACGAGTTTCATTTCCTGTGGAACAGGATGTCGGGCGATGTCTCGCTGGCGGCCAGCGTCAACTGGCCGAACATGGACGATTTCCACGACCGCAAGGTCGCGCTGATCATCCGCGACAGCCTGGACGACGATTCCCGCAAGATCGTCGCCGCCCAGCACGGCAACGGCATGCTGCATATCGCCTGGCGCGGCGAGAAGACCGGCAACATGACCGATGTCTCGCATCGCTCGGCGCGCCAGCCGGCGCCCGGCACGGCGGAACGCGGCCAGCAGGCGATTCATCCGAGCCGCTTCGGCATCGAGAAAAAGGGCGACCAGTTTCAATTGTGGGTGAGCTGGCAGGGCGAACCCATCCATCCCGAAGGCGCGCCCATCACTTTCAAGACCAACGGGCCGTTTTACGTCGGGCTGGGCTTCACCTCGCACCTGCCTGCCAATCTGTTGACCGCCAAGGTGCGTGATGTGGTGGTGGAAAACCGCGCGGGAAGCATACGTTGACGTACTGATCGCTCATGCTTCGACAGGCTCAGCATGAGGATTTGCTTAAACCCTCACCCTGAGCCCGTCGAAGGGGTCAGCTTTTCACGCCCTTCAACAATTTCAGCATCTGCGGATGCAGATTCTCATTGCCGGCCAGCACGGTGCCGCCGCGCAGCATGTCGGCGCCGCCATTGAGGTCGGTGACCATGCCGCCGGCTTCGCGCACCAGCACGATGCCCGCCGCGATGTCCCAGGCCTGCAGCGAACGTTCCCAGAAACCGTCAAACCGGCCCGCCGCGACATAGGCCAGATCGAGTGAGGCCGAACCGAAGCGGCGAATGCCGGCGGTGACGTTCATCACCTCGGCCATTTCGCTGGCGGCGCGGGCATGGCCTTCCTTGCCCAGAAAGGGCAGGCCGGTGGCAATCACGGACGAGGCCAGGTCCTTGCGGGCCGCGACACGCAGCCGCTTGTTGTTGAGATAGGCGCCATGGCCTTTTTCGGCGGTGAAGAGATCGTCGGTCACGGGATTGAACACCAGGCCGGCCACCAGCTTGCCTTCGCGCTCCAGTCCGATGGAAATGGCGAAGTGGGGAATGCCGTGCATGAAATTGGTGGTGCCGTCGATCGGATCGATGATGAAACGGTGGGTGGCGTCGGCGCCCGTCACCGCGCCGCCTTCCTCGCCGAGAAAGGCATAGCCGGGACGGGCCTTGCTGAGCTCGTCGATCAGGATTTTCTCGGTGCGCTTGTCGGCGCTGGTGACGAAATCGGCCGGACCCTTCATAGAAATCTGGAGATTTTCCAGTTCATTGAAGTCGCGGATCAGGGGGCGTCCCGCCTTGCGGGCGGCGGCCACCATCACGTTCAGGGTGGGTGAAGAAAATGCCATGCTCAATCCGCCCTGCGCACGTAGCTGCCGTCTTCGGTGGAGACGATGATCTTCTCGCCTGCCGCGATAAAGGGCGGAACCTGGATCTTCAACCCGTTTTCCAGCACCGCGGTCTTGAAGGACGGGGCGGCGGTGCCGCCTTTGAGAACCGGATCGGCTTCGGCGATGGTCAGCGTCACCTGCGCCGGCAGCTTGATGCCGATGGGCTTGCTTTCATACATCTGCACCAGGGTCTTCATCCCGTCCTGGAGGAAGGCGGCCTGGTCGCCGACAAAGTCTGTCGCCAGTTCGATCTGCTCATAATTCTCCATGTCCATGAAGGTGAGCATGTCGCCATTGGCGTAGAGGAACTGGAAATCCTTCTTGTCGAGATGGATTTCCTCGACCATCTCGGATGAGCGGAAGCGCTCGTTGAGCTTGGTGCCGGATTCGATGTCCTTGAGTTCGACCTGGTTGTAGGCGCCGCCCTTGCCGGGCTTCACCGACTGGCTCTTCACCACCATCCACAAACGGCCCTGATGCTCGATCATGGTGCCGGGGCGCACTTCATTGCCGGAAATCTTGGCCATAGTTCAACGCCTCCGTGGCGCGGGGTGAAAGGTCTGCAGGTTCAAAGAGCGGGCGGGTGATAGCAGGCGAGGCCTGCCATTTCCAGCCAGTCAGGCAAAAAGGGCGTTAAAGGCCTTAACGGCAGCTTGCGGGCCGTCAGGATGCTCCCAGACCCCGGCGGCGACCGCCAGGAAATCGGCCCCCGCTTCCACCAAAGCGGGCGCGTTGGCCACCGTGATGCCGCCAATGGCGACGGCCGGCACCACCATGGTCTCGCTCCACCATTTCAGGAGGTCGATGTCGGCCTGGGCCTTGGGCTCCTTGGTCTGGGTGGGAAAGAAAGCGCCGAAGGCGACATAGTCGGCGCCGGCTTCGGCCGCTTCCATCGCCAGATGGCGGCTGTCGTGACAGGTGACGCCCACAATGCCGCTGGGCAACGCCGCGCGCGCTTCGGCGTAGGTGGCGTCTTCCTGCCCGACATGCACGCCGTCGCAGCCCAGCTCAGCGGCGAGATCCGGGCGATCGTTGAGGATGAAGGCGGTGCCATGCGCCTGCACGACGGAACGCAGCACATCGGCGGCGCGGCGGATCTCGTCATCGCTGACATTCTTCAGGCGCAGCTGGAACGAGGCGACATCGCCCCCGGCCAGAGCTTCCTTCAGCGGACCCAAAAAATTCGCCGCCGAAAGCTTCGGCGGCGAAATCAGGTAAAGGCGGCAATTACTCAAGCGGTTTTCTCGTGTGCCTGGGTCCATTTGCCGGTGGCGGCCAGGCTGTTCATCAGGGCGCGATGGGCAAAGGCGGCCTGACCCGCGACGATGTTCTCAGCTTTGCCGCTCCAGGCCTTTTGCGGCGCGGCCTGCAGGGCGCGGCCATAGGAGAAAGTCAGCGCCCAGGGCAGTCCGCCGATTGCGTTCATGG
>CAMCWK010000044.1 GCA_945882615.1 Rhizobium sp. Q54 | reverse complement strand
AGCTGAAGGAGGATTGTGCCGTTCTGATCGATGTGCGCGAACCGGCGGAGTATGGCGCCGAGCGTATCCATGGCGCGCTGCTGTTTCCGCTTTCCACCTTCGATCCCCATGCCCTGCCCGAGGCCGGCAAGCGCACCATCATTTTCCAGTGCGGTTCAGGCATGCGCTCCGCCAAGGCCGTCGCGCTATGCCAGGCGGCGGGTGTCGGCCATGACAGCCACATGCAAGGCGGGCTGATGGCATGGAAAGCCGCCGGCCTGCCCGTGATTACGGTGGACCCGGCCACCGGGCAAACGCGGGACCCCAGTTGATGGCCCGGATTTCTCCATGAGCATCCTGGCGGCGATTCTCGCGTTTTTTGGATTCACCTCCACCCCCGCACCGCAGCCCGCGCAGGCGGCGACGCCCAAAACTTTCCTGGTGGCGCCCTCATCGATCCGGGACGAGAAGGCGGTCTTCGCCACCGTCCAATCCGCCTATGTCGTTCCGGCGCGTTCGCGCATCGGTGGAACGATCCTGGAGCTGAAAGTGCGGCAGGGGGACGCGGTCAAGAGCGGCCAGGTCATCGCCACGGTCGCCGACGCCAAGCTGGCGCTCCAGATCAACTCCTATGCCGCCCAGGCGCAAGCAGCCAGCGCCCAGGTTGCGCAGGCCAAGGTGGAGTATGACCGCGCCCAACGGCTGGTCGTCCAGGGCGCCATTGCCCGCAACGCCTTTGATCAGGCCCGCACCAGCTACAATGTCGCACTCAGCAATCTCAAATCGATCAACGCGCAGCGCAGCGTGGTTCAGCAGCAGGTGACAGAGGGAGAAATCCTCGCCCCCACCAGCGGGCGGGTGATCACGGTGCCCGTTACCGCCGGCACGGTGGTGATGAACGGCGATACCGTCGCCACGGTGGCCGAACAGGATTTCGTGCTGCGGTTGAAGGTGCCCGAACGCCATGCCCGGTTCATGAAGGCGGGCGATACGGTGCGGCTGGCGGACGACGATATGAGCCTGACCAGTTCGCGCAGCGGCAGGATCAATCTGGTCTATCCCCAAATCGAGTCAGGACAGGTGATGGCCGACGCCACCGTCACCGGTCTTTCCGACTATTTTGTCGGCGAACGGGTGCGCATCTGGGTGGCGGCCGGTTCGCGGCAGGCCATCATTGTTCCGGCGCGGCTTCTGGTGACGCGGTCTGGCATCGACTATGCGCGGCTGTGGCGCAAGGACGGCCCACCGCTGACCGTTCCGGTGCAGCGCGGCCAGGCGCGTGCCAGGGCCGGCATCGCTGACGGCGTCGAGATTCTGTCCGGTCTGCGGCCCGGCGACAGGCTTATCGCTCCATGAATCTGGGCCTGTCCGGAAAGCTGACGCGAGCGACCATCCGCTCGCCCCTGACGCCGCTATTCCTTCTGGCCGCGCTCGTGTTCGGCCTTGTCGCGCTGGCGGTGATCCCGCGCGAGGAAGAGCCCCAGATCAGCGTGCCCATGGTGGATATCTTCGTCCAGGCCAACGGGCTGAAGGGACCGGACGCCGCCGAACTTGTCACCAAACCGCTGGAAGCAATCGTCAAAAGCATCAACGGCGTCGAGCATGTCTACAGTCAGACGCAGGATGACCGGGTGATGGTCACCGCACGCTTTCTGACCGGCACCGGCGAGGATGAGGCCATCCTGCGCGTTCAGGCGAAACTGCGCGCCAATTACGACCGCATCCCCCTGGGCATCCCCGAGCCCTTGATCGTAGGCCGCGGCATCAACGATGTCGCCATCGCGGCTTTTACGCTGTCACCCGAACCGGCGGCGGCCGCGCGCTGGACCCAGGGTGACCTCCAGGTCCTTGCCGAGAAGCTGCAGGCCGAGCTGATCAAGGTGGAGAATATCGGGCTAAGCTACATTTCCGGCGGTACGCGGGATGAAATCCGCGTTGAGCCCGATCCGGAGAAGCTTGCCCTGTTCGGGGTGACGCTGCAGCAGCTCCAAGCCAAGGTCCAGGGTGCAAACCGTTCCTTTCTGGCGGGCCAGGTCCGGCAGGGCGGGCAGATGGCACAGGCCGTTGCCGGCGGCACGCTGAACGGCATACCCGATATCGGCCTTCTGCTCGTTACCACACGCGATGGGCGCCCCGTCTATGTGCGCGACCTGGCCGCCATCGTCATCCAGCCCGGTACGGCCGAGCAACGCGCATGGTCGATGCGCCGCGACGAAAAGCAAACCTGGAACACCGCCCCCGCCGTGACGGTGGCCTTCGCCAAACGCGCCGGGGCCAATGCCGTGCTGGTGTCGCAGTCGCTGGTCGCGCGCGCCGAGGCCCTGAAGGGCCGGCTGATCCCGGCGGATGTGCATGTCGAGGTAACACGCGACTATGGCCGCACGGCCGATGAAAAGGCCAACGAGCTTCTGTTCCATCTGGCGCTTGCCACCGTCTCCATCGTGCTGCTGATCGGTTTCGTGGTCGGCTGGCGCGAGGCCGGCGTGACGCTGATCGTCATTCCCACCACCATCCTGCTGACCCTCTTCGCCGCCAATCTGATGGGCTACACGATCAACCGCGTCAGCCTGTTCGCCTTGATCTTTTCCATCGGCATCCTGGTCGATGACGCCATTGTGGTGGTGGAAAATATCGCCCGGCACTGGGCCATGCCGGACGAACGCGACCGCACCACCGCCGCCATCGAGGCGGTCGCCGAGGTTGGAAATCCCACCATCGTGGCCACGCTTACAGTGATCGCCGCGCTGCTGCCCATGCTGTTCGTCTCCGGCATGATGGGCCCCTATATGGCGCCCATCCCCGTCAATGCCTCGGCGGCGATGCTGTTCTCCTTCTTCGTCGCCATGGTGATCGCACCCTGGGCGATGCTGAAACTCGCCGGAAAACCGCGCCGCCGCCATCGCGCCGCCGCGGGACATGGCGAAGGCAGGCTGGGGGCATGGTATCGCCGCATGGCCGCCCCGGTTTTGAAATCCCGCCGCACAGCCAAACGCTTTCTTGCCTATGTCGCAGCCGCGACTGTGCTGTCCTGCCTGCTGTTTGTGACCAAGGATGTCACCGTCAAGCTGCTGCCCTTCGACAACAAGTCCGAGCTGGAAGTGATGGTGGACCTGGCCGAAGGCGCCAGCGTCGAGGACACCGCACGCATACTTTTCGCCGCCGCCGCGATTGCCCAGCAACTGCCGGAAGTCCATTCCATCCAGGCCTATGCGGGGGTCCCCGCCCCCTTCAATTTCAATGGGCTTGTCCGTCACTACTATCTGCGCACCGAACCGGAGATGGGCGAACTGCAGCTCAATCTGGCCGGCAAGGATGATCGCGACCGCGCCAGCCACGACATCGCGCTGGAATTGCGCCGACGCCTGGCGACGCTGACGTTGCCCAAAGGCGCGGTCATCAAGGTGGTGGAGGTGCCGCCCGGCCCGCCTGTTCTTGCCACGCTGCTGGCGGAAATTTATGGACCCGACAGCGCCACGCGCCGTGCCGTGGCCGAGGAGACCAAAAAGCTCTTCCGGTCGGTGCCCTATATCGTCGACATTGACGATTCCTTCGGGTTGCCGAGGCCGCGCCTGCGCATCACCATCGATCAGGACCGGCTGGAATTTTTTGGTGTCGAACAGAGCGACGTTTACGACACGCTGAGCGCCCTGCTGGGCGGGGTGCGGGTTGGTTATTCGCATCGCGGCGAGAACCGCAATCCGCTGGAAATCGTCGTGCGACTGCCCAAGAGCGACCTCGCCTGGACCCAGAAGCTGGCCTCTACGCCCATACCGGCCAATGCCCAGCCGGGAAACCGGGCCGTGGTGGAACTGGGCGATGTCGTCAGCATCAAACAGGAACAGGGTTCGCCGGTGATCTTCCGCCGCGATGGCCATTACACCGACATGGTGACGGCAGAACTGGCCGGTGATTTCGAGGCGCCGATCTATGGCATGCTGGCGGTGGACAAGCTGATCGCCCGCCATGACTCGGGCAAGCTGGAAAGGCCCCAGATTCTGATGCATGGCCAGCCAGCCGACGAGACCAGGCCATCGCTGCTGTGGGACGGCGAATGGGAAGTGACCTATGTGACCTTCCGTGACATGGGCGCGGCCTTTGCCATCGCCATTCTGGGCATCTATGTCCTTGTGGTGGCGCAGTTCGGCAGCTTCAAGCTGCCGCTGGTGATCCTGACGCCTGTTCCCCTCACCCTGATCGGGATTCTCGTGGGGCACTGGCTGTTCAACGCCCCCTTCACGGCCACCTCCATGATCGGCTTTATCGCTCTTGCCGGCATCATTGTGCGCAATTCCATCCTGCTGGTGGATTTCATCCGCCATGACAAGACGCCTGGAAAGGCGCTGCGCGATGTCTTGCTGGACGCTGGCGCCACGCGCTTCCGCCCGATCCTGCTCACCGCCCTGGCAGCCATGATCGGTGCCGCCACCATCTTGTCCGACCCCATTTTCCAGGGCCTGGCGATATCGCTTCTTTTCGGCTTGGCGTCGTCAACATTGCTGACAGTATTGGTTGTCCCTTCAATTTATGTCTGGCTGCGCGACGCCGATCGGTCCGTTGCCTGACCGGGAAACCCTGCGTTGCGTCCGCAATGCATTTCACACATGGCCTTATACATGCGATAGTTGGCCCCTCGGCCACCAGGACTTATCTTCAGCCGAATCGCAGCGGAAGATCACAGGAGGAATCGCATGAAGGGATTTGTCGGGAATATCGAGAAGCTTACGGAAGAGAACAACGATTTCCGGCGCGTGCTTTACACGGGGCACAATATCCAGCTCGTCCTGATGGCCCTGCAGCCCGGCGACGAGATCGGCGAGGAAGTCCATGACGACCGCGACCAGTTCTTCCGCATCGAAACCGGTGAAGGCGAGATATGGATCGATGGCGCCTGCAACAAGGTAAAGGCCGACGATGGCATCATTGTACCGCAGGGGGCCCGGCATAATGTCGTCAATCGCGGCAAGACAGTCCTGCGGCTTTACACGATTTACGGCCCGCCCGAGCATATTGACGGCACGGTCCATATCACCAGCGCCGACGCCCGCACCGCCCATGAGCATTTTGACGGCAAGACCACCGAATAGTCTTCGGCCACACGATCACCATTACATTGGACGGGTGACGATCACTCACTGCGTCCTGTTTCATAAGCTGCATAGGCCCTCAGCAGATAGACCAGCAGCAGCGACAGGCTTACCCACCCGATTGTACCGTACAGGCGCGTTTTCGGGCGATAGAGAACCGCAACTATGAATATCCCGGACATGATGACCGCCGCGATAACGGAAATGACATGCGCCGAGGAGACTGCGGCAAACAGAGATCCTTCGGCAGCAGCTCAATAATGATGGATAAGTCACCGGACATCTTGATCGAAATCAATGATCGAGCCGGCAGCGCGCCTAGCGTACAGGAGAGCTTGGGAAGGACCCCATAATGATCAAATCGGTATTGGCGTCACTGACAGGATATGGATCAGACCGAACAGTGCTGGACGCTGCCATGGCGGTGGCACGGATTGGAGCCGGCCATGTTGAAGCGTTCCATATCCGGCTGGATACTCTCGAGATCGGCGCGATCATGGGATCTGTCTCCACCCGTGAGGGCCTCCAGCCCCTTATTGATAAAACAGCCAATCAACAGGATGAACGTTCGCGGCAGGCCAAGGCTGCTTTCGACGACGCTTGCAAGCGTCATGCTGTGTCGTCTGAGAAGAGCGCTGATACGGTTTCCGCAAGTTGGAACGAATGCAAAAGCATCATCGATGAAACATTCGATGCGGCGCGCTATCATGACTTGGCCGTCATGGCGCGGGAACCTGCCTTTTCCCTGGATCGCCTGACGAGCGTGCTGATGCACTCTGGACGGCCCCTTTTGATTGCGCCGCCCAAACCCGTTGAGGCCCTTGGCCGCAATGTCGCAATTGCCTGGAAAGCCGGTCCCGAGGCCGCGCGGGCCCTGACGGCCGCCATGCCCATTCTGTGTCGCGCCAGCAGCGTCTCGATTCTCCTGGTGTCCGAAAATGCGGCAGGGGACCACGTCGATCGCAACACGGCCGATCGTCTTGCCAAGCTCCTGAGCCGGCATGGGATAAGCGCACATGTGCGGATGAATTATTCGCCCTCAGGTTCGTGTTCCCACGCGCTCCAGGAGATGGCGTATAATGACAATGCGGATCTGCTGGTGATGGGCGCCTATGGCCATAGCCGTTTGCGTCAATTCGTATTCGGGGGCGTTACAAGGGACATGCTTGCCGACTGTGCAATTCCCGTTCTTTTGTGCGGATAGAGGGGCCGGCCCCCCGCCTTGATCTGGGCTCAAGCCAGAAGGCTGATCGTCTGGCGGGCGATCACGAGTTCCTCGTCCGTGGGAATGACCCAGGCCGCAACCCCGCTTGTTGGCATACTGATCAGCGGCTGATGAACCATGTTGGCTGCCGTATCCAAAGACAGACCCAGCCATGTCAGACGCGCACTCACCAGTCGCCTGATTTCAGCGGCGTTTTCGCCTATCCCCCCCGTGAACACCAGGCCATCCAACCCGCCGAGCATCGCCGCCAAAGCCCCGATTTCCCTGACAATGTGGGAGACGAAAAGCTCAATCGCTTCCTTGGCGCGCGGATCGGGGCTGGCCAGAAGCGTGCGCATGTCCGAACTGATCTCCGAGACCCCCAGCAATCCCGACCGGCAGTAAAGCAGGTCTTCCAGGGCCGCCGCTGACATGCCCTGGCGCATCAGGTGCAACATGATCCCGGGATCCAGCGCCCCGCATCGCGTGCCCATCACAAGTCCATCAAGCGCGGAAAAGCCCATCGTGGTGTCAACACTTCGTCCGCCATAAAGGGCACAAAGGCTGGCGCCATTGCCCAGATGGGCGACTATGATCTTGCCATCCGCGCTGTCCGGGGCGATCTGTTTTAGCCGCTCCGCAACATATTCATAGGAAAGTCCGTGAAAGCCGTATTTGCGGATGCCTTCCCTCTCCATGCTGCGGGGTAAACCGTATCGCCGCAGCGCAGGCTCGATCGTGCAATGAAAAGCGGTATCGAAGCTGCCATACTGCGCAAGCTCCGGCATAAGCCGCGCCACAGCCCTGACGGCATTCAAGGCGTTTTGCTGATGCAACGGCACCATGGGCCCAAGCCGTTCCAGCGTGACAATCGCGTCCTCGTGCAACCGGCGGGGACCCGTGAATGTGTCGCCGCCATGCACGATCCGGTGGCCGGCAGCGATCAGCCTGTCCTGGACCAGATACGCCTGCGTCCAGTTCAGCAATTCTTCGAGTAGTTCGTCATATGACACGCCCGACAGTGGCTTGTCCGCCAGCGCTGTTCCCAGATGGTCAATAATCCGCAAGCGAGCACCGCTACGGATGCCGTCTATGACCCCGCTCGCGCGACGAACCGGTTCCGGACCGCGTTCGAACAGCGCGAATTTGATGCTTGATGATCCGGTATTGAGCGCAAGGACCAGCTCAGCCATGGCTTCGTTTTGCTTCCACCATCAACAGTGCCAATGCCGCCGAAGCAAGGCGCGTGCGCGGCGGATCGGCCCGGCTGGTCAAGATGATGGGCAGGCGCGCGCCCATGACGATTCCCGCGCCATCGGCGTGGTTAAAGAAGGTAAGCTGCTTGGACAACATATTGCCCGATTCCAGGTCGGGAACCAGCAGGATGTCGGCCTGCCCGGCCACCACCGAGACGATATTCTTGATCCGCGCCGCTTCCGGACTAATGGCGTTGTCGAAGGCCAGCGGGCCGTCGACATCACAGCCGGTTATCTGGCCGCGTTCCGCCATCTTGCACAGCGCGGCCGCATCGACCGTTGAGGGCAGCTTGGGATCGACAGTTTCCGTGGCGGACAGGATCGCCACTTTGGGACGGGCTATCCCCAGAACATGCGCCAGGTCGACCGCGTTTTGGCAGATGTCACGCTTCTGGGCCAGGTCCGGCGCAATATTGATGGCAGCATCGGTAATCATCAGTGGCCGGGGATAGCCTGCCACATCGAACAGATAGACATGGCTGATCCTGCGTTCCGTCCGCAGCCCGCTGGCCGGCGCGACCACGGCATGCATCAGTTCATCCGTATGCAACGATCCTTTCATCAGCGCGTCCACCTCGCCTCGCTGCGCCAGGGCCACCGCTTCGGCCGCCGAAGCATGGCTATGCGGCGTCGATATCAGCCGGAATTGCGAGATGTCGCGTTGCGCCGCGGACGCGATGGCGCGAATCCTGTGCTCCGGCCCTACCAAAATCGGCACAATCAGGCCGGCATGGGCGGCCTCGAGCGCTGCCGTAAGGGAACTGGTGTCACAGGGATGGACCACGGCGGTTCTCGCGGGCCGCAAACCGCGGCACCGGTCTATGAGCCTGTCGTGGCGAAGATGCTCGCTGACCGCTGCGGCCGGCCCGGATGCAGGGGGCGGTTGCGACGGTGCGGCAGCGCTTTTTTGGTCTTGCGTGAGCATATGCTTTTTTGCCCTGTTCCGGGCGATTTCGCCTTGATCTGGCGCAAGCAGGCGGGACTGAAGCGGCCGCCTCCGGAAATTGAGGTCTGGAAAGCCCCAACTCGGTTTAGCTTCCTCCAGAACCCCCGACGGCATCGGGGTGCGCGCTGTCAAAATGGCGCAAAGCCGAAACAAGCCTGGCTGCATGCACTGTGTCTTTGCACAGAAGCGCCGCGCGAATATCATCCACGATCATCTGCTGGATATCCCGCTCTCCGTTCTTCTGGCGAAGCAGATATTGGCCCAGTATCGCAGCGGCAATTTCCGGCACATGCTCGTGCTCCGCGATAGCCGCGATTTCGTCCTGGCTTAGGCCGCACAATGCAACGCAATCTTCAAACGAGATCATCGATGCATAATCGTGAATCCCGGAAGGAAGGAATTGATCTTGCTCAACCGCCTCGATTTTTCTCGTCGCGGACCATAAAGTTGATTTGGCGCAAGGCCTTGAGCCATACGAGCGCTAGATTTTTTGGCTTGTGACGGAGTAGGCGCCGCATGGCGATAAGCCCAACGGAACAAGACCAAGTCATCGCATTCCTCGCCAATCCGGCGACCCATCACGCCGTAGTACCAGTCAAACGGCTTGATACGCATGGCGCGCACGTCTTTCTGGTGGGTAACGATGCCTACAAGATCAAGCGCGCGGTGCGTTATCCCTATATGGATTTTTCGACTCTCGAGCAGCGTGAGAGGGCATGCAAAAACGAAATTGCCGTCAACCGCGATGGCGCCCCTGACATCTATCTGGCTGCAATTCCCATAACACGCGACGATACCGGCCTTCATCTTGACGGTAACGGAGACATTGTGGAGTGGGCCGTGCACATGCGCCGGTTTGACGAAGAGGCTACCTTTGACAGGCTGGCTGAGCGAGGCGAGGTCAGCGACGACATTGTTGATCAGCTGGCGCGAACTGTTTCCGGCGCGCACAGGCGGGCAAGCCAGAAGTCGGGCTTTGCTGCGGCACTTCGTGAGATTATCGTGGAGACCGCAGAAGAGCTGGAACGCGCCCAAGACGCGACATTCCCCGGCAAGGCAACGTTCCTTCGCCAGCATATGCTGCAGGCCTATGACGAGCATTATTCCCTTCTTGTCAGGCGGGAACACAGTGGAAAGGTCCGCCGCTGCCACGGCGATCTCCATCTGCGCAACCTGGTTTTGCATGGCCGCAAGCCAGTGCTGTTCGATGCCATCGAGTTTGATGAAAAGCTGGCCAGTATCGACATACTTTATGACCTGGCGTTCCTGATCATGGATTTATGCCAGAGGGGCCTGAAAGCGCCGGCCTGCCGGCTCCTCAATCACTATCTCTGGCTGTCCGATGATGAAACCGGCGAGATAGAAGGGCTGGCATTGCTGCCGCTGTTTCTGGCGCTTCGTGCGGCTATTCGGGCGAAGGTCCTGGTATCGCAGGCCGCGCTGGATGCGAACCAGGACGACCAGCAGATCAGGGATTATGTTCTGGCCGCCGCCGACTTTCTTTCGCCCGCTGCGCCGCACCTCATAGCGGTGGGCGGCCTTTCTGGGACAGGAAAGACCAGGCTTGCCTATGCTCTGGCCGGAAGGATCGGGGCGGCGCCAGGCGCTCTTCATCTCAGAAGCGATGTCGAGCGCAAGAAGCTGTTCAATGTTTCCGCTACCGACCGTCTACAACCAAAGGCCTATGATCCGGCCATTTCAAAGCAGGTTTATCAGCATCTCATGATTCTCGGCAGGACAGGCCTTGCGGCGGGCCGCAGCGTCATTCTGGACGCCACCTTCCGCAACGATCAGGAGCGGCAAGGAGCAGTGGATCTGGCCGCCAATGCCAATGTGCCTTTTTCCGGGATATGGCTCCATGCGCCGCCAGCAGTCCGGCTGACGCGCGTGCAGGCCCGCGTCGGCGACGCCTCTGACGCGAGCCCCGAGGTGGCCGCAAGGCAATCCTCCAGCGATACATATCCTCCAGGCTGGACGCCGCTGGATGCGGCTGGAACGCCCGACGCAACGCGCGAGATCGTCCTGGATCTGCTGCTGTAGCGGCTAAATGCTTCGAAAGCCGATTAGCCCGAAGGGGGCTGTGGCATCATCCTATCCGCCCAGATAGGTGGCCACAGCGCGCATCTGTTCCGGTGTCATGAGCCAGACGTGGCGGTTCATGGGATCTGCGATGCGCGCCGAAAGGCCAAAGACGCGCAACTGCAGCTCAAGATAGTCGGCGCGTTGCCCGGCCAGCCTGGGCGCATTCCCGCGCCCCTCACCGTCGACGCCATGGCAACCCGCGCATGCCGGCACGTCTTTACCGGCGCCGAACTTGTAGAGGCGCGCCCCTTCCGACGTGCCAGTCATGGCAAGTGGCTTGGTCGGCGCCTGATCGGCATAATAATTCGCCAAGGCAGCAATCACCTGGCTTTGAAGCTGCGGCACGATTTCTCCCATATTGTGGATCGCACGGGGGGCTTCGCGTATGGGATAACGCAGGCTATGCAGCCGCGTGAACAAGTAGGACGCGGTCTGACCATTCAAGCGGGGTATTTCGGGGGTGGTGCTGTCACCGAGCAGTCCATGGCAACCCTGGCAATTTTTGACACGTATTTCGGCTGCGATTTTTTGGGCGTTGCTGGTGTCGGCCATTGCCGCGCCAGCACCCGCAAGGAGAAGTACCATAACAATCATGCCATTTCGGATCACCACAGAACCCCGCTCTTGTGACATCGCGACCAGTCATTCTGATCTTACCTGGCCAAAGCTGCTGGTCCTTGATTCAGATCAAAAGACAGCACCAACGGCACCACTGGGCCAGAGATCCAGACGGCTACTCTGGTTTGCCGAAATGCAGCTCTCTTCGCAGCCTCTTTCTGGGCTTTCATGTTCTCATCCCGACATAGCCGAGCGGAGCCAACAAGGCTCTACCGTGTCAAAACCCATGAAATAATGAGCAGACCGCTCACCACTGCCACCAGAACAAGCCACAGTACCACTGTAGGATCGGCGTGACCGGGGAACAAAGGCGCCAAGCTGGACACGAAAACTCCTCTAGGAATTATGCAGAGTCTACAAGCCGGCCAGCAGCGTGCCTTGATCTGGCTCAATCTCATCATCTGCAGGCCGGTCTGAATTGATTGGGATCAAGGCCCCCATTTCGGGCCTGTTTAAGGTGCTGGTCTGCGAGCATTGTCGGCTCAAAAGCCAGGGTCTTCAGCCGGCACGACGTCGGCCGAAACAGACAGCTGAAAGGCTTGCATGAGACAGTTGCCAATAGGCGAGGCATGGCATGCCTTGAGCGGACCATCCGTGGTCAAGGCGCTGGACGCGTCCAGCGAGGGTCTGAGCACGGCCGCCGCTGCGGAAAGGTTGCTACGGTATGGTCCCAACGCGCTTCCGGCAGCGGCCGAGGGATCGGCGCTAAGGCGATTCCTGAATCAGTTCAACAATGTGCTGATTTACTTTCTATTGGTCGCGGGCGCCGCCGCAGCGCTCCTCGGGCATATGGTCGACGCCGCTGTAATCGTAGCTGTGGTCGTGGCCAACGCGACCATCGGTTTCATCCAGGAGGGCCGCGCGGAGAAGGCGCTGAACGCGATCCGCGACCTGATCGCGCCAGAAGCGACCGTGATCCGCGATCACCGTCGCCAGCGCAAGCCGGTCAACGAACTCGTACCCGGCGATCTCGTGCTGATCGAGGCAGGAGACCGGGTTCCCGCGGATATTCGCCTTCTGCGGGCTCGGCGCCTTTTGATCGACGAGGCATTGCTCACCGGGGAGTCCCTGGCGGCAGAAAAGCACGACGCGCCGGTCGCGCTTGAGGCGCCCCTGGGGGATCGATCCTGCATGGCCTATTCCGGGACGCTGGTGGCCGCGGGACAGGGCACGGGCATTGTGGTGGAGACCGGCCTGCGCACAGAGATCGGGCGTATCAGTTCTCTCCTGCAGGGCGTCGAGTCGCTGAGCACGCCTTTGCTCCGTCAGATGGACGCTTTCGCCCGGCGCTTTACCTGGCTGGTGCTGGGGGGCGGAATCATCTTGTTCGCCTTCGCAGTTATCGTGCGATCCTATGACTGGGTCGATGCGTTGATCGCGGTGGTGGCGTTGGCGGTCGGAATTGTTCCGGAAGGTCTTCCGGCCGTCATCAGCATCACCCTTGCGATCGGCGTGGGCCGAATGGCGGCGCGCAACGCCGTCATCCGGCGGCTTCCCGCGGTGGAAACCCTGGGGGCGACTTCGGTCATTTGCACCGACAAAACCGGAACCCTGACACGCAACGAGATGACCGCACGGCATGTGCTCGTTCATCAGCACGAGTTTCTTGTATCAGGATCGGGTTATGTACCAGTGGGCGAACTGACCGCACGGTTCCCCGACGATAAGGTTTCCGCGTTCACAGCCTGCGCAGAGGTCTTGCGCTGCGGATTGCTCTGCAACGATGCAGACCTCTGGCAGAGCGACGGACAATGGGTGGTGAACGGCGATCCGATGGAGGGCGCCCTCATCTCTCTCGCCATGAAGGCTGGCCTTGATCCCGCCCAGGTCCGCGCCGAATGGCCCCGCCTTGATGAAATACCTTTCGATGCCGCCCATCGCTTCATGGCGACGCTGCATGCCGGCCCAGGAGGGGAGCGCGTGGTGTTCATCAAGGGCGCAGCTGACGCGCTTTTGCCCAGAAGTCGCAGCGAAACGGACCGATCCTATTGGAACGGCCGGATTGCCTCGGCCGGCGCTGAGGGCGAACGGGTGCTCGGCTTCGCCATGAAGCGACATTCGGGTTCAGACGCAACAGTACGCATTGAGGATGTCGCGGATGGTATGCAGTTCCTCGGCCTCGTCGGGTTCATCGATCCTCCGCGCCCTGAGGCGAAGCTGGCAATAGCGGAATGCCGCACTGCGCAGATCGCCGTGAAGATGATAACCGGGGACCATGCCGCCACGGCGGCGGCGATCGCCCGTCAGCTCGATATTGCAGACACGTTGCGGATCACCACTGGGGCGCAGATCGACCGAATGTCAGACTCTGAGCTTCAGGAGGCCGCTGAAGCATCATCTGTCTTTGCGCGCACCAGCCCCGAAAACAAGCTGCGCATCGTGCAGGCCCTGCAGGCGCACGGGCACGTTGTGGCCATGACGGGTGACGGCGTGAACGACGCGCCTTCGCTGAAGCAGGCAAACGTCGGCACCGCCATGGGCATAAAGGG
>CAMCWK010000043.1 GCA_945882615.1 Rhizobium sp. Q54 | reverse complement strand
ATCGCTGGGATATCGACCGCCAGCGCCGCAGACTTTTGCGCCTCAGTCACACCATCTGGATGGAGCGCCAGCAATGCAGTAGTCTCACTCACGCTGGTACAAAATATCCGGCAGGTCACAATCACTCAGTTTTTCGCAAAGAACTCAGCCGCTTGGCCTCCGCTCTCTGACATCGGGTCAATTATTCTCCTTGATTCCCGCCAACTCCGTGCGCGAAGTTCTCACCAACTTACCAAGAACAATCATTCAGGGGCCCCATGCGCAAACTTTGCACCGCAGCCATCGCCATCAGTCTGTTCGCCTCGTCCATGGCGTGGGCGGAAACCACGCTGGCCCCGGGCAAGCCGGCCGGCGTGAAGCCAGCCCAGGTGGGCACCAAGGAAGCGCTGATATTCGGCGGCCTTGCGGTCGTGGGCATCACCATCGCCGCCGTGGCCGGCGTGGGTGGTGATCCGCTCACGCAGCAGACCCAGGGCCTCGCCAACGTGACCAGCACCACAGCCGCCCCGTAAGGCGCAGTCCTCGCAGTTTCGCCAAAGGCGGCAGCTTCACAGCTGCCGCCTTTGGCATTTTTGGGCTTTAGTACGTCGTGCGCCCACCAGATGTGTCGAGTGTCGCGGCAGTGGTGAAGGAGCATTCCTCGCTCGCCAGCCAGCAGACGGCAGCGGCGACTTCCGGCGCCTGGCCGAAACGGTCCATCGGGATTTTCGAACGCATATAGTCGATATGACTCTGGGGCACCTGATCCAGAATCGGGCTTTCAAACGTGGCGGGCGTGACGGCATTGACCATGATGTTATTTTTGGCCAGCTCCTTGCCGAGCGACTTGGTGAAACCCAGCACGGCCGCCTTGGACGCGGAATAGGAACTGGCGTTGGGATTGCCTTCCTTGCCCGCGACCGAAGAAATATTGACGATCCGGCCATAGCCATTTTCCAGCATCAGCGGCGTCACAAAGCGGCAGCAATAGAACAGGCCGTTGACGTTGACATCCATCACCTTCAGCCAGCTGTCGATCGGATAGGTCACTACTGGCCCGGTCGCGCCGGTGATGCCGGCGCTGTTGACCAGGATGTCGATCTTGCCCAGCACTTTTTTGCTTTCCGCGGCAGCAGCTTCCACGGCCTTGGGATCGCTCACATCCAGCGCGATGGTGTGGACGGCGCCGGTGACTTTCTTTGCATCGGCCAGCGTGGCCGGATTCATGTCCCATAGGCAGACCTTGCCGCCTTCGGCCGTGATGCGCCTGGCTGTTTCCAGACCAAGGCCCGAAGCGCCGCCGGTGATGATGGCGGTGCGTCCCTGAAAGCGTCCGGCGTAAACGGTCATGGCATCAAATCCTCTCGAAAATCGCGCCGGTTATAGCAGCGACGCTTCAAAAGGAAATGTTGCAGCGCAATAGGCGCAAAATGCCGCGATAGCCAACCTCGCGCCTGACAAGACTGGCTTCCCTGAGGCCGGCTTGTCTAAAGTAACGCCGGCCGCACCCTAGAACGCGGCAGCTCGCGGGGAATGGAGACAGACATGGATCGCAGGAAATTCTTTGGCCTTTCGGTGGCGGCTGGCGGTTTGCTGGCGGCGCGGGAAGTCGCGGCCCAGGCCACAGGCCCGGCCTATAACGGCGTGCCACGCATGGAAGTGCAGCCCAAGCTGCGCCAGCAGCAGCAATTTCGCATCGGCTACACCACCAACACCCGGGGCGGCTGGGAGGGCGATCCCTTTGTCGGCATCTCCGAGGGCCGCGATGTCGGTTTCCGCTATTTCGAGATCTTCGGCTCGTCCTTCTGCGCCACCAAGGACGGCTTCGAACCCGCGCCGCGCGATACCCAGGCGATGAAGACCTGGCCGAACGGCTATAGCTGGAAGTCTCCGACCGGCCCGCGCAAGAAGCGCGAAGTCTATTATCCCGACCGCTGGGAAGCCCTGCAGCACCGCATGTACGAAATCGGGGCGCAGTTCACCGCCATCACCGGCGGTGCGGCGGGCGGCAGCATCGCCTTCCACGACCCGGCCCAGCGCAAGGACGTGGTGGACAATCACTTCAACATGACGCGCTTCGCGCGCCGCTTCGGCTGCGATCACCAGAAGACCAACACCGGCCCGCGCAAGCAGCCCGGCGGCACCCCCGATGCCGACCTGAAGGAGATCGCCATCACCTGCGATCTTCTGGGCAAGCGCATCCGCGAGGAACTGGGCATGAGTTTTGGCGTGCATCCGCACCTGGGCAGCCAGATCCAGAACGCGCATGAGACCAACTACATCATGGAAAATACCCGGCCCGAGAATGTCGGCCTGATCCTGGATACCGGCCATATCACCATGGCGGGCATGGACCCGGTGGCGCTGGGCAAGAAATATGGGCACCGCGTGATCGAGTATCACTTCAAGGACACCGGCAGGGCCGACCGCGGCGGCACCAAGAATGTGCCCACGCCCCAGCGCGACATGATGAACGATCCCTATTTCTATCCGATGGGCGAGGGCGGGGTGGATTTCCCCGCCATCATGGCGCATCTGAAGGCGATCAACTGGCGCGGCCATCTCAATGTCGAGCTGGACACCTCCCCCTGGCGCACGCCCAAGGAAAGCGCGCGCATCACCGCCAACTATATCCGCAACACCCTGAAGCTCGAGCTGTAAGAAACCGTTATGACGAACACCACATCCTTTCCGCTTCCCGTTGACTGGCGCGATGCCGTGCTGGTCGGCCGCATGGACCTGGGCGAAGGCCCAACCCCTGTGGTGGTCAAGGAAGGACGGGTGTTCGACGTCTCGGCGACGGCGCCGACCACGGCGCAGCTTCTGGAAAAGTGGAACGGTGTCCCATCAGGAAAGGACTTGGGCGACATCAACGACCTGGGTCTTTCCACCGCCTGGAGCGACACCAAGAGCAAGGTGAAGCTGCTGGCGCCGGTGGACCTGCAATGCGTCAAGGCGGCGGGCGTGACCTTCGCCGTCTCGGCGATGGAGCGGGTGATCGAGGAACGTGCCAAGGGCGTGCCGGGCCGGGCGCAGGCGATCCGCGAGGAACTGGCGTCCAAGATCGGCACCGACATCCGCAAGGTGGTGCCGGGCTCGCCCGAGGCCCAGAAGCTGAAGGAGGCGCTGATCGCCGATGGGTTGTGGTCACAATATCTGGAAGTGGCGATCGGGCCCGATGCCGAAGTCTTCACCAAGGCGCCGCCCATGTCGTCGGTCGGCTGGGGCGACTATGTCGGCATCCGCACCCAGTCCACCTGGAACAATCCCGAGCCCGAAGTGGTGATCGTGGTCGACCGCACCGGCAAGGCGATCGGCGCCACGCTGGGCAATGACGTGAACCTGCGCGACTATGAAGGGCGCAGCGCGCTGCTGTTGGGCAAGGCCAAGGACAACAATGCCGCGTCGGCGCTGGGCCCCTTCATCCGCATGTTCGACGACAAGTTCACCATCGACCATGTGCGCAATGCGGTGGTCGAGCTGGAAATCGTCGGCACCGACAATTATCGCCTGGAAGGCAAGAGCACGATGGCGGAAATCAGCCGCGATCCGCTTGAGCTGGTGAAGCAGACCATCAGCGAGCACCAGTATCCCGACGGCTTCGTGCTCTATTGCGGCACGCTTTTCGCGCCCACCCAGGACCGTGACGTCAAGGGCCACGGTTTCACCCACAAGGAAGGCGACGTGGTGCGGGTTTCCACCCCCGAGCTGGGCGTGCTGGAAAACCGGGTGACCACCTGCAAGCAGGCGCCGCCATGGAATTTCGGCATTTCCGACCTGATGAAAAACCTTCTGAAACGCGGGCTTCTGAAGGCCTGACGCGGCTCTCCTTTTTTAGGTCGCGCCGGACGGGCGCGGGGGCGCCCCTTAGATCACCTGCGCGCAAAGCGCGCGGGGCCCTCGCTAGCGCTCGGGTTGCCGGTCGCTCCGGCAGCTATTCCGCCAAAGCGCCTCCGGGATGCGGTTTCGGGGTTGGATTAGGCCGCCTGACCCCTTAAATACCCCCCAGCCTATTTTCCCCATATCCAGGAGAGATTTGATGACCGAGACCCTGACCCATTTCATCGGCGGCAAGCAGGTTTCCGCCCCCGGTGCGCTCGAGAGCATCAACCCCTCCAACACCTCCGAAGTCATCGCCAAATTCCCGGACGGCAGCCCCGAAGACGTCAACAAGGCGGTCGAAGCCGCCCGCGCCGCGTTTCCGGGCTGGGCCGGTTCCACGCCGGAAGTCCGCGCCGACATTCTGGACAAGGCCGGCGCCCTGATCATCGAGCGCAAGGAAGCCATCGGCAAGCTCCTGGCCCGCGAGGAAGGCAAGACCCTTCCCGAAGCCATCGGCGAAACCGTTCGCGCCGGGCGCATCTTCAAGTATTTCGCCGGCGAAGCCCTGCGCCGCCATGGCCAGAATCTGGACTCGGTGCGTCCGGGCGTGGAAATCCAGACCTATCGCGAGGCCGTGGGCGTCTATGGCATGATCACGCCGTGGAACTTCCCCATCGCCATCCCGGCCTGGAAGATGGCCCCCGCCTTGGCCTTCGGCAACACCGTCGTCCTCAAGCCCGCCAATCCCACCCCCGCCACCGCGCATGCGCTGGTGTCCGTTCTGCATGAAGCGGGCGCCCCCGCCGGTGTCGTCAACATGATCCTGGGCCGCGGCATTGTCGGCGATGCGCTGTCCAAGCATCCCGACGTCAACGGCATATCCTTCACCGGCTCGCAGGGTGTCGGCTCCAAGGTCGCGCTGGCGGCGGTGTCGCGCCAGGCCCGCGTGCAGCTGGAAATGGGCGGCAAGAACCCGCTGGTGGTGATGGACGATGCGGAATTCGACCGCGCCGTACAGATCGCGGTGGACGGCGGTTATTTCGCCACCGGCCAGCGTTGCACCGCCTCTTCCCGCGTCTTCGTGCAGGCCGGCATCTATGACAAGTTCATCGCCGCCGTCGCCGAACGCGCCAAGGCGCTGAAGGTCGGCGATTCCCTCGATCCCACCACCCAGATGGGGCCGGCCGTGACCGACACCCAGCTCGCCGGCAACCTGAAATATGTCGATATCGCCCTGAAGGAAGGCGGTCGTCTGCTGGCCGGCGGCACCGATCCGCTGAAGCTTTCCAACCAGGGCTATTACATGTCGCCGACCCTGATTGTGGACACCAAGCCCTCCGACACCATCAACCAGGAAGAAGTGTTCGGCCCGGTTGTGTCGGTAGTGAAGTTCAACACGTATGAAGAAGCGCTGGAGCTTTGCAACGCCGGCAACTTCGGCCTGTCCGCCGGCATCGTCACCACCAGCCTGAAACATGCGCGTCACTTCCAGCGCAACGTCAAGGCCGGCATGGTGATGATCAACCTGCCGACCGCGGGCGTCGACTATCACGTGCCGTTTGGCGGCCAGCGCGGCTCGTCCTACGGCCAGCGCGAGCAGGGCTTCTCGGCGGTGGAATTCTTCACCCAGGTCAAGACGGCCTATTCCTTCTCGTAAGCGAAAAGACCGGATTTAAAGGACAAGGGCGGTCGTGAGACCGCCCTTTTTCGTTGGGCCGGTCGGCCTCGCGGCGCGCGCAAACGCACGCCGCTGCGGCGTTCTCCGGGCGAAAGGTCCACCGGACCTTTCGCTTCTTCCGGCTCACCCTTTCTTTTTGCGCCGCACACCAGATAGACTTGAGGCAACAATAATTGGGGTGGGGACATGCGCGCGATTCTGTTGTCTACGGCTTTGGTTTTGGCGCCGGTGGCGGCCTGGGGCGAGATCGCCATTTCCGGCAATGACGGCAAGCAGGTGCGCGCGGGCGATAATCTGCCCATGGTGCCCACGCCCGACAGCGTTTCGGTGATCGAATTCTCCAGCCGCCAGGCGCCGCGCATCATCGGCAGTATCGATGTCTGCGCCACCCAGATGGGCCCGCCCAGCGCCATCGCCGTGGCGCAGGATTACAGCTTCGTGCTGTCGGCCTGTCCCCAGAAGTTCGGCGCCGCAAACAAGCTGGGCCCCGACAACAAGGTCGCCGTGATCGGCCTGGACGATGTCACCAAGCCCAGACTGCTGCAGACGGTGGAAGCGGGCATGGGCGCCACCGGCGTCTATCTGAGCAAGAAGAATGACATCGCGCTGGTCACCGGCACCGGCGACGACACCATCACGCTGTTCACCATCAAGGACCGTCAGCTCACCAAGGCTGCCCAAGTCAAACTGGAAGCCAAGGCCGAGCCGCGCGATGTGATCATCTCGCGCGACGGGAAATTCGCCTATGCGCTGCGCTTTGGTGACGCCAAGGTGACCAAGCTGGCGATCAAGGGCGACCAGCTTTCGCGCGTGGCTGACTTCGACGTTGGTGTGCAGCCCGATGGCGGCACGCTGACCCATGACGGCCGCTGGCTGATCGTCAACAATTTCGGCGCTTCGCCCGTCACCGCCAAGGGCAGCGCCTCCACCACCGTTACCGATACACGGACCGGCAAGATCACCTATGGGGTGGAAGTCGGCACCTTGCCCGAAACCGTGGCGCTGTCGCCGGACGGCAAGTATGTCGCGCTGGTGATGGGCAATGGCTCGGCCACAGTCCTCACTGCGCCGAACTTCAAGGATGTGTACGGGAAGATGAGCGTGTTCCGCGTCGGCAAGGGCAACCTGACCCATGTCGCCGATGCCCAGCTGGGTCATGCCTGTCAGGGCGCGGTTTGGAGCGACGACAACAAGCGGCTGCTGGTCCAATGTTCGGTGGAACGCGACATCCGGGTCTATGATTTCGACGGCAAGGCGCTGACCGAGCGCCCCGAAGCAGCCCTGAAGATGGTCTCGCGCCCCGGCGCCATGGTGACCAACAAAACCCGCTAGATTTCGCTTGATATGCGCTGGCGCGCGCCGCACATAGCGGCGCATGAGGCCCCTGCTGCATCTCAAGGATATCACCGTCGAGTTCGGCGGCCAGCGCCTGCTGGACGGCGCCGAGCTCAGCGTGGGCGCGGGCGATCGGCTATGTCTGGTTGGGCGCAACGGTTCCGGTAAGTCCACGCTTCTGAAAATCGCGGCGGGGCTGATGGAAAGCGATGGCGGCACCCGTTTTGCCCAGCCAGGCGCGACAATCCGCTATCTGCCGCAGGAGCCAGACCTGGGCGGTTACGCCACCACCCGCGAGTATGTCGAAGCCGGGCTGAACCCGCATGAAGATCCCAACCGCGCTTTTTACCTGCTGGGCAATCTGGGTCTGAGTGGCGACGAGAATCCCGCCACTTTGTCGGGGGGCGAGGCGCGACGGGCGGCGCTGGCCCGGGCGCTGGCGCCGCGCCCCGATATCCTGCTGCTGGATGAACCGACCAATCATCTGGATGTGCGGGCCATTGAATGGCTGGAAGGTGAGCTGAAATCGGGCAAGGGCGCACTGGTGCTGATCAGCCATGACCGGCGCTTCCTGGAAAATCTGTCCCGCGTCACGGTTTGGCTGGATCGCGGCAAGACCTACCGGCTGGAGAAAAGCTTCGCCTCGTTTGAGGCCTGGCGTGACGACATGCTGGAAAAAGAAGAGGTGGAGCGCCACAAGCTGGAGCGTCGCATCGCCGCCGAGGAAGACTGGGTGCGCTATGGCGTTTCGGGCCGGCGCAAGCGCAATGTCGGGCGGCTGGATCGGTTGCGCGGCCTGCGCACCGAGCGCAGCGAGCAGATCCGCCAGCTTGGCACCGTCAAGATGGAAGCGACCGAAGGCGCCGGCGGCGGCACCAAGGTGATCGATGCCAAGGGCGTGTCCTTCGCCTATGGCGAGCGGGACATCGTCAAGGATTTTTCCTTGCGCATCCATCGCGGCGACCGCATCGCCCTGGTAGGCCCCAACGGCGCGGGCAAGACCACGCTGCTGAAACTTCTGATCGGCGAGCTGGCGCCGCAGAAGGGCAATGTGAAACTGGGACAAGGACTATTGATGGCCCAGCTCGACCAGAACCGCAGCAAGCTGCATCCCGAACAGTCGCTGGCGGCCGCCGTGACCGACGGCAGTGGCGATACGGTGATGGTTGCCGGCAAGCCGCGCCATGTGATGAATTACCTGCAGGACTTTCTGTTCACCCCGCAGCAGGCCCGCACCCCGGTCAAGGTTCTGTCGGGCGGCGAGCGGGCTCGGCTGCTGCTGGCCAAGCTGTTCGCCACGCCGTCCAACTTCCTGGTGCTGGACGAACCCACCAACGACCTGGATCTGGAAACCCTGGACCTGCTCGAAGAGGTGATCGCCGATTACGAGGGCACCGCCCTGCTGGTCAGCCATGACCGCGATTTCCTGGACCGGGTGGCGACCCAGATCGTGCTGGCGGAAGAGGGTGGCCGCTTCACCGAATATGCCGGCGGCTATGCCGATATGCTGGCCCAGCGCGGCGAGGCGCCGGCAGCGCGGCCGGAATCCAGAAAGTCCACCGGTGGGGCGCCAGTGGAAAAGCGCGCCCGGATCAGCGCCCCCAAAATGAATTTCGCCGATTCCCACGCCCTGAAAGTCCTGCCCGAAAAAATAGCAGCGGCGGAACTTCAGATCGCGGAACTGGAGGCGGGCCTGTCGGAAGACGGACTTTACGCCAAAAATCCCAAGCGATTCACCGTGCTGTCTGATGACCTGGCCCGGCTTCGGGCCCAAAAAGATGCCGATGAGGAGCGCTGGTTGGCGCTGGAAATGGCCCGCGAGGCGCTGGAGCAGACTTAACGGACCGGAACGGCGCAGGGGGTGACGCGTTAATAGCTTGAGGTTCCGGGGTCAGTTCCATGAAACGCGCCGCCGTCGCAGGTTTTGCAGCAGGTATCGCCATGATGATCGGCGGGGCGCTGGGCGCGGTTTCCGGCGCCGACCCCAGGCCGGTGATCGACGACCCCAGTATCATGAACCCGATGATCGGCGGCCAGGCGATGTTGCCCGACCGCGACATCATGGAAAATCTCTCCGCTTCGCCGATGCATGGCCAGTTGGCGGCGGCGTTGAAGGAATCCGGTGTGGCGGCCGCCTTGAAGGCCAATGGCCAGTTCACCGTTTTCGCCCCCACCAACGCGGCCTTTGCGGCGGGGCCCCAAGAGCCAAAATCCACCCTGGCGCGGCGCATGAGCTATCTGATCGTGCCGGGCAAGTATGACTCCGCGGCGCTGCTGCGGGTGATCAGCGAGGCAGGCGGCGAAGCGCGGCTGCGCACCGCCGAGGGTGGCGTCCTGGTAGCGCGAATGAATGGCCCGACCAATATCCAGGTGATGGACGAAAAGGGCCAGACCGCCAACATCGCCATCTATGACGTGCGCGACAGAAACGGCATCGTGCATGTGGTGGATCGTCTGATCGAGCCCTCGCGCCCCGCCAGCCGGTTGGCGCTGAACTGACCGTCTATTTCGCGTATCGCGCCAGATAATCCGCCAGGCCCTGCGGGGTCATGGTGCTCGCATTGGCGGTGGTGAAGACATCGCCGCGATTGACCAGCTTGCGATCGGGCGTGAACACCAGCACGGCGGGAAGGCCACGCAGTTTTTCGGTAAAGCCCAGCCTGGCGGGGATATGCAGGTTGCGGTTGAACCGTCCCACATCCACCTCGACCACTTCATAATGGGTATCCACGAAGCGCCTGATCTCGGGCAGCTTCATGAAATTGAACAGCACGATACAATCCGGGCACCAGTCGCCGCCCAGATCCAGCAGCACCCGCTTGCCAGATGCTTTGGCACGGGCAAAGGCGCGCGCCACATCGGCGTCGGCATTCGCCTTTTCATCATAGACGTCCATGGTGACGATCGGCAGCTGCGTCAGGCTGGAAATGGACGGCCTGGGGGCCGGCACAGCCGCCAGGGCCGGTGTGGCAAGAAGCAAGAAGGCGAGCGCGGCCTGTTCATGCCGCTGGCGTTGTGATCAGGCCGCGTCCCTCCAGCAGGGCCTCGATATGGGGATCGCGGCCACGGAAGGCGCGATAGGCGGTGGCATAGTCGCGGGTGCCGCCGGAGGAATAGATAAACTTGTGCAGGCGGTGGGCCGTGGCGGGATCGAACGGGTCGCGGGCTTCTTCAAATGCCTTGAAGCCGTCGGCATCCAGCACTTCGGACCACATGTAAGCATAATAGCCGGCGGAATAGCCGTCGCCGCTGAAGACATGGGTGAAATGCGGCGTGGCATGGCGGGGGACGATTTCCTCGGGCATGCCGATGCGCCGCAAGGTGGCCGCCTGGGCCGCCAACGGATCGCTGCCCGGGGGCAAGGTGTGGAAGTCCATGTCGATCAGCGCCGAGGCGAGGAATTCGACGGTGGCGAAACCCTGGCCGTAATTGCGCGCCGCCAGCAGCTTGTCCAGCAGAGCCTTGGGGATCGGTTCGCCCGTCTGATAGTGGCGGGCAAAACGGGTCAGCACATCGGGCTCTTCCAGCCAGTGCTCATAAAGCTGGGAGGGAAGCTCGACGAAATCACGTGCCACATTGGTGCCCGACAGGCGGGGAAAGCGCACCTGGCTGAGCAGGCCGTGCAGGGCATGGCCGAACTCGTGGAACAGTGTTACCGCATCGTCGAACGACAGCAGGCAGGGATCGCTTTTGCTGAAATTGCAGTTGTTGACGATGATCGGAATAATTTCGCCGTTCACCCCTTCCTGGTCGCGGAAACTGGACATCCAGGCGCCGCCCTGCTTGCCGGTGCGGGCGAAATAATCGCCATAGAAAAGGCCGATGACCTGGCCTTCGCGCAACACTTCCCATACCCGCACATCGGGATGATAGACGGGCATGTCGTCGCGCTCACGAAACGTCAGGCCGAACAGCTTCTGGGCGGTGTAGAAGGAGGCCTCGATCAGATTGCCGAGCTGGAAATAGGGCTTGAGCTGGGCTTCGTCGAAGTCATACTTCTCCTGGCGCAGCTTCTCGGCGTAATAGCGCCAATCCCAGGGCGCCAGACGAAAGTTGCCGCCTTGGCGGGTGATCAGGTCCTGCAACGCGTCGCGTTCTTCCAGCGCGCGCAGCCGCGCCGGTCCCCAGACATCTTCCAAGAGGGCGCGCGCCTTTTGCGGCGTGCCTGCCATGCTGTCGGCCAGCTTGAAGGCCGCGAAATTCTCATGGCCCAAAAGGGTGGCGCGCTCGGCACGCAGGGCCAGCATCTCGGCGATGATGGCGCCGTTGTTATGGTCGTTGGCATTGTCGCCGCGCGACACCCAGGCGCGCCAGAGCTGCTCGCGGCAGTTTCGGTCCTCGGCATATTGCAGGAAGGCCTCGGCACTGGAGCGCGACAGCGTCACCGCATAGGGCGCTTCGATCTTCAGTTCCGCCGCCTTGGACGCGGCGGCATCGCGGATCGCGGTGGGAATGCCGGCCATCTGCGCTTCACTCAGCGGCAGGATCCAGTTCTCCTCATCGGCCAGCACATTCTGGCTGAACTGGGTGCCCAGAATCGCCAGCCGCTGGGCGATATCCGCCAGGCGGTCGCGGTTATCGCCTTTCAGCTGCGCACCGGCGCGCACGAAATCCAGATGATAGCGCTCCAGCACCCGCAGCGATTCACTGTCCAGCCCCAGACTTTCGCGCTGCCGATAAACCGCATCCAGGCGGGCGAACAGTACCGGATGCATGGAGATGGCGCTCCAATGCGCCGACAGGCGCGGCGCCATCTCCAGCTCGATGGCTTGCAGTTCCTCGTCGGTGGCGGACGAGGTGAGGTTGCCGAACACACTGTCCACCCGCGTCAGCAGACGCCCGCTTTTCTCCAGCGCCACCACCACATTGTCGAAATCGGGCGGCGCGGGATCGGACGCAATGGCCGCGATCTCGGTCGTGTGCTCAATCAGCGCCCGGTCATAGGCGGGTCGGAAATGCGCAGCCCTGATCCGGTCCAGCGGCGGAGCGCCAAAGGGCGCGGTCCAGTCTTCAAAAAACGGGTTGCTCATGCCTTTTATATAAGCCTGCTCAGCGGAATTCCCACACCACCGACACATCGGCGGCGACGCTTTCCTCGCCCGCCGCTACCGGCACGCTGCTGTCGGCCTGCACTGCCATGGCGCGGTACATGGGCTGCGGCGGCATGGCGCCGCCGCCTTCGTTGATGGACTGGATCGGCCCCAGGGTGACGCCGGCCGCCCTGGCATAGGTTTCGGCGCGAAGCTTGGCATCGGCGATGGCTTCGGCGCGCGCCTTGGCCAGCATCGGCGCGGGATCGCGGATGGAGAAATTGATCCCGTTCATCTGGTTGGCGCCGGCCGTCACCAGCGCATCCAGCGCCGCGCCCAGCTTTGTCACATCGTCCAGCCGGACCGAGACATTGTTATGAACCTGATAGCCGGTCAGGCGCGGGCGCTCATTGTTGTTGCCCCCGGTATATTGCGGCGAGACCGAAAAATTGGTGGTCTGGATGTTCCTGGCTGGCACGCCCATTTTCTCCAAGGCGCCGAATACGCCCTTCATGCGGGCGGTATTGGTGGTCAGGGCCTGGGCCGCGGTGGGGTCGCTGGTCATGACGCCGGCGGTGATCTGCACCTGGTCGGGGGCGGCTTTCACCTCGCCATGGCCTGGCATGGCGATGGTGCGGGGCTCGGCGGCAAGCGCCGGGCCGGCCAGCAGCAGGCTGGCGGCGAGAAGAGCGGAAAATGCGGTTTTCATCAGGATTTCTCTTTCAAATTCTCGTTCAATTTCAAGGGCCCATCCGGGCGGAAGGCTGACCGCCAAGAGCGGCGAAATCGGGGCATTGGGACGGTTGGCGCTCCCGCAAATCCTGTTATACCCCCTTTCGGAAAGGGCCTGTAGCTCAGTTGGTTAGAGCTGACCGCTCATAACGGTTAGGTCCCAGGTTCGAGTCCTGGCGGGCCCACCAATGCACGTTCGTCGCAGTTCGCGCACGTGTGTTGGCATTCGAGAACATCCAATGACATCAAGCATTTGTGCTCGCACGTGTTCGCTCGTGTGTTTTGGCAGTCGGAATTTTTGTTGGTACATTTGAAGCGAAAGACCAACACGTTCCGGAAAAAGACCAACATGCCTTTGGCCGATGCAAAAGTGCGAGCTCTGAAAGCCCGCGAAGCTCAATACAAGGTGAGTGATAGCGAAGGTCTCTATCTGCTGGTGTCTCCCAGCGGTGGCAAATTGTGGCGTTTGGCTTATCGCTTCCACGGCAAGCAGAAATCTCTGGCGCTTGGGAAGTATCCTGAAACGACACTCCTGGAGGCGCGTCACCTGCGCGATGAGGCAAAACGACTATTAGCCAAAGGGTCGGACCCTTCGATCGCAAAGAAGGCGGAAAAGAGGGAAAGGCGCATTGCGGCAGGCAACACGTTCGGAACGGTAGCCGACGAATGGTTTGAGACGAACGCAGAAAGATGGGTTGCGTCCTATTCATCCCGACTTCGCAGCCGCTTGGATGGAGACCTTCTTCCGGCTTTGGCAAGTCGTCCGATCGCGGAGATCACGCCGCTTGAGGTGCTGGACGTCATAAGAAAAGTCGAGAAACGTGATGCGCTCGAGATGGCGAAACGAATAATGCAGATGGCGAGCGGTATTTTCCGTTACGGAGTTGCTACCGCCCGCTGTGGCCGAGATCCGACTGTTGATCTGAAAGGCGCGTTGAGGCCATCAAAAGCAGCAAAGCACAGGACCGCTCTGCCTGTCGGCGAAATTGCTCAATTCATGAGGGATCTAGAGCTTTATGACGGAGACATTGTAACCCGGCTCGCCCTGAAATTGATCGCGCTTACATTTGTCCGTACCGGCGAGCTACGATTCGCTCGATGGGCAGAGTTTGAAGACTTGGACGGTCCGGAGCCCCTGTGGCGTATACCGGCCGATCGCATGAAGATGCGCAGACCGCACTTGGTGCCTCTGGCCCCGCAAGCCGTCGAGGTGTTGCATAAACTCCGAAGAATAACTGGGACGACGTTGTATCTGTTCCCAGCGGCAACAAAATCGAGCGTCATGTCGGAAAATACTCTGATCTTCGCTCTTTATCGATTGGGGTATCATAGTCGCGCCACGGTGCACGGCTTCCGCTCTACCGCGTCAACTGCACTTAACGAAGCGCAGTTCAACCGTGATTGGGTGGAGATGCAGCTAGCACACTTCGACGGAAGTGTTCGAGGTGTTTACAATGCCGCGGAATGGTTGCCTGGACGTCGCCAGATGATGGCCTGGTGGGCGGACTACATTGATGGTGTTCGTAGACAAAGGTTGGCTGCGATCTAGCCTTGGTAGCCGCCTTCGACACTGCGATGCCTTAACTATCTTTGGCAGCTTTTGAACTGCGCCGCCTAAGTGCGCGTCACCGTAGAAGGTCAGTACCATTGGTGGGCAGTGGGGCCGACGCGGACACGCCGCTGGGGCAACCCTGCGGATCGGAGCCGGTGCGCCGCTATTTCGTCGTCCGGTTGAAAGG
>CAMCWK010000042.1 GCA_945882615.1 Rhizobium sp. Q54 | reverse complement strand
AACGGCCAGATCATCTTGGCTGGCTTGGCGGTGTGCCTGGCAGGCATCGCCGTGATCGGCAAGGCAGGCCGCGCCCGGGAGCGCGAACTGCCGGCGGACGCCCAGCGCGCCTCCATCCTGGAATATGACCTCAGGAAAGGCATTCTGGTCGCGATTTTCTCAGGCATGACATCGGCTGGCTTTGCCTATGGCCTAGAGGCGGGCGAGCCGGTGCGTGCCCTGACCTTGGCGGCGGGTACGGCGCCCTTGTGGCAGGGGCTGCCGGTGCTGTGCATCGTGCTGCTGGGCGGGGCGGCGACGAATTTCATCTGGTGCGGAATCCTGATTGCCAAGAACCGTACGGGCCGCGAATTTTTCGGTGGCGCCGGTCCGGCGGCCGACGGTGTGGCGCCGCCGCCGCTGCTGCGCAATTACCTGCTCTGCGCCCTGGCCGGCATCGCCTGGTACTTCCAGTTTTTCTTCTACACCATGGGCGAAAGTCAGATGGGCGCTTACGGCTTTTCCAGCTGGACGCTGCACATGGCCAGCATCATCATCTTTTCCAGCCTGTGGGGTTTTGCCCTGCGGGAGTGGCGCGGCGCCAGTCGCGGGACGTTGACGCTGGTATTCGTCGGTCTGGCGCTGTTGGTGGCATCCACTGTCATCATCGGTCTTGGGAATGCGATGGCCTGAATGCGGATCGGTTTCACTTTAAAGCTCAATCCCGACAAGATCGCCGAGTATGACGAGTCGCACCGCGCCGTCTGGCCCGAGATGCTGGCGCTGCTGAAGCAAAGCGGCATCTCGCAATATTCCATCTTCCGCCGCGACGCCGAGCTGTTCCTCACCTTCACCTGTGAGGATTTCGAAAAGACCTGGTCTGAGATCGAAAAGAGTCCGGTCAATGCCCGCTGGCAGGCGGCGATGGCGCCCTTTTTCGCCCCCATGGCGGAGCGCAAACCCGGCGAACGCTTCCCCATGTGGCAGGAAGTATTCTATCTGGACTGATCATGCGGCCCAAAAATGATTGATGGTGATTACGATTACATCGTGGTGGGCGCAGGCTCGGCCGGCTGCGTGCTGGCCAACCGCCTGTCCGCTGACCCCAAGAAGCGCGTTCTGCTGCTGGAGGCCGGCGGGCATGACGACTGGATCTGGTTCCACATCCCGGTCGGTTATCTCTATCTGATCGGCAATCCGCGCAGCGACTGGATGTTCGAGACGGTGGTGGAAGCCGGCCTGAACGGGCGCAAGCTCAACTATCCGCGCGGCAAGGCGATCGGCGGTTCGTCTTCCATTAATGCGATGCTGTCCATGCGCGGCCAGGCGGGCGATTACGACCACTGGCGGCAGCTTGGCCTGACCGGCTGGGGCTGGGACGATGTCAGGCCGATCTTCAGGAAACTTGACCGGCATTTCCTGGGCGATACCGAGCATCACCGCGCCGACGGCGAGTTGTCGGTGGAACAGCCGCGGGTGCGCTGGGAGATACTGGACCGGATCATCGATGCCGGCGAAGAGGTCGGCATCCCGAAAAGCGCCGATCCCAACACCGGCGACAATGAAGGCAGCTACTATTTCCATGTGAACCAGAAGCGCGGCCGGCGCTGGTCAGCGGCGCGCGGGTTTCTGAAGCCGATTCTGCATCGGCCCAATCTGCGGCTGGTGACCGATGTCCAGGTGGAGCGGGTGCTGTTCGATCGGACACGCGCCATGGGCGTGCGTTACCGCCAAGGCGATGAGGTTTTTGAAGCCAGTGCAAGGGGCGAAGTGCTGTTGTCGTCCGGCGCCATCGGCTCGGTGCAGATACTGCAGCGTTCCGGCGTCGGTCCGGCGGCCTGGCTTAAAGAAGCAGGTATTCCGGTGCTGCATGCGCTGGAAGGCGTGGGCCGCAACCTGCAGGACCATCTGCAACTGCGGGCGATGTATCACGTGACGGGCGTCAAAACCCTCAACGAAATCTACTATTCCCTGCTGGGCCGCCCCTGGATGGCGCTGCAATATGCGTTTGCAAGGCGCGGGCCGATGACCATGGCTGCATCGCAGCTTTGCATGATCACCCGCTCGGACGCAGGCCAGGAGCGCGCCAATGTCCAGTGGCACATCCAGCCCTTGTCGCTGGACCGTTTCGGCACGCCGCTGCACAAGTTTCCGGCGATCACGGTCAGCCCCTGCAACCTGCGCCCCACCTCGCGCGGCACGGTGCGGATCATGTCTCCCGCGATGGAGGCGCCGCCCGAGATCGCGCCTAACTATCTCTCCACCGATGAAGACCGTCGCATCGCCGCCGACTGCATCCGCCTGACAAGAAAGCTGATGGCCCAGCCTGCGCTTTCCCCATACCATCCGGAGGAATTCCGCCCCGGTCCCGCCGTGGGCGACGGTGATGGCGAACTGGCGCACGCGGCAGGCGATATCGGCACCACCATCTTCCATCCCGTCGGCACGGCCAAGATGGGTCTGGCCAGCGATCCGATGGCCGTGGTGGACGAACGCCTGCGGGTGCATGGCCTGCAAAATCTGCGGGTAATCGACGCCTCGGTGATGCCGACCATCACGTCCGGGAACACCAACACGCCCACCATCATGATCGCCGACAAGGGTGCGGCGATGGTGATCGAGGACGCTAAAAGATACTAGGCCGGCGTCACTCATGCTTCGACAGGCTCAGCATGAGGAGATCGTATCCTCACCCTGAGCTTGTCGAAGGGTGAGGGTGCGAGGTGCTACGTCACCGGCGCGGGGTTGAACAGCGTCAGATCGTTGTGCAGGCCCCATTTGTCGGCCCACACCTGCTTCCTGCCGCTGGCGACATCCAGCATCAGCTGGAACAGCTCCCAGCCCACCTGTTCGATGGTCTTTTCGCCGGTGGCGATGGGGCCTGCATCCAGGTCGATCAAATCGTTCCAGCGTTTGGCGAGTTCGCTGCGGGTGGCGACCTTGATCACCGGCACGGCGGCCAGCCCATAAGGCGTGCCGCGCCCAGTGGTGAAGACATGCAGGTTCATGCCCGACGCCATCTGCAAGGTACCGCAGACGAAATCGCTAGCCGGGGTGGCGGCGAACACCAACCCGCGCTGACGGACCTTTTCGCCCGGCGCCAGCACCGCGTTGATGGCGCTGGTGCCGGACTTGGCGACCGAGCCCAGGGATTTTTCGATGATGTTGGACAGGCCGCCCTTTTTGTTGCCCGGCGTGGTGTTGGCGCCGCGATCCACGCCGCCCTGGTCGAGATAGGAATCGTACCACTTCATTTCCCGCACCAAGGCGTCGGCCACTTCCTTTGTGGCGGCGCGGGGCGTGAGAAGATGAATGGCATCGCGCACTTCGGTGACTTCCGAGAACATCACGGTGGCGCCGGCCCGCACCAGCAGGTCGGCGCAATAGCCCAGCGCCGGATTGGCGGTCAACCCGGAAAAGGCATCGCTGCCACCGCACTGCATGCCCACGATCAGTTCGGACGCCGGCACGGTTTCGCGCTTGCGCCGGTTGAGGATTTTCAGCCGGTCCTCGACCATGGACATGATGCCGTCAATCATCGCCCCGAAGCCGACAAAGGCTTCGTCCTGCATCCGCAAGGTGTTGTTGTTTTCCTGTCCCGCCGGCAGCAGCCGTTCAGGAACGAGCTTTTCGCAGCCCAGCCCCACCACCAGAACTTCGCCGCCGAAATTGGGATTGCGCGCCAGGTTCTGCAGGGTGCGGATCGGCACCACCGCTTGGGGCGCGTTGATCGCCACGCCACAGCCATAGGCGTGGGTCAGCACCACCACGTCATCGACGTTGGGATATTTGGGCAGCAACTCGGCCTTGATGCGCTTCAGCGCATATTCCATGGTGCCGGACACACACTGCACGCTGGTCGACACCGCCAGGATATTCTTGGTCCCCACCGTGCCGTCGGCGTTGCGATAGCCTTCAAAAGTATGGCCGGTCAGCGGCTCGGGCGCGGGCGGGGGCCGCGTCGCCATCTCAAGCTGGTCCAGCGGCGGGGCGGTGCCCATCACCACATTGTCTTCGTTGATCCAGTCGCCGCGCCGGATGTCGCCCTTGGCGGTTCCGATCACTTCGTTATAGCGGATGATGTTGCCGCCATCGACAATATCGGCCAGCGCCACCTTGTGGCCCTGCGGGACGAAATGGTTCAGCGTCAGGCCGTCCGCAAAGACGCTGCCCGCGGGAAGGCCCAGGCTGTTGACGATAATGGCGACATTGTCGCCCGGCGCGACCTGGATGCGGCGCGGCGGTTCGTGCGGAGTTTTCTGGCGGATGTTCATGGCGCGTTTATAGCACGCCGGCCTGTTCGCAGCAGTTCAAAGACGGCATCGACCGATGCCGAAATCGGGGGATTTACCGCACCAGGCAGGGCTTCTTGGGATCGAACGTCCAGCCCGGGATCAGGAACTGCATGGCGATGGAGTCGTCACGCGCCCCGTCGCCCAGCGACTTGTAGATATTGTGCGCCTTCTCGACTTCCACCATGTCGATTTCCACCCCCAACCCGCCCTGCAGCGGAACCGGAATCTGGCCCTGCACGATGGGGAAGGGTTCCTTGGTCAGGCGCTGGCCGTCCTGCCAGATCCAGTGGGTGTCGATGGCGGTGATGTTGCCCGGCGCCGCGGCGGCGACATGGGTGAACATCGCCAGCGACACGTCGAAATGGTTGTTGGAATGGCTGCCCCAGCGCAGGCCGCGATCGGCGCAGATCTGCGCCACCCGCACCGAGCCGCGCATGGTCCAGAAATGCGGATCGGCCAGCGGGATATCCACCGACCCCAGTTCCAAAGCGTGCACCATCTGGCGCCAGTCGGTGGCGATCATGTTGGTGGCGGTGGGAAGGCCGGTGGCGCGGCGGAATTCCGCCATGATCTCACGGCCCGAATAGCCGTCTTCCGCGCCGCAGGGATCCTCGGCATAGGCCAGGATATGGCCCTTGCCCTTGCACAGCGCCACTGCCTCCTTCAGCGACCAGGCGCCATTGGGATCCAGCGTGATGCGCGCCTTGGGGAAGTTCTGCGCCAGCGCGGCCGCGGCTTCCATTTCCTGCTCGCCCGCCAGCACGCCGCCCTTGAGCTTGAAGTCGTTGAAGCCGTAGCGCTCGTATGCGGCCTCCGCCAGCCGCACCACGGCCTTGGGCGTCAGCGCTTCTTCGTCGCGCAGGCGAAACCAGTCATCGCCCCCACTTCGAATAGAGGAGTGATTGGCGCGATAGGGCAGCATCGTCTTCTTGCGGTCGCCGATATAGAACAGATAGCCCAGCATCTCGACGGCGCCGCGTTGCTGGCCTTCGCCCAGGAGGGCGCAGACCGGCACTTCCAGATGCTGGCCGAGCAGATCGAGCAGGGCGCATTCCAGCGCCGCCTGGCAATGGACCGTGATGCGCAGGTCGAAGGTCTGCAAGCCCCGCCCGCCGGCATCGCGGTCGCCGAAGCGGCGGCCCACTTCGCACAGGACATGGTTCCAGTTGCCAACGGTTTGGCCCACCACCAGGTCGCGCGAGTCCACCAGCGTCTGGCGGATTTTCTCGCCGCCGGGTACTTCGCCCACTCCGGTGCGGCCGGCATTGTCGGTCAGGATCACCAGGTTGCGGGTGAAGAGCGGCCCGTGCGCGCCTGACAGGTTCAGCAGCATGCTGTCCTGTCCGGCAACGGGAATGACTTTCATGTCCGTGACGCGCGGGGCGCCGCTGATTTTCTCAGGCATGGTGAATTGATCCGGTTAGAGTGGTCTTAGCACCACGCGCTTGATCTCTCCGGCGATGAAGGCATAGCTGACCATGGCGATGATGGAATGGGCGAAGACAAAGATCAGCGCCAATTCCCAGTTGTTGCCGGTGGCCGCCAGGATATAGGCGATGCCCAACGGGGTGAAAATGCCCGCGGCGTTGCCGACCAGGTTGAAGATGCTGCCCGACAGGCCGGTGGCCTCGCGCGGTGCGGCATCGCTCATCACCGCCCAGCCCAGCGAGGCAACGCCCTTGCCGAAGAAGGCGATGGCCATGAAGGTCAGCACGAGTGTCTGTGAGTCGGTGAAGTTGCACGCCAGGATGGCGCAGGAAATCACCAGGCCGACCAGGATCGGGATCTTGCGCGCGGTGGACAGCGGCAGGCCCTTGCGCAGCAGCAGGTCCGACAGCACGCCGCCCAGCACGCCGCCGGCGAAACCGGCCAGCGCCGGCGCGGCGGCGGCGAATCCCGCTTCCATGATCGATAGGCCGCGCGCCTTGATCAGATAGACCGGGAACCAGGTGGCGAAGAAATAGGTCATCGCCGTGATGCAATATTGCGCCAGATAGATGCCCAGCAACATGCGGTTGGCGAGAAGCTGGCCGACGGCGCTCCAGCGGATCGGCTGGGCCGTGGCGGCTGGGCGGTCAAGATTGACCAGCGCGCCGCCTTCTTCAATGTGCGCATATTCCCGCTTGCTGATGGATTTGTGGCGCGAGGGTGAATGCACCACCAGCCAGAACAGCGCCCAGCTCAGAAGGCCGATGATGCCCATCACCAGATAGGTGTAACGCCAGCCGAATTCACCGGTTACGTAACCCATCAGCGGCGCGAAGGCGACCAGCGAGAAATATTGCGAGGAATTGAAGATGGCGCTGGCGGTGCCGCGTTCCGGGGTGGGAAACCAGTTGGCGACGATGCGGGCGTTGGCGGGGAAGGACGGGGCTTCCGAGAAACCGACCATGACGCGCAGCATCACGATGCTGATCCACACCGGGATAAAGGCCAGAATGCCGGCAAAGGCCTGCAGAAAGGTGAAGATCGACCACAGGAAGATCGCCCAGAGATAGACGGTGCGCGAACCGAAGCGGTCCAGCAGCGCGCCGCCGGGCACCTGCGCCGCGGCATAAGACCAGGCGAAGGCCGAGAACATCCAGCCCAGCTGGACGGTGCTGATGCCGAACTCCCCGGCCATCTGCGTGGCGGTGTAGGACAGGGTGGCGCGCTCGGCATAATTGACCGAGGAAACGATGAACAGGACGGCGATGATCCAGAAGCGGACGTGACTGTTGCGCGTATCGGCGTCGGTCATGGATCGCATCCCTGTTTCGCGGCGGTTGTGGCGGCGTTATTGGCCAAAATAGGCCGGGGGAGCTTGGCCGGTCCAAGCCAAAGGTTCAAGCGATCAATGCCGGATTAGCATCAATCCGATGCTGCACCCGCGTTGATTTCGTTGTCCGCTTCGTCGCCGCGCAACAGGTCCAGAAAGGCCGCCAGCGCGGGATTGTCATTGTCGCTGCGCCAGGCCGCGAACAGTTCGACCGGGGCCGCCGGGACCGTGCGCACAGGTCGGAAATGAACATCGTCGAAATGCAACGACATGGCGGCTTCGGGCACCAGGGCGGCGCCCATGCCGGCGCGCACTAGGGCCAGCATGGAATGGATCTGGCTCAGCGACTGGATCGCGACGGGCGCCACGCCCGCAGTCTTGAACAACCCGCTCAGCATGTCGTGGAAATAGCGTGCCCCTTCCGGCGCATACATGATCAGCGGTTTGCCATCGAAATCCTTCAAGTCCAGTGCCGCTTCGGCAAGCCGGGGATCGCCAAAG
Source organism: Rhizobium sp. Q54 (assembly GCA_945882615.1). Taxonomy (GTDB): domain Bacteria; phylum Pseudomonadota; class Alphaproteobacteria; order Micropepsales; family Micropepsaceae; genus Rhizomicrobium. Next base: position 7,763 of record CAMCWK010000042.1, on the reverse strand, counting down.
GGCAGCGCCGCCACCAGTTGCTCGCTGGACACTTTCAGGGTGGTGAATTCGCCGCGTTCGATCGGCGGGCGCAGCAGCCCGACATCGATGCGGCCCGTCAGCAGGCTGTCCACCTGTTCGCTGGACACCATTTCCTTCAGCGCGATGTCGATATTGGGCGCGTGGCTGGCGCGCTGCAGCAGCAGGCGCGGCAGGAAGCTGTAGCCGCTGGCCGCCGTGAAACCCAGCGTAATGGTGCCCGCTTCGCCTGATGCGATGCGGCGTGTCGCAAGCGCCGCGCTTTCGGTCAGGCGAAGGATGCGGCGGGCTTCCAGCAGAAAAACGCGGCCCGCCGGGGTCAGTTTCACCGCGCGGCTGGTGCGGTCCAGCAGCTTGACGCCCAGCACATGTTCCAACAGCTGAATCTGCCGCGACAAAGGCGGCTGGGTCATGTTCATGCGCGTCGCGGCGCGGCCGAAATGCAGTTCCTCGGCCGCCGCCACAAAGCAGCGAAGCTGATGCAGTTCGAACTGTGCCCAGAAGGATGCGCCCGTCATGGGGCGCACCCTAGCCGACAAAGGGCCGGGGCTTAAACCGGCTTGGCGGCGTCGATCAGCTTTTTCAGCCGCGCGAACTGGTCCGGGTTCAGGTCGGTCAACGGCGCGCGTACCGGGCCGGCGGTGCGGCCGACCGCGGTCAAGCCCGCCTTGACGATGGACACCGCGTAACCCTTGCTCTCGTTGCGGATGGCGATATAGGGCAGCACGAATTCCTTCAGCCCCTTCATAACCTTGCCATGGTCCTTGGCGCGCACCGCGTCATAAAAGGCCAGCGCCCATTCCGGCATGAAATTGTAGATCGCCGAGGAATAGGTGGTGACGCCCATTTCCAGATAGGGCAGGGCGAAGGTTTCCGCCGTGGGAAGCCCGCCGATATAGGTGAGGCGGTCGCCCATCTTGGCATAGACCTGCATCATCAGTTCGATATCGCCGACGCCGTCCTTGAAGCCGACCAGATTGGGATTGCGCTCGCACAATCTGGCCAGGCTGTCCGCCGTCAAAACGCCATTGTCGCGATTATAGGCGATCACCCCGAGCCTGGTGGCTTTACACACCGCCTCGATATGCGCCATCAGGCCGTCCTGATTGGGCGCCATCAAATAGGGCGGAAACAACAACAGCCCGTCGGCGCCTGCCTGTTCGGCCGACTTCGCCATGTCCACCGCGTTGACGGTGCCATAGCCGCAGCCGGCGATAACCGGGGTCTGGCCGGCGGTTTCCTTCACCGCCGCGGTGACAACCGTGCTCACTTCGGCGGGGGTCAGCGAAAAGACCTCGCCGGTACCGCCGGCGGCGAACAGGCCGGTCAGGCGCTTGAAGCTCAGCAGCCAGGCACAATGTTCGCGGTAAGGGCCTTCGGCGAAACTGAAGTCCTTGCCGAAATGGGTGACGGGGAAGGACAAAAGCCCCTTCGCCAGTATCTGCGCCATTTCCTGCGGCGACATCTTGCTCATGATTCTCTCCTGCGGGCGAAGTTCTCATGCCCTTCTAGGGGGCGTTTTCCAGCCGGTCCAACCCAAACTGGCTATCGACCGATGCGGTTTTTGGATGGGCGTGTTAGACCGATGCAAAACGGGGGACACAATGAATCGCCGGGACATGCTGAAAACAGCGGGGGCCACCATGATTGCCAGCCAGATGCCGCAAGTTGCCAATGCTGCGACCGCAAACTGGGACCGCGCCAAACTCGATCAAGCCGTCAAGGTGATGCAGACCTGGATCGGCGATGGCCGGGTGCAGGGCGCTTCCATTCTGGTGACCCAGGGCGCTGGTCATTCCTTCGCGCGCAACTTCGGCACCGCCACGGGAGCCGACCCGGTCTTCCTGCTGGCCTCCATCACCAAGCCGATGACGGCGGCGGCGGTGATGACCCTGGTCGATGCGGGCAAGCTCAGCCTGGATGACAAGGTGACCAGGTTCTTTCCCGGCTTCACCGGCGACGGGCGCGAGGCTATCACCATCCGCCACTGCCTGACCCACAGCAGCGGGCTGCCGGACATGCTGGCGGATGATGAAATGCTGCGCGAAAAACATGCGCCGCTGACCAGCTATCGCGATGGCGCGCTGAAGGCGCCGCTGAAATTCACGCCCGGCTCCAGCTATTCCTATTCCAGCATGGGCATCCTGCTGGCGTCGTATATTGCCGAACAGATCAGCGGCACGCCGTTCCCGCAATTCCTGGAAGAAAAAATCTACCGGCCGCTCGGCATGAACAAGACCGGCTTGGGCCTGCGCGGACGGCCCAAACCCTCCACCGTCGCCAGCCAGGGCGCGCCCGCCATGACCGAGGCCGGCAAGCTGAGCTGGAAGGACTGGAACTGGAACAGCGACTATTGGCGCAATCTGAGCGCGCCCTGGGGCGGGGCGCTGGGTCCGGCATCGGACATTGTGCGCTTCTACGACGAATTTCTTTTCAAGCGCGGCCGCATTCTCAAGCCCGAAACCGAAGCGCTGATGATCACCAACCAGTCACCGCCGGGTGTCATGCCGCAGGGGCTGGGCTTCTGCCTGGTGCCAAGAATTGGGTCGCCCGCCTGCGGCCCGCGCACCTTCGGGCACAATGGCTCCACCGGCACCCTGTCATGGGCCGATCCCGACACCGGCACCATCTGTGTGGTGCTGACCACGCTTTATGAAGCATCGGTGCGCCCGCATCCCATTCGGCTGGTGTCGGACCTGGTGGCGCAGGCGGTTACCAAACCCTAGAGCTTGGCGGCTTGCTGGATTAGCGTTTCGCGCGTTTGGCCATGTCGTCCAGGATTTCCTGGATCTGCGGCCGGGCCACGGGCAGCTTGTCCATGTTCTGGCGCAGCCAGCCCGCATAATCGGCTTCGATCTCGGGCGTCCAGGGGCGGTCGATCTGGCCGGCGGTATAGGTGCCTTCCTTCAGCCGCTGGTGACCGAAGATGTCACGCAGCCGGATGCGTTCGGACTGGCGCACCACCCGTTCGGCCAGCTGCGGCGGAACGAAGATCACCCCGCCATCGCGCACCAGCACCACATCGCCCGGCATCACGGCCGCCTTGCCGATGCGGGTGGGGGCGTTGATCGAGATCATGGTGGAGTTCAGTGGGCGCGGCTCTTCGATGCGGCCGAAATGGTGCGACGGATCATAGGACCGGGCGACGGTAACGAAATTGGGCAGTTCGCGGATGCCGTTGATGTCGCGCACCGCGCCGTCATAGACGATGCCATTGCCCGAACGGGCATAGATCGCGTTGGCGACATTGTCGCCGATCGAAGGACCGTCCTTTTTCAATCCGAAATGATCGCTGACATACACGTCGCGCGGCTGCAGCATGTCCACCGGCCAGGCATTGGGCGCACCCTTGCGCTTTTCGGCGATGCCATCGGCCTCAATGACCTTTTGCAGATCGAGGCGGCCCGGAATCCAGCTTGAGGTCAGGGCGCGGCCCACCATGATCATGCCGGCGAACAGATCGGTCGCCCAGCCATCTTCATACTGGTTGTCGAAACCGGCGCCGCGCAGGATCGACCAGGCTTCTTCCAGCGTGACATTCTTCATCCGGTCCAGGATGTTGTCTGGCACCTTGGGACGGCCGTCGGCAAAGCGCTCACCCTTCCATTCCGGGCTGTTATGGATCACTTCCGCTGGCGTGTAGAAACTTTGATGCGCCCATGCGGCAGCGCTTGATACGAGCAGAAGGCTGAGTGCGAGCGGCAGCGTTTTCATTGTGAGTCCCCCATCATTTGCCGCGAGACTTATCACGAGGTCTTCCGCGCGTGAACGCGCGCTGACATTTCATCAGTGTGAAGTTTTTCTCCTTTGTCGAAAAACGCGATAGGCTTTGACAAAAGTGGGGAGGGACGAATGGATCGCCGATCTTTTGTCAGTGGCAGTCTGGGCGCGGCCTTTTATGCGGCGCTGCTGGGTGATGCCAAAGCCGCCGGCACCTCGCGCGCACCCAAATTGCGCATCCGCGAAGTGCGCGCCATCCGGCTGAAGAACGGCTTCAATCCCCGCTTTGTGCGCATCTATACCGAGGAAGGCCTGACCGGTACCGGCGAGTTCGTCGACACGATGGGTGCCGAATACATCATCAACAACAACTTCAACGTGATGCTGAAGGGCCGCGACCCGCTGGAAATCCAGAGCATCACCGCCGACTTCAACGGCTATCGCCGGATGAACCTGGGCGGGCCGCCCTCGGCGGTGTTCATCAAGGGCAATGGCGGTCCTTATTTGACGGCCGTCTCCGGCGTCGAGATGGCGCTGTGGGACCTGGCGGGCAAGGCGCTGGGCCTGCCCATTCATCAACTGATGGGCGGCAAGATCCGCGACCGCGTGCCAGTTTACATGCATGCCGCCAGCCCCAAGATCGGGCGCGACCTGGTCGATCGCCTGAAACTGCGGGCTCTGAAAGTCGGGCTGGACTATTCCAATGACGACTGGTCGATCGACAAGGGCTTCGAGAAGCGCAAGCGTTTCGGACTGCACCTGACCAACAACCAGGTGGACGACACGGTCAATTTCTTCGCCGGTTTCCGCAAGGAGCTGGGCATGGACACCGAGCTGGGGCTGGAGCTGCACGCCCATTACGATCTGGAGGGGGGCCTCAAAATCTGCCAGCAGGTCGAACAATATCGCCCGCTATTCGTGGAAGAACCCACCACCAGCGACAATGTCGAATCCATGGTCCGGATCCGCAACAACTCCCGCGTGCCGCTGGCGGCTGGCGAGAACATCTACACCCGTGCCGGTTTCCGCCCCTTTCTGGAGAAACAGGCGCTGTCGATCATCCAGCCCGATTTCTGCAAGACCGGCGGCTTGATGGAAGGTCTCAAGATCGCCGCCATGGCCGAGACCTACAATGTGGCGGTGGCGCCGCATGGCGTCTGCACCCCGCTTGGCACCATGGGCATGAACCATGTCTGCGCCGTGATCCCCAACCTGCTGATCCAGGAGTTTACCCATTACGAGAACAAGCTGTTCACCGAATTGGTCGAGCCGGTGAAGCTGGAATCCGACGGCTATCTGGCAGTGCCCAACGCTCCCGGGATTGGCGTCGAGCTGAACGAGGCGGCGGTGAAAGAACGGCTGGAGCCTGATTTCAAGATGCTGTGACGCGACGAATGTCTGCTTTTGACCCAAAGCGGACATTCAGAGGCTACGCAAGCAGATGCCGCAATTGCCGTCGCTACCCACGGCATGTCCTACCCTTTTCTATTGCCGTTGGCCTTTAAGCACTCCTTGAGCCTTTCCAACTTTGCCTTCATCTCCGGGCTGGCATCCTTTGGGGTAAAAACCAACTGGACGCGGTTTCCGGTCTGCCGGGGACATGGTTCTTTGGTGGGCATTGGGTCAGGTGCGGCCTGTGCAGCGCTCGCCAGAAACACGCAGGCCAATAGCGTCCACGCCAGCCTCATTTTCTTCACCTCTGATTTTCGCAACGGCTTTGACAAGGTCGGGCACGCTTCCCTGTATCGTTGTTCTGGGATTTTGACACGGACCGCGAGCGGGGTCATTCAAGAAATATACGTCAGCTTCTGGCGCAAAGCGGTCATTGATAAATTCGCCTCGGCGGCAAAGCGATTTTTTACGCGATTGCTGACAACACCAGGACTACAAGCCCTGCAACGAGAAGGCCACCCACTAGGTAGACTGGCTTTAATTGAATGGGTTTGTGCCCAAGAAAATCAACAGCCTCCGATTTGCTATAGGTGTTTAGGGATTCGCAGAAGGGGCATGTTGCGTGAAAAGGATCAGGCTTCGACGCCCATGTATGGCCGAACAAGTTGATGAATTTGCCGCAAGACTTACAGCGCACCCCCAGACTTCCTGAAGTGAAAGCCAAGCTGTTTCCCCGACAAGCAGAACTGAGTCATAATAGATCGTAACTAGCGTTTTGTCTTCTTTCTCGAACTTCAGGTCGCCAGGAATGTCCGCTATTGGCGCATAGCGGACATTCGGAATGGCCATAACCCCGCATGGTCGCGTTGGGTCAACAACGGGGCAACACCCTTCTCAGCCACCAAACGCCCATCTGGAGGCGTTCCAGGCGCGAAACCGCATCCGCTCCAATTCTGACCTTATCAAATGCGCATCTGTTTTTGGCCGAACCAGAAGTTTCGGTTCACGCAATTTCGATACCTGCCCAGCCATCACGATCGCATTGCGGCCGCAAATGCCTTCTGAGTCCAACACACGGACATCTGTCCATACGCTCCTCATGCTCTTGGCGAGCTGATCCGGCCCCTTATCAAAGTCATGCCCGACCCGAATGTTTGCAAACACGGCACCGTTTGGTGTCAGGCGTTCCCGAACCCGGCCAAAGAACTCGGCGGTTTGAAGGTGCGTCGGGATATTTTCGCCTTGGAAAGCATCGAGCACAATCGCGCCATATGATGCTTCGGTCTTGTCGCGCATAAAAACGTCACCGTCGGCAACATGGCATATGACCGACTCGGGAAGACCAAAATACTGCTTGGCGACAACAAACGACGCTGGGTCAACATCAACGATGGTTACATCGCATCCTGCCCTGACCAGCATGGTGCCCAATGTGCCGCCGCCGCCTCCAACAATCAGGACACTGCGCGCCTTTGTCTGCGTCAACAGGCTGAAAATCGCGTGTATGTAGTAGGCAAGGCTGGTGCCGTCGCTGTCCGCCGAACTCTGGTGGCAACCGCCAACTTCATAGATTGTCGCCCCTGTCGTGGGGTTCTTAAGGATATTGATGATCCCGTAGGTTGTTCTGATTTCTTCGACATGGGCCGTTCGTGTCATGATCCGCTCCCATGGGTGACATGCAACGGTTGATCGTGAAGCCACGCACACCGCCAGCCAGCAATATAGCCCCTCATTTCCGGACCCTTGTCCTTCCCCAGCCAAAGCCGCGCGCTGCAGCTTATGTCAAATATGGGTCCCCAGCGTTGCTAAGCGGGGAAACCAGTCGAGCTACCCTATCAAGCAAGTGCTTGTCGTCAAAAGTAAGGGGGCAAATGTCCGCTTTTGGCGCCAAGCGGACGTCGGCTGAACGACCGCTTTGATCCAGGCGGGCCTCGCGGGCTGGGTTCACAGCGCAGCTAACAGCTACGACCCCGCGTAAGGAAGGCGAACCGGCCGCGGCCAAAGGGAACAAACTCGCTCTTGGATCGTTCGAGTTCTGATTAGTCAGTTACTCATTCTGGAGCAGTCTATGAACAGCATCATCTGGCTTGTCGGCGCAGTGGTCATCGTCCTATTCATTCTTGGTTTCTTGGGACTGCGCTGACCATTCGGCTTCCCCCCACCGACTGGCGAACGAATACACACGCTACGAGCAATCAGACAGGTTATGGGTCGCGACGCCCGCTGCTGCGCCGGGCGCGAAGATGCGTGCCGTCGGCACCCACTTCTGGTCCAGCGCCGCCATTGGCTGCTGTGATCAGCGCTTGCCGGCGTCGGCCACCTGTGCCGGAGCGGCTTCATTGCGCACCTGCTTGTCGGGTGCAGGACTGGGCGCAGGCTTCGGCTGATCCAGGGGATCGTCGAGAACGACCAGACCGCGATTCAGGAGCGCAGCCTCAAAATCCTTGTCATAGTGCGGCCGGTCCAGGGTCGCCAGGAAGAAAGCCTTGCTGGGCAGGTCCCCGATATTGCGTTCCAGCGCCGGGAAGGCGCCTTCCGAGGTGCCGGGCGGTACGGCCTGCACCGTCTTGGTCAGGGTGGACTTGATGGTGGCTTCGCGGATGGCAAGGAACGCATCCTTGCGCCGCTCGTCC
>CAMCWK010000041.1 GCA_945882615.1 Rhizobium sp. Q54 | reverse complement strand
CCACCACTACAACACCGTCAGACCCCATTCATCGCTGGGATATCGACCGCCAGCGCCGCAGACTTTTGCGCCTCAGTCACACCATCTGGATGGAGCGCCAGCAATGCAGTAGTCTCACTCACGCTGGTACAAAATATCCGGCAGGTCAGGTGCAGCCCAGCAGCAGGAGCGCCAGCGTGGAGCCAAAACGGGAGTGCGTGTAAGCCATGGGGGGCAGCCTTCGAGAAACGCTGGCGAAACCTTGCCACCCCCCGGTCAACAAACCCTTAAGTATGTTGGCTCATATAGAAGCAAGGATCGGCGGGCGCGGCTTGTTAACAGCCTCACTCCTGACGCAATAAAGGGTTAACCATTCCCCGCATGTCCCAGCGCATCGCCGCCCTTCTCGCTCTTGCCGGATTTATCCTGACGGTGATGGGCGTGTGGCTGTGGGGCGGCAATCTGGGTCCCGAGCCGGGTTCCTCGCGTGTTTCCTTCCAGATCGCCACCGGCTCGACGGGAAGTCTTTATTTCCCGGTGGGCCAGGCCATTGCGGGCGTCATCAGCCATCCCCCGGGGGTGGGCCGCTGCGAAACCGCAACCGTGTGCGGCCCTGCGGGCGTGATCCTGTCGGCCCGCACCAGCGAAGGCGCCGCCGACAATCTGCGCAGCGTCAATCAGGGCCTGGTGGATTCCGGCCTGTCGGAAGGCGATGTGATCGCGGCGGCCGTCAATGGCCAGGGCGTTTTTCGCCGTAGCGGCAAGGCCACGCATTTGCGCATCATCGCCTCACTGTTCGACGAGCAGGTGCATCTGGTGGCGTCGGCCAAGTCCGACATTCATGCCATTGCCGATCTGCGCGGCAAGCGGGTGATGCTGGGCGGGATCGAGAATACCGGCGCTGTGATGCGTACCCGCGCCATCCTGGCGGCCTATCGCGTGTACCGGGTGCGTGTGGTGCCGTTCGAAAGCGGCAATGCCGCCCAGCTGCTGCGGGAGGACAAGATCGATGCCTTCTTCACCATGACCGCCGCGCCGCTGGATTCAGTGCGTGACCTGATCGACCAGAATCTGGCGCGGCTGGTGCCGCTGGATGGGGATGGACGCGAGCGGCTGCTGAAGCAAGTGCCGCAGCTGCGCGCCACGTTGATACCGGCCGGGCTTTATCCGCGCATCGGCGCGGTGGAGACGGTGGGCGCGCGCGCTTATTGGGTGACGCGTGACGGCGAACCGGATCCCCTGGTCTATGGCATCACGCGGGCGCTGTTTCATCCCGCCAACCGCGCGCTGCTGGCGGCCGGCCATCATGGCGCGGGACAGATCAGCCTGTATCAGGCGGCGGCGAATCCGCCGGCGCCGCTGCATTCCGGCGCGGCGCGATTCTACCGCGAAGCGGGAATTCTCCCTTGATCAACCCCTCCGCCCTTCGCACCTGACGGTGCTACGGGCACCTCCCCTTTATGCGCCTACGCGCAAAGGGGAGGCTAAGCGATACCCGCCGCGACTTCTTCTTGCGCGCCTTTGCGCCAGGCCGCCATCGCGGGCAGCGCCAGGATGCGATCCATATAGGCGCGAACGTTGCGCGGCACCTCCACGCCATAGGTTTGAAAGCGCGACACCACGGGCGCATACATGCAGTCGGCAATGGTGAAATGTCCGAACAGGAAATCGCCGCTCGATTGCTCCAGCGCCTCGGACCAGGCGGAGATGATGCGCGCGATCTGCTTCTGCGTGTCATCCCGCAGTTCGGGCAGTGGCAGCTTCCGGGTGAATTCCATGGGCAACTGGTCGCGCAGATCGGGAAAGCCGGAATGCATCTCGCTCGACAGGCTGCGCGCCTGCGCCCGTGCAGCCGCATCGGCGGGCCAGAGTCTGGCCTCGGGATGGCGCTCGGCCAGGGTCTCGCAGATCGCCAGACTGTCCCATACCGTCAGCGTCTGGCCCTGTTCCTCGATCTTGAGCACCGGCACCTTGCCGGCGGGGGAGTGCTTGAGAATATGGTCCCTTGTCGTCACCGGCGCGGGCGGCCTGACGCGCAGCCGGATCACCACCGTCTCGAACGGCGCGCCGATGGCGCTGAGCGCCAGGAAAGGGCGCAGGCTCCAGCTCGACCACTGTCTCGTGCCCACCACCAGCCTATAGGCCATGTCCTGCTCCTTGCGGGAAACGCTCCCGATTCATAGAGTCGCGGCCGACAAAGCGTAAGGTCCTTTCATGCATCCAAGCCTTGCAAACAGCGCAAAAAACGCCATTCCGCTGCACGCGGTGCGGGCGAAGGACGCGCGGGGATGGCTGGCCCGGCAGAAGCGCGCCGGGCTGGTCACGGCCTCGGGCTTTGCCGGCGCCCTCGGCACACTGGCCGCGCTGCCCGACGCGCGCGGCGGCATTGCCGCCTGGGTGCTGGGACTGGGCGATACGTCGGACGGTTTTGCGCTGGCCGCGGCGGCCGAAAAGCTTCCCGCCGGGGTTTACCGGCTGGGCGAGGTGCCGGACTTTTGCGGCGGTGTGAACGGCGCGCTGGCCTGGACGATGGGCGGCTATGGCTTTGCGCGTTATCGCAAGACGGCGGTGCGCAAGGCGCGGCTGGTGCTGCCTGGGGGCGTGGACGGCGAAGAGATATCGCGCATCGCCGACAATCTGTTTCTCGCCCGCGACCTGATCAACACCCCGGCCAATGACATGGGGCCTGCCGAACTGGAAGCGGCGGCGCGCAGCCTCGCCAAACAGCATGGCGCGAAAGTCTCGGTGGTTAGCGGTGCCAATCTGAAAAAACACTATCCGCTGATCGCGGCCGTGGGTCAGGGCTCGGATCGTGCGCCCCGCCTGATCGAGTTTGTCTGGGGCAAGCCCGGCGCGCCGCGCGTGACCTTGGTGGGCAAGGGCGTCTGCTTTGACAGCGGCGGTTACGACCTCAAGCCGTCGGCCGCCATGCTGATCATGAAAAAGGATATGGGCGGCGCGGCCTGCGCCTTGGCCGTGGCGGGCATGGTGATGGGCGCAAAATTGAATTTGCGCCTGCGGGTTCTGATTCCGGCGGTGGAGAATTCGGTATCGGGCAGGGCGATGCGGCCGGGCGACGTCTTCACCAGCCGCAAGGGCTTGAGCGTGGAGATCGGCAACACCGATGCGGAAGGTCGGCTGGTGCTGGCCGATGCGCTGAGCGATGCCGATGATGAAGCGCCGGACCTGCTGATCGACATTGCGACATTGACCGGCGCGGCGCGCGCGGCCACCGGCATGGAGCTGCCGCCTTTCTTCACCGACGATGAAAAGCTCGCCGCCGATCTCGCACGGCTGGGCAAGGCGGTGCAGGACCCGGTGTGGCGGCTGCCTTTGTGGCGCGGCTATGAAGACACGATCTCCAGCCGCGTCGCCGACCTCAACAACAATCCCGCCTACAGCTATGCCGGCGCGATCACCGCCGCACTCTTTCTCAACCGCTTTGTCAGCAAGACGAAAAGTTGGGTGCATCTGGACATTCCCGCCTGGATCGACCGCGCCCGTCCGGGGCGTCCCATCGGCGGCGAAGCCAACAGCGCGCGCGCCTTGTACGCGCTGCTGAAAGAACGTTATGGCCGATAAAAGAGTGACGCCGGCGCGGGCCGACCTGGCGGCTGCCCATCTCAAGGGCCAGGTGGATGTGCCGCGTTTCGTGGAGGGCGAGAAATTTTCTGTTCGCGTTGGCCGTGCCGCCTTGCGCGTGCGTCCGTCGGACGATGCGGCGCAGGACAGCGAATTGCTGTTTGGCGAAAGCTTCACCGTGTATGACCGGTCGAAGGGTTGGGCCTGGGGCCAGGCGGCGAGTGATCTCTATGTCGGCTATGTAAAGGAAGACGCCTTGACCGCGCCCCTTGCGGGAGAGGCGCGGGTCTCGGCGCTGATGGCGCCGGTCTTTGCGCACCCCGATCTGAAAACGCCGGTGCGCGATGTCCTGCCGTTGAATGCCAGCGTACCAGTCCTGGGCCGTGACGGCGACTACGTGAATATCGGCAGCGGTTTTGTGCATCATCGCCATCTGGCCGCAGAGGTCGAAAAGGATTTCGTTGCGGTGGCGCAGCGTTTCCTGGGCGTGCCCTATGTCTGGGGCGGCAAGACCGCGGCGGGACTGGACTGTTCCGGCCTGATCCAGACCGCGTTGCAGGCGGTTGGAAAAGCCGCGCCGCGCGACACCGACATGATGGAGAAGGTGCTGGGCGAGCCGATCAGCATCGCCGATGTCCGGCGCGGCGATCTTGTGTTCTGGAAAGGTCATATGGGCGTGATGCTGGATGCGGAAAATCTGCTGCATGCCAACGCTTTTCACATGCAGGTGGCGGCCGAGCCGCTGCGCGAAGCCGTGGCGCGCATTGAAACGCTGGTCGGCCCGGTCACGTCGGTCAAACGGCTTCAATAGCCGCGCGTCAGGTCCACGACATTCTTGAAGGGCGCGCCGCTTTGCGCGCGGGTGACGCAATCCACCACAAAGGCGGATGCGTTGCGCGGATCGGTGATGCCGGCGATGTGCGGCGTCACCGTCACTTTGGGATGCTTCCAGAACGGGCTGTCAGCGGGCAGGGGCTCGGTCTGGAAAACGTCCAGCACCGCGCCGCCCAGATGATCGGAGTTCAGCGCCGCCAGCAGATCGTCTTCCTTGCAATGACCGCCGCGGCCCACATTCATCACCCAGGCGCCTTGCGGCAGGCCGGCGAACAGTTTGGCGTCCAGGATATTCTCGGTTTCCGGTGTCAGCGGCAGCATGCACACCATGATGTCGCAACTTGCCAGGAATTGCGGCAACTCCTCGGCGCCCGCGAAACTGGTGACATCCGGCACCGTCTTGCGGCTGCGGCTCCAGCCGAACACCTGGAAGTCGAACATCAAGAGTCGTTCCGCCGTCACCGCGCCGATATCGCCCATGCCCAGAATGCCGATGCGCACATCGCGCGACGGGCGCGCCAGCATCCGCTGCTTCCAGGTGGATTCGCGCTGGGCGGCATCAAAGGCGCGCTGCTGGCGATGGATGATCAGCGCATGCATGGTGACGTATTGCGCCATTTCCCGCTGCAGCGTCTCGTCGACAAAACGCACCACCGGCAGGTGGCGGGGAAATTCCGGATCGCGCAGGAAGCCGTCGACGCCCGCGCCCAGGCTGAAGATCGCCTTCAGCCGCGGCAGGCTTTTCAGGAAGCCGTGCGGCGGACGGAAGCCGACAAAATAGTCGATCTGCTGCGGCGCGTAGTGATCCTTGCCGTGCAGGAAGCTGTTGAAGGCCTGATGGCCGAACAGCGCCTTGCTCAGCGCATCCCAGCCGGGCGGCAACAGGAACAGGACGTTGGGCTTACCCTCTTGTCCCGCCATTCCCTGTCAGTGCGCCGCCGGCGCGGGTGCGGGCGCCACGGTCGGACCGGCAGCAGGCGCGGCTTCCGCCGGTGCGGCGGCAGGATCGGCAGCGGCTTCGGCCGGCTTGGGCGCGGGGATCGGCGCCGGGCTGTCGTCATTGGAGCGCAGATAGGCGATCAGGTTGATGCGTTCCCTTTCGCTGCGAATGCCGGCGAAGCTCATCTTGGTGCCGGGGATGTCCACCGCCGGCGCCTTCAGGAACAGGTTGATCTCGTCATAGGTCCAGTTGCCGGGCTTGCCTTTCATGGCGGCGGAATAGGCATAGCCCGGATGGGTGGCGCGGGGATTGTCGACCACGCCGAACAGGCCCGGGCCGATCTTGTTGGGGCCGCCCTTGGCGAAGTCATGGCAGGCGGCGCATTTGGCGGTCGAGGCCTGGCCCGCGGCGACATCGGCGGTCGGCAGCACGGTGCCCCAGTCGGGCGCAACTTCGGCGACCGGCGCGGTCGCGGCGCCGCCAGCGCCGGGCTCTTCGATCACGCCTTCGACGATATAGCCGGGCTTTGCGGGGTGCTCGGGCTCATAGATATGCTCGGCCACGATGCGGACGACGAAGATAAAGACCGCCGTGCCCAGCACCGCGCCGATGATCTTGTTCCACTCAAAGGAATCCATGGACGAAAGCTCCCCAAAGCCGGGCGAGCCCGGCAAAATACGGCGCGACATTACCCGCCACTGTCCCCACGTCATTGCGGCGAAGCGTCGCATAAATTGTAAGCGGTATCTGGCTTTAGCGCCAATCCCGGCCTACACAGGCGGCCAAAGGAACCCCGGCAAGGGCTGCGGGAAAAAGACCCCCCAATGAATCCATGAATCCCGTCCTTCTGATCCCCGCGCGCATGGCTTCGACCCGGCTGCCGGCCAAGCCGCTGGCCGATATCGCAGGGCTGCCCATGATCGTACGGGTCTGGCGGCAGGCAAAAGCCGCCGGCCTGGGGCCGGTGGTGGTGGCGGCGGGAGAGCCCGAGATCGTCACCGCGATCGAAAATGCCGGGGGGCAGGCGGTTCTGACCGACCCGGACCTGCCCTCGGGCTCGGACCGCATCTGGGCGGCGCTCCAAATTCTGGATCCTGACGCAAAGCATGACGTGGTGGTCAACCTGCAGGGCGACCTGCCGGCCCTGGACCCGATGCAGCTCAGGGCTGTGGTCCAGGCGCTCAGCCAGTCCGGCGCCGATATCGCCACCCTGGCGGCGCCGATCGACAATGACGCCGACAAGGTCAATCCGGCGGTGGTCAAGGCGGTGGTGGCCTGGGACGCGTCGGGCCAGCTGGGCCGGGCGCTGTATTTCACCCGCGCCACGGCCCCGGCGGGCGAGGGCCCGCTGTTTCATCATGTCGGGCTTTACGCCTATCGCCGCGAGGCGCTGGAGAGTTTTGTCGCGCTGCCGCCTTCGCCGCTGGAGACAAGCGAGAAGCTGGAGCAGCTGAGGGCGCTGGAAGCGGGGATGAGCATTGCGGTGGCGCGTGTGGACGAAGCGCCCTTGTCTGTTGATACTCCCGCCGATCTCGAACGCGCCCGAAAAATTCTCGCATGATCCATGCCGTCACCAATGCCAGACGCGTCGCCTTCCAGGGCGAGCCGGGCGCCTATGCCAATCTGGCGGCGCGCGAAGCGGTGCCCCATGCCGCCGCCATTCCCAAGCCGACTTTTGAGGACGCCATCGAGGCGGCGAAATCCGGCGAATGCGATCTTTGCATCATCCCGGTGGAAAATTCGCTGATCGGCCGCATCGCCGACATCCATCACCTGCTGCCCGATTCCGGCCTGCATATCGTGGGCGAGCATTTTCTTCCCATCCGCCATCAGCTGCTGGGTCTGAAGGACGCCACGCTGGAGGACATCACCAGCGTCTACAGCCAGGCGCCGGCATTGGCCCAGTGCCGCAGCATTTTGCGCGAACGCAAGCTGGTGGCGCACAACTGGTACGATACGGCCGGCTCGGCCAAGCATGTCGCCGAACTGGGCGATAAGAGCGTCGCCGCCATTGCCTCGACCCTGGCGGCGGAATTCTATGGCCTCAAGATTCTCAAGGCCGATGTCGAGGACGAGCATCACAACGCCACCCGCTTTCTGATCATGTCGCGCCAGGACGAACGCGCGCCCAATCGCGGCAAGGTGGTGACCAGCTTCGTCTTCCAGGTGAAGAATGTGCCCGCGGCGCTCTACAAGGCGATGGGCGGCTTCGCCACCAATGGCGTCAACATGACCAAGCTGGAAAGCTATCAACTGGGCGGCTCGTTCAACGCCACGCGTTTCTACGTCGATATCCAGGGCCATCCGGACGAACCGCATGTCGCGCGGGCGCTGGAAGAACTGGCGTTTCACACGGCCAGCCACAACATCATGGGTGTTTATCCGGCCCACCCTTTCAGAGAAGACATGCCTTAACCGTTCGCCCAGTCGCGGACTAGGTGATGGGCAATGGCGATGGAGGCGGGCATGGTCATCTCGTCTTCGATTTCCTTGGCCAGTCGCTTGCGTACTTCATCCTTGCTCAGCCAGCGCGCATCGACGATCTCGTTTCCGTCGATTTTGAAGTCGCGGCTCAGGGCATCGGCATAACAGCCCAGCATCAGGGATGAGGGGAATGGCCAGGGCTGGCTGGCGTGATAGCGGATGGCGCCGATTTGCAGGCCCGCTTCTTCCTGCAGCTCGCGCCGCACCGCGTCTTCCATGCTCTCGCCCGGTTCGACAAAACCGGCAAAGGCGGAATAGAGCCCGTTCGCAAAGCGCGCATTGCGCCCCACCAGGCATTGATCGCCCAGCACCGGCAGCATGATCACCACCGGATCGGTGCGGGGAAAATGCTCCGCCGCGCACACGCCGCAGACGCGACGATAGCCGCCATCGCACGGCGCAGTCGCTGCACCGCAATTGGAACAGAAGCCATGTCGTCTGTGCCAATCGATCAGCGCCTTGGCCTGACCGGCAATGGCGGTATCACGCGCGGGCAGAACAAAAGCGCTGGCGCGCATGTCCGCAAAAGCGCCGCAGCCCAGATCGGGATCGGTTTCGCCCACGATGTCCACCGCGAACAGCGCCTGGTCTTCGTCGAGACCCAGAAAGACGCAGACGCCTTCCTGCCATGCGTCACGCCAGGGCAGAAAACCGGCGCGGTCCTCCACGATCAGCGGCTTGTTCTGCCAGAAGGGCAGGAACAGGCCGCCTTTGAACTGTGCCGCAAGCCAGGTGGGGTCGATGCGCCGCTCGCTGGCGCGTTCCAGCGGACTGCCCGCGAAAGTGATCGGCAAGTTGGGCAAATCGGCGGCCTTTCCCATTCCGGCACAGGTTCCTTAGCCGCTGGTTTACATCAATGCTGCGATATTATCGTCATGATCCGCGTGCTGGGTTGCATTTTCGAGCAGCATGATCTGCGCCTTGTTGTCCTGGCGGCAGTATTGTGCGTGTTCGCTTGCGCCACCGCCTTGACCATGATCACCCGCGCCCGTGCCGCCGAGGAGGTGCGCGTGCGGCTGATCTGGCTGGGTGGCGCCGGCGCTGTTGCGGGCTGTGGGATTTGGGCAACCCATTTTGTCGCCATGCTGGCTTACGCCGCCGGCATGCCCATCACCTTTGATGCCGGCCTTACTATCCTGTCGGTGGCAATCGCCATGGTGCTGTGCGGCGTGGGATTTTCCATGGCCCTGGCGGTGGGCGGGGCGGCTGGCGGCGTACTTTCAGGCCTTGCCATCTCCGCCATGCATTACACCGGAATGGCGGCGGTGAACCTTCCGGCCCGCGCGGTCTGGGACATGTCCTATGTCACAGCCTCGGTCCTGATCGGCGTGTCGCTGTCGGGTCTGGCGCTGCACTTCGCGCTACGCGGCAAGCACCGCACCGATTATGTGCTGGGTGCCGGGCTGTTCAGCATCGCCATTGTCGGGATGCATTTCACCGGCATGACCGCGGTACAGTTCATTCCCGAGGCGGGGCACACATTCTCCGGCAGGGTAATTGACCGCTTCCCGCTGGCCGTCATGGTCGCGGCCAGCGCAGCCTTTATCCTCAGCCAGGCCTTGATCGTGGCCCTGGTGGACCGCTATCTGGCCCAGCGCGCGCAGGGCGAATCCCTGCGCATGCGCGACCATATCGCCGAACTGGAAACCACCCAGAAGGCGCTGAAGAAAGCCAGCAACGAACTGACCCGCGCGCTGGGCGTGGCGGCGGAAGCCAACCAATCCAAGTCCAACTTCCTGGCTTCGATGAGCCATGAGCTGCGCACCCCGCTGAACGCCATTATCGGCTTTTCCGACACCATGATGCTGGAAGTGTTTGGCCCCCTCAGCGAGCGCTACAAGGGCTATGCCTCCGACATCCATCACAGCGGCGAGCATCTGCTGGCACTGATCAATGACGTGCTGGACCTGTCGCGGCTGGATGCCGGTCATGCCGAATTGCGCGAAGAGGAATTCGATCCGGCGGAACTGGTCAACGAAAGCATGCGCATGATCATGGGCCATGCCGGCAAGGCGCAGATATCCCTCACCACCGACATCGCCCACGGGCTGCCCTGGCTGAGGGCCGACAAGCGCCGCATCAAGCAGATACTGATCAACCTGATGTCCAACGCCCTGAAGTTCACTCCCGCCGGCGGCGAGGTGAAGGTCACGGTCAGGCTGGTGGCGGACGGGCTGGCCATGGCGGTATCGGATTCGGGCATCGGTATCGCGCCGGAAGACGTTCCCAAGGTGATGGAACGCTTCGGCATGGTGGATTCGTCCATGTCGCGCAAGCATACCGGCACCGGGTTGGGCCTGCCGCTGTCCAAGCAACTGGCGGAACTGCATGGCGGCAGCCTGGCGCTGGAAAGCACCCTGAACATGGGCACCACCGTCACCGTGACCCTGCCAAGTTCGCGGCTGGTCGGCCAGGACAGCGCCATCGCGGCGGCCTGATAGCTTTTGGGGGCCTTTCTGGCGCCCGGCCGGACTCGCATTTTACCCCCCAAACCCTTATATCCCCGCCCGGAAGTCGGTGGACGTAGCACTCGCTAACCTGGTCAGGTCGGGAACGAAGCAGCCATACCGAATCTGCTGCGGGTCGCCGGCTTCCACCGTTTGACCCCGGCGCCCCCCGGGGCGCGAGCATGTCCAGTGGACATGGGGCCAACGCCGCGAGCCCAAGCGAGCGGCATGAACTTTCCACAGTTTGCGCTCCAAAACCCGCCCGCTTTCCGGGTCCGCTTGCTATAGTCCCGCCATGGCCAAAACCCCCGCGCCCGCCCAGCCCTACCGCGTCCTGGCGCGCAAATACCGTCCCACCGATTTCACCGGCCTGATCGGGCAGGAGGCGCTGGTGCGCACCCTGTCCAGCGCCTTCGCCACGGGGCGCATCGCCCATGCCTTCATGCTGACCGGCGTGCGCGGGGTGGGCAAAACCACAACGGCGCGCATCATCGCCCGGGCACTGAACTGCATCGGGGCCGACGGCAAGGGCGCGGCCCCGACCATCCAGCCCTGCGGCCTGTGCGAGCCCTGCACCTCGATTTCGGAATCGCGCAATGTCGATGTGCAGGAAATGGACGCCGCCAGCCGCACCGGCATCGACGACATCCGCGAGATCATCGAGGGCGTGCGCTATGCCCCGGTCGCGGCGCGCTACAAGGTCTATATCATCGACGAAGTGCATATGCTGTCCAAGCAGGCCTTCAACGGCCTGCTCAAGACGCTGGAAGAACCGCCGCCGCATGTGAAGTTCGTTTTCGCCACCACCGAAATCCGGAAAGTTCCGGTGACGGTGCTGTCGCGTTGCCAGCGTTTCGACCTGCGCCGCATCGACAGCGCGGAGCTCGCCGCCTATCTGGCGACCTTGGCCGAGAAAGAGAACGTCAAGATCGAGGAAGGCGCGCTGGCGCTGATCGCCCGCGCCGCCGAAGGCTCGGCCCGCGATGGGCTGTCGCTGCTGGATCAGGCCATCGCGCATGGTGAAGGCGACATGATCACCGCCGATACCGTGCGCCAGATGCTGGGCCTGGCCGACCGGGGTCGGGTACTGGATATTTTTGAAAAGCTGATGGGCGGCAACCTGGCCGAGGCGCTGACCGATCTGGGCGGATTGTATGACGCCGGCGCCGATCCGCTGGCGGTGACCCAGGACCTGCTGGAAACCACCCATTTCCTGACGCGGGTGAAAGTCGCGCCCGCGGCGCAAGGCTTCTTTGACGGCGGATCGGGCGAGGCCAAGCGCGCCGCCGACCTGGCTGCCAAGCTGTCGGTCGCCTCGTTGACCCGCGCCTGGCAGATTCTGCTCAAAGGCCTGTTTGAGGTGCGCGATGCCACCCGTCCGATCTCGGCCTGCGAGATGGTGCTGATCCGCCTGGCCCATGCCGCCGAACTGCCGCCCACCGACAAGCTGGTGAAGGACCTGCTCGAAGGCGGCGCCGTGCCGGCCGGTCCGCGCGGCGGCGGAGCACCCGCGCCGTCTTCATCGCCTCGCGGCGCGAGCGCAACGGGCGCGGCCATGCCGGCTCGCGCGCCGATGCCGGAAGGGGCGCCGACGGCGGCAATCCGCACCCTGGAAGACATTGTCGCGCTGTGCGAGCCGCGCTCGGAACTGCGCGTCAATCTGGAGCATAATGTCCATCTGGTGCATCTGGAGCCGGGGCGCATCGAAATCCGGCCCAATTCCCGTGCCCCGCGCACCCTGGCCAATGACCTGCAGCAGAAATTGCGCGGCGTCACGGGCGAGCGCTGGACCGTTTCCATCGCCAGCCAGGGCGGCGCGCCGACACTGGCGGAACAGAAACAGTCGGCCAAGACCGCGCGTTTTGAAGCGGTGGCGCAGGAGCCGATGGTGCGCGCCGTGCTGGACCGTTTCCCCGGCGCGGAAATCGTGGCGGTGCGCGACACGGCCCAGTCCGATGTCGCCGCGCCCATGCCGGACAAAGACGAAGAATGAAAATCCCAGCATGTCATTCCCGGCGAGCGCGAGCCGAAGGCTTGCGCGAGGGAAGGGAATCCAGCTTTGTTGAAGTTTGCCGGGCGGTGACGCCTGGATTCCCTTCCCCTCGCATTGCTGGCGCAATGCTCAGCCGGGAATGACAGGAGAATTGTTGTGGCGGCCATTGGGTCCGAGATCGAGCGCCTGATCCAGCTGCTCGCCAAGCTGCCGGGGCTGGGGCCGCGCTCGGCGCGGCGCGCGGCGCTGGTGCTGCTGAAAAAACGCGACACGCTGCTGGAGCCGCTGGCCGCGAGTTTGCGCGAAGCCGCCGATGCCATTCTCACCTGCGAAACCTGCGGCAATCTCGATACCGCCAGCCCTTGCGCCATTTGCAGTGACGGCCGCCGCGATCCGCATCTTCTGTGCGTGGTGGAAGATGTCGCCGACCTCTGGGCGCTGGAACGGGCTGGTGTTTTCCGCGGGCGCTATCATGTGCTGGGCGGGGCGCTCAGCGCGCTGGACGGGGTGACGCCGGAGCGGCTGAACGTCAGCGGGCTTCTGGTGCGCGCCAAGCAAGGCGTGGACGAGGTGATCCTGGCGATGAACGCCACGGTGGAGGGCCAGACCACAGCGCATTACCTGATGGATATTTTGGGCGACATCAAAGTGACGCGCCTGGCGCATGGCGTGCCGGTGGGCGGCGAACTGGATTATCTCGACGAAGGCACGCTTAGTGCCGCCTTTAAGGCGCGGCGCGCGCTTTAGAGGCAATACGCAATCATAAAAACCAAAGTTTCATGGCCCACCGAGTGTGGGCCATCCAGATGAAACGCGCTCAACTCCAACGGACGAGTCTGCGTCACCTGGGTGGCCCGTTCATACGCTGTCGCTATGAACTCGCGGGCCATGACAAGTGGGCGTCGCAAGCCGCAAGCAGTCCGCATTTTAAATCAGCGCTTTTGGCTCTTCCGCCGGCGCCAGTTCCACCTTTTCGATCTTTTCCGCGCGGGTGGTGATTTTGCCGGTGGAGATCAGGATATTCTTGATATCGGCATCGGCCTGGTTGAAGTGGGTTTGCAGCTTGCCCACCCGGTCGGCCAGCAATCGCACATCGTTCAGCAGCGTGCCGACTTCCTTGCGGATCAGGTCGGCCTGCTCGCGCATGCGCGCATCCTTCATCACCGTCTGGATGGTGCTGATCGCCAGCATCAATATGTTGGGCGACACCACGATCACATTGGCGCGGCGGGCCTTCTGGATCACGTCGTCGAAGGCATCATGCAGGTCCGCATAAATGGATTCCGACGGCACGAACAGGATGGCGGGTGTCTGCACCTCGCCGGGGATCAGATATTTTTCCGCAATGTCGCTGACATGCTTGTTCACCGCCCCGCGCACTTGGACCAGGGCGAATTTCTTCTCATCATCCGTTCCCGCGCGGCGCAGAAGTTCAAAACCTTCCAGTGGAAATTTGGCGTCGATCACCAGCAACGCCTTGTTGCCGGGGATGCGGATGACGCAGTCGGGCCGGTTGCGGTTGGAAAGGGTGAACTGGAAATCGTAAAGCGAGGTCGGCAGCCCGTCGCGCACGATCTCTTCCATCTGGGCCTGGCCGAAGGCGCCGCGCGCCTGCTTGTTGGACAGGACCTGCTGCAGCGACACGACCTGGCCTGACAAAGCGGAAATGTTCTTCTGGGCCTCGTCGATCACCGTCAGCCGCGCCCCGATGCCGCCCAGCGTCTCGGCCGTCTTGGTGGCGTTTTCGCTGAGCGACTCGCCCAGCCGAGCCTTCAACGCCTCGACCTGCGCGCTGGTCTGGCGGAATTGTTCGGCAATGGCGCCCTGGCCGCGGATCACCTCATCCAGCCGGGGATCCAGCACTACGGGTTCCGTCGCCGGCCTGCGCAAGGTAAAGGCGAGAATGGCAGCCCCGGCAATCACCGCAACCGCCAGTAAAATCAGCGCTAATTCCATGAATCCTTGACCCAATAGCGCCGAGCGCTTATTTCCAGCCCATGACCGTTCGCCCCATACTTACCGCCCCCGATCCGCGCCTCCAAGCACTCTCGATGGATGTCGAGACGGTGGACGGCGATATCCGCGCCCTGATCGAGGACATGACCGAAAGCATGTATGCCGCCGAGGGCATCGGCCTGGCCGCCATCCAGATCGGCGTCGCCAAGCGCGTCCTGGTGATCGATCTGGACCAAAAGGAGGGCAACAAAAACCCCCGCGCCTTCATCAATCCCAAGATCACCTGGGCCTCGGAAGAGATGGCGGTGTTCGAAGAAGGCTGCCTGTCGGTGCCGGAAATCTGGGACGATGTCGAACGCCCGGCCCGCATCAAGGCGGAATACCTGGATGCTGATGGCAAGAAGCAGACCCTGGAAGCCGATGGGCTGTTGGCCACTTGCCTGCAGCATGAGATGGATCACCTGAACGGCGTGCTGTTCATCGATCACCTCTCGCGGCTCAAGAAGAACATGGCGATCAAGAAACTGACCAAGGCCAAGAAGCTGAAAGAGTCGGCGTAGCCTCATGCTTCGACAGGCTCAGCATGAGGAAAACCCATACGTCCTCACCCTGAGCTCGTCGAAGGGTGAGGGACAATGACTTTGCGTCTGGCGTTCATGGGCACGCCGGATTTCGCGGTGCCCACCCTTGCCGAGCTGATCGCCCAAGGTCATGACATCGCTGCCGTCTATTCCCAGCCGCCCCGTCCCAAGGGCCGCGGCATGGCGCTGGAAAAGGGTGCGGTCCATCGCTTCGCCGAATCCGCCAAACTGCCGGTGCGCACGCCTTTGTCGCTCAAGGGCGCTGACGAGCAGGCGCAGTTCGCCACCCTCAATCTCGATGCCGCGATTGTGGTGGCCTATGGCCTTCTGCTGCCCAAAGCCATTCTCGATGCGCCCAGGCTGGGCTGTTTCAATCTGCACGGCTCGCTGCTGCCGCGCTGGCGCGGCGCGGCGCCCATCCAGCGCGCGGTGATGGCGGGTGACGCCGAGACCGGCGTGATGGTGATGCAGATGGACGAAGGGCTGGATACCGGTCCGGTGCTGATGGCCGAACGGGTCTCTGTGGGCCGCAAGACGTCGGGCGAACTCACCACCGAACTGTCACGGCTGGGCGCTGATTTGATGGTGCGGGCGCTGGGCGGATTGGAGCGCGGTGGCATAACACCCCAGCCGCAAGCCGAAGACGGCGTCACCTATGCCAGGAAGATTTCCAAGGAAGAGGCCCGGATCGCCTGGAACAAAAGCGCGGCCGAGATTGACGCCCATGTCCGTGGCCTTGCGCCTTTTCCCGGCGCTTGGGCAGAGGTGAACGGCGAGCGGCTGAAAGTGCTTTATGCCGAGCCGGTGGCCGGCAGCGGCAAGCCGGGCG
>CAMCWK010000040.1 GCA_945882615.1 Rhizobium sp. Q54 | reverse complement strand
GCTGTTCGCCATTTAAAGTGGTACGTGAGCTGGGTTTAGAACGTCGTGAGACAGTTCGGTCCCTATCTGCCGTGGGTGTTCGAAACTTGAGAAGACTTTTTCCTAGTACGAGAGGACCGGAAAGAACGTATCTCTGGTGGATCGGTTGTGGCGCCAGCCGCATAGCCGAGTAGCTAAATACGGACGAGATAACCGCTGAAAGCATCTAAGCGGGAAACTCACTTCAAAACTAGGTTTCGCTTGAGAGCCGGGGAAGACTACCCCGTCGATAGGCCAGGTGTGTAAGTGCAGCAATGCATTGAGCTTACTGGTACTAATTGCTCGATTGGCTTGATCGCAAGCAGCACCGTTCCATGTCTGGAAACAAAGCCAGGCATGTCTAATGAAAATTATTGGTCGCCAAGTGTCGTATTATACTCGTGCAATCCGCTAACCAGCGGATTTGACTTCTGTTCTTCGCCGACCTGGTGGTCATAGCGAAGGAATTCTACCCGATCCCATTCCGAACTCGGCCGTCAAAGCCTTCTGCGTCCATGGTACTGCGGCTCAAGCCGCGGGAGAGTAGAACGCCGCCAGGTCTGCCAAGAACAGAAGTAAGAGAACCCGCCAATACAATTCAAAAAAAGCCCCGCCGCGAGAAATCGCAGCGGGGCTTTTTGTTTTTTTCCAGACGGTGCTTTTCAGCGCTGCAGCAGCGCCGCTGCGGAGCCGAACAGCTTTTCCAGCATGAAGTCCGGCAGCAGGTGCTGCGGGAAGCTGCGCGACATGTTGTCGGTGCGCAGGATGTGCAGACACAGGCCTTCGGTGTCGCCGAAGTGGTCGAACTTGCACCCTTTTGCGATCGCGCCGGCGACGAAACCGTAATCGGAGGCGTATTCCACGGGCGGAAACGGCGCCGCCAGCCAGGCGGATTTCCGGAAGACATAGCTGAAGCCATAGCCTAGGTAATTGTTCTTCATGTTCTCGGGCGCCGTCTGATTGACGAATCCCTGCAGCGATTTTTCCGGGCCAAATGTGAAATGCAGCCCCAGCGTGTTGGCGGTGTCCCAATAGCCCAGCCGCTGAAGCTGCGCCGAATAAACGAACCAGGCTGACAGTTTGGTGATGTCGGCTTTGGTCTGATCCAGCCGCGCCAGCATGGTGGCCAGGTAGTGCGGCGCGTAATAATCGTCATCGTCGAACTGGGCGATGATGGGCGCGCTGCTGCGTTCGCACAGCCAGTTGCGCTTGGCGGCGACGATCATGCGACCCGGATGGTGGGTGTAGCGGATGCGCGGATCGTTGAGGGCCGCGAAATAGGATGACGGCTGCGGACTGTCGTCCAGGATCAGCCATTCGAAATCGGTGAGCGTCTGCGCGGCGACGATTTTGTGCTGCGCTTCCAGAAGGGCGTGGCGGCCAAAACTGGGGGTGATGATGGAGACGACAGGAGCCATGGGGCCAGCTTAAAGCCTAGCTTTGCAGACCGGAAGCGGCAGTACCCAACGCAAGCGCCGGTTCAGATGTTGAAAGATGGGCCGGAGCAGATTGCCGAACACCGAGACTGACCCACCTGGGTGGCCCGCGCTTGGCGGGCCATGACAGTGTTAGGCGATCAGTCGTTACGGGCCTGGCGGATCAGCCCCTTGGTGATGAAACCGCTGATGGCATAGGTGCGCGTCCCGAACTGGCCGGAGGGGATGTGCCAGACCCGCACCATGCTCCAGTCATTGTTGGGGCTGACGTCCAGCACCGGGGTGGCGAGGTCGACTTCGCGCCTGTTCTGCCAGTTGGCGTGGTCGACGATGATTTCGCGGTCGGACACGACCTCGGTCACCACCGCGACATGGCCGCGCTTGAGGCGCTTGGAGCCGGAAAACACCATCACCGCGTCCTCGACCGGGCGGGAGGCGCGGGCATAGAGGGTGCGGGCGCGTTCCCACCAATGCTTGGCATCGCCGAACACGGCCATGCCGGAGCGCAGGCGGGCATATTCGACGCAGAAGAACTTCTTGAAGCCTTTTTCGGTGCGCGGCTTGTCGCGCTCCACCGCCGCGACCACCGGGGCAGGGAGATGCGCGACCGGGGGAGGCACGATGGTGCGCGCGGCCAGCTGGCGCGGCTCGGCGACCGGATCGGTGGGATTGTTGGCCTGGTCGGCGCCGAAGCCTAGGAAGGAGCCGATTTCCAAGGTCAGGCCGGTGACCTTTTGGGTCAGGCCCGTCACATGCTGTTCGATTTCAGCTTCGACCGAAGCGTGCGCGGGCGCGCCAGCGGCCAGGGCAGCCGACAGGATCAAACCCGACAAGACACGATGAATGACAGACACCCGCAACCCGACTTTGTTCTGATACCGGTTTTTCCCGGTGTTGACCCAAGCGCTTGCGGATTTGCCCCCCGACAGCTTCAGGCCGTGCGGCAGTGAACCAAGACTCGGCGGCTTCACAAAGACGTTTCCTTGCCACGGTTAAGTGGCATTTCAGCAACATTAAATGCTTGGAATCGCTGGGTTTTTTGGAGTTATTGCGGTGCGGTATCAAGGGCGGTCACAGCCTGCTGGCCGGGACTGTGACAGGGTTGGCCATCTGTTCGCATTAAGCATCCTGGCGGTTGTGCGCTTGCCCTGATCGCAAAAAGAATAGCTAAATCCGAAAAGAATTCTGACCAAAAAAGGGACTGGGGCTATGCCGGAACTTAACGACAAGAATGACGGCGCGATCTTCATCGGCGCGGGCGTGGAGCTGAAGGGCGAAGTGAGCGTGCCGGGCACCGCTTCGGTCGATGGCAAGTTCGAAGGTGTGCTGAAGGCCAAGAGCCTGGTGGTCGGTCCGTCGGGCCATGTCACCGGCCAGATCAGCGTCGACACCGCCGAAGTGCGCGGCACGGTGGCCGATCACCTGGTGGTGCAGTCCAATCTGATCCTGCGTTCCACCGGCTCCATCACCGGCACGATCGCCTATTCCAAGGTCATGGTGGAAGAGGGCGGCAGCCTGGCCGGCACCATCGAGAAGATCGCCCGCGCCGGCGCCTCCGCCGAAAAAGAGCACAAGGTCGTTCCGCTGCACGCCGGCGAATAGCCCCAGCCGATTCCTGAAACCTGAGCCTTTAGGATTAGGCCGGTGAAATACGATTATTCGTCCCTGGTGGTGCCCCAGCGCGAAGAAGAGCTTTCCGGTTTCGACTGGGAGAACTTCCTGCCCAGCAAGATCACGCGCGGCAAGCGCTGTTTTTCGATCGTGGATGAAGGCACCGGCATCGAGGGCAAGCTGATCGCCCGCACCGCCTTCATCCATGGCGAAATCCAGGGCCTGGTCTTTGCCGAACATGTCACGGTGGAAAAAACCGGCATCGTGAATGGCGTGATCTTCTGCCGGACGCTGTGCATCATCGGGCACGTCAAGGCCAATGTGGTCTGCGACAATGTCTTTATCCGCGATGGGGGCCTCATGTCCGGGGCGCTGAAATACAAGACATTGAAGATCGAATCCGACGCCGCGATCATCGGCAAGTTCGAACGCCGCGCAGCAGCGAACGAGCAGGATAATCAGCGCGGCTGGGCGGCGGAAACCGCGCTGGCTGGGATTTAAGAGCGATACGTCAAAAGAAAAGCCGCCCGGTGATTGCCGGGCGGCTTTTTGCTTTGAGGACTGGTTCTACTTCTTGGAAACCACCGCCAGGGATTTTTCGACATGCTCGACCGGCGAGATGCCGTCGGCGCTGGAATTCATCGAGGCGATGATCTTGCCGTTCTGGCCGATCACATAGGTATGCCGCTCGATGATGGCGTGGGTCAGGGGATTGCCTTGATTGTCCTTGGCGCCGGGGCCGGGCTGGCGGACGGTCAGATTGTAGCGGACCGCCACCTTGGTGTCGGAATCGGAGGCCACCGGGAATTTGCCGGCGCAGAATTTGGGATCGGCGGAGAATTTTTGCAGCCGGTCCAGCGTATCGCCCGACACGCCGATGATGGAGGCGCCGGCGGCGGTGAACTTGTCGGCTTCTTCGGCGAAGGTGCGGGCCTGCAGGTCGCAGCCGCCGGTGTAGGCGGATGGATAGAAATAGACCACCACCGGGCCCTTTTTCAGCGCGTCTGCCAGTTTGAAGTTGATGTCCTTGCCGCCCAGGCTGCCGGCGGCGGTGAAGTCGGGGGCGGTGTCGCCGACCTTGAGCGCGGCGAAAGCGGGGCTGGCGGACAGGGCGGCCGCCAGCAAACCAATCAGAAGGTGTTTTTTCATGGCAATGGTCCTTTGGGGCTGAACGCGCGGGCACGCTAGCAGAGGCGTTGCCGGCTTGAAAGTGACGTTGAAGCAGCGGCGGGCTGGTCGAGATCAATTTTTGGTAGTGTCCTAATTTGGATGATCTGGGCGCTTACGGCTGAGGTCCTTCGCGGCCTGCCGGTTCACAGGCTGGTCATAGCCGAGTTGAAGCGCCGAGTGCGTTTTGCTCCACGCCCGGCCCTGTAATTTATCTTCCGCCTTTTGTTCCTTTGTCTGCTGCTCGTTCGCCAGCCTGGCGGCTTCTATGGCCTTCTTTATTCTGTCTCTTATGTGCTTTGGTTTTCGCACTATCCTAACTCCGAATGTGCCCAAGGGCTTGCTGGTTTTCTAAGCCCAACCCGCTTCATTTAGCCCTCTGTTCCGCCACGATTGCCGCCCTGACGGCCTCACGGGGGCCGGTGATCGGCCCCGTATGCAGAACGGCGATAAACCGGCGCTTACCATCTGGCAGCCCATAAGACCACGCATAGGCACGGGTAGCGCCGTCAGGCTGGCCGATTAGATCATAGACCTGCACAGCCCCGTTCCAAACCGTGCGCCCATGATGTTCCTCATGGATGGGCACCGACTGGACAAACGTAGCTTCACCGCCGTGCTGGGATTCCACGGCTTCCTTTAGCTGGTCTGGGGAGACTTCGATCATTCTGGCTTTTGCTTTTTTCGATAGGCCGTCCCACTAGTTCTAGTATTGGGGACTTGCTCGATCATTTCTGCGTCCACCATTCGGCCAAAAATGCTCTTGATCTGATAATCCTGTCGAATATGCGTGATCTCACGCGCTTCGCGATTTTTGATTGTCGAGTTTTTTTCCAGATATTCCATGATCGCTTCCTCCGGCGAAGCCAGCGTTTCATGCCGGATAACGACGAGAACCGAGTTCTCTTGTTCCTTAATAACCGGTGCCTTAAATCCCAATTCGTGCATGGCATTGAAGGCTGTGTTTAGCCCCTCGCCAACGTCTTTGTTTGGAGCATCTGGGAACTTGTTGACGATCCTTACTACAGCACCATTGCGCGCGAAGCGCTCATTCAAAATGTTATTTACGGTCACGTGAGCGGGTAATTTACCGGGACTCTGCACTTCGATTCGATTATCGAAAATCCTGATGTGAACGTCATCTGCAACGCTGTAATCACGATGCAGGACAGCGTTTGTGATAATCTCATGCAGGGTTTCTGGAGGGTATTTTATCGCCTCAAGTTCCGTCTCTCCCATGCGGGGAATGCTTTCCACCAGCTCAATTGTCCGCGCAACAGCCGCTTTGATTTGATCGTACAGGCAGCCTTCAATTGTTTCCGGATCGAATACCAGCGCGTCTCGAAAACCTTCAGCTTCGCTTGTTTTATAGCGATAAATCTTGATGCCACAGTGTTTCGGTAAATGAGCCTGAGGCTCGTCTGCAAAAATGAGAACGCCCGCCACCGTTGGCTTGTCACCACGCACCAACGCTTGCTTTTTGAGCCACCGTTCAGCGGTGACGGTCGGCACTACCCGTTGAATAAAGCTCGCGATCACATCGGACGTAGTGACGGCTTCAACTGGTGTATTGGTAGATTGATCTTCGAAGGAAGCTATGCCCTTAGCATACTCAAGCTGCTTGATTGCCTCCGGTGTCACACACTCCAGAGATTGCGCCCCCCGTCGAACGTATGGAATGTTGTTAGACGCGCGAATAATGGCTCTGGACTTGTTGATTTGAACGTGCAGAACAAGACCGGGAAGGCCATCACTCGCAAGAAATTCATACTGAAAGTCTGTGCCAAGTGGAAAATGTTCCTCAAACACTTGGAGATGCGAATTTGCTGCTTCCTGATTTGAAAATCCGCGCCAGTGCCGGCCATCCAGGTCGTGTTCGTCAATGCCAATATAGAGGTCGCCCCCGTCAGCATTGGCGAGCGCGGAAATGGCTTTCGAAATCTTTGCGGGGCCTACCTCAATGGCTTTAACGTCCACGAACTGGCCTTCCTCGAACTCCACGATGTGCTTAGCCTGAGCAGCCGTAATGCGCTCCACTGCAACTCCCAGCCCGGCCTTGTCGAATAGCGATTCTTGCATGTTCGAAATCTATTCCTAAACTTCGAAAACAGCCCGTCGAAATGTTCGAAGTCTGTTTTCGACAGCAGTTTCAGCTAGTTAACAGTTTGTCGGCCAGTTTTTCGTACCGGGAAGCCTGCTTTTTGGCTATTCGAACGATGGCCTGTTCCCAGCCCTTAGGCGGGGACCTGTAGGCAGTGGTCCCCTCTGCTGCCCGAGCCTGTCGGACGGCCTGTAAGGATACCCCAAGGGCGGTAGCGAGGTCTTCAAGGGTAACCGTTGCAATCAACTCATCCGTGGCCTTCCGAAAATTCATGGCTATTCCCTATTGCAAAGTGACCCGGCTAATGTATATTTATTCATATACAAATGCAAGACGAGATCTAGCCATGGTCAACCGCCTCAACCTTCAGCGCCGCACCCAGATCATCAACTGTCTGGTTGAGGGCAATTCGATCCGCTCCACCGAGCGCATGACCAACACCCACCGGGATACGGTCATGCGGTTGGCGCTTGAAGTTGGCCAAGGCTGCGAGCGCATCATGGACGAAAAGATGCGGGGCCTGACCAGCAAGCGGATTCAGGTTGATGAAATCTGGTCCTATGTCGGCAAGCACCAGCGGTTTTTGAAGCCCACCGACAACCGCACCCAGGTTGGCGATATGTGGACGTTTGTGGCGCTGGACGCCGATACCAAGCTCGTCCCCTGCTATTACATCGGCAAGCGCCGGAAGGCTGACGCCACTATCTTTATGAACGATTTGGCGGAACGCCTGACCAATCGGGTGCAGATCACCTCTGACGCTCTCAAGAGCTATATCGATGCGGTGGAAACGGCTTTCGGTGCCGATGTTGATTACGGGCAGGCGGTTAAATTCTACGAAGCAGAGCCTATCGGACCCGGGCGTTATAGCCCGCCTAAGGTTGTCAGAGCCGTGCGCCACGTTGTGGAGGGCCATCCCGATCAAAAGCATATTTCAACGTCACTGGTTGAACGCCAGAACCTCACCATGCGGATGGGGATGCGCCGCTTCACGCGCCTGACCAACGCTTTCAGCAAGAAGGCTGAGAACCACCGCGCGGCTGTTGGCCTCCACTTCGCGCACTATAATTTCGTGCGCCAGCACAAGACCCTGCGGATCACCCCTGCCATGGCGGCGGGCATTTCTGATAGAATGTGGTCTCTTGAGGAGCTGGTCGAGCAGACTTCCAAATAGGGCGACGCAGGGCGAAATGAACTGGCGGACGGGGTTAACCCGCATATGGATTGTCTTA
Organism: Rhizobium sp. Q54; assembly: GCA_945882615.1. Lineage (GTDB taxonomy): Bacteria > Pseudomonadota > Alphaproteobacteria > Micropepsales > Micropepsaceae > Rhizomicrobium. The sequence continues at coordinate 10,092 of CAMCWK010000040.1, read as the reverse complement.
GCGGCCTGCTGGATTGGCTATGTGATCTGGTCCCTGAGCAGCGGCTGTTTCTACTTTTCAGATTCACCCCTATTTCGCCCGATTTGCGCGACGGGGGAGGTTAGAGATGGCGTCCCCGTCGCCGGTTATTTGACCGCGTTCGACGCCAAAGACTGGCTTCGGTGGATTGCGTTCGGCTTTGGCCCACCCATCTTGGCATTAGCTGTCGGACTGGCAATCGGATGGGCGCTAAAGGGCTTCGGCAAGAAGCCAAAGTCAAATTAGGACACTACCCAATTTTTCGCCGCATGGACGCCCCTGTCCGTCCGGGATTATCCTGGCGGGCGGCTGAGCTGCCGGGGGGCCGGATATCAGCGCGACGCGCCATTATTTCATGGCGTGGTGGGGGAGATATTTCATGAGAAACCGGACCAGGGCGTTTGCCCTTTTTGCCATCACCAGCCTTTTTGCCGGCGCCTGCACCACCGTGAACACGACCGCGCCGGGCGCGGTCGGCGTTGCGCGGCAGCAGAGCTTTCTGGTGTCGGCGGAGGCGGTGCAGAATGCGGCGGGCCAGTCCTATGCCAAGACCCTGACCGAGGGCCGCGCCAAGGGCGTGGTCAACAACAAGCCCGCCATGCTGGCCCGGGTGCAGCGCATTTCCCGGCGCCTGATCGCGCAGGTGGGCGTCTTCCGGCCCGACGCGCAGAAGTGGAACTGGGAAATCAATGTGATGGACACGCCGCAGATCAATGCCTGGTGCATGGCCGGCGGCAAGATCATGGTCTATTCGGGCCTGATCGAAAAACTGAATCCCACCGACGCCGAGCTGGCCGCGCTCTTGGGCCATGAGATGGCCCATGCGCTGCGCGAACATACCCGCGAGGCGGTATCGCGCTCGCTCGGCCAGCAGTTGGTTCTGGGCGGCCTGGCGGTGGCGACAGGCGCCAGCCAGCAGACGGTGCAAATCGCCAATGCGGTGGCGCAGGTGACCTACTCGCTGCCCCATGGCCGGGACCAGGAAACCGAGGCCGACCGCATCGGGCTGGAGCTGATGGCCCGCGCCGGCTATGAGCCGCGCGCCGCCGTGACCTTCTTCCAGAAGCTGGGGCGCGCCGCGCCCAGCACGGGACCGTCTTTCCTCAGCACCCATCCGCAAAGCCAGGCGCGCGCCGCCGATCTGGAAAACTATATCGCACGGGTGCAGCCGCTTTATAACGCCAGCGCCAAGCCCTAGCGCTTCAGGTCCGAAACCGCTTTCAGCGTTTTTCCGACATGGCCTTCGGGATCCATGTCGCTATGGACAAAGGCGATCCTGCCCTCCTGTGACACGACATAGGAGGTGCGGCTGGCCATGTTGGTGAGAAAGCCCAGGGACGCATCATAGCTTTTCATCACCTTGCGGTCCTTGTCAGCGCCGACGGGAAACTTGCCCTGGCATTCGCTGAGCGAGAACTTGTTCAGGGTGGCGATGTTGTCGCTGCTGATGCCGATCACGCTGGCGCCGTGTGCCTGATATTGCGGCATGGCCTGGGCGAAATCGCGCGCTTCGATGGAGCAGCCCTTGGTGAAGGCGGCGGGATAGAAATAGACCACCACCGGGCCCTTCTTCAGCGCCTCGGCCATGCGGAAGGTGAATTCCTTGCCGCCCAGGGATGCGGGGATGGTGAAGTCGGGGGCGGGCGCGCCGACTTTCAGCGCCGCAAAGGCCGGCGTGGCCACAGCCATCAAAAGACAGGCAATCAACGCTTTCATGGGCAGGACCCTGGTTGGTTCATCCTTGTACGTCGGGCGGCGGCCAGCCGATCACCGGTTGATCACTGGTCAAATCACTGGCGCAGCTTGATGTCGGTGTAAGGCGTACCGTCGGTGTGGGTGTAGAGCGCAGGCTTGCCACCTGGCGGATAGACCAGGTCAATATCGGGATAGGCGGCGCTGTCGCCGTCATTGCGGGTGCCGACTTCCAGCACCAGCGCGTCGCGATCGGAGCGGTTCTGTAGGTGATGGCCATCCGGCTCGCCGCACCGAAAGCCGGCGCAGTCACCCGCCTTCAGGATTTCCTCGCCCGCATCAGTGACCAGCACCACTTCACCTTCCAGGACATAGACGAACTCGTCCTGGCTGGTGTGCCAATGGCGCTGGCTGGACCAGACGCCGGGTTTCAGGCGCAGCAGATTGACGCCGAACTGGGTGAGTCCGGCGGCATCGCCCAGCTTGCGGCGTTCCCGCGCGCGGCAGGGCGTGTCGTATGGCGGCGGATACATGGTGCCGGTATGGAGCGCCAGATCGGCGGGATTTATGCGCTTGGACATGGGCGCTCCAGATGTGAGGGCGCATCAGCCTTCGACAACTGGATGGGCGGGTCAAGCCCGCCCATGGTGAGTGGAGTTCGCAGCAGCGGCGGACCCGAGCCGGGTCCCCGTCTGTGCGACCATCAAATCAGTCTTTTGCCCGCTCGACGTAGGCGCCGCCCTCGGTCATCACCACGATGCGGGTGCCGGTCACGATGTGGGTGGGCACCATGGTGCGCACGCCGTTGGACAGCACCGCGGGCTTGAAGGAGCCGGATGCGGTCTGGCCCTTCATCACCGGTTCGGTTTCCACCACTTCGAAGGTGGCGCGCTGGGGGATTTCGATCGAGATGGCGTTGCCTTCGAACATCTGCAGCTGCACGTCCATGTTTTCGGTCAGGTAGGGGGCGTAGTCGCCCACCACATCGCCCGAGACATGGATCTGGTCGAAGGTCTGGGGCTGCATGAACACATATTGTTCGCCGTCCTGGTACAGGTACTGGAAGTCCATGTGTTCGACGAAGGCTTTTTCGATGCTGTCGGTGGTGCGCAGGCGCTCGACGGTCTTCACCCCGTCGCTGATGCGGCGCATTTCCAGATGGGTGACGGGCGTGCCCTTGCCGGGATGGATATTCTCGGCGGTGATGACCAGATAGAGCTTGCCATCCTTTTCGATGACATTGCCTTTGCGCACGGAGCTGGCGATAACCGAAACCACGGGAAACCTCACAAAATTCGGACTTAAAGGGACGGGCGGACCGGGCTATAGCAGGGGTACTTTACGAGGTCAAAATGCCCTGGTGGGACGCCCATAATCACGCCGACCGGCGCCCCCTGCTCGCCAAGCGGGGACGGCTGAAGACCGCCATTCGCGCCCATTTTGAAGACGCGGGCTTCACCGAGGTGGAGTGCGGCGCGCTGGGGGTATCGCCGGGCAACGAGACCCATCTGCAGGCGTTCGAGACGGTGCTGACCGGCACCGACGGGATCAGCCAGCCGCGTTATCTGCACACCTCGCCGGAATTCGCCGCCAAGAAGCTGCTGGCGGCGGGTGAAGTGCGGATATTCGATTTCGCCCGGGTGTTCCGCAACCAGGAGCGCGGCCGGTTGCATGCTCCCGAATTCACCATGCTGGAATGGTATCGGGCGCGCGAGGATTACAGCGTGGTGATCGAGGATACGCTGGTGGTGCTGCGGCTGGCGGCGGAAGTGGCCGGGGCGCAGGAACTGCGGCACCGCGATGCGGTGTGCGATCCCTTTGCTGCGGCCGACCGGCTGACGGTGGCGCAGGCTTTTACCCATCATGCGGGCATCGACCTTTTGGCGACGGTGTCACCGCAAGGCGAGGGCGATGCCAATGCCTTGAGATCGCGGGCGCGGCGCGGCGGCATCGATGTGTCCGATGACGATGACTGGTCGGACATGTTCGCCAAGATTTTGACCTTGCGGGTGGAGCCGCGGCTGGGGCTGGATCGGCCCTGTGTCCTTTATGAGTATCCGGTGTGCGAGGCGGCGCTGGCGCGGGTTTGCCCGCATGACGGGCGGGTGGCGGAACGCTTCGAGCTTTATGCCTGCGGCGTGGAGCTGGCCAACGGCTTTGGCGAACTGACCGATCCGGTACAGCAGCGCGCCCGCTTTGAAACCGAGATGGCCAAGAAGGAACGGGTTTACGGCAAGCGCTATCCGCTGGACGAAGATTTCATGGCCGCCTTGGCGCACATGCCGCCGGCCAGCGGCGTGGCGCTGGGCTTCGACCGGCTGGTGATGCTGGCGACCGGGGCTCCGAACATCGATGACGTTCTTTGGACGCCGTTATCGTGACACCATCTTGGTGACGCGTCCGACGCTGGTGTCGCCGGAATAGACCGCGCCCGATTTGTCCCAGGCCATGTAGGTGGCTTCGACGAACTGGCCGGTGCCGAGGCCCGAGCCATTACCGACCGCCGCCAGCACGTTGCCGTTGCGGTCGAGCTTCAAAAGCTGGCCGTCGCGGCCGCTGGAGACCCACAGATTGCCCTTGGGATCGAAGGCCACCGCCGACATCAAATTGCGCATCTGGATGGTGCGCTTGTGCTTGCCGTCCCGGCCATAGACCACCAGGCGGTATTCCTCGCGGTCGCCGATCCACACATCGCCATTCTTCGGGTCCACGCCGACGCCATGGGCGCTGCCGAACTTGCCGGGGCCAATCTGGTTGCCATACCACTGGTTGACGAACTTGCCGTTTTTGTCGAGGTGCAGGATGCGGGCGGCGCCGATCATGTTGTCGGGGGCCAGGCCGACATCGTTGGGGCTTTCATTGCCATGGCCCTGGGCGATGAAGACATCGCCATTGGGCGCGAAGGCGACATCCAGCGGCTGCCAAAGCAGTCTTTGCTTCTTGCTTTCGTCCCAGTCGCCGCGCTTGGCGCGCACCCCCAGCGTCATCAGCAATTTCCCCTGCGGGCTGAGCTTGAGGACGATGCCGCCATTGGCGTCGCTGATCCAGACGTTATCGTCGCGGTCCACCTTGATGGTGTGGCCCTTTTCCAGCCGGCCGATCACCGAATCCGGCACGGCGCGCACCAGCTTGTGGTCGGGGCCGAACTGATAGAGCTGCGGCTGGCCGGGCGCGGTGCGCTGGAGCACCCAGAAATTGCCCTTGCTGTCGATGCCGACGCCGGTTGCCCCGCCCCCGCCCATCGGCAGGTCGAAGGGATAGGAATAGGTGACCGCGCCGGTCTTCCACAGCACGCGCCTCAGCTGTTCGCGGGTCGGGCCCAGCCGGTTGTCGCACAGCGGCGAGCGGGCGCAGGGCGGCACGCTGGAGGGCGGCAGCTTGGCCAAGTCGACCACGCAGCGCGGTGACAGTTTGGCCTTGTTCTCGGTCAGGCAGGCGCGGGCGGCGTAAAGGCCCGAGCGGCCGACGCACATCTTGTCGATGTCCGCCGAACAGCCCGCCAGCACGCTGCGGGGCGACGAGCCGGGGGGCAGTACCTTGCCGCCCGGCGCCACGGGCGCCCGGCCCCCGGTGTCGGGATGGGTGTCGGCCAGGGTCCAGCCGGGCCCCTGGGCAAAAGCGGGCGCGGCGAAAAGGCAAAACACCGCCAGAAGGATGGGCTTTTTCATGTGCGTCTTCCCGTTTTTTTATCAACCATGGCGGGGCCGGGGTGGTGGTGCAACAGGCCGCAGCGCGCAGGGCCGTGAAGGCCCGAAAAAGGCTGGTCAAAAGACCGCCAACCGATAGGGTTCGGCCGCAATGACCCAGGCGACCGCCCAGAAGATTGCCAACGACACCAGCTTCACGGTGCTGTCGGCCATCGGCATCTGTCATCTGCTCAACGACATGATGCAGTCGCTGCTGCCGGCGATCTATCCCACCCTGAAAGACCAGTTCCAGCTCAGCTTCGCGCAAGTGGGGATGATCACGCTGGCGTTCCAGTGCACCGCCTCGCTGCTGCAGCCGATGGTGGGCTATTTTGCCGACCTCAAGCCGATGCCCTATTCGCTGGCGGTGGGCATGGTCTCGACCTTTCTCGGCATGCTGGTGCTGGCGATCGCGCCCAATTATGCGGTGATCCTGATCGCCGCCATGATGGTGGGGCTGGGCTCGGCGGTGTTCCATCCCGAAGCCAGCCGGGTGGCGCGCATGGCCTCGGGCGGGCGCTATGGGTTGGCGCAATCGGTATTCCAGGTCGGCGGCAATACCGGGCAGGCGATCAGTCCCCTGATCGCGGCCTTGCTGGTGGCGACCTATGGCCAGCGTTCCATCGTCTGGTATGCGGGCTTTGCGCTGGTCGCCTTTGTGATCTTGGTGAAGGTCGGCGGCTGGTACAAGGATCACGGGCTGGCGCGCATCCGCAGCCATACCCATGTCAAGCATCCCGAACTGACGCGCGGCAAGGTCATGCAGGCGCTGGCGGTGCTTCTGGCGCTGGTGTTTTCCAAGTTCATCTATCTGGCCTGCATCGGCAGCTATTTCACCTTCTACCTGATCGACAAGTTCGGCGTGTCGGTGCAGAGCGCCCAGGTGCATTTGTTCTTTTTCCTGGGCGCCATCGCGGCGGGCACCTTGCTGGGGGGCGTCGTGGGCGACCGCATCGGGCGCAAATATGTCATCTGGTTCTCGATCCTGGGCATGCTGCCCTTCACCCTGCTGCTGCCTTACGCCAACCTGTTCTGGGTGGGCGTGCTGGCCTCGATCATCGGCGTGATCCTGGCAAGCGCCTTTCCCGCCATCGTGGTCTATGCCCAGGAACTTTTGCCGGGGCGGGTGGGCATGATTGCCGGGCTCTTTTTCGGATTGTCGTTTGGCCTTTCGGGCATCGGGGCGGCGGTGCTGGGCGCGCTGGCCGATGTCACCTCGATCGATTATGTCTTCAAGCTGTGTTCCTTCCTGCCGGCGATCGGATTGCTGACCGTGTTCCTGCCCAACTTCAAAGCGCATAAGCGATGAGCATCGCTCCACGCGATCTGGAACAGGTGGCGCAATCCGATCTTGAACAGGTTGCCCGGCGCTATGCGGTGGCGGTGTCGCCGCACCTTCTGTCGCTGTTGGACCCGACCGATCCGAACGATCCCATCGCGCGCCAGTTCCTGCCCAGCCTGGACGAACTGATCACCCGCGCCGATGAACGGGCCGATCCCATCGGCGATGATGCCCATTCGCCGGTGGCCGGGATCGTGCATCGCCACCAGGACCGCGTGCTGTTCAAGGCGGTGGCGGCCTGCCCGGTCTATTGCCGTTTCTGTTTCCGCCGCGAAACGATCGGACCCGGACAGGAAAACCAGCTGTCCAAAACGGCGTTCGCGGCGGCGCTGGATTATATCGCCGGCCATGCCGAAATCCGCGAAGTGATCCTGACCGGCGGCGATCCCTTTATTCTTTCGCCGCGCCGGATGGGCGAGATCACCCAGGCGCTGGCAGCCATCGGCCATGTCAAAGTGATCCGCTGGCACACCCGCGTGCCGGTGACCGATCCGGGGCGGGTGAGCGATGAGATGGTGGCGGCGCTGCATGCGCCCGGTGCGACGGCCTGGGTGGCGGTGCACGCCAATCACGCGCGGGAGTTTTCGCCCGACGCCCGCTCGGCAATCGCGCGGCTGGTGGATGGCGGCATCCCGCTGGTCAGCCAGTCGGTGCTGCTGAAGGGCGTCAATGACAATGAAGATGCGCTTGCGGCGCTGATGGACGCCTTCCTCGCCAATCGCATCAAGCCCTATTACCTGCATCATCCCGACCTGGCGCCGGGCACGTCGCACTTTCGCGTCGGCATCGAAGAGGGGCTTGCGTTGATGCAGGCGCTGCGCGCGCGCGTCTCAGGGCTCGCCATGCCCAGCTACATGCTCGACATTCCCGGCGGATTTGGAAAAATCGCGCTGGAATCCGATCACCTGGAAAAGACCGCCCAGGGCTACCGGGTGCGCGATTCCAGCGGAACCTGGCACGCCTATCCCGGGCAAGCCTAAGCAGCCCAAGGTTTTTTTGAGCCACTTGAAATACCCCTTGCAGCGCAGCTACTATAACCATCGTAGCTAGGAGGCCCGATGGCCATGCGTATGCTCCCCGTCATCCTTTTCTCGCTGCTTGCAACACCCGCTTTGGCGCAGTTCGACACCAGCAACGCGCCGACCTTGCCCTTCACGCCCAGCGGCTATGGCGAACCCAACGCCGTGGTCTGCCGCGCGCCCCAGCCGCTGCCGCAGGGCGGCATGGGCCCCAAGCTTTGCATGCGCAACAGCATCTGGCTGAAGCTGACCGATACCGCCAGCGATCTCAGCGCCGATGGCAGGTCGGTGTTCGCGCGTGAAACCGTGGCCAATCCGTCGGGCAAGGGACATCCCGAAGCCGTCACCTGCCGCCGGCCTTCCAACACCAGCGCCAGCCGCACCCAGGTGGGACCGACCGTCTGCCTGACCAACCAATATTGGGCGCAGCTGGCGGCGGAAGAAAAGCGCGTCAACAACTATGGCGTGATCGTCAGCACCAAGGTGAACGGCCCCGGCGGCCGCGGCGACGGCATCCCGGTGCTGCCGACCGAGCTGCATTAGACAGCGAACACCAGACATGAAAACGGCGCGCCGGTGGGCGCGCCGTTTTTGTTTGTGCGCATCGATGACGGAACGCGGGCGCCGGTCCGCGCGTTGGCAGGAGATGACCGACAACAAGCCTTCGCCGAAAATCGCCGAGACCGCGCGTCAGGAGCGCGCCCAGGGTGGCCAGCCCCACGCCTCCAGCAGCGGCGACCCCAATGCCAATGCTGCCGGCCCGCATGACAAGCCCGAACATGCCAACGAAGTCGCGACCGAAGGCACCGGGATGCTGCCCGAAGCGGGCGAAGCATCCCAGGACGACATGGCGCCCGGCGGCTAGGCGTCAGCAGCCGGCACCATAAAAAACGGCGCGCCGGTGGGCGCGCCGTTTTGTCTGCGAAGCTGGAAAGAGTGCTTACGTGCGCCGCGTCGCCTGCCACTTGCTGCCGTCCGAGGCCGAGCCTTCCATGCGGTTGCCGTTGACGCGGCCGGTATACATCTTGCCACCGGCGGCGAAGGTGATTTCGGCGCCCCGCATCTTGCCGTTGCTGATCGGGGCGGCGTTCACATTGCCTGTCAGCATCTGGAAATTCTGCGACAGGGTCAGCTCGTTCTTGCCCATCTGCCAGGTGCCGCCGACCTTGGCGGGGACGATCCAGAGCATGGCGCGGCAGAAGCTGGAGCATTCCTGGCTGGCGGAAATGGATTCATCGGGCTCCCATTCGGCCATGTCGAAGGTGTTGGATACCACCCGCGTGCCCGGCCTCATGTTCAGCAGGGTGGGGCGCAGGCGCAGGTTCAGGCTGGAGAGCAGGAACATGGTGACGACATCGGCCTTGCTGAAGTCGGTCTCGAAGATGTCGCCCTGCACGAAGGTGGCCTTGCCGGACACGCCGGCATCGGCGGCATTGCGCTTGGACAGCGCCACCATGTCGGGATTGAACTCGACGCCCATCGCGGTGATGCCGCGCTTGGCGGCGGTGATGACCGTGCGCCCATCGCCCGAGCCCAGATCGATCAGGTAGTCCTTGGGCGTGACCTTGGCCATGTCGAGCATGCGGTCGACCAGCGCCTGCGGCGAGGGCACCCAGACCACATCCTTGCCCGGCTGGCCGCTGTAAGGCTCGAAGGGCTTGGTCATTTGCGCCATGGCGCTGCCGGTCATGGATACCGTGAAGCAGGCGGCAAGCAGAAGGCGGGAAAAGCGTTTGGGCGTCGGCGTCATGTCATCTCCTTGTGGTCTGTTGTGCGTAAGAATGTGCAGGCAGGTCACATCCGCTCTGGCGCGGGTTTTCCGCGCAGGCGTTTGAAGAAAGCGCTGACACGGTGGCGGAACTGTTCGCGCCGCACCACGCCCTTGTCCGTCACCCAGTTGAGCTGGATCACCCGGCGCGGGCCTTCGAAGGCGTGAAAGCCGTGCCAGGCATGGGGCTCGTTCTTGAAGACCAGCAGCGTGCCCTGGTCGGGCGGCACTTCGGCGATCACGTCTTCCAGGTTGTCCGGCCCGCGCAAGAGGCGCAGCCGCCCCGTCTTGGCTTCCCAGTCATTGTTCATATAGATCAGCACCGTCACCAGCTTGGTGCGTGAATCGGTGTGGATCTGGCCGTCGCGCGCCGCCGAAACGCCGCGCGCCGTCACCATGGTGGGTTTCTCTGAAAGATCGACGCCGAACTTCTCCGACACGGTGCGGTTGAAGTCCGGGCCCTGGATCGCTTCCATGAAAGTGCGGAAGGCCGGGCCGAATTTCAGGGTCGGCAGCGAGAAGCTGCCGGGATGCGTCACCCGCGGATAGTCGGCGTTGATCGCGGCC
>CAMCWK010000039.1 GCA_945882615.1 Rhizobium sp. Q54 | reverse complement strand
CGTTTTCTACCTGCACAGCCGCCTGCTCGAGCGCGCCGCCAAGCTGAACGAAGACAATGGCTCGGGCTCGCTGACCGCCCTGCCCGTCATCGAAACCCAGGCCAACGACGTGTCGGCCTATATTCCGACCAACGTGATTTCGATCACCGACGGCCAGATCTTCCTCGAGACCGACCTGTTCTATCAGGGCATCCGTCCGGCGGTGAATGTCGGCATCTCGGTGTCGCGCGTGGGTTCCTCGGCCCAGATCAAGGCGATGAAGACCGTCGCCGGTCCGATCAAGGGCGAACTGGCCCAGTATCGCGAGATGGCGGCCTTCGCCAAGTTCGGTTCCGACCTCGACGCCTCGACCCAGAAGATGCTGGCGCGCGGCGAGCGCCTGACCGAGCTGCTCAAGCAGCCCCAGTACAAGCCCTTCGCGGTCGAAGAGCAGGTGGCAGTGATTTACGCCGGCACCCGCGGCTATCTCGATCCCTTCCCCACTGCCCGCGTCGGTGCGTTCCAGACGGCGCTGCTGTCCAAGCTGAAGTCCGGCTATCCGCAGTTCCTGGAAGGCATCCGCAAGGAAAAGGCGCTGACGCCCGATCTGGAAAAGATGCTGAAGGACGCGCTGGCCGAAGTCTCCAAGACCTTCGCCTAAGGATTTAAAGCCAGATGGCATCCGTCAAGGAAATGCGCACACGGATCGGAAGCGTGAAGTCCACGCAGAAGATCACCAAGGCGCTGCAGATGGTGGCGGCGGCGAAGCTGCGCCGCGCCCAGCTGGCCGCCGAAGCGGCGCGCCCCTATGCGCGCGGCATGGCCAATGTGATCGCCAACCTGGCCGCCGGCGTGTCGGGCCCCTCGGCCCCGCTGCTGCTGGCAGGCACCGGCAGCGACAAGCGCCATCTGGTGATTGTCGCCACCTCCGACCGCGGCCTAGCCGGCGGTTTCAACTCCGGCATCGTCCGCGCCGCGCGCGAGAAGATCGCGGCGCTGATTGCCGATGGTAAAGACGTCAAGATCATCACCATCGGCCGCAAGGCGCGCGACCAGCTCAAGCGCAGCTACGGCAACCGCTATGTCGAAAGCTATGAAGTTGGCCTGAAGGCGCCCGGACTGGCGCTGGTCAAGCCCATCGCCAGCCGCGTGCTGGACGCCTACACCAATGGCGAATTCGACGTCGTTACTTTGGTCTATTCCTCCTTCAAGTCGGTGGTCACCCAGACCCCGACCGTGCGCCAGCTGATCCCGGCGCAGGTGGAAGCGGGCGGCGGCCCCGCGCCGTTCTATGACTACGAACCCGATGAAGACACGATCCTGGAAGCGCTGCTGCCCCAGAACATCTCCGTTCAGATCCTGACCGCCATGCTGGAAAACCAGGCCGGCTTTTTCGCCGCCCAGATGACCGCGATGGATAATGCCACGCGCAATGCGGGCGACATGATCAAAGCCCTCACCATCCAGATGAACCGTACCCGTCAGGCGCAAATCACCAAGGAGCTGATTGAAATCATCTCCGGCGCCTCCGCCGTCTAAAGGAAAGAAAGCACCATGAGCACCAAGACAAACGCCAAGGGCAAACTCCTCCAGGTCATCGGCGCCGTCGTCGACGTCGCCTTCGAGAATGGCGAGCTGCCGGCGATCCTGAACGCGCTGGAGACCAAGAACGTCGACGCCAAGACCGGCAAGGAAGTCCGCCTGGTGTTCGAAGTCGCCCAGCATCTTGGCGAAAACGCCGTGCGCGCCATCGCCATGGACACCACCGAGGGCCTGACCCGCGGTCAGGAAGTCATCGACACCGGCGCACCCATCCGCGTGCCGGTCGGTCCCGCCACCCTGGGCCGCATCATGAACGTGATCGGCGAGCCGATCGACGAAGCTGGCCCCATCAGCCAGGCCAACATGTCGTCCATCCACCGCGAAGCCCCCACCTTCGCCGAGCAGGCGGGCGCCACGGAAATCCTGGTCACCGGCATCAAGGTCATCGACCTGCTCTGCCCCTACACCAAGGGCGGCAAGATCGGTCTGTTTGGCGGCGCCGGCGTCGGCAAGACCGTCACCATGCAGGAGCTGATCAACAACATCGCCAAGGCCTATGGCGGCTATTCGGTGCTGGCCGGCGTCGGCGAGCGCACCCGCGAAGGCAACGACCTTTATCACGAGATGATCGAGTCCAACGTGAACGTCGATCCCAAGAAGAACGGCTCGACCGAAGGCTCCAAGTGCGCCCTGGTCTATGGCCAGATGAACGAGCCGCCGGGCGCCCGCGCCCGTGTGGCCCTGACCGGCCTGTCGGTCGCGGAATATTTCCGCGACGTCGAAGGCAAGGACGTGCTGCTGTTCATCGACAACATCTTCCGCTTCACCCAGGCCGGCTCGGAAGTGTCGGCGCTGCTGGGCCGTATCCCGAGCGCCGTGGGTTACCAGCCGACGCTCGCGACCGAGATGGGCAACCTGCAGGAGCGCATCACCTCGACCAACAAGGGCTCGATCACCTCGGTGCAGGCGATTTATGTGCCGGCCGACGACCTGACCGACCCGGCGCCTGCCGCCTCTTTCGCGCATTTGGACGCCACCACCGTCTTGTCACGTGACATCGCGGCCCAGGCGATTTTCCCGGCGATCGATCCCCTGGACTCCACCTCGCGTATTCTCGATCCCCAGGTGATCGGCGAAGAGCATTACACCGTTGCCCGCCGGGTGCAGGAAGTGCTGCAGTCCTACAAGGCGCTGAAGGACATCATCGCCATTCTGGGCATGGACGAACTGTCGGAAGACGACAAGCTGACCGTGGCGCGTGCCCGCAAGATCAGCCGCTTCTTCAGCCAGCCCTTCTTCGTGGCCGAACAGTTCACCAACACCCCCGGCAAGTTCGTCGAACTGGCCGACACCATCCGCAGCTTCAAGGCGATCGTGGACGGCGAATACGACCACCTGCCCGAGCAGGCCTTCTACATGGTCGGCCCGATCGAGGAAGTCGTGGCCAAGGCGGCGAAGATGGCGTCCGAAACCTCGAAGGCCGCCTAAGCCGTGGCCGCCAAGATCGCCTTCGACCTGGTTTCCCCGGAACGGCTGCTGCTGTCGACGCAGGCCGACATGGTCACCGTGCCCGGCACCGAAGGTTATATGGGCGTGATGGCGGGCCATTCACCCCTCGTCTCCACCCTTCGCGCCGGCATGATCGACGTGCAGAATGACGGCAAGGATGACCGCTATTTCATCCGCGGCGGCTTTGCCGAGATCAGCCCGACCAAGATCACGGTTCTGGCCGAGGAAGCCATCCCGATGACCGAGCTGGACCTGGCCGTGCTGGACCAGCGCATATCCGACGCCCAGGAAGACGAGATCGCCGCCAAGACCGACAAGGACCGCCAGAAGGCGGGTCAACTGGTGGACGACCTCAAGCTGGTCCGGGCTGCCTTTTAACGACGTTAAGACGTAGACTGACGAATTGGGAACTTCCGCCCTTTCGGTCTGGGAGCCGGTTTTGCTATACAGTCACAAAACAGGCAGGACTTCGGACATGACGGTCGCACCCGTCTACAAGCAGGGCTGGACGATGGACGATGTCCATTGGTCACTGTTCGACCCCCAAGAGGTCGACCAGACCCTGCTGTGCGCCATCAAGGCGGCCGCCCTGGTCGAATACAACGCCCCCGACTACGTCACCTACCTCAAGCGGGTGTTTGCCGGCAGCCAGGAAACCATGACCGCCCTGGAACAATGGGGCCGCGAGGAAAGCCAGCACGGCCGCGCCCTGGGACGCTGGGCCGAAATGGCGGACCCGACCTTCAAGCTCGAGGAAGCCTTTGTGCGCTTCCGCAAGGGCTACACCCCCGCCCATTTCGAGGGCGGCGCGGAAGCCTCGGTACGCGGTTCCCGCCGGGGCGAGATGGTCGCCCGCTGCGTGGTGGAGAGCGGCACCTCGTCCTATTACACCGCCATCCGGGATGCGACCGAGGAGCCGGTGCTGAAGGAAATCGCCGGCCGCGTCGCCGCCGACGAGTACCGCCACTACAAGATGTTCTATGACATCCTGAACGCACAGACCGAGCCGGATATCGGCTTCTGGACCCGGCTCAAGATCGCCATCGGCCGGGTGCGCGAAAGCGACGATGACGAGTTGGCCTATGCCTATTACTGCGCTAATGTTCCGCCTGAGAAAGAGGCGATAACGCCTTACAAGCGCAAGAAATATTCCCGCATGTCGGCGCATGCCAGCATGACGGTCTATCACCGCCGCCATATCCAGAAACTGGTGCAGATGGTGGTCAAAGTTGTCGGTGCCAACCCGCACGGCTGGCTGGCCAACATGGCCGGCGCCCTGTTATGGCGCCGCCTGCAAAGCCGGACCGCCTAAGCGCGGTCCTTTTGCCCTCTGGCGTCGTCGCGTTCATACGCTGCCGCTATGAACTCGCTCATGGACTCTTCAGTCCACGTCGCTCGGCGCTCCTAGCCAGAGGCCAAAATTCCTCGCGCTTAGTCTTCCACCGGCTCAAAAGCCCCGGTCAACTCATTGCGGATCAACAGCCTGCCCGAAGCCACGCCGAAATAGGCGCCGTGCAGGTGCAGCTCGCCCTTCTCCACCGCCGACTTCACGAAGGGAAAGGTCATCAGGTTTTTGAGGCTGAGTTCCACCGAGGCGAATTCCAGCTTGCGCAGATAGCTCTCCTCGCCCTCCTCGCCCTGGGGCCCGATGGCTTGCGCGGCCGGCGCGATCTGGCTCATCCATTTTCCGATGAAGTCGCTTTCGCTCAGCGGCGCGGCATCGCTGACAAAGGCCTTGATGCCGCCGCAGAAGGCATGGCCCAGCACGATAATGTGTTCAACCTTCAGCGCCCGCACCGCAAATTCCAGCGCCGCGCTGGCGCCATGCTGGCCGCCGCCCGGTTCATAGCGCGGCACCAGGTTGGCGACATTGCGCGCCACCAGGATTTCCCCTGGCGCGGCATCGAAAATCACTTCCGGCGACACCCGGCTGTCGACGCAGCCCATCACCATGATGCTGGGCTTCTGGCCCAGTCCCGCCAGTTCCTGATAGCGGGCGCGCTCGGAGACAAACCGCCCGCCCAGAAACGCCTGATAGCCCTTGGCCAGCCGTTCGGGAAACATCAGGCTTTTCTTTTGACCATCATCTGCTTGATCTCGCCAATCGCCTGGGCGGGGTTGAGCCCCTTGGGACAGGTGTTGGCGCAGTTCATGATGGTGTGGCAGCGGTACAGCCGGAAGGGGTCTTCCAGATCGTCCAGCCGCTCGCCCACCTGTTCGTCACGGCTGTCGATCAGCCAGCGATAGGATTGCAGCAAGGCCGCCGGGCCCAGATAGCGTTCGGAATTCCACCAATAGCTGGGGCATGAGGTCGAGCAGCAGGCGCATAGAATGCACTCGTAAAGACCGTCCAGCTTGGCGCGGTCTTCCGGCGTCTGCTTCCATTCCTTTTCCGGCTCCGCGGTGTTGGTCTGAAGATAGGGCTGGATGGAGGAATATTGCGCATAGAAATTGCTCAGGTCGGGCACCAGATCCTTGACCACCGGCATGTGCGGCAGGGGATAGACCGCAACCGCACCCGAAACGTCATTGATCGCCTTGGTGCAGGCCAGCGTGTTGCCGCCGGCGATGTTCATGGCGCAGGAACCGCACACGCCTTCGCGGCACGAGCGGCGGAAGGCCAGGGTCGGATCGATCTCGTTCTTGATCTTGATCAGCGCGTCCAGGACCATCGGCCCGCAGCTGTCCAGATCAACCGTGTAGGTATCGACGGTGGGATTGCCACCCGCATCCGGATCATAGCGATAGACTTTGAATTCCTTGGCGCGCTTGGGCTTCTTGCCGTTGGCGGCTTTTTCCGCGGGCCACACCTTGCCCTTTTTCACCCGGCTGGCCTTGGGCAGCATGATCTCGACCATTACGGGCAAACTCCTGAAAGCACGAGTGATTTGCGGCTATTTTGACATGGCGGGACTGCTGCGAACAACCCTGGCATTACGCGACAATCTGCTCGAACACCCATGCGATTTCCGCAGGTGAATCCTTGGTCGTGCCGCTGATAACCAGTTGCTCGGCCCGGCGCACGGTGGGACCGCCCAGATAGACGCTTTCCTCCACCTCCAGGTTGCCCCCGCCCGCGCGGAACCGCCACCCCTCGCCGCCCGGCAGCTTAAGCAGGATGCCGCCGCCCTCCAGCCGCGAAACGCGCACATCGGGGTGGATATGAAAGCGCACGGCAAAGTTCAGCCCTGCAGATCCCCTTTCATCCACCGGCACCAGCCGGTCGCGCCCCGTCACCATCAGTCCTTGCGGCGACATGGTGATCTGGCGTTCATGGCGCAGGCCGAACTGCTCGGCATAAGCGTCATGCATCGCTTCCGCCGTCCAGCCTTGCGGCGTCTCGACCCGCCGCGACACCGGCTCTTTGGGCCCGCCCATCAGGCGCGGTCCCAGCAGATCGCGCGCGATGCCGGCCGGAAGAATATGGGCGCTGGATGTGTCGCACAGCGTCAGGGTGGAATGGGCCGCGGTTGCGCGCAGCGCCGCATTCCAGGCCTGATGCGTAAGGCCGCCGGAGCCGCAATTGACCACAATACGGTCATTGCCCGACGACAGTTCAAACGCCCCCGCCCCGGCATGGGCGCCAATCGCAAAGGCGCCCTCCAGCGTCTTGCCGCAATCCAGCAGGCATAGCGCGCGTCCCGCCGTCAGGCGCTGATAGGCGCTGTGACGCGCATGATGAAAGGGCTGGCCGCGAATATCGTCCCGCGCGAGCAGCCCCGCGATCATGCGCGGATCGCCTTCCGCCCCTCCATTGAACAGCGCCAGCGCGCCGTCGGCATGACGGAAGAAGCGCAGCATCGGCGCCATGCGGTCATGGGCGTTGCGCAACCCGTGCGGCGGCTCTTCATTTACCGCACTCAGGGCTTCCATCACCATGATCACATGGCGATAGGCCGAGAGCAGCGCTTCGGGCGAGCGGCTCACATGACCGCCATCGGCCAATATCTGGCGTTCGATCTCGCTTTCCAGCCGCGCCAGTCCGGTTTCCAGCCGCTTGCGACTGTCGTCCAGGCACAGGCCCGACAGCGCCAGAACCGCGGCGGCTTCCAGGCGCGGCAGGCCGTCGGGCGCTTCCATCGAGATGCGCTCCAGCATCTTGCACTGCTCGCGCAGGGACACGAACAGGCGCGAGCGCCACATCATTTCAGAGTTCAGGATCACCAGCCGTCCGTGGCTAAAGACATGCGCCAGCCGCCGCGCCATGATATGCGGCGCCCAGACGGCTTGCGAATACTTGCCGTGACGCTTGATCCACTGGCCGATCAGGTTGGTGGCCAGGCGCCGCGAAGGATCACCCCCGGCGGTGGACAGCGCCGGAAGCCAGGCAAAACTGTGCAGCGCTTCGTGCCAGGCGGCATTGGGCGGTTTGAGGTCGAACACCGAAACCCCTTCGGGCACGTCCACGCTTTGGCCATGAAAGCGGAAGCGCCCGCGCAGCAGGCTGTCGGCATCTTCCAGCCGGCGCGGCAGTGCATCCCAGGGATGGAACACGATATGGTCGGCAAGCTGTCCCTTGAGGAAGCGGCGATAAATCCAGCCGCGCCGCCACCAGGTCTGGAACGGGGCAGTGCCACGGCGAATGCCGGCCCTTGTCAGTTCGGGAAGGAGCGGCAGGAGCTGCTGCGCCTGCACCCCTAACCCCTCAAGGCTTTGATGTTATCGGCATAACGCGATGGCCCGCCCTGGAACACGGCCGTGCCGGCGACCAGCACGGTGGCGCCGGCGGCGATCGCGCGCTTTGCGGTTTGCGGTGTGATGCCGCCATCGACTTCCAGCGCGATGTCCCGGCCGGTCGCATCGATGCGTTTGCGTGCGCCCGCAATCTTTTCCAGCTGGCTTTCGATGAAGCTCTGGCCGCCGAAGCCCGGATTGACGCTCATGATCAGGATCAGGTCCACCAAATCCATCAGATTGTCGAGCGCGTCGATCGGCGTTCCGGGATTGAGGACCACGCCCGCCTTCTTGCCCAGCTTGCGGATATGCTGGAGCGTGCGGTGGACATGTGGGCCGCTTTCCGGATGCACGGTCAGCCCGTCGGCGCCGGCATCGGCGAAGGCATCAATAAAAGGGTCGACCGGCGCGAGCATCAGATGCACGTCGAACGGCTTCTTGCCGTGGGGCTTCAGCGCCTTCACCACGGCCGGGCCAATGGTGATGTTGGGAACAAAATGGCCGTCCATCACATCGACATGAATCCAGTCCGCCCCTGCCGCTTCAATGGCCCCGATCTCCGCCCCCAGCTTGGAAAAGTCGGCGGACAGGATGGAAGGGGCGATCAGGACGGGGCGAGCCATGTGGCTGTAAGTGCCGGATTCCGCCCTGCGCCGCAAGACACGCCGAATCGCGGGCGGCGCCCCCCGATGCGTGCCAATGCGATAGCGGCTCTGCGGCAAGTCCGGTTGAACTGGCGCTGCCCCACCCCTACACTCCGCCCCGCTTCGTTTTTTTGTTCGTTTTGGAAGGCTTTTATGGCGGAAAACCCGCAAGTACCGGCCCAGGCCACCCGCCCGCTTTCACCCCATCTCACGATCTATCGCTGGCCGGTCACGATGATGACCTCCATCACCCATCGCGCCACCGGCATGGCGCTGACGGTCGGTGCCTTGATCCTGGCCTGGTGGCTGGTCGCCATTTCGAACGGGCTCGACGGCGGCTACCAGACCTTCATGGCCCTGGCCGCCTCGCCGCTGGGCATGCTGGTGCTGTTCGGCGTCACCTGGTCGCTGGCCTATCACTTCTTCAATGGGCTCAGGCACCTGGCCTGGGACCTGGGTTATGGCTTCGACAAAAAGATCGCAGAGCGCAACAGCGTGATCATCTTCGCCCTCTCCTTCCTGACCGCCCTCATCATCTTCGCCATCGTCTGGACCGGTCACGGGGGGTACCTGCAATGAAATCCCTGCAAACCCCGCTGCACCGCGTTAAGGGCCTGGGTTCGTCACATTCGGGCACCGGCCATTTCTGGCGTGAACGCATCACCGCGGTCGCCCTGGCGCCCCTGTCGCTATGGTTCGGCTATGTCGCGATCGGCCTGTCGGGCACCACCACCTCCGCGCCGCTGCAATTCTTCGCCCAGCCGGTCAACGCCATCCTGATGGCGTCCTTTGTCATCATCTCGCTTTATCACGCGGCGCTGGGCGTACAGGTCGTGATCGACGATTACATCCATTCCGCCGGCATGAAGATTTTTCTGTTCCTGACGGTGCGCCTGTTCGTGCTCGCCACGGGTTCAGCCTGCCTCATCGCGCTGTTGCGCATTTCCGTTTTCTAGGACCTTTCATGCCCGCCTATGATATTGTCGATCACACTTTTGATGTCGTCGTTGTCGGCGCCGGCGGCGCGGGATTGCGCGCCACGCTGGAATGCGCCGCGCGCGGCCTGAAGACCGCCTGCATCACCAAGGTGTTTCCCACCCGCAGCCACACCGTGGCGGCGCAGGGCGGCGTCGCGGCCTCGCTCGGCAACATGGGCGAGGACGACTGGCGCTGGCATATGTACGACACCGTCAAGGGTTCGGACTGGCTGGGCGACCAGGACTCGATCGAATATCTCTGCCGCAACGCTCCGGAAGCGGTGTACGAGCTGGAGCATTTCGGCATGCCCTTCAGCCGCACCGAGGAAGGCAAGATCTACCAGCGCGCATTTGGCGGCATGACCAGCAATTACGGCAAGGGCATCGTGCAGCGCACCTGCGCCGCCGCCGACCGCACCGGCCACGCCATGCTGCACACCCTGTATGGCCAGTGCGTCAAGCATGAGGTCAATTTCTTCATCGAGTATTTCGCCCTCGACCTGATCATGGAAGACGGCGCCTGCCGCGGCGTGATGGCGTGGAATCTCGACGACGGCACTATCCACCGCTTCCGCGCCCACAAGGTCATTCTGGCCACTGGCGGCTATGGCCGCGCTTATGCCAGCTGCACAGGCGCCCATACCCAGACCGGCGACGGCAACGCCATGGTGCTGCGCGCCGGCCTGCCGCTGCAGGACATGGAGTTCGTGCCGTGCCACCCCACCGGCATTTTCGGCGCCGGCGTCCTGATCACCGAAGGTGTGCGCGGCGAAGGCGGCTATCTGACCAACTCCGAAGGCGAGCGTTTCATGGAACGCTATGCCCCCAACGCCAAGGACCTGGCCTCGCGTGACGTGGTCAGCCGCGCCATGACCATCGAAATCCGCGAGGGCCGCGGCGTCGGCCCCGGCAAGGACCATATCCACCTGCATCTGTCGCATCTGGACCCCAAGATCATTGCCGAGCGCCTGCCCGGCATTTCGGAAAGCGCCCGCATCTTCGCGGGCGTCGATGTCACCAAGGAGCCGATCCCGGTGCTGCCCACCGTGCATTACAACATGGGCGGCATCCCTTGCGCCTATACCGGCGAGGCGCTGACCCTGAAGGACGGCAATCCCGATACCGTGGTGCACGGACTGATGGCGGTCGGTGAAGCGGCCTGCGTCTCGGTGCATGGCGCCAACCGTCTGGGCTCCAATTCGCTGATCGACTTGGTGGTGTTCGGTAAGGCCGCCGGCATGCAGGCCGCCAAATCCCTGCAGGGCATCGAAACGCATCAGGACCTGGAAAAGGATGCCGGCCAGGAGGCGCTGGACCGCTTCGACCGGCTGCGTCATGCCAAGGGCGGCACGCCCACCGCCGTGATGCGCGCCGCCATGCAGAAGGCGATGCAGGAAGACGCCGCTGTGTTCCGCACCGGCGAAAGCCTGGAAGCCGGCAACCGCCGCATCGCCGATATCTATGCCCGGCGCGGAGAGATCGGTATTACCGACCGTTCGCTGATCTGGAACACCGACCTGGTGGAGACGCTCGAGTTTGACAATCTGATCCAGCAAGCCGCCGTCACCGTGGCCGGCGCGGTCAACCGCCCGGAAAGCCGCGGCGCCCATGCCCGCGAGGATTTCCCCAACCGCGACGACGAAGGCTGGATGAAACACACGCTGGCGTGGCTGGACGTGAACACAGGCAAAACCAGAATCGATTACCGCCCGGTGCACACCTACACCCTGACCAACGATGTCGAATATATCCCGCCCAAGGCGCGCACATACTAAGCGCCGCTGACTCCCGCCTGAACCCTTTGGGACCAGCTGCGTTATACTGGCGATAGATTGCATGTATTCGAGGCCAATATGATTGCCCGCTGTCTTCTAGCCTTTGCGCTGATCTTCACCACCGCCGTGCCCGCTTTCTCGCAAGCGCCGGCCCGCCGCATCAGCGGCGCGGTGCCCGCGCCCGACGACCGGGCGCGGCAATGGCTGGTGCTGGTGGATGACAAGAACTACACCCAGAGCTGGAGCGAGGCGGGCGCCGCTTTCAAGGCGCGCCACAAGAATGATGCCTGGGCTTCCGACGCCGCCACAAAGCGGGCGCCCCTGGGCGCCGTCGCCAGCCGCGGCCTGAAGTCGATAGACCTCAGCCGCAGCAATACCGCCGTGGTGCGCTACGACACCGTTTTTGCCCGCAAGGCGGCAGCGGTGGAAACCGTCACCCTGAATTACGAGAATGGCGGCTGGGCTGTGAGCGACTACAGCGTCAATTGACCTTTGGCCCTGCGGCGGAA
This sequence comes from Rhizobium sp. Q54, assembly GCA_945882615.1. Classification (GTDB taxonomy): domain Bacteria; phylum Pseudomonadota; class Alphaproteobacteria; order Micropepsales; family Micropepsaceae; genus Rhizomicrobium. The sequence goes on along the minus strand of CAMCWK010000039.1, from coordinate 6,584 downwards.
CTTTTATCTCTCGGTTCCATCGCATTCCCCCTGCGCAAGCCTGATTAATTAAAGGTGTGGTTTGTCGTTGGCGGCTCGGGGTTTGGCCCCATCGCAACCAATGGGTAACCATTGGCCGCTAGGCTGCTCCTGAAACTCCATTCAGTGTGTCATGGCGGAATCCTGGACAATCAGCGTCGGCGGCCGAGTTTATGGCCCCTATACCCTGGAACAGATGCAGGGCTTCCATGCCGAGAACCGGCTGGCAGACCATTCGCTGATCGCGCGCGCCGGCGAGGAACAGTTTCATCCCGCCATCGAAGACCCTGAACTGGCTCCCCTCTTCCAGAGCGCCCAAGCCGAACAGGCGGTACCGGCTGCTGAACCGGCTGTTGAACACTCGGCCGCGCCGCATCGCTTTGGCCGCAGCGAACCGGAAGCGGACGGCCATCCCTCGCACTTCGTCATCATCGCCGACATGAAATCCAGCTCCATCAGCGGCCTGGAAGAAGAGATTTTCAATCTCGGCCAGGCCCATCGCTTCATGCCTCAGTCCTGGGTCCTGTCCAGCGATGCCTCGATCAACACCATCCGCAACGCGCTGGTGCAGAAGCTGGGCAAGATCGACACGCTGTTCATCGTGGATGCCGCGCATGACAAGGCGGCTTGGTTCAACTTCGGCCCGGAAAGCGACGCACGCATCCGCCGGATGTGGAGCCGCCCGGTCGAACATACCGGACCGGAAAAACGGGCCGTCAGGCGGGCTTGAGGCCGCTGACATAACGCAGCGCGTTCGCCACATAGATCTCCGCTGACATCTTTATGCCCGTCACTTGCTCCGGCGTCAGATCGCGCATGGCCTTGGCCGGCGATCCCAGGATCATCTTGCCGTCCTCGAAGCTCTTGCCCTCGGTGACCAGCGATGCTGCCCCGACCAGCGACTGCGACCCGATCCGGACGCGGTTCAGCAAGGTCGCCCCCATGCCGATCAGCGACTGGTCCCCGACGATGGCGCTATGGATGATGACCCGGTGGCCGATGGTCACGCCGCGGCCGATTTCAACTGGCTGTCCCGGATCGGCGTGAATGATGCTATGATCCTGGACATTCGAGTCCTGGCCCACAGTGATCCACTCATTGTCGCCGCGCAGCACAGCGCCGAACCAGATGCTCGCGCCTTTCAGCAACCGCACCTTTCCGATCAGAACGGCATCGGGCGCGACAAAACAGCCTTCCGCAATCTGTGGCATCACGCCATCCAGCGCATAAATCGGCATTCGCATCCCTTTTGTGAAACCGCGTTCAATTATTCACACACAGCGTCCCGAAAATAGATACCCTTGAAACAGGCGGTACGATTCGCCGCCTGCATTTTGAGGGGGTTACGGCACTGGTGCTTCTCGCACTGCGTTCGCCACGAATTCCAAGGGCCGGGACACCGGACAGCCCCGCCCCCTCGCTCACAAGCACCACACATCGGGAGTACTTATGGCCAAACGCTCCATGCGTTCGAAGTCGCGTGACTCTGCCTACGCTCAAGAAAATGTGCATCCGCTTTTTCCGGGCCGCCCAAGCCAAAACAAAGGCTGGACGCCGCACGATCCCGATGGCCAATTCCGAGACCGAAAGTATGTAAAAAACATCCGGGCAATGAGCCCGGCCCAGCAGCAGCTGATGGATGCGATCGACACCAACAGCGTCATTCTCGCCCTGGGACCAGCCGGTACCGGCAAGACCTATCTGGCCATTGCCAAGGCGGTCGAAGCGCTGGAATCGGGCAAGGTGCAGCGCATCGTGCTGTCACGTCCGGCGGTAGAAGCGGGTGAAAGCCTGGGTTTCCTGCCCGGTGACCTGCAGGAGAAGCTGGCGCCCTACCTGCGCCCGCTCTACGACGCCCTCACCGAACGGCTCGGCACCAAGCGGCTGAAGGCGATGCTGGCGGACGGCATCATCGAAATCGCGCCGGTGGCTTACATGCGCGGCCGCACCTTGAGCGAATGTTTTGTGGTGATCGATGAGGCGCAGAACTGCACCTACACCCAGATCAAAATGCTGCTGACCCGGCTGGGCTGGCGTTCGACCATGGTGCTGACCGGCGATCCCGACCAGACCGATTTGCTGCCGGGCATTTCCGGCCTGGCCGATATCGCGGGCAAGCTGGACAAGTTGCCGGATGTTCCGGTGGTGCGCCTGGCGGAGGGCGACATTGTCCGCCATCCGCTGGTGGCGTCGATGCTCACGGTTTTGTGAAATGGAGAAAGAGCGCGGTCGGACCCGCGCTCTTTTTTTTAAAGAGTCTCGCCCAGGTTCATCATGGCCAGACCCAGAATGAAGGCCCAATAGGCCGCCAGCCCGACAGCAAAGCTGTAAGCCGCGCCTGAGCATTCCTTCTTGCGGAAGGAGCGGGTGGAGTTCTCGAACAGCACGCTGGGGCCGGCGAGCAGCATCACGCCATAATAGGCCAAGGTCGCCAGCCGCCCTTCGGGCTTGCTGGCCAGCAGGCGATAGGTGTTGGCCACGATGCCCGACAGGGTCAGCCCGCCCGCGAGCAGGAACAGTGCCAGAATAAGATTATGCATGGATGCCCCTTAGGCTCAGCCTTTCTTGTTGTGGAACAGAGAAAAGACGGCTGCCTTCACCTTGGCCTGGGGCTGGGCCTGGTGCAGATCAGCCGCCACGGCCCGCCACTGGGGGCTAAGCGGCGGAAGGTTCCCGGATAACAGCGCGGCGAAAGCAAAAGCCGCTGCGGCCTTGAATAAAACTGACATGTCCTGAAATGACGCGAAAATGATGTTTCCAGGTCACGCATCGCAAGAATTGGGCAACCCTGCCCCGCGCGGGCTCCTGGCGATGTTAAGCTTGGCGTCCATGAGCAATACGGGGCAACGCGACGACATTCACCAGCATTCCGGCTGGTGGCTGCCCTTGGCCTTTTTCGTCGCCATCGCGCTGCTCTCGGCCCTGTTCCTGGGCTGGTACCTGCGTCCCGGTCCCCGGCCGGCTGCCGCCCTGACGGGCGAGTCGGACATCGTGACCCTGACGGTGCGCGGCAGCGCCTTCGCCATTCCCGCCAACTATCTCGAAAACGCCGCCGCCCGGGCCGGCGGCAATCAGGAGAGCGTGGCGCTCGCGGCACTGTTTCCGTCCTTTCGCGGCTATTCCGATGAGGAGGCCAACCTGTTCCTGGGCAACGCTCCGGATTCGCCGGTCATTCACATGAGCCTTCGGGGCGATGCCAACAGTCTGGCGCCACGGGCGCGCCTGCAGCGAATTTATGGGCCCTATCTGGTGAACCGCGAGGGCGCGGCGGGGCCCTTCGGGCTGACGCAATATGCCTTCCGCAAGAATTCCGGCTACGAGCAGAGTGATCTGTTCGCCGGCGAGAGCGATAGTGGCCTGGTGCTGCTATTGTGCGAGCGGGCCGGCAACAGCCTGCCCAGCCCCAACTGCCTGGCGATCGACCAGCCGCTGGCGGACAATCTGAATTTTTCCTACCGCTTCAAACGCGCCTATCTGGCCCGCTGGCGCGAACTGTCCGGCGGCGTCAACGCGCTGATCCGGAAATTCGAACGTCGCTGACGGCTAGCGCGCGGCTGGCGGTTCGGGCAAATCCATTTCCAGGATCGCCATGTTGAAAGCGTAGGAGACTTCGCCGTCTTCCTCGTCCTTGAACAGCACACCGACGAATTCGCCATTGACCTGCACTTCGACACTGTCCTGCTGCTTGGGGCGCTCGACGATGGTGATGGTGTCGAGACGGAACAGGTTGCGCAGGTATTTTTCCAGGCGCCAGATTTCGCTGCGGGTCAAAGCCGTTCCTCATCAATGGACGCCCCCAACTCGCACGGCTGGATGGCGATTTCAACCGCTTTCGTCTAGCCCGTATCCCCCGGCAATTCCTCGATGAAATGATCCATCTGATGGGAGGGACGCTCGCCGCAATCGCAATTGACCAGCTTGGCGGGCACGCCCACGGCGGTGCAGTGCGGCGGCACCGCTTTCAGCACCACCGAACCGGCGCCGACGCGGCTATATTCGCCGATCTCGATATTGCCCAGGATCTTGGCGCCCAGCGACAGAAGCACGCCGCGACGGATTTTGGGATGGCGGTCGCCGCTTTCCTTGCCGGTTCCGCCCAGGGTGACGCCCTGCATAATGGAGACATCGTCTTCCACCACCGCGGTCTCGCCGATCACGATACCGGTGGCATGATCCAGCATGATGCCGCGGCCTACCTTCGCAGCGGGATGGATGTCCACCGCGAAAAGCTGGGAGATGCGGCTTTGCAGGAACAAGGCCATGGCCTGGCGGCTATTGCTCCACAGCCAGTGGGAGACGCGGTAGCTCTCCAGGGCATGGAAGCCCTTGTAGAACAGGAAAGCATCGACATAGGAATGGCAGGCTGGATCGCGCTCGAACACCGCCGACAGGTCGGCGCGCACCGCCGCGCCCAGACTGGAATCGACCGCCATGGCATCGTCGAACATTTCGCGGATCGCCAGCGGGCTGAGATCCTCCCCGCCCAGCTTGCGGGCCAGATGGTAGGACAGTGCCTGCTCCAGCCGCTCATGCTGCAGGATGGTGGCATGGACAAAACCCGCCAGAGTGGGCTCGCGCGCGGCCATGGCTTCGGCCTGCTGGCGCAAGCTGCTCCAGATGGGATCGACGGTAGAGACTTTCTCGCGCGGGCTGGGCATGTGTATCCTTGAGAGCGGAGCTTTTACCACGGAAGTTTGTAGAATTTCAAAACGCCCAAAATCGGGCTTTTTTCCCGGGCAGATGTTAATATGGGTCAACACCCGTCCATATTCGAGGCTTGCATGACTGCCCTGAGACATACGGTTGTCCGCCTGATGGCGGCTTTGCTGTTGCTGTTGCCCCCCATGATGACCGGACCGGCGCTGGCGGCCCCCGCCGACGAACTGGCGGGGGAATGGACCATCCTGATCCCCGATGCCTTCCCCGGCATGGTCTTCAGCTGGAAGGTAAGCCAGGACGGCACCTACCAGGAGGATGCGCGCCGGGCCGCGAGCGGCCGGCGCACCCAGCCCACCATGAGCGGACGCTGGAGCCTGGAGGACCGTCACCTGGTCATGACCCAGGACAGCCAGGGCTTCGTTTTCGAGGGCGATGTGGCGGGAAAGTATTTTTCCGGGTCTCTCTTTCTGAAGGGTGTCCCGGTTTCGCACTTCTGCGCGCTGAAGGGCAGCGAGATACCGGGCACTTGCGACCGGCTGTCGGCCTGATATCAAGGCTGCATGTCTAAAGGCGACACGTTCAACCATCCCGCGCCACACGCCCTGGATCTGCTGCTGACGCGCCGTTCCGGTTCGGCCAAGGCGATGACGGTCCCCGGGCCCTCAAAAAAGCAGGTCGAGGAGATTTTGCTGGCCGGAGCGCGCACGCCCGATCATGGCAAGCTGTTTCCCTGGCGCTTTATCGTTTTTGAAGGCAAGGGCCGCGAGCGCTTCGGCGACATATTGGCCGATGTCCTGCAAGCCGAAGGCGAACGGGCCAAGCAGGTAGAGGAAGAACGCGGCCGGCTGCTGCGCGCACCCCTGGTGATCGGCGTGATATCGGCGGCGCGTGAACAGCACAAGATTCCGCTCTGGGAACAGGAGCTGTCGGCCGGCGCGGTGTGCCAGAACATCCTGATCGCGGCCACGGCGCTGGGCTTTGTCGGCAACTGGCTGACCGAATGGTACGCCTATCACCCCGACGTGAAGGCCAGAATGGGCCTGAAGCCGGGCGAACGGGTGGCGGGCTTCATCTATATCGGCACCGCGAAAGACGCGCTGGAAGAGCGCCCGCGTCCCGACATGGACAAGATCGTCACTCGCTTCTAGCGAATACCGATCAGCTTGTGGGTTTGCAGCGACAGCCGCCATTGCGGGTGGGCCAGGCAATAGGCGGTGGCGGCCTCGGTGTTGGCTGCGCGATTTTCATTGTCCATCGGTTGCAGGAAGAAATTCTGGAAATCCTGCCCCGCGAAGCGCTCCGGCGGGGCGCCAGCCTGCGGATAGACCAGCTTCAGTTCGTTGCCCCGCATCAGCTTCTGCTGCGCGTCCGCTTTGGGACTGACGCAGATCCAGTCGAGACCAGGCGGCGGCAACAGCGTGCCGTTGGTTTCAATTCCGATCTCAAATCCCTGCTCTTTCAGCGCGGCAATGGCGGCACGGTCGAGTTGCAGCAACGGTTCGCCGCCGGTGCAGACCACATAGGGCTTGCCGCGCGCCTCGCCCGGCCAGGCCGCTGCCACGGCGCGGGCCAGCGTCGGCGCGTCAGCGAACTTGCCGCCACCCGGACCGTCCGTTCCCACAAAATCCGTATCGCAGAACTGGCAGACCGCGTCATGGCGATCCTGTTCCACGCCGCTCCACAGGTTGCAGCCCGCAAAGCGCAGAAAGACCGCGGCGCGGCCCGTCTGCGCGCCCTCGCCCTGCAGCGTGTAATAAATTTCTTTGACGCTATAGGTCATGGGACATGTATCGGAGATATCCGGCGGCGCGCAGTTCACAGGCCGGACAGGCGCCGCAGCCATAGCCCCAGTCATGACGCTGTGTGCGATCACCCTCGTAACAGGTGACGCTGTCTTCCACGATCAG
>CAMCWK010000038.1 GCA_945882615.1 Rhizobium sp. Q54 | reverse complement strand
TGCGCCGCGGCGCGGCGCCTTTTCGATTCCCGCTTTCTTAAGCCCGGCTCGTCATACTGAAAGCCAGCAAAGGCCGGAGAAACCGGCCCTGGATGGTGGACCTGTGTTGAACGCGGCATTGCAGAAGCGAAACGAAGTCGCCCAGTTGGCCTCGCTGGAGGATGAGCTGCGGCTGCGCCTGTCGGCCCAGGCCGCCGGCGCCGCGGCCTTCGACTGGAACGTGTCCGACGGCGTCATTGCCTGGGACGGCGCCACCGACATCGTGCCGCTGCATCTGGACGCGCGCGATGCCTGCAACTTCCTCGACAATATCGCGCCGGAACGGCGCGCCGCTTTGCTCGCGGTACTGGACATGCGCGGCACCGGCTCCAGCACCTTCGAACTCGACATCGAATTCGCCTCCGCCATGGGCGCGGTCGGCTTCACCATGGCGGGTACGCGCATGGGCGGCGAAGACGGCCGCACGCTGCGGCTGATCGGGCTGATGCGCGACACCACCGAGCGTTCGCTGGAAGTGCGCCGGCTCAGCTATCTTGCCACCCGCGACGAACTCACGGGCCATCTCAACCGCAACGCGCTGCGCGAGGAACTGGCGGCGGCGATCGAGAACGCCAAGTCGGAATCGCGCCATTGCGCCTTCCTGGTCGCTTCCATCGACCGGCTGGCGATGATCAATGACAGTTTCGGTTTCGATGCCGGCGAGGAAGTCATCATGGGGGTGGGCGAGCGCCTGTCCCGCACCCTGCGCGGCAGCGACATCATCGGCCGCATCGCCGGCAACAAGTTCGGCGTCATCCTCAAAAACTGCTCCGAACGCGAGATTTCGGTGGTGGCGTCGCGGCTGCGCGCCAGCGTCCGCGCCAACATCGTGGAAACTTGCAGCGGCATGGTGGCGGCCACCTGCAGCGTGGGCGCGGTATGGCTGCCCCAGGCGGCTTCGACCAGCCAGGAAGCCATGCTGCGCGCCGAACAGGCGCTGGACAAGGCCCGCGCCAATGGCCGCGACGGCTTTGCCGCCTACCAGGCCTCGCCGCACCGGGAAACCGCGCGTCTGCGCCAGATGCAGATCGCCGACGAGGTGGTTCTGGCGCTGAAGGAGGGTCGGTTGAAGCTGGCCTATCAGCCCATCGTGCAGGCCCGTTCGCGCAAGACATCGCATTATGAATGCCTGCTGCGCATGGCCAAGCCGGATGGCTCCATCCTCAGCGCCGGCCATTTCGTGCCGGCCGCCGAGCAGATGGGCATCATCCATCTGATCGACAGGTTCGCGCTGGAAGCCACCGTCGCCCAGCTCAAGGCCCACAAGAAAGTGACGCTGGCGGTCAATGTCTCGGGCACGGCGGCCAGCGATCCGGCCTGGCTGCAGGATTTCGTGGAGTATGTCCGCACCGCCAAGGATGTGGCCGACCGGCTGATCGTGGAGCTGACCGAAACCGCAGCCCTGCATCATTTCGAGGAGAATGCCCGCTTTGTCTCACAGCTGCGTGAGCTGGGCGTGCGCGTGGCGATCGATGATTTCGGCGCCGGCTATACCTCGTTCCGCAACCTGCAGATGCTGCATGTCGATACCGTCAAGATCGACGGCTCCTATGTCGAGAATCTCAGCGCTTCGCCGGAAAATCAGGTGTTCGTGCGCACCTTGGTCGGCCTGGCGCGCAGCTTCAACATCAAGACGGTGGCCGAATGGGTCGGCTCGGATGATGATGCGGCCTTGCTGCAGAATTTCGGCGTCGACTATTTCCAGGGCTTCCATTTCGGCGAACCGATCATGGACCCCGATTGGGGTCCATGAGTCTTTAATGGTCGCGCCGCGAGGCCTTCGCTTCGCTCAGGTTCGCGGTCGCTCTCCTTTGATGGTCGCGCCGCGATGCCCTCCGCTTCGCTATGGGGTCGCGGTCGCTCCGTAGGCCCTACTTGTTCCAGATATCCACGCTGGTGTTGCCATTGCCTTCAACGGTGATCGTGAATTTGTGACGCGGAGCGTCGAAATCCACCAGCCAGCGATCATTGATCTTCTGCGTCTTGGACAGCGTGAAGGCGCCGCAGCGGGCATTGCAGTATTTCGTCATGCGCTGACCGGCGATGGCCTGGGCCTCGCGCGTGGTCATGGGCGCGAAACATCCGCCCAGCGCCAAGACACTGATGATGCTGATGGCCCCCCGACCGGAGAGACGCACTATTTGCGCTGGCTCAGCTCGGCCAGCTGACGGCGCATCGCCTCCATCTCTTCCTTGAGATCGGCGACTTCGTCAGTTTGGGCTGCCTTGGCCGATTGCGGCTTGCTCTCGCCCTTGGCGCCCACGCCGAACGGCGTGAACATGGCCATGGCGTTTTCGAACAGCTGCAGATTCTGGCGGGTCATATTCTCGACCATCTGGTTGCCGCCGCCCAGGGCTTCGGCAATGCGGTCGCGCATCGCGCCCTGGTTCTTGGTGAAGCTGTCCATGCTCATGTCCAGATAGCCGGGCACGAAGGTCTGCAGGCTGTCGCCATAAAAGCGGATTAATTGGCGCAGGAACTTGATCGGCAGCAGCGACTGGCCCTTGGCCTCTTCCTCGAAGATGATCTGGGTCAGGACCGAGCGGGTAATGTCGTCGCCGGTGCGGGCATCCTGAACCTCGAACTCGGTCCCTTCCTTCACCATGGCGGCGAGATGGTCGAGCGTCACATAGGACGAGGTCTGGGTGTTGTAGAGACGCCGGTTGGCGTACTTCTTGATGACCACCGGGCCTTCGTTTTTGGCTTTATCTTCTGACACTTTGGTCCCCAACTGCGTTACGCACGCCCTCCCCAGAAAGGCGACCCCGCAACAGCGGGATAGGCGGTAAGACATCACCCCGCAGCGCGGGAGTCCAGCCTCATTTAGCAGCCGCAGCACGGTATAATTTGTCAGGCCCCCATTAAGTTGCTGTTTCGAAAGGGGGTTTTAGCCGCAGTTTACCATTGGGCGCGTTCGCGGCATTTTGCGCGCGGCAATAAAGAAGAGATCGAGTCCCATGGAAGACGTCGTCATCGTTTCGGCAGCCCGCACCCCCGTGGGCTCGTTCAGCGGCGCCTTCGCGACCGTTCCCGCCCACAGGCTGGGGGAGGTCGCCATTCGCGGGGCGCTGGAGCGCGCCAAGGTTGCAGGTGAGGAAGTCTCCGAAGTCATCCTCGGCCAGGTGCTGACCGCGGCGCAGGGCCAGAACCCTGCCCGCCAGGCCTCCATGGCGGCGGGTATCCCCCTGGCTGTGCCCGCCTGGGGCATCAACATGGTCTGCGGCTCGGGCCTGCGCACCGTGGCGCTGGGCGCCCAGGCGATTGCCGCCGGCGACAGCCGCATCGTGGTGGCGGGCGGCCAGGAATCCATGAGTCTTTCGGCCCATGCCGCTTATCTGCGCGCTGGTCAGAAAATGGGCGACATGCAGTTCATCGACACCATGATCCGCGACGGCTTGTGGGATGCCTTCAACGGCTATCACATGGGCATCACCGCCGAGAATGTCGCCAAGGAATGGCAGATCACCCGCGAGGACCAGGACCGTTTCGCCGTTGCCTCGCAGAACAAGGCGGAAGCCGCTCGCAAAGCCGGCAAGTTCAAGGACGAGATCGTCGCCGTCACCGTCAAGGGCCGCAAGGGCGACACCATTGTCGATACCGACGAATATATCCGCGACGGCGCCACCCTTGAGGCGATGGCAGGCCTCCGGCCCGCCTTCAACAAGGAAGGCACTGTCACGGCCGGCAATGCCTCGGGCCTCAATGACGGCGCCGCAGCACTGGTGCTGATGAGCGCCAAGGATGCGGCCGCGCGCGGGCTGACGCCGCTGGCGCGCATCGCCAGCTGGGCCCAGGCCGGCGTCGATCCCAAGGTGATGGGCTCGGGTCCGATCCCGGCCTCACGGGCGGCGCTTCAAAAAGCTGGCTGGAAGGCCGCCGACCTGGACCTGGTGGAAGCCAATGAGGCCTTCGCCGCCCAGGCCTGTGCCGTCAACAAGGACATGGGCTGGGACCCGGCCAAGGTGAACGTCAATGGCGGCGCCATCGCCATCGGCCACCCGATCGGCGCGTCGGGTGCCCGCATTTTGACCACGCTGCTGTTCGAGATGGGCAAGCGTAACGCCAAGAAGGGTCTGGCGACGCTGTGCATCGGCGGCGGCATGGGCATTGCGCTGACGGTTGAACGATAACCCCCATCCGTCGCAGCTCGGGTCTGCTCCGCAGACACCTCGCTGCGACACCTTCCCCCTTAGGGCGCGCTTGCGCGCGCAAGGGGGAAGGAAGCTGTCGGATGCTTGGGGTTGCCCGGCGGCTTCGCTGCCGGGCTCGTGGCCACCACTGCACCGCAGCATCTTTCTTAGGTTGAAACGCCCGGAAAAGCGGGCCTAACTGCTTTCACAAACGTGAAAAGCAAAAGGAAATTTCATGGCTCGGGTAGCGGTGGTGACGGGTGGTACGCGCGGCATCGGTGAAGCGATTTCGGTGGCGCTGAAAGATGCGGGGTTCGTCGTGGCGGCCAACTATGCCGGCAATGACGAACGCGCCAAGGCCTTCAGCGCGCGCACCGGCATCAAGTCCTACAAGTGGGATGTGTCGTCCTTTGACGACTGTGTCGCCGGGATCAAGACGATCGAAAGCGAACTGGGTCCGGTGGATGTGATCGTCAACAATGCCGGTATCACACGCGACGCGACCATGAAGAAGATGAACCGCCAGGCCTGGGACGAAGTCCTCGATACCAATCTGGGCGGTTGCTACAACATGTGCAAAGCGGCCTGGGACGGCATGCTGGAACGCAAGTTCGGCCGCATCGTCAATATCGGCTCCATCAACGGCCAGGCTGGCCAGTATGGCCAGGTCAATTACGCCGCCGCCAAGTCCGGCATCCATGGCTTCACCAAGGCGCTGGGCCAGGAAGGCGCCAAGTCGGGCATCACCGTCAACGCCATCGCGCCCGGTTACATCGACACCGACATGGTGGCGGCGGTGCCGCCCGAAGTGCTGGCCAAGATCGTGGCGCGCATTCCGGTGGGACGGTTGGGCAAGGCCAGCGAAATCGCGCGCGGCGTGCTGTTCCTGGTGGCCGACGAGGGCGGCTTCATCACCGGTTCGACGATGTCGATTAACGGTGGTCAACACATGTACTAGTGGCATCGGAGCCGCTAGTTTTCCCGCATGATTTCGTCCCTCACCGCCGAAAAGCTCGCCTGCACGCGCGGCGACAGAAGGCTGTTCGACGGCCTGTCCTTTCGCGTCAGTGCCGGTCAGGCGCTGGCAGTGGAAGGCGCCAATGGCGCGGGCAAGACGTCATTGCTCAGGATGATCGCAGGCTTCCTCGCCCCAGCCGCCGGACGCCTTGTCCTGAAAAGTGCGCAAGCCGAAATCACCGACGCCGAAGAGCGCGGCAAATCGGTCGGCTGGCTGGGCCATCATGATGGCCTCAAGCCGCAGCTCACCGTGCGCGAGCAGCTTGATTTCTTTGCCCGGCTTTATGGCCGCGCACCCGATGCCAGCGCGCTGGAGCGCGTGGGGCTGGCGCGGCAAGCCGAGTTGCCCTGCCGCTATCTCTCCGCCGGACAGCGGCGGCGGCTGGCGCTGGCGCGGCTCCTGGTCAGCGAGCGTCCGCTCTGGCTGCTGGATGAACCCTTCGCGGCGCTGGATACCGCCGGGCAGGGGCTGATCGCCCAGTTGATGGCGCGCCATTGCGGCCATGGCGGCATCATCATCGCCGCCACCCATGATCCCTTGGGTTTGGGCAATGAAAGCCTGAAACTGTGAGCCCCCCTTCATGAGTTCTTTTGGGACCCTCTTGCTGCGCGACCTGCGGCTCGCGGCCCGCAGCGGCGGCGGCGCGGCGCTGGCGCTGTCCTTCTTCGCGCTGGTCGCCACGCTGGTGCCGCTGGGCGTGGGGGCGGACCTGAAATTGCTGGCCCGGGTGGCGGGCGGTGTCTTGTGGGTCGCTGCGGTGCTGAGCGCACTTCTGTCGCTCGACCGGCTGTTTCAGGGCGACTTCGAGGACGGCAGCCTGGAAGTCATCGCCTTGTCGCCGCTGGCGCTGGAGATGGTGGCGCTTGCCAAGATTCTGGCGCACTGGCTCTCCACCGGCCTGCCGCTCACGCTGTTGTCGCCGCTGCTGGCGCTGCTGTTCAATCTTGATGTCGCGCCGACCCTGACGCTGTTCCTGTCGCTGTTGATCGGCACGCCGGCCGTCAGCGCGGTGGGGGCCATAGGCGCCAGCCTGACCCTGTCCCTGAAGCGCGGCGGGCTGATCCTGCCCCTGATCATTCTGCCCTTGCTGGCGCCCGTGGTCATTTTCGGGGCGGGCGCGGTGGCCCTGGTGCTGGACGGGATGAGCGGTGGCGGCGCCCTGGGACTTTTGGCGGCTTTTGCCTTCGGTGCAGTGCTGCTAAGTCCTTTCGCGGCGGCCGCCAGCGTCCGCCTGAACCTGGGTGGTTAGATGCAGTTCCTGTTTCGCTACGCCAATCCGCACAACTTCATGCGCCTGTCGGGCGCGGTGCTGCCCTTCACCGCCATTGGTGCCGCCCTGGCGCTGATAGCGGGAATCTATTTCAGCTTCAGCGTACCGCCCGATTATCAGCAGGGCACCACCATCACGATCCTGTTCATCCATGTTCCCGCGGCCATCATGGCGATGGTGGCCTATTCCTCCATCGCGGTCTGTTCGCTGCTGTCGCTGGTGTGGCGCCATCCCCTGTCCGACACCGCCGCCCGCGCCGCCGCGCCCCTGGGTGCGATGTTCACGGTAATGGGACTGATCACCGGGGCGCTGTGGGGCAAGCCGATGTGGGGCGCTTATTGGGTTTGGGATGCGCGCCTGACCAGCTTCCTGCTGCTGCTGTTCATCTATCTGGGGTACATGGCGCTGTGGAGCGCGATCGAGGATGAGATAAAGGCGGCGCGCGCCGCCGCCATCCTGGCGCTGGTCGGCGCGGTCAATATTCCCATCATCAAATTCTCGGTGGAATGGTGGAACACCCTGCATCAGGGCGAAACCATCACCACCGGAAAGCTGGCTTCGGTCTATGTGCCGGCGCTGCTGACCATGATGCTGGGCTATTTCCTGCTGTTCATCACCCTCTGGATGGTCCGCATCCGCACCGCCATTCTGGAGCGCCGGGCCCGCAACCTGATGCAGGGAGTAGCATCGTGAGTTTCGACATGAGTCCCTATGGCGCTTTCATCTGGCCCGCCTACGGTGTCTGCGCGCTGGCGCTGAGCGTGGCCACTATCTGGACGGTGGTCGCCTGGCGCCGGGCCAAGGCGAAGCTGGCGGCGCTGGAAGGTTCAAAAGACAGATGATGCGCCGCTGGATCTACATTCTCCCCGTTGCGGCGTTCGGGCTGCTGGCTTTCTTCCTGTTCCGCAGCCTGTGGTCACCGCCGCCGCAGGTGATCCCCTCGGCGCTGCTCAACAAGCCGGTGCCCCGTCTGATACTGCCGCCGCTGGACGAGCGCAGCCCCGCCTTCACGCCCGCCGACCTGGCGGCGGGTCATGTCAGCGTGGTCAACGTCTTTGCCTCCTGGTGCGCGCCCTGCCGCGTCGAGGCGCCCCAGCTGGAGGCCCTGGCCAAGGTGCCGGGCATTGCCATGTATGGTCTGGTGCAGAAGGACAAGCCGGAAGCCGCCCGCGCCTTTCTCGATGAAGTGGGCGACCCCTTCGACAAGATTGCCCAGGACATTGACGGACGTGCCTCCATCGAATGGGGCGTCTATGGCGTACCGGAAACCTATGTGGTGGATGGCAAGGGCATCATGCGTTTCAAGTATGTCGGGCCGATCACCGACGAGGTGCTGGAGCAGCAGCTGATCCCGGCCATCCGTCTTGCCCAGGCCAATCCGTGATGGCCAATCCCTGAGACCAGCCTTGGGCCATTAGGACTTTCCTAACCCTGTTTTGCGAGGGTCGGGCCATGCAAGTCAGCGCCACCCTGATTGCCGCCCAGCAGGCCGCCCGCGAGGCGCGGACCCGCCTGAACGTGCCGCAGCAAGCCCCCCAGACGCCGCAGGCGAGTTTCGCTGCCGCGCTCGGTCATGCTGCGCCGGCCGAAGCCGGTTTCTCGCCCTTGCCGCTGAAGCAGACCGCAGCGCCGGTGCAGACCGCGCCCGCACAGCCGCCGATACAGAATGGCGGCGTGCGGCTGGGCCAGCACGTCAACATCGTTATATGAGATTGAAGCTTCGGCCTTCGCCGCGCTCAGCCGCCTAATTTACGGCGCCGCAGATTGCGGCGCGGGCGGGGGCCGGTGCCGTCGCCATCCAGCTGCTCGGCAGCCTGGGCGATCTGGGACAGGGCTTTGACGAATTTCTGGCGGTCGGGAATGGGCAGGGCCTCGAGCAGCGCCCGTTCGGCGCGGTCGGCGGCGTTGCGGGCGCCTCTCAGGGCCTTGCGGCCGGCCGGGCTGATGGCGACGGCGTTGGCGCGCTGGTCTTCCTCGGTGCGTTCGCGTGACAGCAGGCCCTTTTCCAACATCCGGCGCACCATTTCGGCGAGCGTCGAACGGTCGATGCCGGTGATCTCCACCAATGCGGTCTGGCTGGTGCCGTCATTCTGTTCCAGCGCGCACAATAGCGTGAACTGCTGTTTGGTCAGTTCCTTGCCGCCGGCTTCGCGCGCATAAAGGTCGCCATAGAATTGCTGGCAACGGCGAATGAGGTGGGACGGCGCTTCGGAAAGGTCAAAACCATTTCCCGCTCTGCGCTGCCCCTTCATCATCCCATGACCCCTGATATTTCGCGATGCTCTTCGCGGTGCGCTCGATCCGATGTCCCGCATTCGGGTTACATGAACGGTAAGCCTGCGCTCCGGACGGGCAGTTAAAACGGTTTTGCGCGCCGATGTCCATGCGCAAAATTTTTCTGTTCTCATATTGCAAAGTGCGTGTGGTTCCGGTTGGCCATCGGTGGCTGCCTGCAATTTGACGAAAGCTTTGCGTGGTTTGCATCACGCACCACACAATGCGTGGTAGCCGGCGCACGCAAGGCCACATCAAATTCGCGGGGCGCGCCAACGAGATAGTCCGCGCGGACCATCCTGATGCGCGCAAAGCGCACTATTGTTGCGCGTTTTTGTCGCCGTCCTGATGTTTCATCACCAGCGGGGTCTGTGCGAGCGCGAACAGGAATAAAAGCGGAATGATGCCCCAGACCTTGAAGGCCACCCAGGTCTCGGTGCTGGTGGTGCGCCATACGGCTTCATTGAGCGCGGCCAGCGCAAGGAAGAAAATCCCCCAGCGTACCGTCAGCTTTATCCAGCCCGCCTCCGTCAGTTCGAAGGCCTGGCCGAAAACATACTTGATGAACAAACGGTTGAAGCGCAGGCCGCCCAGCAGCAAGGCGCCGAAGAAGGCATAGAGGACGCTGGGCTTCATCTTGATGAAAAGATCATTCTGCAGATACAGGGTCAGCCCGCCGAAGATCACCACCAGCACGGCGGTGAAGATCGGCATGGGCGACAGTTTTTTCTCCAGCGCATAGCCGATGGCCAGCGCCACCAGCACGGCGACCATGAAGGCGGCGGTGGCGGGGAAAATTCCCAGAAACTTGAAGGCTGCAAAAAAAATGAGCAGGGGGCCCAGGTCGAGGGCCAGCTTGCGCAGCTGCGGGTTCATTTTTGTTCTCCTGCGCCCACCAGCGCGTTTGCGAAATCACCCGCCACAAAGGGCTGCAGGTCGTCCTCACCTTCACCCACCCCTATATAGTGTACCGGCAGACCGAAACGGGCCGCCAGCGCCACCAGGATGCCGCCACGCGCCGTTCCGTCCAGCTTGGTCATGACCAGGCCGGTCAGGGGAACGGCCGCGCCAAAGGCCTCGACCTGATTGAGGGCGTTCTGGCCGGTGGTGGCGTCCAGCACCAGCAACACGGCATGGGGTGCGCCAGGGTCCAGCTTCTTGATCACCCGGGCGATCTTCTCCAGCTCGGCCATCAGCCCGGCCTTGTTCTGCAGCCGCCCCGCGGTATCGATCAGCAGGATGTCGCTGCCATTGGCGCGCGCCTTTTCCAGTGCCTCATAAGCCAGGCCGGCCGCGTCGCCGCCGGCCTTGGTGGCGACGAACTGCGCGTGCGCGCGGTCGGCCCATACCTTGAGCTGCTCGATCGCCGCGGCGCGGAAGGTGTCGCCCGCAGCCACGGTCACTTTGGCGCCTTCCTCGGCCAGCCGCTTGGCCATCTTGCCGATGGTGGTGGTCTTGCCAGTGCCGTTGACGCCCGCCACCAGGATCACGAAGGGTTTCTTGCTGTCATCCATCACCAGCGGCTTCTGGATGGGGGTGAGAATGGCGGCGATCTCGCGCGCCAGAACCGCGCGCAGTTCGCTTCCCGAAATTTCCGCGTCGTAACGGTTCTTCGCGACGGCGGCGGTGATGATTTTGGCCTGAACGGTGCCCATGTCGGCGCGGATCAGCGCTTCTTCCAGTTCGGCGATGGCGGCCGCATCCAGTTTCTTCTTGGTCAGGATCTCGCCCAGGCCGGTCTTGGACAGGCTGGTCTTGAGCCGCTCCAAAAATCCGGGCGGCGGCGGGGCTTCGCCGAAGGTCCTCATTGCAGTGCGCCTGTCAGCTGACCATCGCGGCGGCCGGTGATGGTGACGCTGCGCAGTGTGCCGGGGGCATGCGCCCCGTCCAGCGCCACGGGCGTGAAGCAGGGCGTGCGCCCGATCCCACCGCGTTCGGTCAGGACGGTCTGGACGCTGCCAGTCATCGCGTCCAGCCGTGCCGCCAATGCGGTCTCGCCCTTGTGGCGCAGCCGAGCCGCGCGCTCGCGCACGATTTCGCCCGGAAGGCGCGGCATCCGCGCGGCGGGCGTACCGGCCCGGGGGGAATAGGGAAAGACATGCAGCGACGAAAGGCCGGCTTCGTCCACCAGCGTCAGGCTGCTTTCGAACATGGCATCATTTTCGGTGGGAAAGCCCGCAATGAAGTCCGCGCCAAAGGCCGCGTCCGGACGATAGCGGCGAACGCGGCCACAAAATTCGATCGTATCGGCGCGGTTGTGGCGGCGCTTCATGCGCTTGAGGATCAGATCATCGCCCGACTGCACCGAAAGATGGAAATGCGGCATCAGCCTTTCTTCCTCGGCGATCATCCGCATCAGTGTCGCATCGGCCTCGATGGAATCGATCGACGACAGGCGCAGGCGGGACAATTCAGGGACCAGTTTGAGGATTTTCTCCACCAGCGCGCCCAAACTTGGTGAATTAAGTCCCGGTGCGCCCGGCAGGTCCGCGCCATAGGAGGTCAGGTCCACCCCGGTCAGAACGATCTCGGCAAAGCCCTTTTCCACCAGCCGGCGGGCTTCCTGGACCACCGCGCCCAGCGGCACGCTGCGCGAATTGCCCCGGCCGTAGGGGATGATGCAGAAGGTGCAGCGATGGTCGCAGCCATTCTGCACCTGCAGGAAGGCCCGGGTATGGCCTTCGAAATGATCCACCATCTGGCCGGCGGTTTCGCGGATGCTCATAATGTCGTTGACGCGGATTTTCTCGGCGCCGCCGGTCCCGAAATCGGCATAGGCCTGGGCCGTCAGTTTTTCGGCATTGCCCAGCACGGCGTCCACCTCGGCCATGGCGGCATAGGTCTGGGGCTGGACTTGCGCAGCGCAGCCGGTGACCAGGATGCGCCGTGCCGGGTTCTCGCGCTTGAGCCGGCGGATGGTCTGGCGCGACTGGCGCACCGCTTCGGCTGTCACCGCGCAGGTATTGACGACCACCGCGTCCCGCAGCTGCGCTTCCCCGGCGCGCAGGCGGATCGCTTCGCTCTCATAGGCATTGAGGCGGCAGCCGAACGTGACAACGTCCAGCGTCATAACTTGTCCAGATCGACGCGGCCGCGGTACGGAAAGGCGGCCGGGCCGGTCATCAGTACGTGATTGTCGTCTTCACGCCATTCGATGAACAGCGAGCCGCCATCCAGGATCAATTCGACCTTGCGGTCGGTCAGGCCGCGCCGCACCGCGGCCACGGCGGTGGCGCAGGCGCCGGTGCCGCAGGCCAGCGTGATGCCGACGCCGCGCTCCCACACCCGCATGCGGATGCGCGCCCGGTCCAAAACTTGCGCGAATTCGACATTCACCCGGTTGGGAAACAGCGGCAGAGTCTCGATCTTGGGGCCCAGCGCGGCGACCGGGGCCTTGACGGCATCGGGCACGAACAGGATGCAATGGGGATTGCCCATCGAGTTGGCGCTGGCCGGGATTTCCGTGCCGCCAATGTCCAGGGCGAAGTTGCTGGTATCGACCGGCTTGATCATCGGGACATCGCCCCAGTCCAGCCTGGGCTCGCCCATGTCCAGCGTCACCAGGCCCTTGCCGGCATCGCTGCACGCCAGCATGCCGCCCTTGGTGGAAATCTTGACCCGCGCCAATCCGCGCTCGTCCATCAGGAACCGCGCCACGCAGCGCGTGGCGTTGCCGCAGCTTTCCGATTCCGCGCCATCGGCATTGTAGAACAGCAAGGCGGCGTCGGCGGCCGCGCCGCCGGGACGGATCACCACCACCGTGTCGCAGCCGATGCCGAAATGGCGGTCGGCGATCTTTTTGGCCTGGTCGCCGGTCAGCGCAAAGGCCGTGTCGCGCGCGTCGAACACCACGAAATCATTGCCCAGGCCGTGCATTTTCAGGAAGGCGGTCATGGGAGGCTTATAGGGGGCGAATGTGGCTTTTTCCATGGACTCAAGCCCTCAAACTTCACATCCTCCCTTGCGAAAAACCCGGACCCGCCATGCGCACAAGATTGAGCCTGTTCGCCCTGTTGCTCGGTTGCGTCCTCGCCTCAGGAGCCTATGCCGTGGATGATCCCTATGTCTGGCTGGAAGACGTGCATGGCGCCAAGCCGCTGGCCTGGGCGAAGGAACAGAATGCCAAGTCGCTGGCGCCCCTGAAGGCCGATCCGCGCTACCAGAAGAATTACGATTCCGTCCTGGAAGTGCTGGATGCGACCGACCGCATCCCGATGGGCGCCCTGCGGGGCCGCAACGTCTATAATTTCTGGCAGGACGCCAAGAACCCCAAGGGAATCTGGCGGCGCACCAGCATCGCCAGCTACCAGACGGCCAGCCCCGACTGGCAGCTATTGCTGGATATCGACGCGCTGGCAAAAGCCGAAAGCGAAAACTGGGTATTCAAGGGGTCAAGCTGCGCGCCGGGTGAAACACGCTGCCTGGTGCGGCTGTCGCGCGGCGGCGGCGATGCGGTGGTGGTGCGTGAATATGACCTTGCCACCATGACGCTGATGGAGGGCGGGTTTTCGCTGCCCGAAGCCAAGGTCAATCTCGAATATCTGGGTGGCGACACCATTCTGTTCGGCACGGCGAAAGATGGCGAGACCAATTCGGGCTATGCCCGCACCGTGAAACTGTGGAAGCGCGGCACGCCGATCGCTTCCGCGCCGCTGATATACGAAGGCACCAAGGAAGACGTGCTGGTGGCGCCCATGGTGTTCCACACCAAGGAGGGCAGCTTTCCCTTTGTGGTGCGGGCGGTCAGTTTTTTCGAAAGCGAATATTTTGCCATGGAGAATGGCAAAGCCCGCAAGCTCGACATGCCCCTCTCCGCAGACGTCAAGACCATGATCGACGGGGCGTTGATCGCGGTGCTGCGCCAGGATTACGAGAAAGACGGCGTGAAATTCCCCAGGGGGACGCTGGTGGCATTCCGCGACGGACAAAGGCCACAGACCATCTTCGCGCCCACTGCGCGCCAGAGCATCGAGGTGGTCGAGGCTGGGCGTGACAAGCTCTATGCCGCCATCACCAGCAACGTCACCGGCGCGCTGCATGTCTTTACGACCAATGGCAAAGGATGGAGCGACAAAATGCTCGCGCTGCCCGCCAACGGGACCGCCAATATCGTCTCGGCCAATGAGGATGGGCCGGAAGTGATGTTCAGCTTCCAGAATTACCTGACGCCCACCACGCTGTATTTCGATGCGGGCAATGACGCACCCAAGCCGATCAAGTCGCTGCCGGCGCGGTTCGACGCCTCCGGCATGGTCACCGAGCAGTTCGAGGCCACATCAAAAGACGGCACCCAAATTCCGTATTTCGTCACCCGGCCCAAAAACCTCAGCGGCCCGGCGCCCACGGTCCTGTATGGCTATGGCGGCTTCGAAATTTCCCTGACTCCCAGCTACAGCGCCAATTTCGGGCGGCTCTGGCTCAGCCATGGCGGCATTTATGTGGTGGCCAATATCCGGGGCGGTGGCGAGTTTGGCCCGGCCTGGCATGACGCGGCGCTGAAAACCAACCGCCAGCGCGCCTATGACGATTTCGCCGCTGTTGCCGAAGACCTGCAACGCCGGGGCCTGACCACGCCCAAGCAGCTGGGCATTCTGGGCGGCTCCAATGGCGGGCTTTTGGTCTCGACCGTGATGGTGCAGCGTCCCGACCTGTTCGGGGCGGTGGTCTGCCAGGTGCCCTTGATCGACATGATCGCCTATACCCATATCGGCGCGGGGGCGAGCTGGGTGGGCGAGTATGGCGATCCGGCCATTCCGGCGGAGCGCGATTACATCCTCACTTACTCGCCGTACCAGAATGTGAAAAAGGGCGTGAAATACCCGCCGGTGTTCTTCGTCACCGCCACCAGCGACGATCGCGTCACGCCGGTGCATGCCCGCAAGATGGCGGCGCGGATGCTGGAACAGGGCCATGAGGTCTGGTTCTATGAGAATACGGATGGCGGCCACAGCGCCGCCGCCGATCATCGCCAGGCCGCCGAAATGTGGGGCCTGTCCTTCGTCTATCTGGCGGAAAAGCTGGGGCTGAAGAATTAATCGGGGTGGGAATTCATCTTTGGAATTAACAGGTGTTACTTTAACGCTGGCTGTTAAGCGCGCCCGTTAAGCGTAAAAGCATGTAACCGTTAGCATCCGTGTTTCGGCGCGCTACACCGCGACTGTCCCATTTTGAGGCAATCGCATGCGCAAACTGATCCAGAACTTCATCGCCAACGAAAGCGGCGCCACGGCCATCGAATATGGCCTGATCGCCGCCCTGATCGCCGTCGCCATCATCAGCGGCGTCACCGCGGTTGGCACCAAGCTGTCGACCGCCTTTGACGCCGTGTCGACCGGCCTGACGCAGTAATCTCCAGGCTTGTGAAAATGAAACGGCCCGCCGGTGACCGGCGGGCCGTTTGTTTTTTGCATGCGCCTTAAGGGCCTATCGGCCCTTCTTGCTAAAGGCCTAACGGCCTTTTGCGATCCGCGGCTTGGGCGGGGCGGCAGGGGCTTCCTTGGGCTTGGAAGCCTTGTAAATCTTGGTCAGGGCCTCGCGGGCCTTGATCGCGGACGCGGATGAATCGGGCAGTTTGGGCATGGGGAACTTTCGAAGGGAACTTCTGCCCCTACCTTAAGTCCCCCATCCCATTCCGTAAACGGATGATTTTGCAGCCCTGTTAGCTGATGGCAGCCCCCTGGACGCCCACCCGGAGCAGGTAGGCGGACTGCGAACCGGCCATGAACAGGAAGTCCCGCTTGGGACCGCAGAAACAGACATTGGCGATGGTTTCCGGGGTGCGGACGCGGCCGATCAGCTTGCCCTGCGGGTTCCACACGGTGACGCCGGCATAGCCCAGGGGCGCAGTCGAGCCCGACCAGACATTGCCATACATGTCGACACGGTGACCGTCCGGGCCGCACTTGACGCCGTCCACCATGCAGTCGGTGAAGGTTCTGACGTTGGCGAGCTTCTCGCCCTGCACGTCCGCCACCGCCAGCTCGCGGCCCCAGCACAGATAGAGTTTGCTGTAGTCGGGCGAGAAGGCGATGCCGTTGGCCACCAGCTTGGGATTGCCTTCCAGCACCATGTCGATGCGGCCCGTTGGGTCGACGCGATAGACCGCCGGCGGACGCACCTGCTTCTTCGACCCGATCACGCCCAGCATGCCCATGCCGATATTGCCGTTGGCGACGCCGTCGGTGAACGGACCGGCGCCGTCATCGGGATGACCTTCCGACAGCTGGCCCCCGTAATAGGGATCGGTGAACCAGATGCTACCGTCCTTGTGCACGGCGATGTCGTTGGGCGAGTTGAGCGGCTGGCCGTTATAGCTGTCGGCGATCACCGTCAGCGTGCCGTCATGCTCGAAACGCACCACGCGGCGCAATCCGTGCTGCGCCGAAATCTGGCGGCCCTGAAAGTCGAAGGTGTTGCCGTTGGAATTGTAGGAGGGGCGGCGGAAGGGCGTGATCTCGCCGGTCTCCCAGATATAGCGATACTGCACGTCGTCGGTGACGTCGCTCCACACCACATACTGGCCCTGATTGCTCCAGGCCGGACCTTCCGCCCACACCATGCCGGTTCCGATGCGCTTGATGTTGGAATGGCCGATGAAACAGCGGGCGCCTTCGGGCGAGACGATCAGCACATCGGGATCGGGATAATTGATCGGCGGCGCATCGGGGCCGTAGACCCGGCCCGTCAGCACCGAGGTGCCCGGCGCCGGGGGCTTGGGTTGCGCGAAGGCCAGCGTGGGCAGCATGGCGGCGGCGGCCGCCACCAGGGCGCGGCGTGACAGGTCAAAAGGCATGAAGTCCTCCCAGCAATTGTTGTTCTGGAACGGACTGGAACCCGCCGAAAACCGGCTGTCAATGTTGCGGCGCAGTGTCCTTCCGGCCGCTCGCCCAAGCGCCCATACGCTGCCGCTATGGACCGTTCGTCGCTCTCGCAGGTCCACCGGACCTGCTCACCCGCTCACGCGGGCCGCTCTTCACCCCGGCGCAGCGCCCTGAATATTGGTGCGCAGCATGTAGAGCGACTGGGTCGCGGTCATGAACAGGTGATCGCGCTTGGGGCCGCCGAAACAGACATTGGCGCAGCCCTCCGGCAGGCGGATGCGGCCGATCAGCTTGCCGGACGGATTCCACACCGTCACGCCCGCATAGCCCAGGGGTGCGCTGGAGCTGGCCCAGATGTTGCCGGCCTTGTCGGCGCGCATGCCGTCGGCGCCGCAGCGGATTCCGTCCACCATGCAGTCGGTGAACTCGCGCATATTGCTCAGCCGGCCTCCGGAGACATCGCCGACATGGATGCGACCGCCACGAATGACATAGAGCTTGGTGTAATCGGGCGAGAAGCAAAGTCCATTCGGACCAAGCCCCTGTTCAAACGGCAGCACCAGGTCGACGCGGCCCGACGGGTCGGCGCGGTATACATTGGCCGGCAGCACCTGCTTCATCGAGCCGATCAGCCCAACGCCGGAATTGCCGATCTTGGGATCGCGCAGCCCGCCGGGATTGGTGGGGCCGTCGCCGTCATCGGGATGGCCTTCGGCCAGGTTGGCGCCGAACAAGGGATCGGTGAACCAGACGCTGCCGTCGCGATGGGGCGCCACATCGTTGGGCGAGTTGAGCGGCTTGCCGTCGAACGCATCGGCCACGATGGTCATCGAGCCGTCCAGCTCCCAGCGCACCACGCGGCGGAAATAATCCTGGGTGGAAAGCTGGCGGCCCTGGAAGTCGAAGCTGTTGCCGTTGGTGGAGAAGGAGGGCCTCCTCATCACCGTCACCTGGCCGTCGTCCCACAGATAGCGGTAGAGCGTGTCTTCCTTGACGTCGCTGAAGATCAGATAGAGGCCGACCGCCGACCAGGCCGGGCCTTCCAGGAAGTGATAGCCGGTCGAGACCCGCTTGATCGCGGCCTGGCCGATCAACAGGCTGCCAAAGCTGGGATCGACCCGGATGATGTCGGGGTCGGGCGAGCCGGGCGGCGGCGCGCCGGGACCAAAATCGCGCGGCGGATTGGTGATCACCGAGCGGGGCGTGCCCAGCTGGGCCTTGGAGTCCTGGGCATAGGCCAGGCCCGGCAAGGTCGCGGCGGCGCCGGCCAGCATCAGGCGGCGGTTGAGATGGGTCATTGAGGCTCTCCCGGTCGTTGTTTTGGGCGAGCATTGAAGGGGCAGGGGAACCTGTCAATTACAAGGATATTTGACTTTTCCGGCCCCCGGAGCCTAAAACCCGCCCGATTTCCGGAAAGACCACAGGCCTTTCCGGTCCCCCGCCTGGCGCGGGGGATCGACCCCAGGCAGCGCAGGTGCGCCCCCTGGGGCAAAGACGTTTGGAGAATTTGTTTTGTTTGAGTCCTTACAGTCCCGCCTGAGTGGCGTCTTCGACAAGCTTCGCGGTCGGGGTGCCCTGACCGAAGCCGATGTCGATGCCGCCTTGGGCGAAGTGCGCACCGCGCTGATCGAGGCCGACGTCGCCTTGCCGGTGGTGAAGGACTTCATCGAAAAGGTGCGCCCGCGCGCCATCGGCGAAAACGTCATCCGTTCGGTGACGCCGGGCCAGCAGGTCGTCAAGATCGTCCATGAC
>CAMCWK010000037.1 GCA_945882615.1 Rhizobium sp. Q54 | reverse complement strand
ACCGCCAGCGCCGCCCAGTGCGGTATTGGTGTTGTTGGGCGTGAAGTTGGCACTGAAGCTGTTGGTCGGGGTGTTGGTGTTGGTACCCGTGACCGTGCCGGTCTGGTCCTGATCTTGGTCCTGCGTCTGGTTGCTGGTCGCGGTGGTGTCGCCCACGGTCGAGGCGCCGCCGGTGCCCGTGCCGTTGCCGATCACAGTCAGCGAAATCGACGGCGTCGAGCCGCCGGGGGTGGAGCCGCCAGTGTTGGTGTTGTTGTTGGTGACCGAGCCGCCGGCGCCGCCAAAGCCATAGCCGTAGCCGCTGCCGCCAGCGCCGCCATTGCCGGTGCCGCCCGTGGCATTGCCACCGGTGGCGTTGCCGCCGCGGGCCGTCAGGGTCGGGTTCTGGGTGTTTGTCTGGGCCTGGCTGTTGGTCTGGTCGCCATCGTTGAACGTGTTGTCGCCGTCGGTCAGCGTCGCCGAATTGTCCGCATTGTTGGCGACCGTCAGATAGATCGGAGTCGTGGACGGCGGCGTGGTGCCGCCGCCGCCGGGCGTGCCCAGCGAGATGACATAAACCGTGGCCTGGCCGCCCTGTCCGCCATTCGCCGTCTGCGTCTGGTTCGGATTGTAGGTGTTGGAGGGCGAATAGGTCAGATCCGGGTTGTAGCTCGGATTGAAGGTGTTGATCGGCGCGTTGGTGTTGGTGTTGACCGGCGTGTTGACGTTCGTCGGCGTGTTGACGTTGGTCGGGGTGTAGACGTTGGTCGGCGTGTTGGTCGCCGTCGAGGTCTGCGTCTGGGTCTGGGTGCCGCCCGTGACATTGGCGGTGCCGCCCGCGGCCGAGCCGCCGATGACCGTGGCATCGTTGTTCGAGGTCGCATTGCCGCCATAGCCGTAACCGCCATAGCCGGTGCCGCCGCCGCCGATGCCGCCATAGCCGCCCGCGCCACCCTGGCCGCCGGCGCCGCCGGCCGCGATGTTGGTGCCGCCGGTGCCCGTGCCGCCGCGGCCGCCTTCGGCGTTGGAGTTGGAATAGCTGGAATTGTCGTTGTCGTTGTTGGCTTCGCCGCCCGTCGCGGTGACGTCCACATCGCTGTTGCCGCCCGCGCCGCCCAGGCCGATGCCGCCGGTGCCGCCATAGCCCACGCCGCCTTCCGAGCTGGAAGAGGAACTGCCGCCGGTCGCGCCGATCACCGTGATGTTGGTGGTGCCACCGGTGTTGGTGGCGTTGCCGCCCTGCGAGGAATTGTTGTTGGTGTTCTTGATCGTCGAATTGAGTTCCGCGATCGCCTTGGCCAGCGCCACGGCAGCGGCGTCCGACGACGAATAGTTGTTGTTGTTGTTGTTGTTATTGTTATTATTGTTGTTGCCGCCGCCGCCACCACCGTTGCCGCCGCCGCCACCACCGTTGCCGCCGCCGTTGCCGTAATTCCAGACGTTCTTCTTGTCGATATTGATCGACTTGTTGATCACGATGGTCTTGGAGGCATCGATGTTCTTGGACGCATCAATATACTTGCTGGCATCAATCGATTTGTTGATCGTGATCGGCTTGTTGATGCTGATCGACTTGTTGATGTCGATGGTCTTGGACGCGTTGATATTGTTGGTGATGGTGATGGGCTTGTAGACATTGATGTTCTTGGATGCGTCAATGGTCTTGTTGACGTTGATCGTCTTGGAGTTGTCGATATTGTTGGTGACGTCAATCCGCTTGGAATTGTCGATGTTCTTGGTGAAGTTGTAGGTCTTGTCGACGTCGATCCGCTTGGAATTGTCGATGTTATAGTTGTTGGTGACGTCGATCTTGCCGCCCTTGTCATAGCCGCCGCGATTGCCCTTGCTGCCGGCATAGTCGCGGCCGCCGAACTTGGCGGAATTGTCGACATCGATCTTGCCGCCGTTGCGCGCGCCGGCAAAGTCGCGGTTGCCGCCAAAGCGGGCCGAATTATCGACATCGATCTTGCGCGAATTGTCGGTGCTGGCCTGGCGGCCGCCAAAGCGGGCGGAATTGTCCACGTCGATCTTGCCGCCATTGCGGGCCCCGGCGAAATCGCGGCCGCCGAAACGGCTGGAATTGTCGACATCGATCTTGCGAGAGTTGTTGGAGCCAGCCTGCTGGCCGCGCGAATTGCCGGCATCGCGGCCGCCGAAGCGGGACGAATTGTCGACATCGATCTTGCGCGAGCCGTCAAAGCCGCCGGCGCGGTTGTTGTTGAACACGGGTCCGCTGCTGGCCTGCTCGGCGTCGATACGGCGCTGGCCGTCAACGCCATAGCGGCCCCTGCCGGCGCCAGAGTTGCGGTTCTGATTGCCGGTATCGACATTCATGCGCTGGCTGCCTGCGGTATCGGCATTGTTGCTGCCACCGAACACGTTCAGCTGACGCTCGCCGCCCAGGCCGCGGCGGTTGCCACCCTCGGCATTGCGGCCGCCGACGTCGCGGTTGCCGAGATTGCGGTTGCCGAAATCGCGGCTGTCGTTGCCGGTCTCGACGTTCAGCCGGCCGATGCCAGCATCACTGTTGCTGTTGCCGCCGCCAAAGACGTTCAGTTTGCGGTCGCTGCCGAAGTTGCGGCCGCCACCCAGGTTGGAGCCGCCGAAATCGCGGTTGGCGCCATCGACATTCATGCGCGCGTTGTTGTTGCCGGTCTCGACATTGAGCGGACGGCTCATGCCGACCGTGCCGTTGCCGCCGACATTGCTGGTGACGCCCGGCGTCATGTTCGAGCGGAAGGCGCTTATATTGGCGTCCACACCCGGCGTGCGGGGCATGTTCATCTGGCGGATGTTGTTGGTGCCGACGCCCGGAACGCCCTGGCAGGTCAGATTTGATACACCGGCACCCATGCCGGCGGGGGCGCCCCATGTGCCAAGCTGGCTCATGCCATCGGCTTGAGCTGCCATAGGATGAAACACCAGGCCGGCAGTCGCCAGCGCAGATGTGAGAAAACTCAGGGTCTTGACGGACATTTGCACAGTTCCTTCGCCATTAGGGGCATGAATGGTCGCGTGAGACCTTTCATGATCCATGCCAGCTCGGGAGCCCCCACATTCCGGCCCTGTCCCGAAATGAGACGGTGCCATTGTTGGCGTTCAGTGTGCGGCACAACCGATAAAAATCCGGTAATCGCAGAAACCAAAATCGGCGATTAGTTGGCCCAATTCGGGAATGTGGGATGCGAACGCGATTTTTTAATCGCGCGGCGCGCCGCTTTGTATGGCGCCGTACCGTCCGGCCCGTTCCGGCTGCTCTGGCACGGCTTTCGCTCTGCTCCCTGGCATACGGCCGAAGGACGTTCCGTTACGGAGCATCGCGGCCTGGCACAAGGGATTTGCTGGGGCCATTAAACATAAGAATTCGCATCTGCTGGTGGGCTATTGGAGCCGTTTGCGCAAAGGGCGCGACGTTCCGGATCAGACAGACATCGACCCGCGCGCCATCAAACGCCTGCTGTCCTATACCTTCATCCTGGACTGCGAAAATCCCGCCCGTCCCATTTACCGTCTTGCCGGAACCGCCTTGTGCGAGCGCTTCGGTTTTGAACTCAAGGGCACCAGCTTCCTGGGCCATTGGGAATCCCAGTCCGGCCTTTCCCTCGCATCCCTGCTGCGCCAGTCTTTGAAAACCTGCCAGCCGGTGTGCCTGTCTTCCGTCGCCGCCACCGCCGACAATGGCATGGTCGAGCTGGAAACCATTCTCACCCCGGTCTCTTTCAACGGCGGCGAAGCCACACGCTTCTTCGGCATGGTGCAGATGCTGAGCGACCCGACGCCCCTTCTGGGACGCTCGATTGCCTATGAACGCCTGGTTGGCTCGCAGCTGATCCAGGAAGACGAACCGCTTTCGGTCCATGACGACCGGGACCAACCGCCGCCTCCGCCGCCTCCGCCGCCGAGCCTCAGAGCCCATCCCAAGGCGCCCTATCTGCGCCTGGTGGTGTCACAGGAAAGTCCCGCCTTCCTGCATTTCGGATCTGGCGACCTGCTTCAGAAAATGTTCGATGTGTTCGGCCGCTGGCGCGCCGCCAACAGCCAGGATCACAGCCGCCTGGTCTAGGGACGCTAGCGGGCCGGCAAGGTGGTTGTGGTGGACGGACTGTTGAGGTCCGGGCGCTGTGCCGCGGGATTGTTCCGCAAAGGTCCTACCGGATCGGCGTGCAGAATATTGCGGTCCAGGCGCGCGTCAGCGTTTTTGCGCTGCAAATACGGGATTTCATAGGCTTCGACCTTGGCGCGATAAGCATTAAAAGCCGCCTCGTCCTGCGCCGTGCGCTTGTCGCAGCGTTCCGCCGGCAGATTGGCCTGCAGCTGGCACCAAAGATCGAAATTCATTTCCTTGACGGCATAGTTGCTGTTGCGCTGCGCTTGCGCCGGCACGCAGAGTGCGCCCACCACCAGCATTGCCAGAAAAATACCCGAGCCCATCGCCTTCATGACGCGCAGCTTAGGCGCTTTGCTGCTGCTGGAATAGCGATAAAAAGGCAACGCCTCCGCTCTCTTTCGAGAACGGAGGCGTTGATCCTGTAAGCCGTATTACGGTTGCAGCGAGATAACCGTGCGGCGGTTGCGCTCTTCGCGCACCCCGTCGCCGGTCTGGACCGCCAGATCGGTTTCACCCACGCCGCTGGCATGCAGCGCGGCGCGGCGCGCGCCCATCTGCACCAGCGCTTCAACCACGACATTGGCGCGCTGCACAGACAAGCGCTGGTTGTAGTCGGCGTCACCCGATGAGTCGGTATGGCCGACAATGTTGATGTTGCTCTGGCCGCCGGTACGGGCGCTGTTGATCACATTGGTCAGCACCGTCAGCTGTTCGGCCTTCAGGGTCCAGGAGTCGAAGTCGAAATAGACCGTGAAATCCGGGGCCGGAGCGGGCGCGGGCGCCGGAGCCGGAAGAGGCGCGGACGTCGGGGCAGGCGCCGGAGGCGGCGGCGCCGGACGGGCGGCGGTTTCCAGACGCAGCAGCGAGGAATCCAGCGAGGTCTTGCAGGCCTGGGACGCGTTCGCCGCGCCGGCCACCGTGCTGTAGAGGATCCAGCAGTCATAATCGACCTGGGCGCGGGCGGCCAGGTCGGGAACCGTGTCCTTGCCGGCGGCCAGGGCCATGATCAGGCGCGCGCGGAAGGCTTCGGCATTGGGGTTGGGTGCGGCTTCGGGTTCCGGCTCGGCGCCCTCCGCGGCCAGTTCGGCCTTGGCGGTAAAGGCCTGTTCCAGCAGGTCGCTGGTGGTTTCCGTGCTGGAGAAGATGTCAAAGATGGAGCTTTCAACCTCTTCCGCTGGCAATTCGGCCGCCAAGCCCGCCTGCTCGGTATAGGCCGTCTGCAGCGCCTGGGTGAAAGCCGAGCCGGCGGCCTCGTCCATGCTATCGTCAAACAGGCTGGAACAGCCCGCCAGACCGGCGGCCAGAAGGGCTGCGGCCACGAGCATGGGCAGGCGGCGGCTGCCACGGAAATCGGCGGAAATGCGCATTTTATGTCCCCATGGCAGCGGATGCTTGCGGGCCCCAGCCCTGGAACCGCCGCCAAAATTGCCTTTCTCCTATAGCGCGGCGCAAGGGTGCGAAAAAGACCCCCGTCCCAAATTGATTGCCGGCCGATTTTGGCCCGAAAAGGGCGAAATAAGGTGACCGGAGGGCCCTCGCGGTAACCTCCTGTTGACCGAGACCGGGTAAAACGCCTCCGAGGCATTAACAATTGGGGCAGGCCCATGCAGGGCTTGGCGATGGCCATGAAGGACGCCGAGCCGGTCGTCGCGAAGGCGGGCGCTGAACGCCGCCGCTTTCGCCGCGTCAAAGTGGACACGCCCGGGCGGCTGTTCATCCCCTCCGACAGCCGCGAGGCGCGCTGCACCGTGTCCGACCTGTCGCCGGGCGGCGCCGCCATCACCTGCGAAATCATTCCCGACGCCGGCACGCCGGTGGTGCTGTATGTCGACAATTTCGGCCGCTTCGAAGGCACGGTGGTGCGCCGCGACGGTTATGGCTTCGGCCTCTCCTTTGTCAGCACGCCGTCTAAGCGCGAGCGCACCGCCGAGCAGCTGACCCTGTTCATGAACAAGACGCTGGTGGACGACAGCGTGCTGCGCCGGCACGAGCGCTCCAGCCAGAAGGGTTTTGCGAAGTTCACCCGCGCCGACGGCCAGATCGTCCAGTGCGAGGTGATGGATATTTCGGTGGGGGGCGTTTCGCTCAAGACCGAGATCAAGCCGCCGATCGGCGAATTCGTCCTGATCGCCCAGATCGCCGGCCGGGTGGCGCGCCATCACGGCGACGGCATCGGCATCGAGTTTGTCGGCCAGGACAAGGTGCAGGAAGCCGCCCACCACATTAATCTGGTTCGCCTGTAAAGGTGAATCGCTCCGGCTTCCCGCCGGGGCACGGGGGATTGCCACGCCATGCCGGTCTTTGCCGCGGCCATCTTCACCAGCGCCTTTCTGCTGTTCTGGGTGCAGCCGCTTTTCTCCAAAATGATCCTGCCGCTATTGGGCGGCGCGCCATCGGTGTGGAACACCGCGATGATGTTCTTCCAGCTGGTGCTGCTGGCCGGCTATGGCTATGCACATCTGCTGACCCGCCGCGTCACCAGCTTGCGCTGGCAAATCGCCATCCATGGGGTGGTGGTTGCGATCGGCCTGGCGTTTCTTCCCTTTGCGCTGGGTAGCGGCCTGGCGCCGCCGACCGACCATTCTCCGGTGCTTTGGCTGGTGGGACTGCTGGCGGTATCCGTCGGCTGGCCGTTCTTCGCGCTGTCGGCCTCCGCGCCGCTGCTCCAGGCCTGGTTCGCGCGGGGCGGCTACAAGTCCAGCAGCGATCCGTATTTTCTGTATGCCGCCAGCAATGCCGGCAGCCTGCTGGCGCTGCTGCTCTTTCCCGTTCTGCTCGAGCCGGAGCTGACGCTGGTGGGACAGGCCGGCGCCTGGCGCGCCGGTTATGCCGGGCTGCTGCTGCTTTTGGTGGTCACCGCCGCGCTGCTGCTGCGCGCCAAAGCTGCCCCGCCCGCGCCCGAGAAAACCGGAGCCGGCGCCAGCGGCTGGAAACAGCGCCTGATCTGGATCGCGCTGGCTTTCGTGCCGTCCAGCCTGCTGCTGGGCGTGACCACGCATATCACCACCGACATTGCCTCGGCGCCGCTGTTCTGGGTGGTGCCGTTCGCACTGTATCTATTGTCTTTCATCATCGTGTTCGCACGTCCCCTGAACCGGGACTGGGTTTTGATGGCGCAAGGCGCCGGCATTGTCGCCATCGCGGTGATGACCGTTCTGGTGCTGGCCTTCGGCCTGGGTGGCACGGTCCTGCTGACGGTGGGCATCCATCTTTCCGCCTTCTTCGCCACCGCGCTGATGTGCCATGGCGAAATGGTGCGCCGCCGCCCGGCGCCCTCCGGCCTCACCACCTTCTATTTCTGCATGTCCATCGGCGGCGCGCTGGGCGGGGTCTTCAACGCGCTGGTCGCGCCGGCGCTGTTTTCCTCCGACATCGAATATTATCTGGCACTGGTGGCGGCCTGTCTTTTGCGCGGACTGGTCAAAGGCGACCTGCGGGAATATCGCATCGGAGATTCGCTCTATCCGCTGCTGCTGGGCCTGGTGGTGGCCGTTGTGGTGTGGCGCTTTGCCGACACCGATTCCACATCCTTCGCCATGGTGGGACGGATGCTGTTCCTCTTGCCTTGCGCCCTGGCGCTCTACTGGTTTTCCGAGCGCTCCTTGCGCTTTGCGCTGGGGATCGCGGTGGTGATGGGCGGCGCCTTCTTTGTGCGCAGTTCGGTGGACGTGCTGCACATCGAGCGCAGCTTCTTTGGCATCAACAAGGTCAAGCTGCTGGAGCAGGACAGGAAGATCGCGCTGGTGCATGGCACTACCATCCACGGCACCCAGTTCACTGACCCCAAGCGTCGCAGCGAGCCGCTCTCTTATTATGCCCGCTCAGGGCCGGCGGGGCAGATGTTCGCGGCGGACGGGCCGTGGCCCCGCGCCGCCCTGATCGGGCTGGGTACCGGGGCGCTGGCCTGTTATCGGCGTCCGGGCGAAGACTGGACCTTCTTCGAGATTGACGGCGCGGTGGAGCGGATCGCCCGCGACACCCGCTACTTCCACTATCTCAGCGCCTGTGGCGGCGCCAAGGTCCAGCTGGGCGACGGACGGCTGTCGCTCACCGCGGTCCCGGACCGAAGCCATGATCTGATTGTGATCGACGCCTTCAGTTCCGACGCCATTCCCACCCACCTTCTGACCCGCGAAGCGCTGGCGCTTTACCTGCGCAAGCTGCGGCCCGGCGGGGTAATCCTGTTCAATCTCAGCAACAAGTATCTGGAGCTGGGACCGGTGCTGGCCAATGGCGTCGCCAGCGTGAACGCGTTCGCGCGGCGGCAGCTTTATTATCCGACGCAGGACGAAGCCGCGCAGGGGGCGGCGGCTTCGGAATGGATGGTGATTGCGGCGCGGGATACCGACCTGGATTTCCTGAAGCACGACAAACGTTGGCGGGCTACCGAGGCAGAACCCGGCGCATCGCCCTGGACCGACGATTTCTCCAACATTTTCCGTGTCATCCTCTGGTGACGGGCTAGCCCAGATTCTGGATATGGCTTGAGGCCAGCATCAGCTTGGCCACCGACAGTTCGCCGCTGGCGTCGAGGTCGGCCAGGAAGGACCGCATCCGCGTCAGCGCCTCGCCATGGGTTTTGGCCCAGCTTTCCGCCGAGCTCCCACCGGCCAGAAGCTTGCGCGCGATGCGGCGTTGGGCGGCATACAGATCGTCCAGCAGGCGCCTGAGCGCCAGACGGTCCCAATAATCGGGCGGCGAGAATTTCGCCGCCAGGGCGCGCAGCCGGTCCAGCCCCAGCATGTCGCCCACCGCGAAATAAAGCGCGGCGACCTTGCCCGGTTCCATATCCGCATCCTGCGCCAGCAGCGCCACATCCAGCGCCGAGGTCAGTGGCGGCAGCAGCGCCACATCATGGGCGATATCCTCCGGCACACCGCTGCTGGTCAGCTCGGCAATCCGGCCGCCCTCGTCATCGGTGATGACATGGCTTTGACGCAACGCCTCGACCCCGGCGCGGTACAGCGCGCTAGCATCGGCAATCCTTGCATCTTGCGGCACATGGGTCAGAAACCAGCGGGTGGCGCGGCGGAACTGGTCGGCGATGGCGCCATAGAGCTGGGTCTGCACCTTGGCGTCCACTTTGCCATCCAGCGCGTCGATGCGGCTCTTGAGGGCGGAAAGGCCGAAGGCGCCGTCGCTCAGCACAAAACCGCGTGCGATGGCGGCGCCGGGCAATCCCGTGACTTCGGCAGTGCGCAGGACGAACAGCGGCCCCGCCAGATTGACGATGGCGTTGACCAGCACGGTCGAAATAATTTCGCGCTTCAGGCGGTGGCGCTGGGGTTCTTCGGGGAAGGCACGCACCGCTTCGGGCGGGAAATAGCCAGCCAGCAGCGCGGCGAAGGCGGGATCATCGGGCAGGGTGCTGGCCAGCACCTGGGCATCCAGGTCCAGCTTGGCATAGGCCAGCAGCACCGCCAGCTCCGGCCGTGTCAGTCCCTTGCCGGCCTGGGTCAGGGCTTTGAGTTCGCCGTCACCCGGCAGGAATTCCACGGCGCGGTCCAGCCGTCCGCGTGCCTCAAGATCGCGGATCAGCCGGGCATGGGCATCGATGTCCCGGTGGCTGCGGCTTTGCGCCACCGACAGCGCCAGGGTCTGGTTGTAATTGTCCGCCAGCACATGCGCCGCCACTTCGTCGGTCAGCGAGGCAAGGAACTGGTTGCGCTCCTGTTCGCTGATTTCGCCGCGCATCACCGGGCCGCTGAGCAGGATCTTCAGATTCACTTCATGGTCGGAGGTATCGACACCGGCGGAATTGTCCACCGCATCGGTATCGATCCGCCCACCGGCGCGCGCATACTCGATGCGGCCCAGCTGGGTGACGCCCAGATTGGCGCCTTCGCCCACCACCTTGGCGCGGACTTCGTCGCCATTGACGCGCAAGTCGTCATTGGCGCGGTCGCCAACCTCCAGATGGTTTTGCGACGCGGCCTTGATGTAGGTGCCGATGCCGCCAAACCAGAGCAGGTCTGTCTGGGCTTTCAGCAGGGCGCTGATCAGTTCGGGCGGTGACATGACATCCTTGTCGCTGCCGATCAGCGCCTTGACGTCGGGGGAAAGCGGAATTTCCTTCAAGGCGCGGGCAAAGACGCCGCCGCCCTTGCCGATCAGCTCCTTGTTGTAATCGTCCCAGCTGGAGCGGGGCAGGGCGAACAGCCGCGCACGTTCCTGAAAGCTCGCCTCTGCCTGTGCGTTCGGGTCGAGGAAAATGTGCCGATGGTCGAAGGCGGCGACCAGGCGAATGTGGCGCGACAACAGCATGCCGTTGCCGAACACGTCGCCCGACATGTCGCCCACGCCGATGACGGTGAAATCCTCATTCTGGATATCGGTGCCCAGCTCGCGGAAATGCCGCTTGATGGCTTCCCAGGCGCCGCGCGCGGTGATGCCCATCTTCTTGTGGTCGTAACCGACACTTCCCCCTGAGGCAAAAGCATCGCCCAGCCAGAAACCGCGCTCCAGCGCGATGGAGTTGGCAATGTCGGAGAAGGTGGCGGTACCCTTGTCGGCCGCGACCACCAGATAGGGATCATCGCCATCGGGACGCAGCACATCGGGCGGCGGCACGATCGCGCCGTCCTTGTCCAGATTGTCGGTGATGTCCAGCATGGCGTGGATCAGGGTCTTGTAGGCGGCGATGCCGATTTCCATCGCCTGCTCGCGGCTGGGATTGACCGGCATCAGCTTGGGAAAGAAGCCGCCTTTTGCGCCCACCGGCACGATCACCGCATTCTTGACCTGCTGCGCCTTCACCAGCCCCAGTATCTCGGTGCGGAAATCCTCGCGGCGGTCGGACCAGCGCAGGCCGCCACGGGCGATGCGGCCGAAGCGCAGATGAACGCCTTCCATGCTGGGGGCGTAGACGAAAATTTCCCGCCAGGGCCGCGGCGCGGGCAGGTCATCCAGCTTGGCGGAGTCGAATTTCAGCGCGATATGAGGCTTGGCCGCGACTTTTTCGTTGGTCGCTTCGGCTCGCGCCGACGCTCCTGCGTCTTTCTGCCAGAAATTGGTGCGCAGCACCGCGTCGATCACATTCTTGAAGCGGCGGATGATGCGGTCGTCGTCCAGCGATGGCACATCGCGCAGCGCCGCCTCGATCTGGCGTTCGATGGCGGTGATGTTGGTGTCGCGTTCGCGCACCGCGCCAACCGGCTCGTTGCGGGCATAGAACAGCGCCACCAGCAGATTGGCGAGGTCGGGATTGCGCACCAGCGCCTGCTGCATATAGGCGAGCGAGAACGTAAAGGCCGCCTGGCGCAGGAACTTGCCGCAGGCCCTCAGGATCGCCACATCACGCCAGTTCAGGCCCGCCCCGATCACCAGGCGGTTGAAATCGTCGCTTTCGGCATCGCCTCGCAGCACGGCATGGAGGGCGTCTTCCAGGGGCCCGCGGATGTCGTCCAGATGCACCGCCAGACCGTCGGCGCGCTCCATGGCGAAATCCAGGATCATCGCTTCCTGCCGCCAGCCGCCCTCATGGTCGAAGGACATGGGATAGGAATCTTCCGCGATCACCTTCAGGCCGAGATTCTCGAATACCGGCAGCGAGGATGACAGCGGCAACAATTCGCCCAGCACATAAACTTTCAGGTGCAGTGCGCTGGTGGCATCGCCGTCCTTGCGCCAGGCCCGGGCGCGCACATGCAAATGGTCCCTGGCACCCGCCAGCTCCTCCAGCATGGCAAGGTCGCGCACCGCTTCGGACGCGGCAAAGGTACCGCGATAGCCCGGCGAGAAGCGCGGCTCGCGCGCCTTCAGCCGCGCGAAACCCTCATTGCGGCCATAGGCGGCGCCCAAAGCCTTGGCAAAGGCATCGTCCCAGGTTTCGATCAGGCCCGAGATCTGATGTTCCAGCTCGCGCACATCGATCTTGGGTACCGGGCCTTCATTGCGGCCGATGATGAAATGCAGCCGCACCAGCGGGCTGTCATCCACCGCCGCATCGAATGCCGAGGTGCGCCCGTTCAGCGCCTTGGCCAGCAGCGCGTGGATCTGCTCGCGGATGGGCGCCGTGAGATGGTCGCGCGGCGCCAGCAGGATGGCGGAAACGAAACGGTCGAAATGGTCAAAGCGCAGGAACAGCTTCAGCCGCGGCAACCCGCCCATGCGCAGGATGCCGGTGGCGACTTCCTGCAACTCATCCACGGAAACCTGGAACAGCTCGTCGCGCGGGAACGTGTCCAGGATATGGATCATTGCCTTGCCGTTGTGGCTGGCGGGCGCCAGCCCGGCGCGCGTCATCACCTGTTCGATCTTGCGGCGAAGCAGGGGAATGGCGCGCGGCTGGGTGCTGTAGGCGTTGGAGGTGAAGAGTCCGACAAAGCGGCGCTCGCCGTTGAAGACGCCGTTCGCGTCATAGGTTTTGACGCCGATATAATCCATATGGCTGCGGCGATGCACCAGGCTGCGGGCATGGCTCTTGGTGACGATCAGGGGGTCGGGCGCATCCAGCCAGGCGCGCACCTCCGCGCTCAGGCCTATCCGCTCGCTGCCGCTGCGCCCCTCACTCCTATAAATGACGCGGGCCTCTTCGTCGGCGAGCACACCGAGGCCGGAGTCTTTGACCGGGTCCAGCCGTCCATGGGCGCCATCCTTGCCCAGCAGATAGTGGCGTGCGCCCAGGAAGGTGAAATGATTGTCCGCCAGCCAGTCCAGGAAAGCGATCTCCTCGGTGACGTCGGTGTCTTTGGGCGGCTGGGCGAGGAGCCCGTCGCGCGCTTCCTTGAGCCGCGCCAGCATGGCTTTCCAGTCGCGCACCACGATGGCGCTTTGCACGAAGACGTCGCGCAGGCCGTCGCTCAGCGCCTTGCGCTGGTCCCCGGCAATGGCGTCGCACACCAGGGCGATGATGCTGGTGCGCACACCGTCGATGGTGATGATGGGGTGGATGGCGGCACGCACCCGCGCCCCGCCGGCCAGCGCCGCCGACAGCGCGGAATCGAACAGGAAGGGGCGGTCGTCATTGATGCCGACCAGCACCGTGTCATGGCCGTCGTCCAGAAGGGCAACGCGGATCGCGCCCTTCTGGCGCTTGTTCGCTTCCACCCACAAGGCTCTGGCCAGCATCGCCAGCCGCGCCGCATCGGTATGCAGAACATCCTGCGGCATGGCGCCGGCATAGAGCGCGTCGAAGAAGGTCGTGAGGCCCGCATCACGCTCCTGCTCGATCAGAACCCGCGCTTCCTGAATGCGCAGATGCGCGGCGCGTGCTTCTTCGGTGTCGGCGGAGCGGACGGCATTGGTCATGGATGAGCCTTATGCGAAAACGCGAAGCGGTTGCTGTTCGGCACTATACCGGTTGCGGCGAGGGCCGCGGCGGTTTCGTTAACGCAAGGCCAGATCGGGCAGCAGCGGCGGGCGCTGCGTGTGTTGCAGCGCGGAAATCAGGGCGATGCCGACCGCCGCGGCAACAATGGCTAGGCTGACCACCATGCCCAGCGGCCAGGCCCCGAGCAGCGCCGCGCCGGCGGTGATGAAAGCCGCCGGAATGGTGAAGGCCATGACGCCCTTGCGGTCTTTCAGGATCAAGGCCAGCACCAGGGCGGGCGTCACGGCAAAGCCGAAAGTCAGCAGGGGCGCGGGCAGGGCCGGCATCACCAGAAAGGCGCCGCTGCCCCAGGCCGCACCCGTATATAGGAGAAGGGCGCGCAGGTCCGAGGCAGCCTCCTCAAGCGGCACCCTTCTGAGCGAACGGGCAAAGCCGCGGATGAAATTGCGGGTCATGGCAACAATACCGATCAGCACCAGCACTGCCCAGGCGAATTCGGCTTTCAGGGTGCCGCCGCCCAGTATCAGCATCGCAGCTCCCGCCAGCATCAGGTTGACGCAAACCTGGGGGGAACGGCTGAGGAACTGGGTGAGGCCAAGGTTGCGGCTGGCTTCGCCGTGCAGGCGGGGAAGCTGGGCCAACGCCTTATGAGGAACGCCAAGCGGAGCAGGCGCGATAACGCCCATCGCGGGATCAAAAGGCGTATCGTGCGGTTTACTGTCGGTGAGCGCCATTTTTGCGCCTTGCGTTTGCCGGAAAACCTTCACGCCAGCGTTAAGAATTACACGCTTAACAATGTATTAATGGGAACTGATAGATGATTCGCAAAGGGCTGGACAGCTGGGGCATGCGCGTGTCGTCTCCCACCATCACCGTCTTCGATCTGGAATACACCGCCTGGGAATGTTCCATGGCGCGTCAATGGATGGCGCCCGGCGAATATCGCGAGGTGGTGCAGATCGGCGCGGTGAAGCTGAACGCCGACAATTTCGCGGAAGTGGATGCTTTCGATGTTCTGGTGCGACCGCGCATCAATCCCAGGCTCTCCGCCTATTTCCAGAACCTCACCGGCATCACCCAGGAGGCTGTGACGCGCCAAGGCGTGGATTTTGCGCAAGGCTATGCGCGCTTTCTGGATTTCGCGGGGGCCGGGCCCAT
This sequence comes from Rhizobium sp. Q54, assembly GCA_945882615.1. Classification (GTDB taxonomy): domain Bacteria; phylum Pseudomonadota; class Alphaproteobacteria; order Micropepsales; family Micropepsaceae; genus Rhizomicrobium. Next base: position 6,844 of record CAMCWK010000037.1, on the reverse strand, counting down.
CGCCGCCTTTGGCCGCGACGAACAGGTGCTGCTCGACAATCTGCGCCTCTACGGGATCGAAAATCCGCGGCCATTGCCGGTGTTCTACAATCTGCGCGGCTGGTTCGCGGTGCAGGGCCTCGATCCGCGCGGTCTGCTGTCCTGCGACATCGCCCCGGCACTGGGCGTGCCCTTTGTCGGTCACACCCACAATGCGCTGAACGATGCGCGCAGTCTGGCCGCCGGCATGGCGGCGATGGCCGCACGCGGCGGCGTGCGCATCCGCCCGGCAGCCTGATGTCGCATGAAGCCGATCGCTTGACCCAGCTGCTGGATCTCAAGCCGCATCCCGAAGGCGGCTATTTCCGCGAGACATTTAGAGATGGCGGCAATGGCCGCGCCCATTCCACCGCGATCTATTTCCTGCTCAAGGCGGGCGAGGCGTCGCGCTGGCACCGGGTCGATGCCGCCGAGGTCTGGCACTTCTATCGCGGTGCGCCCCTGGAACTGAAAATCGAGAGAGACACCTATATTCTGGGGCCGGACATAGATGAGGCCCAGGTGCCACAGCTGGTCGTGCCGCCCGGTGCGTGGCAGGCGGCGAGGAGTCTGGGCGCGTATACGCTGGTGGGCTGCACCGTTGCTCCGGGCTTTGAATTCTCAAAATTCGAGATTGCGCCTGACGGCTTCACGCCATAATTCGGCCTTCTATTGCAGCGCACACGCTTCAATTCCCGGGGCAATTTCTCCTTTTGCCGTTGACGCCGACCTTGGCCCCCGCGCATCGTTCGCCCAATCTCCAAAAACGCTGCAAGGGAAGACGTTTATGAAAAAACTGTATTTCACTGGTCTGGCGCTCGGCCTGATGACCACAGCCGCTTTCGCCCAGGCCGATCGGCTGGCGATCCAGGGCGAGCCGGCGCGCAACGGCACCCCCGCCTGGACGCTGGCGCCGTCCTTTCCGGATTCCACCGGCTTTACCATGGTGGAAGCCGACGGCACCGTGAATGTGATCCCGCGCGAGCAGCGCGGCGGCCGCCGGGAATTGCCGGCCGGCTATGTTGCCACACCCCAGTGCAAGGGCTCTCCGATCTGCGGCCGCGAAGGTGGCTATGCCCGCAACCAGTTGGCGCGCGTCAAATATGACCAGACCCTGGGTTACAAATTCTCCTACCCCTATTTCCTGCCCAAGGGCATCGGCGGCGTGCCGTCGGTGGCGCTGGATTCCAAGGGCAATCTCTGGGTCTTCAAGCGTTCGCCGGTCGGCGTCACCCAGCTGATGAAGTTCGACGCCAATCACAAGCTGGTGCTGGAAGTGCCCCAAAGCGTGATCGGCTATCAGGAAAAGGCCCATGGCATGGCGGTGGACGCCCAGGACAATGTCTGGATCATCGATGCCGGCCAGGCCACGGTCAAGAAGCTCTCGCCCGATGGCCAATTGCTGCTCACCGTCGGCGAGCGCGGCAAGCGCGGCGACTGGATCGAAGACAAGGGCCAGCGTCTGCTCTGGCAGCCGGTGATGGTCGCTTTTGGGCCCAAGGGCGAAGTCTATATCGGCATGGGCCATGCCAATGAGAGCCCCAACGATGTCGACAGCCCCGACCCCGCCAACAAGTATGGCGTGGCGCGGGTCCTGCAGGTCACGTCGGACGGCAAGTTCGTGCGCCAGTGGTTCGGCAATGAAGTGGGCCAGGGCAAGTTCAACGACGTGCATGGCCTGGCGGTGGATCCCACCAATGGCGATGTCTGGATCGGCGACCGCGAACAGTATCGCATCGTGGTCTATACCGCCGATGGCCGCTTCAAGAAGACGCTGCTGACCAAGAACCTGGTCTGCGCCCTGCAGTTCGACAAACAGGGCAATCCCTGGATGGCGTCGGGCCAGGACGGCCAGTTCCTCAAGCTCAACCGCGACGGCAAGGTGCTGGGCGCGGTGGGCAACGGCATGGGCATCGGCCATGGCCAGTTCATCGAAGCCAGCTATTGGGTGTTCGACAAGAACAACAGCCTGATCGCCGGCGACACCAGCGTCGGACGCGTCACGGTTATGACCAAGAAGTAACGCGGTTCATCCGCCCAAATGAAAAGGCGCTTCCGAAAGGAGGCGCCTTTTTTATTTGGCGGCGATGTCCTTGGCGGAAATCGCCAGCAGCCGGCCCAGCTCCTGCTGGATTGCCAGGGATGAGGCATGGCCCTGATGGCCTTCGCCGGGCACGAAGCTGACCAGCAGCATCTGTCCCACCATGCTGACGGTGGGCTTGCCGCCTTCGGCCAGTTTCACGCTGTTGATGCGCTTGATCAGGGCCTGGCGGCTGATGGGCGAAGCTGCCAGGAAACGCTCGATCCCCAGACCCGCATTGATCAGCGCGTCAAAGGCGCGGCCACGGGTTTCCGGATCGGATTCCAGGACCGCCGGATCGGCCGAGAATTTCAGGTTCACTTTCTGCGTGTAGGCCAGGTGCGCGGCTTCGTCGCTCAGGGCCGTCCGCAATTCAGCCAGCGAAACTGCCAGCACGGGCAAGGGCGGCGCCTCGCCCTGGCGGGTGACCGGCAAGCCGTCGGGTTTGGCCAGTGTATACAGCGTCAGCCCGCCCCATACCGAAACCCTGAGCGCGGTGGCGCCGGTATCATACCTGAGCAGCTTGGTGCCCAGCGAGCCGCGATCCATGGTGAGGACAAAGCTCTCGGAGGTACCGGAAAAGCGCAGCAGAAACTTGCCGCCGGGATAGCGATGCAGAATGAAGCTGTCATTTTCCCCGCTGCTGTAAATGCCGGGCTGGACAGCGCTGAGCCGGTCCGCCGCCAGCCGCGATGCCATGGATGGCGGCACGCCGGGCGCGGCCTCGGGCTGCGCCCAGGCCGGACTGAAGGCCGGGCACGCCAGCAGGATTGCAATCAGTACAAGGTTTGATCTCACGCGCACTCTCACGGCGGTTGCTTCCGCCTGGACTGGCGGCTGCCCGCCAGACCCCCGTCATTGCCCGTACCATGGCAGGCCTTTTGGGCATTTTTAAGCCGCCTGGCACGTATTTGGCCGCCCATGCGGCCTTGGCGCGGCTTCCTTTTGGGCGGGAATGTGACTAAACCCGAATCTTCCATTTCAGCAGAAGGCGCTCCCGTGACGCAGAGCCTCGACACTTTCAAATGCCGCAAAACCCTTAAGGTCGGCAGCAAGAGCTATATCTATTTCAGCCTGACCGCGGCGGAAAAGAACGGGTTGAAGGGGGCGTCGAAGCTGCCCTATTCCATGCGGGTTCTCCTGGAAAACCTGCTGCGGCATGAGGACGGCCAGACCGTCACCGCCGATGATATCCGCGCCGTGGTGGCGTGGCAGAAGAGCCGCACATCCGACCGCGAAATCGCCTTCCGGCCCGCGCGTGTCCTGATGCAGGACCTGACCGGTGTGCCCGCCGTGGTCGACCTGGCCGCCATGCGCGACGCCATGAAAGCTCTGGGCGGCAATCCGGAAAAGATCAATCCGCTGGCGGAAGTCGATCTGGTGATCGACCACAGCGTGATGATCGACAATTTCGGCCAGAAGGATTCCTTCAAGAAGAACGTCGTGGTCGAGTATGAGCGCAACCAGGAGCGTTATCAGTTCCTGCGCTGGGGCCAGCAGGCTTTCGCCAATTTCCGCGTCGTGCCGCCGGGCACCGGCATCTGTCACCAGGTCAATCTGGAATATCTCGCCGAGACCGTGTGGGTGAGGAAGGCGAAGGACTCGGTCAACAAGAAGACGATCGAGGTGGCCTTCCCCGACTCCGTGGTGGGCACCGACAGCCACACCACCATGATCAACGGTCTGGCGGTGCTGGGCTGGGGCGTGGGCGGCATTGAGGCGGAAGCCGCCATGCTGGGCCAGCCGATCTCCATGCTGATCCCCGAAATCATCGGCTTCAAGCTGACCGGCAAGCTGCGCGAAGGCGTCACCGCCACCGATCTTGTGCTGACCGTCACCCAGATGCTGCGCAAGAAGGGCGTGGTGGGCAAGTTCGTGGAATATTACGGCCCGGGCCTCGACGAACTCAGCCTGGAAGACCGCGCCACGCTCGCCAACATGGCGCCGGAATATGGCGCGACCTGCGGCTTCTTCCCGATCGACGCCGAAACGGTGCGTTTCCTCAAGAGCACGGCGCGCAAGGCACCGCGCGTCGCTTTGGTGGAGAAGTATGCCAAGGCGCAGGGCCTGTGGCGCACCAAGAAGAGTCCCGATCCGGTCTTTACCGACACGCTGACCCTGGACATGACAACGGTCGAGCCCTGCATGGCCGGTCCGATGCGGCCCCAGGACCGCGTGGCGCTGGGTGGCATTGCCGGCAATTTCGCCGAGCATTTGATGACCACCTTCAAGAAGGAAGACAGCGCCAACAAGCGGGCGCGTCTTGAAGGCAGCGAACATTCCATCGGTCATGGCGATGTGGTGATCGCCGCCATCACGTCCTGCACCAACACCTCCAATCCATCGGTGATGATCGGCGCGGGGCTGGTGGCGCAGAAGGCGGTGAAACGCGGCCTGAAAGTGCGCCCCTGGGTGAAAACCTCGCTTGCGCCGGGATCGCAGGTGGTCACCGACTATCTGAAGAAAGTCGGCCTGGACAAGGCGTTGGACAAACTCGGCTTCACCCTGGCCGGTTATGGCTGCACCACCTGTATCGGCAATTCCGGTCCCTTGCCGGAAGCGGTCGCCAAGGCGGTCACCGAGGCCGATCTGGTCGCTGCCGCGGTGATTTCGGGCAACCGCAACTTTGAAGGTCGCGTCCATCCCCAGGTGCGCGCCAACTATCTGGCCTCGCCCATGCTGGTGGTGGCCTATGCCCTGGCCGGATCGGTCAACATGGACCTCACCAGGGAGCCGGTGGGTTATGACAAGGACAATGAGCCGGTCTATCTCAAGGACGTCTGGCCATCGCCTAAGGAAATCGCCGCCGCCATCCGCAAGGCGGTCAAGCCCGCCAGCTTCAAGAAGCGTTATGGCAATGTGTTCGACGGCGACGCCAACTGGAAGAAGGTCAAGCTGGTCAAGGGCCAGACCTATCAGTGGGACAAGAAATCCACCTATGTGCAGAACCCGCCCTATTTCGACGGCATGACGATGGAGCCCAAAGCGGTCGAGGAAATCACCGCCGCGCGCGTTCTGGCGCTGTTCGGCGACAGCATCACCACCGACCACATCTCGCCGGCCGGCAATATCAAGCCGACCGCGCCAGCCGGGGTCTATCTCACCCAGCATCAGGTGGCGCAGAAGGATTTCAATTCCTATGGCTCGCGGCGCGGCAATCACGAAGTGATGGAGCGGGGCACCTTTGCCAATATCCGCATCCGCAACGAGATGATGGGCGGGGCCGAGGGCGGCAACACCATTTATTATTCCGATCCCAATGCGCCGGGCGAAACCATGTCGATCTTCGACGCCGCCCAGGCCTACAAGAAGGATGGTCATGGCACCGTGGTGATCGGCGGCAAGGAATATGGCACCGGCTCCTCGCGCGATTGGGCCGCCAAGGGCCCCAAGCTCCTGGGCGTGCGCGCCGTGATCACCGAAAGCTTCGAGCGCATCCACCGTTCCAACCTGATCGGCATGGGCGTGGCGCCCTTCTGTTTCGAGGCGGGCAAGACGCGCAAGGATTACGGCTTCACCGGCCGGGAAGTGATCGACATTCCGGGGCTCTCGGGCAACCTCAAGCCGCGCCAGCAGATGAAGGCGCTGGTCACGCGCCCCGACGGCACGCGTTTCGAGCTGCCGCTCCATCTGATGATCATGACCGCGGACGAGGTCGCCTACTTCAAGAATGGCGGCATCCTGTCTTATGTGTTGCGCAATCTCTTGGCAGCATAGCTTGTTTCTCCATGGGCGGCTCCCCCGGTCCGCGCAAAGCGCGGCCGGAGGACATGCTTGACGAGCCGCCCATCCAGTCTTTTCGAATTCTGCTGGATGGCCGGGTCAAGCCCGGCCATGGTGAGTGAGTTATGGCTTTTGATTCCCTCAATTTGGCAGCAGCCCTGATTTTGTTCGGGGCAAGCATTGTGGCCTGGTTGTTGGCCGCGCCGTTCAAAAGCGCGTCACGTCTCTATTTGCGTTTCGGCGCCGTGCTGCTGGCGGCCTTGTCCGTCACCTGCATTGCGGGGCTGGGCGATATCGCGGCGCTGTTCCTGTTGCCGCTGGCTTGCGCCTCGCTGGCGTTGTCATCGCTGGCCCGTTTTGCACAGCCCTTGCGCGATTTCGCCGCCACGCTCGCGTTGATCGCCAGTCTGGCATGCGGCCTTGCCGCCATGCTGTCGGGAATCTGGATACTGGCCTTGATGCCGGTGGCCCTGGCCAGCCTTGTGATCATTGCCGCAGGCGTCAACAGCATGGCGCTTGTCGCGGTGCTGTCGGGTGTTGCTTTGTTTGCGGCGGGCCTGGCTACCTTGCAGGGCGCGCAAGCCGGTGCGTTGCTGTTTCTGGCGGCGGGATTGCTGGGCCTGTCGCGGCGTCAGCTTTTGCGATCCACCAGCAAGGCCTGGCGCGGCACCGCGGTGCCGTAAGCGGTTTCCACCGACACGGTTTCGCGCCGGTCCGGCATCACCTGACCCAGCAGCTGGGTGACAAAGGACGGCACCAGGCGCGGCCCGTCCCAAATCGGGTCGAAGGCCGCCGTCTCGTCATGACACACAAGTTCCACTTGCAGGCGCGGCGGAGATTTTGTCCCGGCCTGCGCGAAGTCCGGCGTCTGGCCGCCCAAATGGCTGGAAGGACTGGATTTTTCGACGGCGCGCGCGCATCCGCCGAAGGTCTTAACACCTCCGCGAGCGATCAAATCCAGGGGTCCGTTAATGCGCATGCCAGGGAACAACGCAAGGCTTGCGCCGCGGCGCGGGGCCTTTT
>CAMCWK010000036.1 GCA_945882615.1 Rhizobium sp. Q54 | reverse complement strand
AGTTCCAGCACGAACTTCTCCACCACCTTGTCGATCGTATTACGCGTGAGCGGCGCAAAGGTGATGATGGAATCCAGCCGGTTGCGGAACTCGGGCGTGAACAGCTTCTTGATGGCTTCCTCGTCCTCGCCTTCGCGCTTGCCGCGGCCGAAACCGATAGCGTCCTTGGCCGCGTCGGAGGCGCCCGCATTGGTGGTCATGATCATCACCACATTGCGGAAGTCGATCTTCTTGCCGTTATGGTCGGTCAGTTTGCCATGGTCCATCACCTGCAACAGGATGTTGTAGAGGTCGCCATGGGCCTTTTCGATTTCATCCAGCAGCAGCACGCAGTGCGGATGCTGGTCGACGCCATCAGTGAGCAAGCCGCCCTGGTCGAAGCCGACATAGCCGGGCGGCGCGCCGATCAGGCGCGACACGGTGTGGCGCTCCATATATTCGCTCATGTCAAAGCGCAGGAACTCCACGCCCAGAATGTTGGCGAGCTGCTTGGCGACTTCGGTCTTGCCGACGCCGGTGGGGCCTGAGAACAGGTATGAACCGATCGGTTTTTCCGGCTGGCGCAAACCAGCCCGCGCCAGCTTGATGGCGCTGGCCAGCGCACCGATGGCGGCGTCCTGGCCATAGACCACCCGGCCCAGATCGGCCTCCAGCGTCTTGAGCGCCTCGGCATCGTCCTTGGACACGGACTTGGCGGGAATGCGCGCGATCTTGGCAACGATCTCTTCCACATCGCGCACATTGACCACCTTCTTGCGGCGGCTTTCCGGCAGCAGCATCTGGGAGGCACCCAGTTCGTCGATCACGTCGATCGCCTTGTCGGGCAGCTTGCGGTCGTTGATGTACTTGGCCGACAGCTCGACCGCCGCCTTGATGGCGTCGGCGGTGTAACGCAGCTTGTGGTAGTTCTCGAAGTAGCTCTTGATCCCCATCAGGATTTTGACTGAATCCTCGACCGTCGGCTCGGCCACGTCGATCTTCTGGAAGCGGCGCACCAAAGCGCGGTCCTTTTCGAAATACTGGCGGTATTCCTTGTAGGTGGTCGAACCGATGCAGCGCAGCGTGCCTTGCGCCAGCGCCGGCTTGAGCAGGTTGGAGGCGTCCATGGCGCCGCCCGAAGTGGCCCCTGCCCCGATCACGGTATGGATCTCGTCAATGAACAGGATCGCGCCTTTGAGATTCTCCAGCTCCTTGACCACGGTTTTGAGGCGTTCCTCGAAATCGCCGCGATAGCGGGTACCCGCGATCAGCGAGCCCATGTCGAGCGAATAGATCACCGCACCGCGCAGCACTTCGGGGACTTCGCCGCGGATGATCTTGCGCGCCAGGCCCTCTGCGATGGCGGTTTTGCCCACGCCCGGATCGCCCACGAACAGCGGGTTGTTCTTCTGGCGGCGGCAGAGAATCTGGATGGTGCGGTCGACTTCGGCGGCGCGGCCGATCAAGGGATCAACCTTGCCCGACTTGGCTTTCTCATTGAGGTTGACGCAATAGGCTTCCAGCGCCTCGGTGCCCTGCTTGGGCTGCTTCTCGCCTTCTTCTTCCTCTTCGGCGCCGCGCGCCTGCTTGGGCTGGCTCATGCCCGGGCGCTTGGCAATGCCGTGGCTGATATAGCTCACCGCATCGAGCCGGTTCATGTTCTGCTCCTGCAGGAAATAGACGGCATGGCTTTCGCGCTCGGTGAACAGGGCCACCAGCACGTTGGCGCCCGTCACTTCATCGCGGCCGGAATTCTGCACATGCAGCACGGCGCGCTGCACCACCCGCTGGAAGCCGGTGGTGGGCTTGGCTTCGTCGGAATCGTCGAGCACCAGAGTTGCAAGGTCTTCGTCGATGTATTTCTGGACGGACTTCTTGAGCGCATCCATGTCGACATTGCAGGCCTTCATGACCTGGCTGGCATCGGCATCGTCCATCAGGGCGAGCAGAAGATGCTCGAGCGTGGCATATTCGTGATGCCGGTCGCTGGCGAGCTTGATGGCGTGGTGCAGGGCCTGCTCCAAACTCCGCGAAAGTGACGGCATGCCGCGCTACTCCTTCTCCATCGTGCATTGTAGAGGATGTTGATTCCGCCGGGCGAATTCAATGACCTGGGCCACCTTTGTTTCCGCCACTTCGAACGTAAAAACACCACAAATGCCCACGCCATGGCGATGGACATGCAGCATGACATCCACCGCTTCCTCGCGGTTCTTGCCGAAAATCTTTTCCAGGATATGGACGACGAATTCCATCGGCGTGTAGTCGTCGTTCAGCAGCAGCACCTTGTAGAGGCTGGGCTTCTTGGTCTTGGGGCGCGTTTTTGTGACGATGCCGGTGCCCGTGTTGCCCGACCCGTTCTTGTCGTCATCGTTGTTGTCGCCCGAATCTTTCATTGCCGGATGCTTCGCTGCCACGCCTATCCTAGTCCAGAATGGGCCGCTGCCTAGTGGGGATCAACCTATCTGGTTATCCCGGCTGGATTTTTCAAGTTTTTCGCGCAAAACGAAAAGGGCCCCGGTCTTACGACCGGGGCCCTTCGCAATGCAGAATAATATGAACTTAGGCGCGGACGGTCTGAACCGTGTCGAGCCAGGCCTGAACGCGGCCCTTGAACGGCGCGAAGCTGTCCTTGGTGGTGGCGGTGGCGAGTTCGGTAATCTTGCTCATCTCGGCGACATAGGCTTCGAAGGCCGACTTCACATAGTCGGTCTGGAATTCGAACGCTTCATGCACCGACTTGGAACCCAGCATGGCCTTGGTGGCGGCAACCGAGTCTTCGATGGACTGCTTGGAATAGGAATAGATTTCGCCGTTGATGGTCTCGATGCCCTTGCCGGCGACAGTGGCCGACTTGGTGACGGCTTCGGCATTGTCCTTGCCGTAGGTCACGAAGGCATCATAGCCCTTCAGGGCCTTTTCCAGGCCGGTCTTCAGCGCGGCGGCACCGTTTTCGAGGGCGGTTTCAGCCGTGGCAGTCGCCTTGTCACCGGCAGTTTTTGCTTTGCTCATGTCATGTCCTCTCTGATTGTTAGGGCACGACCGGTGGGTCCGGTGAGCCTGTTGCACTGCAACATTACCTATATGAGCGAGCATCCCTGCTGGGTCAAGGGTTAATTATTGCATCGCACCATTTTTTCGCAGCGCGGCAACTTCGGGAACTCCTAGGAATTCGTTAACGCTTCGTCAAGCCCGGAAACGCATAGTGGATTCCGGTTCCGTCTTGCGGAATGTGTCGCAATTTGGTCTTTTGCCCCGTGGGGGTGCTCCGCTTTGGGGATAGCTGTGTCTTTACCGTGTCGGTCTCGCCTATCGGGCTCCATCGCCCTGATCGTGCTCTTTCTGGCGAGCCTGATCCTGGCTGGCCTGACCGCGCCGGCCGAAGCCGCCAAGCGCAAAGGCGCCAAGCAGCGGGCAAAACGCACCACCGTCAGCATGCCCCGCAGCCCGACCGATCCTCTCAAGGACGCCGCCCTGGTGATCGACGGCGTGACCGGCAAAGTCCTTTATGCGCGCAACGAAACAGCGGAACGCCGTCCCGCCTCGTTGACCAAGATGATGACGCTCTACCTGCTGTTCGACGCATTGAAGGCGGGCAAGCTCACCATGGAAACGCCGCTGCCGGTCAGCCAGCGCGCCGCCATCCAGAAACCGACAAAGCTGGGCCTGCGCCGGGGGCAAACGCTTCCGGTGGATACCGCCATCCGCGCCCTAGTGATCCGCAGCGCCAATGACGTGGCGGTGGTGGTGGCCGAAGCGTTGGGCGGCACCGAATCGCACTTCGCGGTGATGATGACGGAAAAGGCGCGGCAGCTGGGCATGCGCTCAACCAACTTCCACAATGCGTCCGGCCTGCCCGATCCGCTGCAGATCAGCACCGCTTCGGATATGGCGATTCTGGGCCGGCGGCTGGCTTATGACCATGCGCAGTATTTCCCGTATTTCAGCCTTTCGGGCTTCAACTACAAAGGCACCTGGTTCGCCTCCCACAACAAGCTGGTAGGCGGCTATGACGGCGCCGACGGCATCAAGACTGGTTACACCAACGCCAGCGGCTTCAACCTGGTCAGTTCGGTCGTGCGCGGCGGCAATCACGTCATTGCCGTGGTGATGGGGGGCCGTACCGCCGTGCGCCGCGACATGGAAATGGTCCGGCTGCTGGATCAGACTTTCACCCAGATCGCCGCCAATCCCGCCCTGGTGGCGCGCACCACGGTGCCGTGGCGGCAGGTTGCCCAGAATGCTCCGGAGCCAGCCACCGCCGGGTTCAGCCTGCCCCAGGTCAAGACATCGCTTCAAAATCAGTTTGCCGCCCTTTCGCCGGTGCCCAATGTTGTGCAGCGCGACGATGAGGATGCCGCGGAAGCCGTGCGGGCGCCCGACGAGAATTTCTCGATCACCCATGCCGAGCCCCCCTCGGCAGCCAAGCATAAACAGCCTGCCGTTGCCGCTCTTCCGCCCCAAACCCAAGTCCGCGCCATGGCAGCCAACATTCCGTCCATTCGTCCCACCGCGCGTCCCGACAACGGTTTCCTGACCGCACAGCAGGCCACGCTGATCAAGACGGCGGTGAATGCGCCCCGTCCGCAGATGCGCCCTTCCCTGCGCGAAGATGCCGGCGAAGGCGATGCCGACACGGCATCGCCGGTGCCGGGGCGCAACTGGACGATCCAGATCGGCGCCTATGCCGACAAGGCTCTGGCCAGCGCCCAGCTCGCCGCCTATGCCGGCAAGGCACAGGACGTGCTGGCGCGGGCCGAACGCATAATCGCGCCGGTCCAGAGCAACGGGCACACCATGTATCGCGCCCGGTTCGGCCTGTTCGCGGAACGCGAAGCGCGCGATGTCTGCAGCCGCCTCACCCAGCGCGGCCAGACCTGTTTTGCGGCCGTGCAGACCCGCTAGGTGCCTGAGCTCGTTTCGACCGTTTCGGATCTGCGCCGTGCGATCGCGGCGCTAAAGCCGGCACGCATCGCCCTGGTCCCCACTATGGGCGCCCTGCATGAAGGCCATGTATCGCTGGTGACCGAAGCGAAGAAACATGCCACCCATGTGGTGGTCAGCATCTTCGTAAATCCCACCCAGTTCGCACCGCACGAGGATTTCGATACCTATCCGCGCGCCCTGGACGCGGACATGGCGCGGCTGGGCGACGCTGCAACCATCATCTTCGCGCCAACCGCGCGCGAGATGTATCCCCAAGGCCATGCCACCACGATTACGGTCGGCGGCCCGGCGCATGGGCTGGAGACGGATTTCCGGCCGCACTTCTTCGCCGGCGTCGCCACCGTGGTCGCCAAGCTTCTCATCGCCGCCAGCCCCGACATCGCGGTGTTTGGCGAAAAGGACTATCAGCAGCTGCTGGTGGTGCAGCGGCTGGCGCGCGACCTGGCGCTTCCCACGCAAATTCTGGGCGCACCCACCTTGCGCGAGTCCGATGGCCTGGCCATGTCGTCGCGCAACGCCTATCTCGCGCCGGAGGAGCGCCGCATTGCCGGCCGCTTCAATGTCATTCTGAAGGATGTCATCGCCGCCGCGCGGCAGGGCGATCTCAGGGCGGCGGAAGGGGCAGGAATCGACGCTTTGTACAAAGCCGGCTTCGACACGATCGACTATGTCGCCATCCGCGATGCCGCCACTTTGGATCACATCACGGCGCTGGATCGTCCGGCGCGCGTGCTTGCCGCGGCAAAAATCGGTAAGACCCGGCTAATCGACAACTTGCCTATTTAACGACACGGGCGAGAGTTCGACGCCGTTCCGGACAAAGGCGCAAACGACCAGCCCGGTTTCTAAGTGATTCCTCATAACGTCAGTCAACCGCTGGAACCTTACAGCAACCCCAACGCCGCCAGTTCGCGCTGCAACGACTCGGGCAAATCCCTCGCCCCCTTCGTCCGAGCCAAGTCCGGCGGCGCATCGGTGGCTTCCAGGTAGCGCCAACCCTGAAAGGCCCGACGGGGGCGGGCGACCACAGGAACAAGTTCCTTGTCATAAACCAGGCCGCAATGGGGTATGCCGTTCTTCTTAACGTTGCGGAATGCCAGCAGTTTTTGCCGTGCAGCAATCTGGCCCTTGATCACCCAGTAGAGAGAGCCCCCGGCCAGAACCTCGTCCGCTCGCTTGGGCGTCATGCGGGTTACGTGCACAAGTTCCGGCTTCTGTCCCCTGGCGCGCTTTTCCTTCAGCCTCTTTTTTTGCCAGTCGGCCAGTTCGGACAGGCTTTCGCAGCCGACGCAAAGCTTGATGATGTGGACAGGCATGGAACCGGTCCTATCGGGGCGACCCCAAAAAAACAACTGGGTCATTGCCCGCCCGCACCGTCTCGTGGCAATTTATCAGTCATAAAAATATCAGGGAGCGCCACATGACTTTCAAGAAACTCGCCTTGTCCATACTCGCCTTGACCGTGGTCGCGACACCGGCCCTTGCTCAAGGCCGGTGGGGGGAGCAGGCCGAGGAAAATGCCGCCCGCCGCGCGGAACGTGCCGCGGTCCGGCAGATGGAAGAGGAGTATGAAAAGGAGGTCGCTGCGGCCAAGGCGGCCAAGGCGGCATCCTCTGCCCCGGCCCCGGCTGAGGTTGCGACAGCTGCGGAACCGGCGGCCACCCCAGCTCCGGCCCAGTAGCTTTTTACAATATCCAAAAGGCCCGCCAGACATCTGGCGGGCCTTTCACTTTCTTTCAATCCTGTTGTGACAGGCTGGTGCCATGCGCCAGCTTCTTTACGTCAGCAGCACTCCGCGGGAAATCGCGCCCGGCGCGCTCAACGACATTCTTGCCGCTTCCCGCGCCAACAACCCCCTGCTTGGGGTCACCGGCCTGCTGATCTACATCGATGGCGGTTTCTTGCAGATCCTGGAAGGCGAAGAGCGTGTGGTGCGCGAACTCTATATGCGCATTTGTACCGACCGCCGCCATTGGGAGACACGCCTGCTGCTGGACCGTGAAGTCGAAAGCCGCGCTTTTGCCGGCTGGAGCATGGGGTTCGAGCAGCCCAGTCCCGACGATCCGGAAAGCGCCGGCATGTTCGGGGTGACCCGCGAAGCCATTCTCGGGCGGCTGTCGCCCCAGGCCGGCCGCGTGATCGCGGTGATGCTGGAGACCTTCTACCGCGTCCAGCGCAGCGACGACCTGCGCCTGGCGGACGCTAAAGCTTCCTGAGCCATATATTGCGGTAGTGCACTTCGTTATTGTGCTGCTGAAGCATGATCGCGCCATCGCCATGCGCCTTGTAAACCGGGATGCCGCGATATTCGGTGGGGCCCAGCAGCGGCACATCGTGCTGCACCAGCACGCCGTTCAGGAAAATGGTCATGCGCGCCGGTTCGGCGAGACTGCCGTCGCCGTAAAAACGCGGTGCGGTATGGATGATGTCGTAGCTCTGCCAGGCCGGCGCCGGTTTCTGCGCATTCACCAGCGGCGCATATTGTTTGTAGATCGAGCCTGCCTGGCCGTTGACATAGGTGGGATTGTCCAGCGTATCGAGAACCTGCACTTCATACAGGCCTTGCAGGAAGATGCCGCTATTGCCGCGGTCCTGGCCCTTGCGGCTGGCGGGCAGCGCCGGGATCATCCATTCGACATGCAGCTGGACGTCGCCGAACTTTTCCCGGGTGCGGATGGACGCCGCCTTGGGCGCGACGAAGAATTCATCCTTGCCGACGGTCCATTCGGCCTTGCCGCCGTTGATGCTTTCCCAGTTGTCCAGGTCGCGGCCGTTGAACAGGACAATCGCGTCCGAGGGTGGCTGGCCCGGCAGCGCGCCCGGCGTCACCTTGCGCGGCACCGGCGTCCAGTTCTCGGTCAGTTCGGGCTTCACAGGCGGATTGGGGGCTTGCGCGACGGCAAGCGTGGGCAGCAGGGCCAGCAGCAGGGCGAATTTCTTCATGGGATTTTCTTTTCCGCTTTTGATCTTGTTGTCAGACCAGGGCACCGTGACAGTGCTTGACCTTCTTGCCCGAACCGCAGGGGCACGGATCGTTGCGCGGGACGCCTTGCAAATTTGATGCGGCGTCATCGGGATGGGGGACGTGCCGCTCGCCCCCGATATGGCGGACATAGCCGGTCTCATCCAGAATCACGGCGCGATAACCCAGCCGGTGGTAAAAGGCGCTGGCCTCCACTTCATACGGCAGCGCGGCGGTGGGTGTTTTGGCCACCACATACATGGTCTTGGGCTGACGCTCATAGCTGCCGCCCAGCCGCTGATAGTCCGAAAGCCGCCGCAGGCCCGGATTGAGCGTGAAGCCGTGCCAGCAGTCGCAATAGCCGTAGGCCAGCACACCGAAGGAGCGGTCGGGGGCGGCAAAGCTCAGGGGGTGGCCGTTATTGTCGTTCCAGGGGCGCAGCTGCACCAGAAGGGTGGAAGGATCACTCTCCAGAACCGCGCGGCTGCGCTCCATGAAGCCGGCGCGGTAAAACTCCCAGTCATCCTCCAAATGGAAGATAAAAGGCGTTGTGACGCGGGCATAGGCCTGGTCGATCAGCTTGATCTGCCCCACCCGATCCTTGGTACGAAAATGCTCGGCGCCGAAACGCTGGCAGACCGGAGCAGGATCGGCATCGCCATCCTCGGCCACCAGGATGCGCGCCACCCGCCCCTCGCTTTCATGTGCACGAAAGCTCTCCAGGGTGCGCGCCAGCAGGTCGTGGCGGTTGCACGATGTGACGACCACGGTAATGTCGGCTTCTTGCTGCATGAAGACGCTGATTTTAAGCTTCTGGCGCAGCGACGCAAGCAGGCCGGACTGAACGCAAATGGGACTCCAGGACTTATTCGGCCAGGCCGCGGCGCTGCACCAGCGTGGCCAGCTGGTGGAGGCCGAACGGCTGTATCAGCAGATCCTGGCGGGTGCGCCAAAGGCCTTTGCGCCGCTGCACATGCTGGGCGTGCTCAGGGCGCAGCAGGGCCGCGCCGAGGAAGCCTGCGAACTGATTGCCGCCGCCCTGAAGATCAATCCGCGCGACGGCGGCGCACTGGCCAATTACGGCAATGTGCTCACCCTGCTGGGCCGTTTCGAAGAGGCGCTGGCAAGCTATGACCGCGCGCTGGCAATTGCGCCCGACGCCGAGACCTTGCGCAACCGCGCCCAGGCCCTGCAAAGCCTGAACCGGCCGCGCGACGCGCTGGCCAGCTATGACGCCGCCTTGCAGCGCGACCCGACAGATGTGCAGTCCTGGTTCAAGCGCGGCGTGCTGCTGGGCGAGATGGAGCGTCCGGACGAATCCCTGGCCAGCTATGATCGTGTGCTGGCGCTTCAGCCCGGTCATGTCGAAGCCCTGAACAATCGCGGCTATGGCTGGTGGCTGTTCAAGCACCGCTATGTGCCGGCCATCGCCGACATGCAAAAGGCGTTGGCGCTGGCGCCCGATCTTCCCTATGCGCGCGGCGGCGTGTTGCACCTGAACATGTATGTCGCCGACTGGAGCCGGCTGGAGCGGGAGCGGGCCGCGATCTCGCACGGAATCCGCAGCGGCGCGCGCGTGGCGCGGCCCTTCATGCTTCAGGCCCTGTCGGACGATCCGGCGGAGCTTCAGGCCTGCGCCCGCCTCTATGTCCGCGACCTGTATCCCCCCGTTGCCGTGCCCCCGCACGACCCGGGCCTGCGCAAAGGGCGAAGCAAAATCCGGATCGGCTATCTGTCCGGTGAATTCCGCGAGCAGGCCACCGCCATCCTGATGGCGGGGCTTTACGAACGGCACGACCGGGCGCAGTTCGAGATCATCGCCGTGGACAATGACAGTGCCGATCACAGCGCCATGACCGCGCGGTTGAAGCAGGCTTTCGACGCATGGATCGATATTGGCGGCCTGACCAGCGCAGACGCCGCCGCCCGCATCCGCGAGGCCGGGATCGACATCCTGGTCAATCTCAACGGTTATTTCGGCAAGCACCGCATGGACGTCTTCGCCCATCGCCCCGCCCCGCTGCAGGTCAACTATCTGGGATTCCCCGGCACCCTGGGCGCGCCCTATATAGACTATATCATCGCGGACCGTGTGGTGATCCCGCCGGGCGAGGAACGCTTTTATGATGAACAGGTCATCACCCTGCCCGACAGCTATCAGGTCAATGACGATCGCGGCCGTCCCCTCGCGGCCATTCCCAGCCGCAAAGAAGCGGGATTGCCCGACGATGCTTTTGTCTTCTGCAATTTCAACCAGAGCTACAAGCTGACGCCCGGCACCTTCGCCAGCTGGATGCGGATTTTACAACAGGTGGAGGGCAGCGTGTTGTGGCTGCTGGAAGCGGCAAAGCCCTTTGCGGAGAATATCGCCGCCCACGCCTCAGCGCATGGCGTGGCGCCGGAGCGCATCCTGTTCGCACCCGACCGCCCGCCGGATCAGCATCTGGCGCGGCTGTCACTGGCCGACCTGTTCCTCGACGGCCTGCCCTACAATGCCCACACCACCGCCAGCGATGCCTTGTGGGCGGGCGTGCCCTTGGTGACGCAGCGCGGTACCGCATTCCCCGGCCGCGTCGCCGCCAGCCTGTTGCTGGCGGCGGACCTGCCGGAACTGGTGACGGAAAATGCGGCGGATTACGAAGCGCTGGCGGTACGGCTGGCCAAAAACCCGGATGCTTTGAAAGCGATCAAGAAGAAGCTGGTGGAAAGCCGCACAACCTGCGCGCTGTTCGACACTGATCGCTTCCGCCGCAACATTGAAACGGCTTACCAGCAGATGTGGCAACGCTGGCTGGCTGGCGAGACGCCCAAAATGAAAGACGGCGGCACTATCCATGTGAGGCCGGTTGAGGTTAAGTAATGCCCCGTGCGTCGCGTTGCTAACTGTTCTTCTTTTAGCGAAATACAATAAGACAATGATGGCCGTCACGGCCTCGCGCCAGGGAGGTTCATTTGCTTGCACTTCGGTTGTTGATGGTCGCCTTTGTGGCGGCAGGGACCGCTGTTCCAGTCGTCGCGGTAGCGCAGCCTGGCGGCAGCGCGGCCACTCAGCTCGACTACGCCTTTTTCAAAACCTCAATACAGCCGATCTTCACGGCGAAGCGCCCGGGGCTGGTGCGTTGCGTTCAATGCCACACGCACAGCACCAACAGTCGTTTGCTGCTGCAGCCGTTCGCGGCCGGTGCGGCCAGCTGGGATGAGGAGCAGTCGCGGAAGAATTTCGAAACGGTCGTCAGGCTGGTTTCTCCAGTAAAGCCGATCGCCAGCCGGTTGCTGATGCACCCGCTCGCGCGCGCCGCTGGGGGCGACCCGTTTCACGCCGGCGGCAAACATTGGGATTCGCAGGACGCGCCGGAATGGCGCATCCTCGCCGCTTGGGTGCGTGGACAGACCGGCCCGTCACGTTAGTGCAGCACCATCACAGAAGGAGGCCTGTCATCATGTGGCACAATCAGAAATTTCGTCGAACCCTCATGGCGTCCGGCGTGGTGCTGCTCGCATGGCATCTGACCGCGGCGACCTCCGTCCGGATCATCCAGACCAACGCCGCCGGTGACAACGCCCATGTCATCGACCCGGTCACCAACAAGGTGGTCGGGACCATCGAGGGAGTGGAGATCGTCCACGGGATAACCTCAGACGCAACCCGAATCTACTTGAGCAACGAAGCGCTTCACACCCTGGACGTGGTCGATGCCAAAACCTTGAAAGTGACGAAGCGGATCGAGTTGTCCGGCAGGCCGAACAACGTCACGATCACCAAGGACGGGCGCAAGGTCTATGTCGGCATCCGTGAGGAGCCCGGCGCGCTCGATGTCATTGATACCGTGTCGCTCGCCCGCATCAAGACGATTCCCGTCACCGGACCAGTTCACAACGTCTATGTGACGCCCGACGGCAAGTTCGCCGTCGCCGGCTCGATTCCCGCCGCGACGATCAGCATTGTCGACATCGCCTCGGACACGATGGTGCGCAATATCAAGCTGAGCGCCGGCATCCGGCCGATGGCTTTCGACACCAATGCCGACGGCTCGACGCGGAACATCTACGTCCAGCTGTCCGGCTATCATGGCTTCGCGGTGGTGGATTTTGCGAGCGGCCGGGAAACGCGGCGGATCGAACATCCGGCGATTGCGAACGAGCATGCGCACACCGACGGGCTCCAGGGTGCCCCGGCGCATGGGCTCGGCATACCGGCGGACGGCAAGACGCTGTGGTCGACCAGCAAGGTGTATGGCCACGCTTATGTGTATTCGCTGCCCGACCTGAAGCCGATGGGCAGCGTGTTCGTGGGTCAGCATCCTGAGTGGATCACCTACACCCCCGACGGCAAGTTTGCCTATATCGGGGCGGCGGGTGAAAACATAACTGCGGCGGTCGACGTGAAGACGATGAAAGTGGTTGCGAAGATTCCGGTCGGCCAGGTGCCGAAGCGGGTCGGGACAGCTGTTCTGCAGACCGAATAAGGCCGGCGCGATCGTTGCAGGCGCTGGAAGGGTGCGGGGCCAAATCGTGCCTTTAAGCGTAATCGTGATTTGAGCGCATCCCGCGCCGAATGACAGCTTTTGACCAATGCGAACATTCCTAGATGCGAGTTAAAATTGGCATTGCCCTTGGAAGCGGTGCGGCCCGCGGATGGAGCCAGATTGGCGTCCTGGAAGGACTTGCCGCGTTGGGTATCGTTCCGGATGTTGTCGCCGGAACTTCCGTCGGCGCTTTGGTCGGTGCCGCCTTTATCACCGGAAAATTGGCTGCCCTAAAGGCCCGGATGGAGAATTTCGGTCGGCGAGATGTTGCTGCAATGCTTGACCTGCACTTGAGAACTGGCGGTCTGATTGAAGGCAAGCGCATTGAAACATTTCTCGATAATTTGGGGATCACTGGGTCAATCGAAACCCGTGGACCACGCTATGGGGCGGTGGCAATCGATCTGGCAACAGGACGCGAGATTTGGCTTCAGCAGGGCCCGATCGGTCGCGCGGTGCGCGCGTCAATCGGCATGCCCGGGCTCTTCAGTCCTACCAGGCATGACGAGAACTGGTTGATTGATGGCGGGCTTGTAAATCCGGTACCAGTCTCGCTGGCACGAGCTCTGGGAGCCGACATTGTCATCGCTGTTGACCTGAATTCGGAACTGGTGGGGCGGCGCTTTGCCGGATCGGATGGCTCAGCCGCATCAATCACGACACCGGCCATTCCAGCGCAAATCCCTCAATGGCTCAGCACCGCTGTAAATCCAATTCTCCAAAAGGTGCTCCAATCGGGTCCGGGCTATCCAAGTATATTCGAAGTATTGGCGAACTCGTTGAACATCATGCAGGATCGCATTACCCGAACGCGACTGGCAGGCGACCCTCCAGAGGTGCTTCTCTCTCCAAGGTTGGGGAACTTTTCCTGGCTTGATTTTCATCGCGCGAAAGAAGCCATAGCCGTGGGACGGGCATGTGTGGATGCTGCAGAGCCGCTGTTACGGCGAGCATGTGGAAAAGCGGAATGATTGACCCAAAGTGGACATTGCTCGATGTGCCATTTGAGGTTGGAACCTGTGGCGAACTCAGTCTGAGGCCCGAAGGCGATAGCCGACACCCTGTTCAGTCAGGATAAAACTGGGCTGTTCGGGATCGATCTCCAACTTTTGCCGCAGGGTGCGGATATAAACTCGCAAATATTGTACGTCGGTCTCCCCGCCCCAAACTTCCCGCAGAATGAATTTATGGGTCAGTACCTTGCCGGCATGGGTCACCAACAGCCGCAGCAAGTCATATTCGCGCGGCGTCAGTTTCACCTCCGCCCCCACCTTGGTTACGACACGCCGCACCAAATCCACAGCTACATCCCCGCTGCGGAATACGGGCTTTTCGCCTTCCTGCTGCAGCCGGTGGCGCAGCGCAGCGCGAATGCGCGCGGACAATTCCTCCATTCCGAAAGGCTTGGCGACATAGTCGTCGGCGCCCAAGTCTAGCGCTGCCACCTTGCCTGCCTCGTCGTCCCGACTGGACAGGACGATAATCGGCGTCACCGACCCTTGCGCCCGCAACGTCCGCACGACCTCCAAACCGTCCATACCCGGCAAGCCAAGGTCCAGCACAATAAGGTCCACCACGTTGCGTTTCAGAAAATCCAATGTCGCCTCGCCATCCGCCGCTTCTTCTACCCGGTAGCCTTGCGCAATCAGGGCTGTCCGCAGAAAGCGGCGGATCGCCGGCTCGTCGTCCACTATCAAAATGCGGACCGGGTTCATGGCGACACCGGCATGCTCAGGGTGAATACCGCGCCGCTCTTATCAGTCCGGTTGGCCGCCGCGATGGTGCCGCCCATGGCTTCGACAAAGCCGCGTGCGATTGCCAGTCCCAAGCCCGTTCCGGCGCGCTTTCGGTCGCTAGCATGCACGCGGTAGAACTTATCGAACACTTTCTCGTGTTCGTCTTCCGGCAGCCCGTCGCCTTCATCCAGCACTTGTACCTTCACCGCTCCGGCCTCCCGCCGCGCCCTAAGTGTGATGACGGTCCCGGGCGAGGCGTATTTGGCAGCATTGTCTATCAAGTTGAACAGCACCTGCTCGAACAATACGGGGTCGATGCGCAGTGCGGGCAGGTCGGGCGGCAGGTCCAGCACAATGTTGTGATGCTGAGTCAAAGGCTGCGCCCGCCTCAGCACGCTGCCCACCACATCGCTCAACTCGATCAGATCGAGGTTGGGGGCCACGGCTCCGGATTCCAGCCGCGTCATGTCCAGCAAGTTTGCGATAAAGTGATTGAGACGCTCGGCCTCTTCCTGAACCGTCCCCAGCAACTGGTCCTGGTCGGCTTCGCTCAGCTGGGCGCGGTACTGCCTCAGGCTGGTGGCCGATCCAAGAATGGAGGCCAGGGGCGTTCGCAGATCGTGGGAGATTGAGGTCAGCAAGGCCGAGCGCAGTTTCTCGGTTTCAGCCGCAACACGGGCGCGGTCCATCTCTTCGGTCAGGTGCAGCCGCTCGATCGCCAGCGCGGTCTGGTCGGACAGTGAATCCAGCAGCCGCCTTTGATCCGGTCTCAGCAGAGGCCCGCTGGATTGGGAATCCAAGCCGATAATCGCCACGATCCCCCTCGCCGTACGCATGGGCAGGAACAGCCGACGCGCGCCTGGCAGGGTATCCGCGCCCCGTCCCGCCTCCTGGCCATGCTCGAAAGCCCATTTGGCGGCGGCCAGATCGGCCTCTTCCAGAGTGTCCTCCGGCGGATAACCGGCACGGACTTGCAAATTTTCGCCCCCCGTTTGACCTGAGTCCGGCAGCAGCAACACCACATGCAGGCGCAACATGTGCGCCACCTGATAAGCTGTCGCCCAGAGCAGGTCATCAAGGGTAGCAATGCCGGTCAGCTTGCGGCTGAAGCGATACAGGTCCTCGGTGGTAGCTGCACGCTGACGCGCCACGATGGCCTGCATCCGCACCCGCGCTGTCAGGTTGCTCGCGAGACCGGCTACCAGCACGAACACCAGCAGGGTGATGACATTCTCAGGATCGGTGATGGTGAAAGTGTATAGCGGAGGCAGGAAAAAGAAATTATAGGCCAGGGCGCATATCAGACCGGCAAACAGAGACGGCCACAGACCGAACGTAACCGCGCTCGCCAGAACAGCTACCAGAAACACCAGGGCAACATTGGATACTGCCAACGTATGGCGCAACAACAGGCCTGCGCCCAAGGCAACCACGCTGAAGGCGAAGCTGCTGAGAAAGGCATGTGGCTCCAGCCGGGCTTGGGCAAGGACCGGCGTCTGAGCGATCTCCTTCTCGCCGCCTCGGCCACCAGATACCCCGGCAGGCACTATGTGCAGGCTCATTTCCCCGGCGCGGCGCATGATCTCCTGCGAGAGCGAGGATCGGAAAATATCCGGCCAACGCGGACGCTGGGCCATAGTCACGATATGGGTGACGTTGTTGGCGCGGGCAAATTGAATCACGCCTTCCGCCTCGCTGGCGGCGGGCACTGTGGCCGCGGCTCCACCCATACGTTCGGCGAGCCGCAATGCCTGTGCAACAGAATCACGCTCTGCCTCACTGGCGGCACCGGTCTCTATATGGATCGCGGTCCAGGAGGCGCGCAAGCGGTCGGCCAGCCGCCGCGCATAGCGGATTGCATCAGCCGCGCCTGGCCGGGCATTTATGGACACCAGCAACCGTTCGCTGGCTTCCCACGGCCCTGCAATGGCGTGGGCGCGCATGTAGTCCACCATCTGTGCGTCTACCCGCTGCGCGGTGCGCCTGAGCGCCAGTTCGCGCAACGCGGCCAGATTGCCGGCGACAAAGTAGTTCTGCTGCGCCCGCTCCGCTGCTTCCGGCAGATAGACCTTGCCATCCTTCATCCGCTGCAGAAGGTCTTCCGGCGTAAGGTCAACCAGCTCGATGTCATCGGCGCGGTCGAGAATGGAATCGGGCACTGTCTCGCGCACGCGCACTTTGGTGATCTTCGCCACCACATCGTTCAGGCTTTCGAGATGCTGAACGTTGAGCGTCGTGTAGACGTCGATGCCCGCGGCCAGCAGTTCCTCGACATCCATGTATCGTTTGGGATGACGGCTGCCCGGCGCGTTGTCATGGGCGAGCTCATCCACCAGCACCAAGGTGGGCCGTCGCTGCTGGATGGCATCCATGTCCATTTCGGCGAGCACGCGGCCCTTGTAAGGGATGCGCTTCTTGGGAACCGCCTCCAGCCCTTTGGTGAGCAGATCGGTCTCGACCCGGCCATGGGTCTCCACCACGCCGATTACAACATCCACGCCATCCAGCTTGCGGCGGCGGGCCTGGACCAACATTTCATAGGTCTTGCCGACACCCGGTGCAGCGCCCAGAAATATCTTCAACCGGCCACGGCCCGTCTGTCCGGCTGCTTTCAGCAGCGCGTCCGGCGAAGGCCTGGGGTCGATGTCGGTCATCCGGCTGGCAGATTATGCCTTTCGGCCCCGCCGCGCATGCGCGCCTTGTATGCGTCAAGCGCAAGGTTCAGCTTGAGCACATTGACTCTGGGCTCGCCCAGAAGCCCGAAAAGCCGCGTCTGGACATGGCTTTGCACCAGGTCGTTAAGGCCGCTCTCCGTCAGACCTCGCGCCCTTGCCACGCGCGGGACCTGGAACAGGGCCGCCGCAGGCGAAATGTCAGGGTCCAGGCCGCTGGCCGACGCTGTCACCAGGTCATCGGGGATCGGCGCCCCGGGATTGTCCGCCCGCAGCTTTGCCGCATCGGCTGCGATGCGATCCTTCAGCTTCGCGGAAGTCGGCGCAAGATTGGAGCCGGAGGAATTGGCCGCGTCATAGCCGTTGCCCGCCGCTGAAGGGCGGCCATGGAAGTATCGCGGGCTGGAGAAAGCCTGGCCGATCAGTTCGGACCCGATCACCTTGCCATCCACCGTCACCAGACTGCCCGCCGCATGGTGCGGAAACAGCGCCTGTGCCAGGCCGGTGAACGCTATCGGATAGAACAACCCGGTGATCAGGGTCATCAGAACCAGCATGACGATGGCGGGGCGGATATGTTGCATGATGGCCTCCTAGACCAAACCAAGCGCGGTGACGGCCAGGTCGATGGCCTTGATGCCGATGAAAGGTGCCACCAGTCCGCCAAGTCCATAGATCAAAAGATTGCGACGCAGGATGCTGGCCGCCCCAGCCGCTTGATACTTCACGCCCTTCAGGGCCAGCGGGATCAGGGCGACGATGATCAGCGCGTTGAAGATGATCGCCGACAAGATGGCGCTCTCAGGACTGTGGAGCCCCATGATGTTGAGCGATTGCAGCTGCGGATAGAAAGCCAGGAACATGGCGGGGATGATCGCGAAGTACTTCGCCAGGTCATTGGCGATGGAAAAAGTGGTCAGAGACCCGCGCGTCATCAACAGTTGCTTGCCGATCTCCACGATCTCGATCAGCTTGGTGGGATCGCTGTCCAAATCCACCATGTTGCCCGCTTCGCGCGCGGCCATGGTGCCAGTATTCATAGCGACGCCGACATCGGCCTGCGCCAAGGCTGGCGCGTCATTGGTGCCGTCGCCGCACATCGCCACAAGCTTCCCCTTGGCCTGCTCTTCCCGGATCAAGGTCAGCTTGTTTTCCGGTGTCGCCTGGGCAAGGAAATCGTCTACCCCGGCTTCCGCAGCAATGGCCGCCGCAGTCAGCGGATTGTCGCCGGTGATCATCACGGTGCGGATGCCCATCTGGCGCAAGGCAGCGAAGCGCTCACGGATGCCACCCTTGACGATGTCTTTCAGGTGTATGACGCCCAGCAGGCGCCTGTCTTTCACAACCGCCAGTGGCGTACCACCGGTCTTGGCGATGCGGTCGGCTATCGCAGTCAGTGCCGTGCCCGCCTGCGTCATGCCGGCAAAGGCCAGCACCGCATCCACCGCACCCTTGCGGATCGAGCCGTCAGGGCCGTCGATGCCAGACAGCCGGGTTTGGGCGGTGAAGGGCACAAAGGTCCCCTGCGCCTGCGTGTCCATCACGCCATGCTTGCTTTGCGCCAGCGCCACGATGGAGCGCCCTTCCGGTGTTTCGTCGGCGCGCGACGCCAGATGGGCGGCCTCCGCCAGCTCCTGCTCGGTCACGCCTTCCAGCGGAAGAAACTGGGTGGCCTGGCGGTTGCCCAGGGTGATGGTGCCGGTCTTGTCCAGAAGCAGGGTATCCACATCGCCCGCCGCCTCCACGGCGCGACCGGACATC
Organism: Rhizobium sp. Q54; assembly: GCA_945882615.1. GTDB lineage: Bacteria > Pseudomonadota > Alphaproteobacteria > Micropepsales > Micropepsaceae > Rhizomicrobium. The sequence continues at coordinate 12,009 of CAMCWK010000036.1, read as the reverse complement.
GCCAGCACGTTAAAGCGCACCAGCCGGTCCATCCCGGCGATGCCAATGGCCGACAGCAGCGCACCTATGGTGGTGGGGATCAGGGTGACGAACAGCGCCACCAATACCAAAACGCCCATAGAACCGCCGGCATAGGCGGCAAAGGCAGGAATGGTTGCAACCGCGAATACGAAAATTATGGTCAGGCCCGCCAGCAGGATATTGAGCGCGATCTCGTTGGGGGTCTTCTGGCGTTCGGCGCCTTCAATCAGGGCGATCATCCGGTCCATGAAGGTGCTGCCCTGGCTGGCGGTGATCCTCACCACGATATAGTCGGACAGTACGCGCGTGCCGCCGGTCACCGCCGAACGGTCGCCGCCAGATTCGCGGATCACCGGCGCGCTTTCACCGGTGATGGCGCTTTCATCGACGCTGGCGACACCTTCAACGACTTCACCGTCTGACGGAATGATGTCACCCGGCTCCACCAGCACCAGATCGCCGCGGGTCAGCAATTGCGCCGGCTTCTTCGACCATATCTTGGCCTCCTGGCTGGCAAGCACCTTCGCCAGTGTGTCGCTGCGGGTGCGCCGCAACGTATCGGCCTGGGCCTTGCCGCGCCCTTCGGCCACGGCTTCCGCGAAATTTGCGAACAGCAGAGTGAACCACAGCCACAGATTGATCTGGAAGGCGAAGCCCAAATCGGGCTTGCCCTGCACCCAGTCACGGATCAGCAGGAAGGTGGTGAGCGTAGTGACGATTTCCACCACGAACATCACCGGATTGCGTGCCATCGTCCGGGGATCAAGCTTCTTGAAGGCATTGCCGATGGCCGGGATCAGGATGGCCGGGTCCATCACGCTGCTGGCTTTGTGCTTGCTCATGGGGAAACTTTCAGAAGAACGCGCCGGTCTGCATCGCCAGATGATCGACGATGGGACCGAGCGACAGGGCCGGGAAGAAGGTAAGACCGCCCACGATCAGGATGACCCCGATCAACAGGCCGATGAACAGCCCGCCATGTGTGGGGAAGGTGCCGGCCGAAGGCGGCACGATCTTCTTGGCGGCCAGTGATCCCGCCACCGCCATCATCGGCACGATGAACAGGAAACGGCCGATCAGCATCGCGAAACCAAGGGTGGTATTGTAGAATACCGTGTTCGCCGTCAGGCCAGCAAAGGCGCTGCCATTGTTGCCGGTGGCCGAGGAGAAGGCGTAGAGGATTTCCGAAAATCCGTGCGGCCCCGCATTGAGCGGTCCCGCCAGGCCGGCCTTGCTGAGCACGGCCAGCGCCGAAAAACCCAGGATCGACAGTGGCAGGATCAGGATGGCCAGCATCGCCATCTTGACCTCCTTGGCCTCGATTTTCTTGCCCAGATACTCCGGCGTGCGGCCCACCATCAGCCCCGCCACGAACATGGCGATCACCGCGAACAGCAACATGCCATAGAGGCCGGAGCCGACGCCGCCGAACACGATCTCGCCCAGCTCCATGTTGATGATCGGGATCATGCCGCCCAGCGGCGTGAAACTGTCATGCATGGAATTGACGCTGCCGTTGGAGGCAGCGGTGGTGGCGGTGGCCCATAGCGCGGAGTTCGCGACACCGAAGCGCACCTCCTTGCCTTCCATGTTGCCGGCCTGCGCCACATTGGCGGCGGTGACGGCGGCGTTGCCCTGCCCCTCCGCCCAATAGGTGGCGCTCAGGCCGCCCAGGAAGAGCAGCGACATCACGGCGAAGATCGCCCAGCCCTGGCGGGTATCCTTCACCATGCGGCCAAAGGTGTAAGTCAGCGCCGCACTGATCACGAGAATGGACCACATTTCGACGAAATTGGTCAGGGCGGTGGGGTTCTCGAAGGGATGCGCCGAATTGACGTTGAAAAAGCCGCCGCCATTGGTGCCCAGCATCTTGATCGCTTCCTGCGAAGCGACCGGGCCCTGTGCGATCAGCTGCTTGAGGCCCTCCAGACCCGTGGCGTCGGTATAGGCGCCGAAGTTCTGCGGCACGCCCTGCCACACCAAAAACAGGGCCATCACAATAGCAAGCGGCAGCAGCACATAAAGCGTGGCGCGGGTGAGATCGACCCAGAAATTGCCCAGTGTTTTGGCCGAGCGCCGCGCGAAGCCGCGAATCAGCGCAATGACCAGCGCCATGCCAGTGGCGGCGCTGACAAAGTTATGAACCGCCAGACCCAACATCTGCACCAGATATCCCAGCGTGCTTTCGCCGCCATAGGATTGCCAGTTGGTGTTGGTGACAAAGCTGATCGCCGTGTTGAAGGACAGGTCCGGGCCGACCGCCGCCAAACCCTGCGGGTTGGAGGGCAACACCGCCTGCAGGCGCAGCATCAGATACAGCGAAACAAAACCCGCGACACTGAAAGACAGCATCGCGATGGTGTAGCTTGTCCAATGCTGTTCCTGATCGGGCCTGACGCCGCAGAGGCGATAGATGCCGCGCTCGATCGGCCCCAGCACGGGCGACAGGAAAGTCCGCTCGCCCTCGAACAGGCGAGCCATGTAAAGGCCCAGCGGTTTCACGCAAACCAGGATTGCCAGGCAGAAAAGCGCGATTTGAATCCAGCCATTCGCGGTCATGTCAGAACCGCTCCGGACGGATAAGAGCATAGAACAGGTAGCCGAGAATCCCCAGCGTGACGAAACCGGCGAGTATCAGATCCCCGTCCATCACAGCCTCTCGCACAGCAAGACATAGCCGACCGTGGCGGCGAAAAACGCCAGCCCGGCACAGATGAAGATCGCATCCATGATGATCCCTTTTGCGGTCGCCAAGCCCGGACAGAGGAAGGGACGATGCTGCGGATGATAGCCGCCCGCAACTCTCTCCGTTTGATCCGGGTCAATTCTTAGCGTCTCAATTTCGGCCCTGAACATGGGCGCGTGCGCATATAGGTTCGAGTCGGAGCGCGACGCGGCAAAATATAAAAGCCATATACGGCGCGACAGGGTATCAAGGGTGGCGATGGCCGCTAATGGCGCAAAGCGGACATTGCGGTCGAATGCGAATGTGCCGAGCAGCAAGGCCGTTTGGAAATGCGATTCCCTCTTTTCCCGCGCCTGAAAAATTGTGCGTCAGGTGATTAGGAAAAGGTCTGGTGCGGTCGAGAAGACTCGAACTTCCACGGGTTGCCCCGCTACCACCTCAAGGTAGTGCGTCTACCGTTCCGCCACGACCGCACAGTCCTGGAAAAAGTCCCGGTAAGACCGGGGGTTTAGCAAGCAAGGGGGGCTAAAACAAGCCTCGTTCCGGCGGGCAAAAAGCCCGTCAGATACCGCCGCCATCCGTCAAGTGAATGCCGCACTCGTCTTTGTCCATGCCCGACCAGCGGCCGGCGCGATAATCCTCACCCGCCTGTACCCGCCGCGTGCAGGGCATGCAGCCGATCGAGGGATAGCCGTCCTCGACCAGCGGGTGCCGGGGCAGATTGTTGCGCTCGGTATAGGATTCCAGCTGGTGTAGGTCCCACTGCCATAGCGGATTGAAGCGGTAGCGTCCGTCGAAATATTCCACCGGCTGCATGTCGGCGCGCTCGCGGGTCTGGAAGCGCTTGCGCCCCGTGATCTGGGCGGTGAAAGGCTCCAGCGCGCGCGCCAGGGGAATGGTCTTGCGGAAATCGCAGCAGGCATCGGCGTTCTTCGACCACAGCGTGCCTTCGGGATCCTTGGCGGTGCGCTCGGCCAGCGACGGCGACAGGCTGCGCACATCGCCCAGCCCCAGCATATCCTGCAGACGGTCGCGATAGCGCAGGGTTTCGCCGAACAGCTTGCCGGTGTTGAGGAACAGGATGGGCGTATTGGGATCGATATCGGCCACCAGCTTCAGCAGCACGGCGGATTCGGCGCCGAAGGACGACACCACGGCAGTCTTGCCCTTGAACTCGCCGGTCAGCGCCAGTTCCAGAATGCCGTGCGCGTCACGGTCCTTGGCCTTGTCCAGCAACTCGGACAGATGCGCGGTGATGCCGGCATCATCGGCCGGCTTGGGGCGCAGGCCGCGCTTGGCGTCGATGACAGTGACGTTGCTCATAGCCAACCCATCGCCGCGATCATGTCGCGCACATTCTGGGAGACCTGCGCCGGAGACAGGCCTTCGGAGCGCCACTTGGCGCGGGCCTGGCCCAATTCCTTGAGGCGCGCAGTCCATTCCGGGCCGAACTGGTCGGCCAGGGCTTCGCGCATGGCGCGGGCCAGGCCCGGCACCTGCCCGCCGGTCGAGGCGGTCAGCAGCAGGTCGCCCCGGCGCACCATGGCCGGGACGTGGAAATCACACAGGGGCAGGACGTCCTCGACATTGACCAGCACCCCGGCGGCACGCGCCCGGGTGGCCAGGTCGCGGGATTCGCCCTCGGGCAGCCCGGCCACGAACAGGACCTGCAAGGAGGCCAGCAGAGCGTCCGGGACGGCGTCGGGCAGCAGGCGCACTTCCACCCCCGCCTCGGCCAGCAAGGCCGCCCTGCGGTCGCGTTCCGGGCCCCGGCCGGTCAGGCCGACCCTCAGATTCACGGGGTTCAGGACAATGGGAAGCATGAGACCTCTTAGGATCGAAGAGGTATGCCCGGCAGGCCTAAAATGCAAGATTTTGGTGGGGAATATATAATTATACGTGAAGCTATATGTTCAATCGTAGCCGCGCAGCAGCTCCACCACCGAAACAGCAATTTTATCGCCCTGGATCTGGATTTCGCCCTTCGCCACCGGCTTGTCATTGGCCAGGATGGTGACGGGGTCGTCCTGGTTGGAATCCAGCTCGATCACCGCGCCACGGCCCATCCGCAGCAGCTGGTGCATCGGGATTACCGAGCGGCCCAGAACCACCGAGATTTCGACCTTCACGTTATCGACATTGGAAGCCATGGGCCCTGCCCTTAGATTATCTTCGGCATTACGCTGATCCGCCAAGGGTGACGGACTATGGTTTCGGAAAGCTTAATTTGGACGCGCCCGTAAAGAGCCTTGTCGAGTGGAAGATCAGCGACCAGCCGGTCGCCTATCCGGACGCCCTGGCGCTGATGGAGGCGCGCGCCGCGGGTATCGCGGATGGAACGCTGAGCGAGATGGTCTGGCTTCTGGAGCATCCGCCCATCTACACCGCCGGCACCAGCGCCAATGACGCCGACCTGATCGAGGCGCGTTTTCCGGTCTATCGCACCGGGCGCGGCGGGCAGTTCACCTATCACGGGCCGGGCCAGCGGGTGGGTTACGCCATGCTGGACCTGAAACAGCGCAAACCCGATGTACGTGCCTATGTGCGGGACCTGGAGCAGTGGCTGATCGAGACCCTGGCGCTGTTCAATGTGAAGGGCGAGCGCCGCGAGGGCCGCGTCGGCATCTGGGTTCAGCGGGGCCCTACTTCCACTTTGAATGCGCGTGAAGACAAGATCGCGGCGCTGGGCGTGCGCATCAAGCGCTGGGTGACGTTCCACGGCGTGGCGCTGAATGTCGATCCCGACCTCACGCATTTTTCCGGCATCGTGCCCTGCGGCGTGAGCGCCCATGGCGTCACCAGCCTGGCGGACCTGGGGATACTCGTCTCCATGGCCGATGTGGATATTGCCTTGAAGCAGAGTTTCAAAAAAATATTCGGATAGATTTTAAAAATAGGGGGGATTTCATGCCGCGCGTATCAGCCGCCTTTTTCGCGGTCGCCGCTGTCTGTCTGTTGCTGGGTATGGCCTGGGGCATGCAGATGGGCGGGTCCGAAGACTTCACCATGATGCCGGCCCATGCCCATCTCAACCTGCTGGGCTGGGTGACACTGGCGCTGTACGGCACCTTCTATGCCCTGACGGCGAACACCATGTCGCCGCGGCTGGCCTGGATCAATTTCGCGCTGTCCACCATCGGCACGGCGCTGATGATCGCCTTCCTGGCGCTGTTCCTGCCCGCGCGCGATGCCAGCTACATTCCCGGCATGGTCGCGGGCGAAGTCGCCAGCGTGCTGGGACTGCTGGTGTTCGGCGTCGCGGTGGCCAAAGAATTGCTGCGTCCGCGCCTTAGAGCGACGGGCGCCGGATAAAGCCTTTTTCGGCGGGCGGCTCGGAGTTGTGAAGATCCACAGCGCTGACCTTGGCGCCGGCGGGACCCTGGGTGGCAAAGGAGACGAAATTCTCTACCGCCTTGGTGGGGCCACAGACCAGCGCCTCCACCGAGCCATCGGCGCGATTGCGCACCCAGCCATCCAGCTTCTGATGCTGTGCCGCCGCGGTCAGAAAGTCGCGAAAGCCGATCCCCTGCACAATGCCATGCACATGCACCCGCAGGGACGTAATATCTTCGCTCAAGTGAGTCTCCATGCGGCAAAATGAAAAGCTGCCCCTAAGATAAACCGCTATACCCTCAACACAAGATGGCCACCGTCCCCCGTTCCGTGTCCCTGGCCGTGTTCCGGGCCCATATCGAGAACGGCCTGTCGGTCGCCATCGGCGTCGGCGTCACCGGACTGGGCGCCGGGCTGGCGCTGGGCTTTTCCGCCGGCATCGCGGCTGCCACCGGCGCGGTCTGCGTTTCCATCAGCGACCGCACCGATCCCCTGCGCCAGAAAGTCTGGATCATGGGCTTTGCCTTCCTCAGCGCCTGCTTCTTCACGGCGCTGTCATCCTTCACGCGCTTCTCGCCGCCGGTCTTCATCGCGGCCGTCGCCTTTACCGGATTCTGGGTGGGGCTGATCTCAGCCTATGGCAAATGGGTGCTGAGCCTGGCCATGACCTGTGTGCTGGCCTTCGTCTTTGCCATGGGAGAGTATTTTCCGAGCCTCTCGGATGCCGCCGATCACCTGATCCTGTTTGTCTGCGGCGCCCTTACCTACACCACCTATGCCGTATTCTCGGCCTGGCTGTTCGACGACCGCGCCCGGCGTCTGCTGCTGGCCGAGGCGATGCGCGCCTTTGCCGAGTATCTGCGCGCCAAGGCCGCGCTTTACAATCCGGATGCGGAAGGCCCCGGCGCCTTCCGAGCCCTGATCGATGCCCATGCCGCGCTGGCGGACAAGTTGCAGGCGGCCCGCGACAGCCTGTTCGCCCGCCGCAATCATCGTATGCAGCTCAAGCGCATCGACACGCTGATCGCGCTGCTGGATGCGTTCGAGACCGTTCTGTCCAGCGATGCCGATCTGGAAGCCCTGCGCAACGCGCCGCAACGCGACCTGCTGTGGCGGTTGAACGGTTTCGTGCACCAGATGGCCGACGAGATTGAGCGGCTGACCCTGGCGCTGCGTTCCCGCCATGGTCACACCGTGCCGCTGCGCCATGCCGAGGAAAGCCGGCAGCTCGAGGAGATGATCCGCGCCGCACAAGCCTCTGCGCCCCAGGACCCGGTGATCCATGCCTTCACCGCCACCGCCCACAAGCTGATCCTGGCGGATACCTATGTCGGTGCGCTGGCCACGGCGCTGGATGATGCCACGGAGCCCAGCAGCGTGGCGGCGGGGCTGGACCTGGACCTCTTCCGCCAGGACGGCCCGCGCGGCCCCGGTCTTTTGCTGCGGCAGTTCCGCTGGCGCGCGCCGGCCTTCCGCTATGCCGTGCGCCTGTCACTGGCCATGACCGCAGGCCTGTTGATCACCATCGCCTTTCCGCGCTTTGCCCAAGCCAACTGGATATTGCTGACCATCGCGCTGATCATGCGCGCCAATTACAGCGTGACACGTCAGCGCCGCTGGGACCGTGTCACAGGAACCATGATCGGCTGCGCCCTGGCCGTGACCTTCATCAACACACTGCCGGCGCCGGTGCTGCTGCTGCTGATCGTTCTGGCAGTGGGCACCAGCCATGCCTATGGTCTGGTGGCATATCGCATCACTGCGGTGGGCGCCTCGATCTCGGGGCTGCTGCTGCTGCATTTTGTGGGTCCGTCGGTGGACGCCCAGTTCTTCGAGCGCATCGTGGACACGCTGATCGGCGCGGGGCTGAGCTGGGCCTTCAGCTATCTGCTGCCGAGCTGGGAGCGCGATGACATGCCGCGCACGGTGCGCGGACTGCTGGCGGCCGACGCCGCCTTTGCCGACGCCGCGCTCAGGCTGGAGCATGGCCGCCAGAAATATCGGCTGGCGCGCAAGAAAGCGTTGGACGCGGTGGCGCAACTGTCCGGCGCCATACGAAGGCTGGCGGACGAACCCAATGCCAACCGGCGTGCGCTGGCGTCTTTGGGTGAATTGCTGGGCGCCAATTACCTCCTGGCATCGGACCTGTCGTCCATGCCGGTGCTGGTGAAGCTCAGGGCAAAAGATCTGGACACCGATGCCGCCGATGTCGCCATCAGCGCGGTGCGCGCGCGGGTGGTGCAGCTGTTGCAGCCCGATACCGCGCCCGATCAAAAGGAAAGCGCCCTGCCCCGGCATGGTTTCGCCGACCTGCACGGCAGCGCCGCGATGGACGTGCTGGGACGGCGGCTGGAACATATCGAACACGCCGCGCGCAAGGTGGCGCGGCTGGCGGCGCGGCCGGTGATAGAAGACATATAAGAACCTCACCCTGAGCCCGTCGAAGGGTGAGTCTTCGACAAGCTCAGCATGAAGGGGCGCCTTCAACGCCCGTCGTCGGACCAGTGCGGCGGGTCGCTGATGAGTTTTATCACGCCGAAGGTTTTCCCCACCGCGATCAGCTGCGGATTGGAGCCATTGCGCGGGCCGGTGGAAATGCTGTGGCTCTTGCCGTTGAAGTCGGTGATCTTCAGCGTCCCCTTCCAGCCGATGGTCATGTCGATGGCGCGGCGTTGGGTGTGGCGGCTGGTCAGGGCGGCCGGAAAGGCAATCTGATACGTCGCCATCATCTTGCGGGCGGCTTCGCGTGCCTTCAGCGTCGACCCGCCATGGGCCCAGTCGATGTTCACGCCCTTCATCGGCGGCACACTGTGCGGGTCCTGGCCGCTGTTGCCCACCATGCAGCACCAATGCATCAGATAGGCGCGCTCGACCGGGCGGTAGGTGGTCGCGACGGAGACGGTGGCTCCGGCCTTTTTCAATTGCGAGATAAAGGCGCGGCAGGAATCGCCGAACTCCGGCAGCAGATCGTCCAGCGACGTGCTGCAGGCAAAGCGCTTGCACCATTGCGGACCTGAATTTTCAGCCATCAGACGCCCCTCGTCGCACGACCAGTTAAGCCCGGCGGGAAACTACTATGAGTCGCCAGAGAGGTCTTCCAGAACCGCGTGTATGCGATGCAAGCCGATGGACAGATCGCGCTCGAGTTCGCTGCGCCACAGTCTGAGGATCACATAACCTTGCTCGCTCAGCAGGCGGTCGCGGATGATGGTGGTAGAGCGTCGTCCGGGCTCGCCACCCTCGAGCGAAATCACCAGCCGCCGGTCATGCTCAACAAAATCGAGCGTGAAAGTCTTGAAGGGCGACCTGCGTCGGAAGCGAGTGCCATCCAAGGCCCGCAGCCGCGCCCATAAACGATTGTCCAGCGTGTTGCGGGCCCGCAGGGGCTGCTTGCGCAGCACTTAATTGCTCTTCTGGCTGACGGCGGCGACCAGTTCGACCGCCTTGTCCAGTTCATGGGCCAGGGCGGTAGCGCGCTTGGCGGCTTCGGCGTCAGTGCCCCATTTTTCCGCCTGATAGGTTTCGTCGATGCGCGACAGCTCAAAAGCATAGGCGCCGGGGATATAGCCTTCCACCACGGCCAGCCCCAGCACCAGCGAGCCGGTGATCGAGGCGACGACATGCAGCCCCGCCAATGTGAAAGCATCGTGATTGCTGAGCGCCTCGCGCAGCGCGACCAGGGTATCGGGCGACTGATCAACATGGCCCACGCCCGCGGCACAGTTCATGCGCGCGCTCCAGCGCTGACGGGCCCAGTCCAGCAGCGGGTCCCAGCCCTCGCACTGGCGCTTGGCCAGTTCCGGAGGGTGATGCGCGCGATAGCAAAGCAGGTCGTTTTCGCCGAAACGCAGGATGGCGGTGATGACGTCTTCGCGGTTGACGGTGACACCGTCCAGGACCGTGTTGGCCAGCCGCAGCAGCGGCATGGATGTGGCGATGATGGTCTCGCCCTGTGCCTGCCACTCCTGGGCGATCGCGGCGGCGAGGCGTTCGGTCGGCAACAAGAGCGCATTGCGCGCCGGGGTTTTCACCGGCTTGCCGTCCAGCAACACCGCAAAACCCCTCTCGGTGGGCGCGATGGAAACTTCCTTGTAGAAACGCTTCATCTCTTGCGGGTCTTTTTCGGCGGGAAAGGATCGCTGCGGTCGTCGGGGTCGAAGCCCAGCAGCTTCCAGCTTTTGAGCATATGCGGCGGCAGCGGCGCGGTGGCCTGCAGCCGCCCGCCATCGGGGCGGCCGATATCGATGCTGCGGGCATGTAGGTGCAGCTTGTCGGGGATATCGCCCCGGGCCCGCGCATCTGTGCCGCCATACTTGAAATCGCCAACAATCGGCGTTCCCAGGCTGGCCATGTGGACGCGGATCTGGTGGGTGCGCCCGGTGATCGGCCGCGCCGCCACCCAGGCGAATTCGGTACCCGCCTTTGCCATCACGGCATACTCGGTGAGGGCGAATTTGGCGTCGTCATCGTCGCTGACCGTCATGCGCTCGTCGCGGCCGCGCGGGCCATGGCCGCCTTCCTTGACCAGGGCCGCCTTGACCACACCGTTCTTCTGCTTGGGAACGCCGCGCACCAGCGCCCAATAGACTTTGGAGGTATCGCGCAGCGCCAGCGATTGCGACAGGCCGGATGCGGCCTGGGCCGTGCGCGCGATCAGCAGCACGCCTGAGGTGTCGCGATCCAGCCGGTGCACCAGCTTGGGCCGTGTGGGCTTTTCATACTGCAGGGAATCCAACATGCCATCAACATGCTTGGTCAGGCCGGAGCCGCCCTGGGTGGCAAGACCCGGCGGCTTGTCGATCACGATCACCTGCTTGTCCATATAGAGGATGCGGTCTGCCAGGCTGCCCATATCCTTGGTCGCCAACGGATGCGGTGCGTCGGCTGCTGTTTTGGGCTTTTCCGATACCTTGGCATGGATCACCTGTGGCGGCAGCTTGATGGATTGGCCTGCCACGATACGGTCGGCAGCCTTAGCCCGCTTGCCGTCCAGCCGCACTTCGCCCTTGCGCAGCAGTTTTTCCAGCAGCACATGCGTGACATTGGGATAGTGCCGCTTGAACCAGCGGTCGATGCGGATGCCGTCGTCATCGGCATCAATGGTGCGCAGCTCAGCCATAGATGCTGCGCACGATCCAAAGGCCGGCGACCAGCGCCAGGATGGAAAGCACCACCGAGCCGATTATATAGGCGGCAGCATGGGCATACTCGCCCTTTTGCAGCAGCAGCACGCTGTCGAGCGAAAAGGTGGAGAAGGTGGTGTAGCCGCCCAATATGCCGACAGTCAGAAAGCTGCGCACTTCCGGCGACAGGTTCAGCTTCAGGGCACTGGCCTCCACGATCATGCCCATCAACAGCCCGCCGGTGATGTTGACGACAAAAATGCCCCAGGGAAAAGTTGACCCGGCGGCCTGAATCCAGCCGGCAATGTAATAGCGCGCCAGCGCGCCAATCCCCCCGCCCACGCCCACGGCAAAGACCATGCCCATCTATTCCTCCCCCTGCCGCTTGCTGCGCAGCTTTGACCAATAATCCAGCCGCTTGGCAATCTCGCGCTCAAAGCCGGTATCCTTGGGGGTATAGAATTGCTGGCGCGCCATGTCGTCGGGGAAATAATTCTGCCCGGAGAAGCCGCCTTGCGCGTCATGGTCATATTGATAGCCCGCGCCGTAGCCGAGATTCTTCATCAGCTTGGTGGGGGCGTTGAGGATGTGGGCCGGCGGCATCAGCGAGCCATGCTCCTGCGCCGCGCGGCGCGCCGCCCCCAGCGCCTTGTAGACCGCGTTGGATTTGGGCGCGCTGGCCAGATAGAGTACGCATTGCGCCAGCGCCAGCTCACCTTCCGGCGCCCCCAGAAAATCGAACACGTCTTTGGCGGCCAGCGCCTGATGCACCGCTTCGGGATCGGCCAGGCCGATATCCTCCACCGCCGCGCGCACAAGGCGACGGGCGATGTAGAGCGGCTGCTC
>CAMCWK010000035.1 GCA_945882615.1 Rhizobium sp. Q54 | reverse complement strand
ACCAGCAGCAGCAAGGTGAGGCCAACACCGAGACCCGCCGGCGTTTCATCAAAGCCGATCATCGAACCGCGCAGACCGTTGATGAAATAAAAGAAGGGATTGGCCCAGGCCAGCCAGCGCAGCCATTCGGGCAACATCTCGACGGTGTTGAACACCCCGCCCACCATCGAAAGCGGTGTCAGGAAGAATACCACCGGCATGTTGAGCTGCTCGAAACTCTTGGACCACAGTCCGACAATGATGCCCAGAAGACCGAACACCGCCGACACGCTGACGATCCAGAACAGAAACATCAGCCAGGACTCGATGTGGGTGGCATGGAAGAACAGGCCCATCACCATGATGCCAACCCCCGTGACCGAGGCGCGCAGCACCACCACCGACAGGCTGCCCGCGATCATCTCGGCATAGGAGAGCGGCGCGACCAGCGTCTCCTCGATGAACTTGATGAAGCGCGAGAAATAGATCGCCGAGGAGGATTGCAGGAAGGCGGCATTGACCACGTTCATCATCACGATGCCCGGCAGCACGAATTCCAGATAGCGGTGACCGCCGATCTCGGTGATGCGGCCGCCGACCACGAAGCCGAAAATGAAAATGAACAGCAGCGCCGAAATCCACGGCGCGACGAAGGCCTGGATCGGCACCCGCATCATGCGCGACACCTCGCGCCGCACCATGGTGTAGAGCCCGATCCAGTTGGTGCCCATCTTGGCGTTCTGGTCCATGGCTACTGCGCCGCCACGTGATCGGCTTCGGCGCCGGTCGCCACCAGATAGGCCTGTTCCAGCCCGCCGGGTTCGGCCACCATTTCATCCTTGGTGCCTTCGCGCACCACACGGCCCTTGTTGACGATGGCGATCTGGCGGCAGAGGCGTTCGACCTCTTCCAGATAATGCGAGGTCAGCAGGATGGTCTTGCCGTCGCGGTTGATCTCGGCGAGGTAGCGCCACAGCACGCGCCGCAATTCGACATCCACGCCCGCCGTCGGTTCATCCAGGATGATCAGCCTGGGGTCATGGATCAAGGCACGCGCCAGCACCACCCGGCGCTTGAGCCCGCCCGACAATTCACGAAACTGTTTCTTGTGATGGGCAGTCAGTTCGAACCGCTCGATCAGCATGTCGGTGCGCTGCTTGCGCAGGGCTGCCGGCATGCCGAAATAGCCGCCCATCCAGTCCACGATTTGGCGCGGGGTTGCGAAGGGATCGACATTGAACTCCTGCGGGCACAGTCCGACCAGGCGGCGCGCCTCGCGATAATCCTTCACCGCATCGATGCCGAAAATCTCGATCTTGCCTTCGCTCGGTTCGGCGATGCCGGTGATGCAATGGATGGTGGTCGATTTTCCCGCCCCATTGGGCCCGAGAAAGCCGAAAAACTCCCCCTCCGGGATGGTCAGGGAAATATCCTCAACCGCGACGGTGCCGCGGGCATAGACCTTGCGCAGATGGGAGATGGAAAGGGCGGGCGGTGCCATGGTGGGTCTTATATGGAGTGCTTGCGCGCTTTGCCAACCCTAGTAATCGCGAGGCTTTGCCAGGGGGGCGCCCCAATTGTGGACAGCCGGAAGATCGACCTCGCGCCCGCCCGGCGTAATGGGCCGCCCGCCATATCCGCCCAGATTGATGAGCCGGTCGTACAGGACGATCGCCCCCGCCATGCCGACATTGATCGAGAATCGCGTGGGGATTTTCACCACAAATTCGCACTTGGCCACCATCTGGGGCGACAGCGAATAGCGCTCAGCGCCAAAGACATAGGCGGCGCGGCTGGGGTGGCGGAAGCGCGGCAGTTCCACCGCATCGTCGGTAATCTCCACCCCCACCAGGCGGCAGCCCAGCGGTAGCCGGAAATCATCCGGCGTGTCGAAGGAATGAAAGGGAATCACCCCTTCGGCATTGCTGGTATCGCTGTTGGCCTTGGACAGGTTCAGGCGCGGCGCGATGGAAAAGAAAAAGCTGGCATCGAAGGCATGCGCGATCCGGACCAGATTGCCCAGATTCATCGGTTTGGAGACACCTTCGATTCCGACGCCGAAATAACCCTTCATGATGTCTGCCTATCCGATTCAGAACCCATGCGCCAACGGCGGCAACCAAAGCCTGTCTGCCATGTTAGACCATACACGCCATGTCCCGCCCCTCACCCCAAACCCGCCTGAAAAAACGCATCCACCAGGCCCCGCTGTTCAAGCGGCTGGGTCCGGGGCTGATCACCGGCGCGGCGGACGACGATCCCAGCGGCATCGCCACCTACAGCCAGGCCGGGGCCCAGTTCGGCTTTAGCCTGCTCTGGACCATGGTGCTGACCTTCCCGCTGATGGTCGCGATCCAGATGATCTGCGCCCTGATCGGTCGGGTGACGGGACGCGGGCTGGCCTACAACATGACGCAGGTTTTGCCCGCGCCCGTGGTGATGGGCCTGCTGGCGCTGCTGTTCATCGCCAACACCATCAATGTCGGCGCCGACCTGGCCGCCATGGGCGCAGCCGCCCGGCTGGTGACGGGGGGGAGCCTGCACGGCTTCATCCTCTTCTTCGCGATCCTGTCGCTGGGTCTGCAGCTGTTCATCCCCTATCGCCGCTATTCGCGCTTCCTGATGGTGCTGACCTTCAGCCTGTTCGCCTATGTCGCCATCCTGTTCCTGCTGCCGCTGGACTGGAGCGCGATCGGCGCCGGCATGATCGGACTGGGCGCGGCCCTGAACGAAAACGCCGCCATCACCATTGTTGCGATTTTCGGCACCACCATCAGCCCCTATCTTTTCTTCTGGCAGAGCGCCCAGGAGGTGGAAGAGGTGGATCACGACGAGCAGCAACAGCCCCTGCTGAAAGATCCGGCCGAGGCCGAAGAAGCCATCAGCCGCATCCGGCTGGACACGGTCGCCGGCATGCTGGCCTCCAACCTGATCGCGCTGGCCATCATGATCGCCACCGCCGCCACCCTCCACCAGAACGGCGTCACCAATATCGAAACTGCCGCCGATGCGGCGCAGGCGCTGAAACCCATCGCTGGGCCTTTTGCCTTCGCGCTGTTCAGCCTGGGGATCATCGGCACCGGATTGTTGGCCATTCCGGTGCTGGCGGGATCAACCGGCTACGCCATCGCCGAAGCCCTGGGCTGGAAAACCGGGCTGGACAACATGCCCTGGCAGGCGCGCGGCTTTTACGCCGTGATCGGCGCTGCCGTGCTGCTGGGACTGGGTATCGGCTTTAGCGGCATCAATCCGATACAGGCCCTGTACTGGAGCGCGGTGCTGAATGGGCTGGTCGCGGTGCCGATCATGGTCGCCCTGATGCTGGTGGCGTGCAATCGCGAAAAGATGGGCGCCTTCTGTGTCGGCCCTGTACTGCGCTGGCTCGGCTGGCTGACCACGGCCGTCATGGCGGCAGCGGCGCTCACGATGCTGTATGTGATGACAAAGTAGTCCGTTTCTCCATGGCCGGGCTTGACCCGGCCATCCAGAGCCACAAACTGCGAGCATTAAACTTGGATGGGCGGCTCGGTGGCCGCCCATGGTGAGGAGATGAGATGCATATTCTGGGCTGGATCGTGTTCGGCGCCTTCATTGGCTGGATCGCCAGCACTATCATGGGCAAGCGCGGCGGCGGCTGCATGGTCAATATCGCGCTGGGCCTGGTGGGCGCGCTGGCCGGTGGCTTCCTGTTCCAGCAGCTCAGCCCCGGCTTCAATTACGAACAGCAGGGATTCATCGCCTCGTCGCTGGTGGCCGTGATTGGCGCCATCATCGTCCTGGCCATCTGGAACGCGATCAGCGGACGCCGACGCTGATCACTTCGCCAGAAAATCCGTGACCAGTTTGGTCGTGGCTGCCGGGTTTTCTTCCATCACCCAATGCCCCGAGGCCGGCACAATTCCGCCAGACACGTTGACGGCGGCGAATTTCAGTTCCACCGCCATGCCGTCGCCGAAGGATTTCTCCGCGCCAAGCGCCAAGATGGGCATTTTCAGCTTTCCGTTTTTCAATAGCGCCTTATTGTCGGTGGCATCGGGCGTGAACGCCTTGAACTGTTCGAAGGCGGAATGCATCGCGCCGGGCCGGGCGTACAGCGCGGCATAGTGATTGCGCGTCGCTTCGTCGATTTTCTTCGGATCGGCGGACAGCTCATTGTAGAAGCGATCCAGATAAATCCGTTCCCGCCCCTTGACCAGCCGCTCGGCATCGGGTCCGCGGAAATTGAAATGCCACAGCAGCGGATTGAGCAGGAACTTGTCCCAATTACCGATACCGGGCAGCGGCGCATCAATCACCACCCATTTTGTGATACGCGCCGGAAACTGCGCCGCCAGCGCATAGCCCACCATATTGCCGATATCGTGGGTCACAAGGTCGGCCCTCTGAACCTTGAGCGCATCCATCACACCTGCAATATCGAACGCCTGGTTCTTCTTGGCGTAGCCGCCAGCGGGATGTGCTGACAGGCCCATACCGCGCAGGTCGGGCACGATCACGGTGTGATCTTTAACCAGCTTTGCCGCGATGGGCGCCCACATGTCGCCGGTGTCGCCGAAGCCGTGAAGAAACACCACCGCCGGCCCCTGCCCGCCAATGCGGACATGAAGCGTGGTGCCATTTGTGGTGACGGTTTGGGTTTTGAAGGATGCCGGAAATGGCTCAACCGCCAAGGCAGGCGCAGCAAAAAGCAGGGCCGCGAAGGCTCCCACGGCAAAACGCATCATCCGTTATCCCCTTTATTGACCTATCCCGCAGGCTTTTGGAGATAGATTTCTCCGCCGCCCTGCTTGAACTCGTCCGACTTCCTGGCCATCGCGGCACGGATTTCCGCCGTGGACAGCGTGTCATTCGTGCCCTTGGCGGCGTCGCGCACTTCCTGCGAAATCTTCATGGAGCAGAATTTCGGTCCGCACATGGAGCAGAAATGCGCCACCTTGGCGCCGTCCGCCGGCAGGGTCTCGTCGTGATAGAGCTGGGCGGTTTCCGGATCGAGCGCCAGGGCGAACTGGTCGCGCCAGCGGAATTCGAACCGCGCCTTGGACATGGCGTCGTCCCAGATGCGCGCCGCCGGATGGCCCTTGGCCAGGTCGGCGGCATGGGCGGCAATGCGGTAAGCAATCACGCCCGCCTTCACATCGTCGCGGTCGGGCAGGCCCAGATGCTCCTTGGGCGTGACATAACAAAGCATGGCACAACCGAACCATCCGATCATCGCCGCACCAATCGCGGACGTGATATGGTCATAACCCGGCGCCACGTCAGTGGTCAGCGGCCCAAGCGTATAGAAGGGCGCCTCGTCACAGGCCGCCAACTGGCGGTCCATGTTTTCCTTGATCTTGTGCATCGGCACATGACCGGGGCCTTCGATCATCACCTGCACATCGTGCTTCTGGGCGATCTTGTTGAGTTCGCCCAGGGTTTCCAGCTCGGCGAACTGGGCAGCGTCGTTGGCGTCGGCGGTCGAGCCGGGGCGCAAACCGTCGCCCAGGCTGAACGACACGTCATACTGCTTCAGCAGTTCGCAGATGTCCTCAAAATGCGTGTAGAGGAAATTCTCCTTGTGATGGGCCAGGCACCATTTGGCCAGGATCGAGCCGCCGCGCGACACGATGCCGGTGACGCGCTCGGCGGTGAGCGGAATATGCGCCAGCCGCACCCCGGCATGAACGGTGAAATAGTCCACGCCCTGCTCGCACTGTTCCACCAGCGTGTCGCGATAGATTTCCCAGGTCAGGTCCTCGGCCACGCCGCCGACCTTTTCCAGCGCCTGGTAGATCGGCACGGTGCCGATCGGCACCGGCGAATTGCGCACGATCCATTCGCGGATGGTGTGGATGTGCCGTCCTGTGCTGAGGTCCATCACCGTGTCGGCGCCCCAGCGGATCGACCAGACCATCTTGTCCACCTCCTCGGCCACGCCGCTAGTCACGGCGCTGTTGCCGATATTGGCGTTGACCTTGGTCAGGAAGTTGCGGCCGATGATCATCGGCTCGGTTTCGGGGTGGTTGATGTTGGAGGGGATGATGGCGCGGCCGCGCGCGATCTCGCTGCGCACGAATTCGGGCGTGATCTCCATCGGAATCGAGGCGCCGAAGGAATTGCCGTCCACCAGCGCGCTACGCCCCAGATTCTCGCGGGCGGCGATGAACTTCATTTCCTCGGTGATGATGCCCTGGCGGGCATAATAGAGCTGGGTGACGTTCCTGCCCGGCTTGGCGCGCAAGAGCTTGACGCCATCGCGGTTGAACTGCGGCACGGTCAGTTTTTCGCCGCGCTTGAGCCCATCATCCTCGGGCTTCCTCTCACGTCCGACATATTCCTCGACATCACCGCGCGCGAGGATCCAGTCGCGGCGGCGGGCGGCAAGCCCCTTGTCGATGTCGATGGTGACGGAATCATCCGTGTACGGACCGGAAGTGTCGTACAAAAGGACAGGCGGCTCGCCGCCCGACAGCTTCACTTCGCGGAACGGCACGCCGTTCTGGATCAATTTGTTGGAGCCCGGCAACGCGCCGCGGGTGATCGACAGCGACTTGTCGAGAATGGGTTTGTTCATTTCTTGCCTCTCCCTACGCCGGTGTGAACCGGATCAGGTTCTAAGGGATCCGCGGGATTGCGGTCTCAGCCGCTCGCGCGGCACCCCTGGGAAAGGAGAACTATAACACGTTCTCACCTCGACTAAAGTGTCATTCCCGGCCGAGCGAAGCCTCACTTCGCGAGGGGAAGGGAATCCATGCGGCTGGATCGGGTAGCCTGTTCACATGGATCCCCTTCCCTCACGCAAGCCTGCGGCTTGCGCTCGCCGGGGATGACATGGAGGTGCCTAGCTGGCGGCAAACTGTTTGAATTCGGCAATCACGCCCTTCACCGCCGCGGCGACAATTTTTTCCCCAGCTTCGATGCTGGCCTGGCTTGGGTCGGAACCAATGCGGCCATCCGGGAAGCGGCGGCGGTAATCGTCGGCGTCCAGGATCGGGCCGTTGGGGGCGATGCGCGGCGTCATGATGACGGACTTCACGGCCTCCGGATAGCCGAACCAGGTCACCGACACTTCCGAGGGGGTGGCATGGCTGCCTTCGCCCACCGGAAAAAGCTGGCGGCACTGATCCATCACGCCGGGTACCTCCCACCAGTTGCGCAACATGCAGCGCAGCGGGGGATGGTTGGAGCCGGCACGGGATTTGTCAAAGGTGATGCCGTGATACATTTCCGAGAAGGCGGCCGTGATGGTGGCGATATTGCCGCCATGGCCATTCAGCCAATAGATGCGCTCAAAGCCGTGGCGGGTCAGGCTCTGCGCCCAGTCCATCATCGCCGCGATCATGGTGGAGGGTCTGAGCGTAATGGTGCCGGCAAAGCCCATGTGATGCTGCGCCTGCCCGACATTGAAGGTCGGTCCCACCAGGATGCCCGCCTCGTCGCCCACCCGCCGGCCGATGATTTCCGGACACAGCGCGTCGGTACCCAGCAGCCCATTGGGGCCATGCTGTTCGGTGGAGCCGATGGGGATCAGGATCGCCTTCGATCTGGCCAGATAGGCCTCGACCTCGGGCCAGGTGGAAAGTTGAAGTTGCATCAGATGCCTTGCGAGAAACGGTGCGATCATAGCACCATCCCGTCAGAGGCAAGCCCAAAAGAGATTTGTTATGTCCGAGAGCCTGATACCGGTCCCGGAAGAGTGGAAAAAACGCGCTTTCATGACCGCCCCCCAATATGAGGCCGCTTATGCGGAATCGGTGCGCGATCCCGACGGCTTCTGGGGCCAGGAAGCCAGACGGCTGGACTGGCTGACGCCCTTCACCAAGGTCAAGAATGTCAGCTGGGATCCGAACAATCTTTCGATCAAATGGTTCGAGGACGGCGCGCTGAATGTCTCGGCCAACTGCATCGACCGCCATCTGGAAAAACGCGGTGACCAGACCGCCATCATCTGGGAAGGCGACGATCCCAAGGACAGCAAGCACATCACTTACAAGGAGCTGCACGCGGAAGTGTGCAAGTTCGCCAATGTGCTGAAGAATCGCGGCGTCAACAAGGGCGACCGCGTCACCATCTACATGCCGATGATCCCGGAAGCGGCTTACGCCATGCTGGCCTGCACCCGCATCGGCGCGGTGCATTCGGTGGTGTTCGGCGGCTTCTCACCCGACAGCCTGGCCGGGCGCATTATCGATTGCGACAGCAAGGTCGTCATCACCGCCGACGAAGGCGTGCGTGGCGGCAAGCCCATCCCGCTCAAGAAAAACACCGACGAAGCCGTGGCCAAGGCCGGCATCGTGGGCAGCGTGATCGTGGTGCGGCGCACCGGCGGTGCAGTCGAGATGCATGGCGGCCGCGACGTCTGGTATCATGAGGAAGCCGCCAAGGTGCCCGCCGACTGTCCGGCGGAAGCGATGAATGCGGAAGACCCGCTGTTCATCCTCTACACCTCCGGCTCGACGGGAAAGCCCAAGGGCGTGCTGCACACCTCGGGCGGTTACCTGTTATGGGCCGCCTGGACGCATCATTACGTGTTCGATTATCACGAGGGCGACATCTACTGGTGCACCGCCGATGTCGGCTGGGTCACCGGCCACAGCTATATCGTCTATGGCCCGCTGGCCAATGGCGCCACCACACTGATGTTCGAAGGCGTGCCCAACTACCCCACCAGCTCGCGCTTCTGGGAGGTGATCGACAAGCACAAGGTCAACATCTTCTACACCGCGCCCACCGCGATCCGTGCCCTGATGCGCGACGGCGACGCGCCGGTGACGAAGACCAGCCGCGCCTCGCTGCGGCTGCTGGGCAGTGTGGGCGAGCCGATCAATCCCGAGGCCTGGCTTTGGTACCACCGCGTGATCGGGGATGGCCGCTGCCCCATCGTCGATACCTGGTGGCAGACCGAGACCGGCGGCATGTTGATCTCGCCCCTGCCCGGCGCCACCGAGCTGAAACCCGGCTCGGCCACCAAACCACTGCCCGGCGTGGTGCCGCAGCTGGTCGACGCCGACGGCAATGTCCTGGAAGGCGCGGCCAGCGGCAATCTCTGCATCACCCAGAGCTGGCCCGGCCAGATGCGCACCGTCTATGGCGATCATCAGCGTTTCATCGATACCTATTTCAAGACCTATCGCGGCAAGTATTTCACCGGCGATGGCTGCCGGCGCGACGAAGACGGCTATTACTGGATCACCGGCCGCGTCGATGACGTGATCAATGTCTCCGGCCATCGCATGGGAACCGCGGAAGTGGAAAGCGCGCTGGTCGGCCACACGCACGTCGCCGAAGCCGCGGTGGTGGGCTATCCCCACGACATCAAGGGCCAGGGCATCTATGCCTATGTCACGCTGAAAGCCGGGGTGGCATTCAGCGATGCGCTGAGCGCCGAGCTGAAAGCGTTTGTCGGCAAGGAGATCGGGCCCATCGCCAAGCCGGACGTGATCCAGTTCGCACCCGGCCTGCCCAAGACCCGCTCCGGCAAGATCATGCGACGTATCCTGCGCAAGATCGCGGAAGGCGACACGTCCAACCTGGGCGACATCACCACCCTGGCCGATCCGTCGGTGGTGGAAGACCTCGTCAAGAATGCGCGGAAATAGCGTGCTGGTATTTCTGTACTTTATTGCCGCGATGGGCGTCGCCTACTGGGCGAAAATCCATGGGCGCAACCCCGCTTTGTGGGGCCTCCTCGCGGTGGTGCTGACGCCGCTGGGCGGCAGCATCGCGCTGATGGTGGCCGACCGCACGGGATGGTTCAGCTACTAGCGGCCTCCACCCATGGCGGCATAGCCGTCCATCGCGGTGGCAAGGTCGATGTCTTTCTGCGTGACGCCGCCGGCGTCGTGGGTCGCCAGGGTCACCTCCACCTTGTTGTAGACATTGAACCATTCGGGATGGTGATCCATTTTCGCCGCCAGCAGGGCGCAGCGCGTCATGAAGGCAAAGGCGGCATCGAAATCCACGAACTGGAATTTCCGGGTGACCGCCTCACGATCCTTCGCCAATTCCCAGTCCGGCAGCCGCTTCAGCGACGCTTTCAATTCTTCAATCGTCAGTTTCGTCATAATGGCCTCCTAGCGGATAGTCTTCTTCCACCCGATAGACGCTGCCATCGCTGGTCAAGAGACTGGAATAGAGTCGAAACGCGCCGACTTCAAATTCGGCGCTGGTGTAAAGCGCATGATATTTCAGCCACTCCACCACCTTGTCCGGATCGGGATGCTTGAGCCGCGCCAGGGTGACATGCGGCGTGAACTTGTGCTGATCCTGCGGCTGGCCGACACGGCGGATGGCGTTGTCGACCTTGCGCTGCAGATGATCCAGCGCCGGATTGTCTCGCACCCCCGCCCATAGCGAATGCGGCTGCTTGTTGCCGAACTGTCCCACGCCATGCAGCTGCAGGCTGAAATCCGGCGCGACGATGCCCGCCAGCGCATCGTCGATCGCATCGACATCTTCGCCGCTCACCTCGCCGATGAAGCGCAAGGTCAGATGCAGCTGTTCGCGGCTCTGCCAGCGCGCGCCCGGCACCCCGCCCTGGATCAGCATCAGGGATTCGGCGACCGTGCGCGGAAGGGAAAGAGCGACGAACAATCTCATTGCGAAAAACGGCCCAGCGGCAGGCGGCGGCGGAACAGCGCGATGGTAACGCCATAGCCCAGCCCGGCGACGATCAGCGCAACCAGCAACCCCGCTTCATCGGCATAGGCGCCGGGCAGAAGTGTTTCGCCCAGCCGCGCGCCCAGCCATGCCCCGCCCCCCGCCACCACCGCCGCCAGCAAGGCGGGCGGCAGGGCACGCACGAAAAGCGTTTCGATTGCCAGCAGGGCGCGGCTGCGGCCAAACCAGGTCAGCAATCCAACATTGACCCATGCGCCCAGCGCAGTGCCCAGCGCCAGCCCGGCCACGCCCATTTCGAAGTGCCACACCAGCAAGAATTTCAGCGCAATGTTGCTTGCCAGCGCGATCAGCGTGGCGCGCATCGGCGTGACAGTCTCGCCACGGGCATAAAAGGTCGAAGCCACGATCCGCACCAGCGCCAAGGCGGGCAGCCCGATGCCATAGGCGGCCAGCGCCAGCGCCGCCAGCTGCGCCGCCCCGGCGTCAAAGGCGCCGTGGGCAAATACGGCGCGCATGATGGTGTCCGGAATCAGCAGAAAGGCGAACATGAAGGGAAGTGTGAGCAGCAGGCTCATCGCCGCGGCGCGGTTCTGCGCGGCATCGGACCCGGCGCGGTCGTTCTTGGCCAGCAGCGTCGACATGGCCGGCAGCAGCACCGTGCCCAGTGCAATGCCCAGCACCCCCAGCGGCAATTGATTGATCCGATCGGCATAATAGAGCGCGGTGCGGCTGCCGGTGGCCAGATAACTCGCCAGGATGGTGTCCAGCAGCGGCGCGATCACCACACTGGCGGCGCCGATGGTCACCGCGCCGAAAGCGACGAAGAATTCCTTGATCTCGGGTGTCCAGCGCGGCCAGCTCAGGCGCAGCCACAGCCCTTCCTTCGCGCCAGCCCACAGGATGAAGACCAGTTGGAGGATGCCGCCCGCCAGCACACCCCAGGCCGCGGCATAGGCGGCGTTGGGAAACCACTGCCAGACCAGAAGTGTCGCGATCATGGAAAGGTTGAGCAGATTGGACCAGGCCGCGCCCGCCCAGAAGCGGTCGATGGAATTGAGCATGGCGGAAAGCTGCACCGCCACCAGCGTCAGGATCAGATAGGGAAAGGTGACGCGCGCCAGATCCACCGTCATGGCGAACTGTGCCGGATTGTCGGCAAAGCCAGGCGCCAGGAACCGCATGATCTGCGGCATGAAGATGATCGCCAGCACCAAAAGCGCGATCTGCGCCGCCATCTGCCAGGCAAAAACGCCATCGGCGAATTTCGCGGCCCTTTCGGTTTCTCCCTTGGCGCGCAACGCGGCATAGCGCGGCAGAAAGGCCGGATTGAGCGTGCCTTCGCCAAAAATCGCGCGGAAGTAGTTGGGAAACAGGAAAGCCACGAAGAAAGCGTCCGACAGCAGGCCCGCCCCCAGCGTCCAGGCCAGCAAGGCGTCGCGCACAAAACCGGTGACGCGCGACGCCAAGGTGAAGCCGCTGACCGAAAGCAGCTTCTTCAGCATCAGCGTCCCACCAGCTTTTTCACCAGCGGCAACATGCGCGCCACGATCACCTTCACGCCTTGCGGGTTGGGATGGATGCCGTCGGCCTGATTGAGTTTGGGATGGAGCGCCACCCCGTCCAGCATGAAAGGATAGAACAGCAGGCCAAATTCCTTGGCCAGTCGGGGATAGATGCCGTCAAAGCTTTTGACATAGTCCGCGCCCAGGTTGCGCTGCGCCTTCATGCCGGTCAGCAGCACCTTCACCTTGGCGGCCTTCAGCCGGGTCAGGATGGCGCGCAGGTTCTTCTCCGTCTGGGCGGGCGGCAATCCGCGCAGCATGTCGTTGGAGCCCAGCTCGATGATCGCCGCGTCCGGCTTGTCGGCCAGCGACCAGTCCAGCCGCGCCAGCCCGCCGGCGCTGGTGTCGCCAGACACCCCTGCATTGATCACCGTGGCGGCGATCCCGGCCCGTTTCAGCGCCGCCTGAAGTTGCACAGTGAACTCGGTGCCCGGCGGCAGGCCATAACCCTGGGTCAGGCTGGTGCCCAAAGCGAGAATCTTGACCGGTTTTTCCTGGGCCTGCCCTGCTGTTGCCATGATGAGCAGCAGAACTGTGCTAATCAGATTGCGAAATAAACGCGTCATCACACCATCCTCGAGTCGCATGAACCATCCCCCGCCTGCCCTTCAGCTTCAAGACGTCCGCCTGACCCTCAGCAGCCTGGCGGGGCCCGTGGATATTCTGGCGGGGGTTTCCCTGACAGTTCCGGCCGGCCAGACCGTGGCGATGACCGGACCTTCGGGCTCGGGCAAGTCCTCTTTGTTGATGGTGGCAGCGGGGCTGGAAAAGCCCAGCGCCGGCAAGGTCGAAATCGCCGGCACCGACATCACCGGCATGGGCGAGGACGCGGCGGCCCGTTTCCGCCTGGGCCGGGTGGGCATCGTCTTTCAGTCCTTCCACCTGATCCCCACCATGACCGCGCTGGAGAATGTCGCGGTGCCGCTGGAACTGATGGGCCTGGCGGACGCCTTCGACCGCGCCGAGGCCGAGCTTCGCGCCGTGGGCCTGATCCAGCGCACCGATCATTATCCCGGACAATTGTCGGGCGGCGAGCAGCAGCGCGTGGCGCTGGCCCGCGCCCTGGCGCCGGGACCACAGATCCTGTTCGCCGACGAACCCACCGGCAATCTGGACAGTGCCACGGGTTCGGGCATCGCCGATCTGATCTTTGGCCTGAACGCCGAACGCGGCGCCACCCTGTTCCTGGTGACGCATGAGGAAGGCCTGGCGCGGCGCTGCCAACGCGTGCTGCGCATGGCCGATGGCAGGGTCGTTTCGGATGCGTGAGCTGAAGCTCGCCTTGCGGCTGGCGCGGCGCGAGCTCCGCGGCGGCTTTGCCGGTTTCCGCATCTTCTTTCTGTGCCTGGTGCTGGGCAGTACCGCCATCGCGGGCGTCGGCTCCTTGAGCGATGCGTTCCTGACCGGTCTTCAGGACCAGGGTCAAATCCTGCTCGGCGGCGATGTTTCGGTGCGCCAGATTCATCGCCCGGTCACGGCAGAGGAACGCGCCTTTTTCGATCAACAGGGCCGCGTCTCTCAAACGGTTTCCATGCGCGCCATGGTCTATGCCCGCAATACCGGCGGCCGCCAGCTTGTCGAATTAAAGGCGGTGGACGAGCGCTGGCCGCTGTTCGGCGCGCCCGAGTTCACGCCGGCGCAGAAACTCTCCGACGTGCTGGCCTGCGAGGATGACGGCGTCTGCGGCCTTGCCGCCGAGCAAAGCCTGCTGGACCGGCTCAAGGTAGTGCGCGGCGACCTTGTCACGCTCGGCAATGCCACGTTCCGGGTGATGGCGGTGCTGGACAAGGAGCCCGACCGCGTTTCCACCGGCTTTGAGCTGGGGCCGCGCCTGTTGATCTCCGCCGCGGGCTTGCCCGCCACGGGTCTCGTCACCACTGAAAGCATGGTGAACTACAATTACCGGATTGCCCTGAAGGATGCGCAAGGCAGCCAGGTTCAGGCCCGCGCCGCCATTGCCGGCTTCAAGGACCGGGTGGCCGATCGGTTTCCCGAGGCCGGCTGGAACATCCGCGACCGCACCGATGCCGCGCCGGGCATCCGCCGCTATGTCGAACAGCTCACCATGTTCCTGACCCTGGTGGGTCTGGTGGTGCTTGGCGTGGGCGGTGTCGGCGCCGGTCAGGCCATTATCGCCTTCCTCGACAGGAAGCGCGCCGACATCGCCATTTTGAAATCCATGGGCGCCAGCGGCAATTTCGTCTTCCTCGTTTTCTTCCTGCAGGTGATGGCGGTGGCGCTGGCCGCCACGCTGCTGGGCGCGGCACTGGGCGCCGCCCTGCCGCTCGCCATTGTCTGGCTCTATGGCAGCGCCCTGCCGGTGCCGCCGAGCGTCAATTTCTATCCTGTGCCGCTGTTGCTGGCCTTGGCGTTCGGTCTGCTGTCCGCCGTCGCCTTCGCGGTGCCGCCGCTCTCCAGAGCCCGCTCGGTGCCGCCAGCCAGCCTGTTTCGCGATGTGGTGTCGCCTGCCAATGCGGAAGGCCAGAACCTATACCGCGCCATCTCAGCTGCCGCCGCCATCGGGATCGCGGTGCTGACACTGGTGATGGCGCCCCGGCCCGTCTTCGCGGCGCAATTCCTGGGCGGCTCGGTGGTGGCGCTGGGACTACTGCGCCTTTTGGCAGAGGGCCTGCGCCGCGCCATCCGCGCCCTGCCGCGCCAGAAGTCGCCACTGATACGGCTGGCCTTCGCCAATCTGGTGCGTCCCGGCGCGGCCACCGGCGGGATCGTCACCGCGCTGGGGCTGGGGCTGACGCTGCTGGCCACCGTCACGCTGCTGAACGCCACCATCAATGCCCAGGTCGCCGGCGCGCTGCCGGCGCGCGCGCCCAGCTTCTTTTTTATCGATATCCAGCAGGCCGACGCGGCAGCCTTCGACAAAACCATCACCGGCTTCTCCACCGTCACCGATTACCAGCGCACGCCGATGATCCGGGGCCGCATCACCGAGGTGAATGGCGTACCGTCGGCGCAGGTGAAAGTGACCCAGGAAGCCCGCTGGGCACTGAATGGTGATCGCGGCATCACCTATTCCAGCACCCCGCCGCCGCGCACCGAACTTACGGAAGGCGAATGGTGGGCGCCGGACTATCGTGGTCCCACTTTGATCTCGCTGGACCAGAACATCGCCCGCGGCACCGGCGCCAAGATCGGCGACACGATGAAATTGAATGTCCTGGGACGCGAAATCGAGGGCCGCATTCATTCCCTGCGCAAGGTGGACTTCACCAATGGCGGGCAGAATTTCGTGCTGGTGCTGTCACCCGGGGTGATCGACAAGGCGCCGCACGCCTTCCTGGCCACGGTGCGGGTGGGCGATTCCCAGGAAAACGCCATGTACATGGCGGTGACCAACCGTTTTCCCAACGTCTCGACGGTGCGGGTGCGCGATGCCATCCAGCAGATCCAGGACATGTTGGCCTCGCTGGCCCGGGGCGTCAGCGCCGCCAGCCTGGTGACCATCCTGGCGGGGCTTCTGGTGCTGGCGGGCGCCATCGCAGCCGGCACCCGGGCGCGGCTGTACGACGCCACCATCCTCAAGGTGCTGGGCGCGACCCGGGCCCGAATCGCCCTGGTCTATGTCATCGAATATGCCGTGTTGGGGGCCGCGACCGGGGTGATCGCCCTTCTGGCGGGAACCCTGGCAGGCTGGGCGATCGCCTGGGGCGTGCTGGACGTGCCCTTCACCTTTGACGGCCGGGCGGTGCTGATCACGGTGCTGGGCGGGGGCGCTGCAACCCTGTTGTTCGGCCTTTTGGGGGCGATAGGCGCTCTTTCGGTGCGGCCAGCACGGCGGCTTCGAGCGGCTTAACCTTTGCAAAACATTGATTTTGGCGGGGGCCGACGCCTTGATACCGCCACAAGAAATCACGATATAATAGGGGTCAAAGGGAGTAACAGATGGCTGAGTATGACAATCGCATCGTTCGTGGCACGGCAGGGTATGCCGACACGATGGATATGGGCCTGCGCGCGCATATGCTGCGGGTCTACAACTACATGGTTGGCGCTCTCGCCCTGACAGGCGTGGTTGCCTATGTGGTGGCCAATTCGCCGGCCCTGCTGGGTCTGCTTTACCAGCAGACCGTGACCGCCAGCGGCGGCGTCTCGCTTGCCCCCACCATCCTGGGCTGGGTGGTGATGCTGGCGCCCATCGCGCTGGTCTTCTTCCTGTCGTTCCGCGTCATGCATATGAGCCAGGCAGCCGCCCAGGGCACCTTCTGGCTTTACGCCGCCCTGACGGGCGCATCGCTGTCGTCGATCCTGATCGCCTATACCGGCGCCAGCGTGGCGATGACCTTCTTCATCACCGCGGCCACCTTCGGCACCATGAGCCTGTACGGCTACACCACCAAGCGCGACCTGACCGGCATGGGCTCGTTCCTGTTCATGGGTCTGATCGGCGTGCTGCTGGCGTCGCTGGCCAACATGTTCTTCAAGTCGCCGATGATGGAATTCGTCATCAGCATCATCGGCGTACTGGTCTTTGTCGGCCTGACCGCTTGGGACACCCAGAAGATCAAAAACACCTATTATGAAGTTGGCGGCAATGTCGCCGTGGCCGGCAAGGCAGCGATCATGGGCGCCCTGTCGCTCTACCTCGACTTCCTGAACATCTTCCTGTTCATGCTGCGCTTCCTGGGCGACCGGCGTTAAGCGAAGCAGATACCAAAAAGAAAAAGCCCGGCAGCGATGCCGGGCTTTTTTATTGCCATCCTCCATGGCCGGGCTTGACCCGGCCATCCATCGTTCCGCGAATAAAAAGGCTGGATGGGCGGCTCAAGGCCGCCCATGGAGAAAATTATTCCGATAGCGCTTTGAGCAGCTTCTTGTCGAATATCTTCAGCACCTGGGCCAGCTCGTGGCCGCGCTTGAGGATCACCCCGCCCGCCGCGATGACGCTGTATTGCCCCTGCTTCAGCCGTAGATCGGGGCGTTTTTCAATGCGGAACAAGGGCATCTCGCTGGCGCGGCGGAAGATCGAGAACACCGCCGTCTCTTCCAGGAAATCCAGGGCGTAGTCCCGCCATTCGCCGGCCGCGACCATGCGGCCGTACAAAGCGAGAATCCGGTTCAGTTCAGGGCGATCGAAGGTAACTTGCGGCACGGTTGCCGCAGACATGTCACGCGCCGCCACAGCGCGATGGAATGCTATGGGTTCTTCCACCATCCGAAAGTGATGATGGGCCGGGAACTAATGTCCCGCAAGCGGGCGGACGCGAAATTACCTGTCCAAAATGTCACGTAGAAGCGGCGTTTTCCGAGTGTGGAACCTGCCCCGAAATGGTCACGATTTAAGCATGGGGCAGCCGCTTTCGCCGGTGATGCTCTCCAAGTCGACTGGCTGTGAATCGGTGCGGATAACAAGCCCCCCAGCCCCTATTCCGGGCCGGATCCAGCCAGTCGATAGTTTTCCCCAAAAATCGAATCGGTAATGAACCTTCCCCGGCGCGCGCGTGAGCGCGCTTGCATTTGGGGGAGGTGGTCGTAGCGACTTAGGCATCCGCTCGCGGATGCCGACAGGAAGCGAAGGCCGGAGGGGGCAACTAGCGCAGCGTCGCGATGAATTCGCGTATCCACGCCGCATACTGGCCGAACAATCCGCCGATCGCGCCAACCAGAGCGCAGATCATCACGCCATAGGGAATGAAGCGCTCGGGCTCGTCACCCAGCAGGTTCGCCACGCCCACCGCCGCCACCCCGCACGCCGCCCCGATCACCAGCCCACCCAGCGCGCCCATGCCATAGCCGCGGGCCAGATCGCGGGCATAAAGGAGTGCCGCCGTACCTGCGATCATCATGATGCCGAAAAGCGCATAATGAACCTGCAGCAGGGGACGAAAATGGCTGGCGAGCATCAGGGCCACTTCCAGTATCACGCCCACCATCAGGGCACGGCCCAGGATGCGGGAGTCGATCAAGACTTGGACGGCGCGTTTCATGGCGAAATGCTAGCGCGAACCGTCGCTGCGGCAACCCTCTTCTTGCGGGAAAAAGCCGATTTCTCTAAGCAGTTCCCATGGCGGGCGATCCTTACTTGCGTGACCTTTGGTACATGCCGGCGCTGGCTTCCAGCCTGAAGCGCGGCGACATGCGCCGGGAAATGCTGCTGGGCGAGCCGGTGCTGCTGGGTCGGGGTCATGCCGGCGAGGTATTCGCCCTGCGCGATATCTGCCCTCATCGCGGCGTGCCCTTGTCGGCGGGACGCATCAAATCCGATGACAGTGTGGAATGTCCTTATCACGGCTGGCGCTTCCGCAAGGATGGCGTTTGCAGCGCGATCCCCTCGCTGGTCGAGGGACAGGATTTCGACCCGGAAAAGATCAAGGTCCGGACCTATCCGGTGCGCGAACAGGACGGGCTGATCTGGGTCTATATGGCGGCGACGCCTGGCGCCGCGCCCAAATCCGAGCCGCCACGCGTCGGCGTCAGCCATAAGATGCGCTGGACCGAGACCCAGAATTTCCGCTGCGGCATCGACCATGCCGTGATCGGACTGATGGACCCGGCGCATGCGGCCTATGTCCATGATCACTGGTGGTGGAAACGAAAGCCGCGCCTCAAGGAAAAGCACTACGCGCCGTTGCCGAACGGATTCGTCATGACCCGGCACAAGCCCAGCAAGCCGGCCTATAGCGTGCTGGGTGAGGTGACGACCGAGATCACCTTTGAACTGCCGTCCACGCGCTTTGAAAATTTGGCAGGATCGTTTCTCGGCAAGGCTTTTGAAGTGGTGGGGCTGACAGTCTGCACCCCGCGCGACGCCGACAATACCGATGTCATCCAGGTGTTCTATTGGCCGGGGTGGCTGAACTTCATCTATCCGGTTTTCTGGGCGGTGGGCCGTACCTTCATCGGTGACGACCGCAAGATCGTGGAACTGCAGCGCGAAGGCCTGAAATTCAATCCGAATCTGATGCTGATCCAGGACGGCGACCAGCCGGCTATCTGGTACCACCGCGTCAAGAAAGCCTGGGCGGAATCGGTCGAAAACGGCACGGATTTCGTCAATCCTGTGCAGGAACGCACCCTGCGCTGGCGGTCTTAATTTTTGGGGTTGCGGCACCCCGCCGAGCCCTCTAAACGGTCCCCTTAACCTACAACTTGGCAGGCCCCGAGCGCCCTCAAAAGCGCGGGTCTGTTTGCGCGCACAGCCAGGGCCGACAGGTCCGGGCCAATCTGAGAAGACCCATGCCCAAACGTACCGATATCCACACCGTCCTGATCATCGGCGCCGGGCCTATCGTTATCGGGCAAGCCTGCGAGTTCGACTATTCCGGCGCCCAGGCCTGCAAGGCCCTGCGCGAGGAAGGCTATCGGGTGGTGCTGGTCAATTCGAACCCCGCCACCATCATGACCGACCCGGACATGGCGGACGCCACCTATATCGAGCCGATCACCCCGGAATTCGTGGAAAAGATCATTGCCCGCGAGCGCCCCAACGTGCCCGAGGGCATGGTCTTCGCCCTGCTGCCCACCATGGGCGGACAGACCGCGCTGAACACCGCGCTGTCCTTGCGCAAGATCGGCGCGCTGGAGCGCCACAATGTCGAACTGATCGGCGCCACTGCCGACGCCATCGACAAGGCCGAGGACCGCGAGCGCTTCAAGCAGGCGATGCTGTCCATCGGGCTGGACGTGCCCAAGGGCTTCACCCTGAAAGGCCAGCTCCGCCAGAAAAAGGATTCCAGCGGCAATCCCATCTATGACGGCAACAATGCTCCCGTGATGGAGCTGGGACCCGAAACCCTCGCCAAGGCGCTGGGCGTGATGGACGAGGTCGGCCTGCCGGCCGTCATCCGCCCCAGCTTCACCATGGGGGGCACCGGCGGCGGCATCGCCTACAACCGCGAGGAGTTCTTCGCCATCGTGGAAGGCGGGTTGGAAGCCAGCCCCACCAACGAAGTGCTGATCGAAGAGTCGGTGCTGGGGTGGAAGGAATTCGAGATGGAGGTGGTGCGCGACAAGGCCGACAACGCCATCATCATCTGCTCGATCGAGAATATCGACGCCATGGGCGTGCATACCGGCGACAGCATCACCATCGCCCCTGCCCTGACGCTGACCGACAAGGAATATCAGCGCATGCGCTCCGCCTCGATCGCGGTGCTGCGCGAGATCGGCGTGGAAACCGGCGGCTCCAACGTGCAATGGGCGGTCAATCCGAAAGACGGCCGCATGGTCATCATCGAGATGAACCCGCGCGTGTCGCGTTCCTCGGCGCTGGCCTCCAAGGCGACCGGCTTTCCCATCGCCAAGATCGCCGCCAAGCTGGCCTGCGGTTACACGCTGGACGAACTTAAGAACGACATCACCAAGGTGACGCCGGCCAGCTTCGAGCCGACCATTGACTATGTCGTCACCAAGATTCCGCGTTTCGCCTTCGAGAAATTCCCCGGCGCCGAACCCCTCCTCACCACATCGATGAAATCGGTGGGCGAAGCCATGGCGATCGGCCGCACCTTCGCGGAGTCGCTGCAAAAAGCTCTGCGGTCGCTGGAGACAGGCCTGACCGGCTTCGACGAAATGCCGCTGGAAGAAGACCACAACGAAATCCGTGCCGCGCTGGCGCGCGCCACGCCGGACCGGCTGCGCCTGGCGGCGCAGGCGATGCGCTACGGCTTCCCGCTGGAGGAGATCCAGCGCATCACCGGCTACGATCCTTGGTTCCTGGGCGAGATCGACCACATCATCCAGACCGAAGCGCGGGTGAAGAAAGACGGCCTGCCCAAGGACGCCGCAGGCTTGCGCGCTCTCAAGACCATGGGCTTTTCCGACGCGCGGCTGGCCAAGCTGACGGGTCAGAAGGAAGCGGCCGTGCGCAAGGCGCGTCACGACCTCGATATCCGTCCCTGCTACAAGCGCATTGACACCTGCGCCGCCGAATTCGCGGCGCTGACGCCCTATATGTATTCCAGTTATGAAACGCCGGTCGGCGGCCATACTGCCTGCGAGAGCAATCCCACCGAAGCCAAGAAGATCATCATCCTGGGCGGCGGACCCAACCGCATCGGCCAGGGCATCGAATTCGACTATTGCTGCTGCCATGCCGCCTATTCGCTGTCGAAGCAGGGCTATGAAACCATCATGGTCAACTGCAATCCCGAAACCGTTTCCACCGACTATGACACCTCCGACCGGCTCTATTTCGAGCCGCTGACGCTGGAAGACGTGCTGGAGATCATCCACAAGGAACAGGAAAAGGGCAGCCTGGCCGGCGTCATCGTGCAGTTCGGCGGCCAGACCCCGCTGAAGCTGGCCAACGGGTTGCGCGACGCGGGCGTGCCGATCCTGGGCACCAGCGCCGACGCCATCGACCTGGCCGAGGACCGCAAGCGCTTCCAGGCGCTGCTGGAAGAACTGAAATTGAAGCAGCCGCGCAACGGCACCGCCATGACGGCGGACGAAACCGTCGCCGCCGCCAAGTCCATCGGCTATCCCGTCATCCTGCGACCCTCCTATGTGCTGGGCGGGCGCGGCATGGTGGTGGTCTCCGACGAGGCCGAGTTGAAGAAGCAGGTGGAATCCGGCGAGCTGTTCCGAATCTCCGGCGACAATCCGGTGCTGATCGACGGCTTCCTCAACCGCGCCACCGAAGTGGATGTCGATGCGATTTGTGACAAGGACGGCGATGTCTTCATCGCCGGCATCATGGAGCATATCGAGGAAGCCGGCGTGCATTCGGGCGACAGCGCCTGTTCGCTGCCGCCCCGCTCGCTGTCCAAAGCGGTTATCGCCGAGATCGAGCGCCAGACCATCGCCATGGCCATGGCACTGAAGGTCCAGGGCCTGATGAATGTGCAGTATGCCATCCAGGGCGATGAGATTTACGTGCTGGAAGTCAATCCGCGCGCCTCGCGCACCGTGCCCTTCGTCGCCAAGGCGATCGGCCTGCCCGTGGCGGCCATCGCCAGCCGGGTGATGGCGGGCGAGACGCTCAAGTCGATGAATCTGCAGAAGCCCAATCCCAAGCACATCTCGGTCAAGGAAGCGGTGCTGCCCTTCGCGCGCTTCCCCGGCGTCGACACCATCCTGGGGCCGGAAATGCGTTCCACCGGCGAAGTCATGGGGCTGGACGAGAATTTCGGCCGCGCCTTCGCCAAGAGCCAGATCGGCGCCGGCGTGAAGCTGCCCACCGGCGGCACCGTTTTCATCTCGGTCAAGGAAGGCGACAAGGACCTGATCGAGGCCCCGGCGCGCGACCTGCTGGCGATGGGCTTTTCGCTCGTCGCCACCCGCGGCACGGCGCGGGCGCTGGAAGCCAAGGGCCTGCCCGTCACCACCATCAACAAGGTGCTGGAGGGGCGGCCCCATGTGGTGGACGCGCTGAAGAACGGCGAGATCAACCTGGTGTTCAACACCACCGATGGCGCCCAGGCGCTGACGGACTCCTCGTCCATCCGCCGGGCGGCGCTGACCCTCAAGGTGCCCTATTACACGACCATGGCCGGGGCGGCGGCGGTGACCCAGGCGATCCAGGCCCTGCGGGCAGGCTCTCTTGAAGTCGCCCCCCTCCAGTCATACTCTTTGTGACGCACCGCTGCGCTGACAGTAATATTTAGCAGCGAAATCAGTGCCTTAACGAGTAACAGGTTCGGCAACCGGAAACGTCCGGCGGCGCGAGCCTCTTTTTGCCCGGCTTCGGCTGGGAGGGATGAGACGATGGAAAAAATTCCGATGACCGCCGCCGGCTTCAAGGGCCTGGAGGAAGAGCTGAACCAGCTCAAGAATGTGGACCGCCACGCCATCATTGCGGCGATCGCCGAAGCGCGCGCCCATGGCGACCTGTCGGAGAATGCCGAATATCACGCCGCCAAGGAGAAGCAGAGCTTCATCGAAGGCCGCGTCATGGAACTGGAAGACCAGATCGGCCGCGCCGACGTGATCGACATTTCCAAATTGTCGGGCAGCAGCGTCAAGTTCGGCGCCACCGTCACCCTGGTGGACGAAGACACTGACGAGGAGCGCAAGTTCCAGATCGTGGGCGACGTGGAATCCGACGCCAAACAGGGCCGCATCTCGCTCTCCTCCCCCATCGCGCGCGCGCTGATCGGCAAGAGCAAGGGCGATACGGTCGAAGTCGCCGCGCCCGGCGGGGCACGCTCTTACGAGATCGTCAAGGTCGAATTCAAATAGCGCGGTTCTTTTGCCCGTGGGCGTTCATACGCTGTCGCTATGAACTGCTCGTCGCTCATGGGCGCATCGCCCACTTCGCTCCTCGCGCCTGGCCCACGGCCAAAATCCCTCGCGCTATCATCTTCAAATGACGCCGGGAATAAAGCGTGCCGTCTTCGCGCGATAGCTCGCATATTCCGGATAGGCTTCCGACAGCACCCTTTCCTCGAACATGGTGCGCACCACCAGCATCACAAGCACGGCAGCGCCCACGATCCCGGACCAGGGCTGAACGAACTGCACTGCGGTACCGATGATGGTGATCATTTCCACACCATAAAGCGGATGACGCGCATAGGCGTAGGGTCCGCTGGTCACCAGCGTGCGCGCTTCGGGCATGATCGAGAAGGACTTTCCCAGCCGCCACAGGACCAATACCGAGGCCAGGCTGCCCACCCCTACCAGCACGGCGGAAACGATCTGCGCCCCCAGAGACAGATGCGCGACCGGCAACTGCAACATGCCGACGCCCAGAAAGGTGCCGATCAGCGCGGCGAGGCGCGGCATCACACCCGACAGGCGCCGCACCGGCTTGTCGCGCACCACCAGCAGATAGATCAGCAGCAGGTTGAAGGCCATCGCCGCCGACAGCGAGAAAAAGCGTATCCAGTTGAGCAATGCGGCATCACCGCTCTGCATCAGCACGAAATCATGCACCAGCGTGGGCCGCAGCTGCAGCGCCCCATAGGCAAACCACAATATCAGCGGCAACGCGACGATCGTGTCATAGGCCTTGGTGTTCTGCGCTTTCAAAAGACGCGGATCGCTGGTCCCGAGCCTTGAAACCCACCACAGCAACGCAATCCAGCCCGGACCGAAATTCGCCAGAAACCCGACCAGGATCATGCTTGTGACATCGCCCTGAACCGAGGCCAGAAGGCCGGGCGTCAGAAGCTGCAGGGCAGCGCTCTGGACGAAGGTCACCACGACATTGAGCGGAAACACGATCCAGAAGCGCTTCTGCCCGCGCATGAAGGACAGCACGGATGGCAGGAAGTAGAGGAACAGGACACCGGCCAGCAGCAGCAAGGTTATGCCCCTGGTCTGTCCCGAGAAAAGTTGATCCATGCCCGCCCCCATTTATTGTCGCGATTATTCAGGCCGGCGCGCCAGCAGCGCCACCAGTTCCGCAACCTCTGTAAACTTCCCATCCGGCGATGATTCCCGCAAGGCCGCCGTCAATTCCGCCGCCAGCGCAGCCCGGTCCGGCACCGACGCCGACATGGAAAAAGCGCGGCCCACGATGTCGTCCACCGTCACGCTCTGGCGGATGGTGACGGACAATCCGTCCATCTCGGTAAAGGCCGAGGCCAGCAGGAACGGTTCGTAGCGGCGATGTCCGCCGCCGCGCTCCACACGCTTGAGCCGGTGGCGGGCGCTAATATCGCACACGGTCTTGAACCAGCCATTCTCCTCCACCGGGGGATGCGCGTCATGGAATAGCGCCACACCGCCGCCCGGCGTCACGATGCGGTCCAGCATGGCCAGAGTCGCGGTGCGGTCCATCCAGTGAAAGGCGCGTCCGATGATGACCAGCTGGAACGGGCCCATGTCCGGCGTCAGGTCGTAAGAGCCGGCCTGTTGCAGGGTGACACGGACGCCCGCTCCTTCCGCTTCCGCCGCCGCCGCAGTCGCGGCCAGCATTTCCGGCTCCGGGTCCATGGCGGTAACCGCCATGCCTTCTCGCGCAAAAGGGATGGCCAGCATCCCGGTGCCGCAGCCCAGATCCAGCACCGCGTCCCCAGGTTTCAGACCGGACAGTTCTGCCACCCGGCGGATCAGCCGGTGGGGATAAGTCAGCCGGTAGCGCTCATAAAAGGCCACGGTGCCCTGAAAGCGTTGGGGATCGGGGGCAGCAGCAGCCTCAGGGGGTTTAAGTGGGTCGTTCCGGCTCACGCCTGCACTCCGGGGAACCTTTTGGACTTTGCTTTGTTGGTCATGGGCTTATACTAGCCCGACCCATTTTTGAACGGATTCATGGCCAATATCGCCCTCGTTGATGACGACAAGAATATCCTCGCGTCCGTCAGCATGTTGCTGGAGCAGGAAGGCTATCACGTCCGCACCTTTTCGGACGGCGCCGCGGCCCTCACCGCCCTGACCACCACGCCGCCTGACCTCGCCATCCTGGACATCAAGATGCCCCGCATGGACGGGCTGGAACTGCTGCGCCGCCTGCGCCAGGCCCAGGACCTGCCGGTGATCTTCCTGACCAGCAAGGACGAAGAGATAGACGAGCTGATGGGCCTGAATGCCGGCGCCGACGATTACATCCGCAAGCCCTTCTCGCAGCGCCTGCTGCTGGAACGGGTGCGCGCCGTCTTGCGCCGCGCCGAGGGCAAGACCGGACCCGCGCCCGCCGCCGGCAGCGAGACCGCCAAGAAGGAAGCGCTGGTGCGCGGCCAGCTGGCGCTGGACCCGCAGCGCCATGAATGCACCTGGGACGGCAAGCCGGTGCGGCTGACGGTGACGGAATTCCTGATCCTGCAGGCGCTGGCGCAGCGCCCCGGTTTCGTCAAAAGCCGCGACAGCCTGATGGACGCCGCCTATGACGATCAGGTCTATGTCGACGATCGCACCATCGACAGCCACATCAAGCGCCTGCGCAAGAAGTTCAAGGCCGTGGCGGATGATTTCGACGCCATCGAGACGCTTTATGGCGTGGGCTATCGCTACCGCGAGTAATGCCCCACTTTTCCGCCCTCACCTGGCGCATTCTTGCCTTCAATGCGCTGGCGCTGATCGTGCTGGTTGGCGGCGTGATTCTTGTTCAAGTCACCGGACGCGGCCTGGTCGAGGAACGGCTCAACTCCATCCAGGAACAGGCCAACATCGTGGCGGGCACCATCGCCCAATATGCCACCGATCCCGACACCCATACGTTGCGTGTCGATGAAGCCGAGCCGCTGCTGCGCCAGCTGATCGCCCCGACGCGGCTGCGCGGCCGCCTTTACCTGCCCACCGGACGGCTGGCGATCGATACGCGCAATCTGCTGGCGCGCAATGTGGTGCAGAGCCAGGAGCTGCCCGCCCTCGACACCGTCACCCAGGTGAAGGAGTGGTTCAAGCGGCTCTATGACGGCGTGATGGGCGTGCGCCCCTTTGCGAGTCTGGAGCCCTATTACGAAGCCGGCGATGACGGCCGGGTCTATGAGGAAGTCAGCTCCGCCCTGACGGGCACGGCCGACAGCGCCGAGCGGGTGGATGATCGCAACCGGCTGGTGCTGTCGGTGGCCGTGCCGATCCAGCGCTTCACGGCGATCTATGGCGTGCTGTTCCTGTCCACCGAAGGCGGCGATATTGATGACATCCTGCGCGCGGAACGCGCCATCCTGTTGCAGGTTTTCGCCGTCGCCCTGCTGGTGATGCTGCTGTCCTCGCTGTATCTGGCGGGCACCATCGCCGAACCGATCAAGCGGCTGGCGGCGGCCGCCGACAGGGTGCGCTCGGGCATGGGCGGGCGCGGTGACATTCCCAACTTCCCCGAACGCGATGACGAGATCGGCGACCTGGCCGACAGCCTGAAGTCCATGACGGCCGGACTGTATGACCGCATCGATGCCATCGAACGCTTCGCGGCCGACGTGGCGCATGAGTTGAAAAATCCCCTCACCTCGCTGGCCAGCGCGGTGGAGATGTTCGGCCGCGCCAAGGACGACGAGAGCCGCGCGCGCCTGCTGGGCATCATCCGCGGCGACGTCAAGCGCATCGACCGGCTGATCACCGACATTTCGGATGCCTCGCGGCTGGACGCGGAACTGTCGCGCGAAGCGTCCCAGCCGGTGGCGCTGTCGCGCCTTTTGTCCACCATCATCGAAATCTACCGCATGACCGATGGCGATCATGCCGTGGAATTCGAGCTGCGGGACCAGTTGCCACCCGGGCTGATGGTGCGGGGCCGCGACGAACGGCTGGGCCAGGTGTTCCGCAACCTGATCGACAATGCCGTGTCTTTCAGTCCCGCGGGCGGAACAGTGACCGTCACCGCCCTGCGCCGCGAAATGGTGGCGCGGGTAACGGTGGAGGATGAAGGCCCCGGCATTCCCGCCGACAATGTGGAATCCATCTTCGAGCGCTTCTACACCGAGCGGCCCGGCGACACCTTCGGCCGCAATTCTGGTCTGGGACTTTCCATCGCCCGCCAGATCATCGAGGGCGCGGGCGGCCGCATCTATGCCGAGAACCGGGAAAGCGGCGGGGCGCGGCTGATTGTCGAACTTCCCGTCGGCCAGCCGTGATGCCAGTGGAATCCAACATCCATGCCTCCTGTGTCGCGATTGGCGGCAAGGGCGTGCTGCTGCTGGGAGCCAGCGGGGCGGGCAAGTCCGATCTTGCGCTGCGCCTGATCGACGATGGCGCCGCGCTGGTGGCGGATGACCGCACCTTGTTGTTCGTCAAGAACGGCGCGCTCCATGCCAAGGCTCCCCCCAGCATCAAGGGCCTGCTGGAAATCCGCGGCGTGGGGATCGTCGCGCTTCGGCCCCGCGCATCGGTAAAGCTCGCGCTCGCCGTCACGCTGGGACGCGAAGGCGCGCGTTTGCCGGTTTTGCGATTCTTTTCCCCGCCCTCGACGCTGAAGACGAACACAAAGCTGCCGCAAATCAGGTTGAACCCTCGCTTCGCCTCGACACCGGCCCGGATTCGCGCCGCTTTGGCGGCCTTTTCGCGCGGGCTGCTGCGCGACACTTTCAACTTGAAATAAGCGGCACAAACCCCAAATAAGCCTTTCCCCGGCAACGACTTTTGCTACTGTCCGCGCCGCGAACGGAAAAGCTTCATGATCGGCATCGTCCTCGTTACCCACGGCCGCCTCGCCCAGGAATTCATCTCGGCCATGGAGCATATGGTCGGCCCGCAGACCCATCTGCGCGCCGTCTGCATCGGACCGGAAGACGATATCGAGCGTCGCCAGCGCGAGATCGCGGCAGCCGCCAAATCGGTGGATGTGGGCCGCGGCGTGATCATCGCCACCGACATGTTCGGCGGCACGCCCTGCAACCTGGCCTTGACCCTGCTGGAAAAAGGCAAGATCGAAGTCTTGGCGGGCGCCAACCTGCCCAGCCTGATCAAGCTGATCGACATCCGCGCCAAGCTGCCGCTGGAACAGGCCGTCAAGGACGCCATCGAGGCGGGGCGCAAATACATGCGTGCCGGAAGCGCCGACCTTTAATGGGCGAGAAGCTGCGCGCGCGCGTCATCATTCCCAACAAGCGCGGGCTGCACGCGCGCGCCAGCGCCAAGATCGTGGAAGCTTCGGCGCGTTTTCAATCCGAAATCGAAGTGATCAAGGACGGCACCGCCGTCAATGGCCGCTCCATCATGGGGTTGATGATGCTGGCCGCCTCGATGGGCTCGCAGGTGGAGATCACCACCCAGGGCCCGGACGCGGCGGAAGCTCTGAAAGCCATCCTGGCGCTGGTGGAAGCAAAGTTCGGCGAGGAATGATGCGCAGGTTCTTTGCGCTTCTCCTCAGCCTCTCGCTTCTTTCGCCGTCCCTCTCGTTCGCCCAGACCGTTGCCCGGCCGTCGCTGTGGCATGTGCGCGGCGCCAATGCCGATGTCTATCTGCTGGGTTCGGTCCACATCCTGCCGCCCGGTGTGCAGTGGCGTTCCAAGCCCATCCGCGACGCCATCGCCCGCGCCGATGTTTTCGTCTTTGAGGTGCCCCAGGACGCAGAAGCCCTGGCGCGGCTGCAGGAGATGATCGCCGCGAAGGGCATGCTTCCACCCGGACAGACGCTGCGCGACCTGCTGAGCCCGTCCGCCAGGGCCGATTTCGATGCCGTGCTGGCGTCATCCGGGCTCGCCGCGTCGGCGGTGGAACGCAGCCGCCCCTGGCTGGCCGGGTTGCAATTGCTGTTCGCGCAGATCGCCAAGCACAATTTCGCCGTGGAGAATGGCGTGGATGCCCAACTGGCGGCACACGCCATGAAAGCGGGCAAGCCGCTGCGCTATCTGGAAAGCGTCGAGCAGCAATTCGCTGTGCTGGCGCCTGAGGACCGCGCGCTGGAAATGGAACAGTTCGAAGCCGGGCTGAAGGACCTCAAGGACATCGCCGGACAGGTGCAGCCGATGGTGGATGCCTGGGCCGCGGGCGACCAGAAGAGGCTGGACCAACTGATCAATGGCGACCTCGAGCGCTTTCCCGCCGCGCGCAAGGCGCTGCTCGAGGACCGCAACCGCGCCTGGCTGCCCCAGATCAGCGCCATGCTGAAGGAAAAGGGCACCTTCCTGGTCACGGTCGGCGCCGGACACCTCACTGGGTCACAGGGCCTGCCTGCCCTGCTGCGCAAGGCCGGCCATAAGGTAGATGGCCCATAACTCCCTTGTTCCAGCACTAATTTTCGCATCCGCGCATAAGGATATGCAGTTTTCTTTATATCCTTCTTGCCCGTTCCCGGCACCGCTGCTATAGCGCCCTCGCAATTTGAGGAATCGCGCCATGGCCGCCGCCTTCACCGACTATATCGTCAAGGACATCTCTCTCGCCGAATGGGGCCGCAAGGAGCTCAATATCGCCGAGATCGAGATGCCGGGCCTGATGGCCACCCGCGCCGAATACGGCAAGGCCCAGCCGCTCAAGGGCGCGCGCATCGCCGGTTCGCTGCACATGACCATCCAGACCGCAGTCTTGATCGAGACCCTCAAGGCGCTGGGCGCCGACATCCGCTGGGTCTCGTGCAACATCTATTCGACCCAGGACCATGCCGCCGCCGCCATCGCCGCCGCCGGCATCCCGGTCTTCGCGGTCAAGGGCGAGAGCCTGAAGGATTATTGGGACTACACCGCCAAGCTGTTCGAATGGCATGGCGGCGGCTATCCCAACATGATCCTGGACGATGGCGGCGACGCCACCATGCTGGTCCATCATGGCCTGCGCGCCGAAAAGGGCGACGTGGCCTTCCTGGAAAAGCCGGAGAATGAAGAAGAAGAAGTCTTCTACGCGCTGATCAAGCGCCTCTTGAAGGAAAAGCCCAAGGGCTGGTTCGCCGAGATCGCCGCCAGCATCAAGGGCGTGTCGGAAGAAACCACCACCGGGGTGCATCGCCTGTACCTGATGGAAAAGGAAGGCAAGCTGCTGTTCCCCGCCATCAACGTCAATGACAGCGTCACCAAGTCGAAGTTCGACAACCTGTATGGCTGCAAGGAATCGCTGGTGGACGGCATTCGCCGCGGCACCGACGTGATGATGGCCGGCAAGGTCGCCATGGTCGCCGGCTTCGGCGACGTGGGCAAGGGCTCGGCCGCTTCGCTGCGCAATGCCGGCTGCCGCGTGATGGTGTCGGAAATCGACCCGATCTGCGCCCTGCAGGCCGCGATGGAAGGCTATGAAGTCGTCACCATGGAGACAGCGGCCCCGAAGGCCGACATCTTCGTGACCGCCACCGGCAATGTCGACGTCATAACGATCGAGCACATGCGCGCCATGAAGGACCGCGCCCTCGTCTGCAACATCGGTCACTTCGACAGCGAGATCCAGATCGCCGCCACCAAGAACCTGAAGTGGCACAACATCAAGCCG
>CAMCWK010000034.1:0-31048 GCA_945882615.1 Rhizobium sp. Q54 | reverse complement strand
TTCCGGAGAGGCGGAGTCCACGGTTCTGCATGGCATAGACCTTGATCTCTATAGGGGAGAACTGGTGGCGCTGCAGGGCCCTTCGGGTTCAGGGAAAAGTACCCTGTTGAGCATCCTGGGCACGCTGATGCGACCCAGCGAAGGCACGCACACGATGATGGAAGTGGATCTCGCCAAAGGCGACGATGAAGA
Organism: Rhizobium sp. Q54; assembly: GCA_945882615.1. Taxonomy (GTDB): domain Bacteria; phylum Pseudomonadota; class Alphaproteobacteria; order Micropepsales; family Micropepsaceae; genus Rhizomicrobium. Next base: position 30,856 of record CAMCWK010000034.1, on the reverse strand, counting down.
GCTGACGCGATTTCGCAACCAGAATATCGGCTTCGTATTCCAGTTTCACCATCTACTGCCGGATTTGACGGCGGAAGAGAATGTCATGATGCCCGCTGCCGCTGCGGCCGGTCGCGAGACCGCTGCCATGCGCACACGAGCTGCGGCGCTGCTGGATGCGGTTGGTCTTTCCGACCGGCGGCGTTATCGCCCGGCGGCAATGTCCGGTGGCCAACGACAGCGGGTTGCCGTTGCCCGGGCACTTATCAACGCGCCCGCACTTGTGCTGGCGGACGAGCCCACGGGAAATCTTGACCGCGAGTCCGCCGACAATGTGATGGAGCTGCTCGGCCGCATTAACTTGGAGACTGGTACATGCTTTCTAATCTCGACCCATGACGAGAACATTGCCCGCCGCTGCTCCCGCCAGATCGGGTTGCTGGATGGCCGAGTGGTTAAAGGCGAGGAATAGACAATCAGTAGGGGATTAAGTCACAAGTTGGGGGTGAGACTGGGGAAGCCCCGCTAACGCGTCAGCTCAACGACTGCGTATGGCCGTCCACCACGAGCTCTTGTCCAGTTACGTTGGCCGCCAGGTCGCTGGCCGCAAACAGCACCATATTGGCAATATCGCGGGCCGTGACCATGCGTCCGAGCGCTGCCTGGTCAGTATACGCCCGTGTGATGATTTCTTCCGGCTGGCCCAGCGCTTTCGCCTTGGCGGCAATCACCGATCTGATGCGGGGGCCGTCCACCGCACCTGGCAGTATGGCATTGACGCGAATGCCATCGCGGCCCAATTCGATCGCCAGAGTCTTTGTGAGGCCCACGACGCCCCATTTGGAAGCGGAATAGGGCGCGCGCCCCGGCATTCCTAGATGGCCAGCGGCCGAGGCAAGGTTGATGATCGATGGTTCGCGCCCCTGGCGGAGGCGTGGAACGGCTTGCCGGATGCACAGAAATTGGCCCGTGAGGTTGACCGCCAGAGTCCGCTCCCAATCAGCCAGCGACAGGGTTTCGACTCCGCCGGTGGGGCCCGCGATGCCGGCATTGTTGACTAATACGTCCAGCCCACCAAGTTTTTGATCAACCAGGTCGAACATTGACGTGACGTCCTTCTCGCGGGACACGTCCGCGAGGCAACTATGGATGTCGGGCAAGTCATTTGCGAGACGTGCCAGGCTCTCGGGCTGGATGTCGCAAACTAAAATCTTTGAACCGGCCCCTGCGAAGGCGCGCGCAATTTCCAAACCAATTCCATCACCACCGGCGGTCACCAGGACGCGTTTTTCCGCCAGAGAAGTTTGATTCCACATTCTGATCCCTCAAGGCTAGGGTCATCAAGGTCGTACTGCGACCAGGACGTTAGCCGCTGGACCTCCAGTCGTATAGATTAGAGGAGTGCCGATCGGCGTCATGACCGCCACTTCGTCACAGACAAGCCCATTGCCATCACTGGGGGTCTGGTAAGGCGAAGACGTAAAGTGCCTGTCCATTGTTGGGCCGGTTGACCTCCGTCAGCATGGTGATGGGCATATTCTGGGGACTGCCTCCGCCGAGGCCTGTGGTGACGGCGAGATACTGCTTGCCGTCAATGCTGTAGCTGACCGGATATCCCTGGACCGTCGTGCCCAGGCGCGTCTGCCAAAGCAGTTTTCCGGTCTTCACGTCAAAGGCCTTGAAGCGGCGGTCGTAGTCGCCGACGAAGGCGACGCCGCCATCAGTCGAAAGCACCGCCGACAAGAATGGCGCCCGCTGCTGGTAGGACCAGACCTCTCGCATCGTCCGGGGGTCATAGGCGGCCAGCTTCCCTAGGTTGCCATCCGTCCCTGGCATCTCGTAGACCTTCATGGTGGCCGCGACGCCGCCATTGCCCTCCAGCTTCTCTATCTCTCGGCCCATCAGCTCGGCGCAGCTTTGGCTGAGCGGAATGATCAGCAACTGGGTCGGCGCGTTGAAGCTCATCGCCTGCCAGTTCTTGCCGCCCTCCTGGCTCGGGCAGTGGTTGATCCACTGGTTGGTCTTCTGGTTGATGATGTCGTCGCGATAGGTGGGAAATCCCGTGATGGGATCGATTTTGGTGAAGACGTTCTGAAGCACGGTCTCCTTGTAGCCGAGGAACTTCCCGGTCACTCGGTCGAGCTTCCAGAGGATCCCGACCTTGCCCATCGTGAACAGGGTCTTCTGGCCGTCGAGATCAAGCAGCACGCGCTCGAATACCTCATCCAGATCCAGCGATTCCCCTGGCGCATGGGAGTGATGCCACTTGAGTTCGCCCGTGTCGGGGTTCAGCGCCACTGTAGAGCTTGTGTAAAGCGCAGCTCCGTCAGCGGTCCCGCGACTGGCGCGCAGCCAGGGCTTGGCCTGGGCGATTCCCCAGTAGGTCAGGTTCAGCGCCGGGTCATAGGAACCGGCGATCCAGGTCTCGCCCCCCGCGCGGAACATGTTGGGGATGTTGTTCCAGGTGTCACCGCCTGGGGTGCCGGCGCGGGCGGTGGTGTAGAACTTCCAGAGCTGCTTACCGGTAGCGGCGTCATAGCCGCTAATGTAGCAGCCCGTGCGCGCGAACCGGCTGCAGCCCGTCAGTCCGGCGACAACCTTGCCGTTCATTACCATAATGGCGCCGGCGTTGCCGTAGCCCTTGCCCCGCTCACCGACATCGGCGTCCCAAACGACCTTGCCGGTGCGGGTGTCCAGTGCATAGAGGCGGGCGTCGGTGGTGCCGACAAAGACCTTATCCTTGTAAAGGGAAAGGCTGCGGGTGCCCGAGTAAAGGGACGTGGCCACTGGTCCGATACGGTTTTCCCAAATCAGATCTCCGGTACGTCCGTCCAAGGCCTGGATGGTGTTGCTCGTGTTGGACAGGAAGATGATCCCATCGTGGACTATCGGAGTGACCTGGCTGGCACCGCCCTCGTTCATCGCCCAGACCCACTGCAGCTTCAGGTCCTTCACGTTCTGAGGCAAAATCTGTTTGAGAGGGCTAGAGCTCCAGCCCTCGTAGTTGCGCCGTGCCATCAGCCAGTCACCCGGCGGCGGGTTTCGCAGCATTTCGTCCGTAACTGGACGATAGCTTTTCAGGGTCCCCGATACGGTGAGGCCACTGGTCGCCAGCGGCGGGGTGCTGTTGGAGAGGAAACCACTTATGCCATCACGCGGCCGCGAAGCGGCGGCAGACACCACGGGGGTCGCCGGCGCTTGGGCGAGCGTCACCGGGCGGCGTCCGGTGGCGACCGTTCCGATGCGGGTGGCGGAGGCCGGGTCCAATGGCTGCGCGCCGGATGGCGCCCCATTGGCTTGAAGTATGTAGGCCACCAGCTGCGCATAAGCGTCGTTGCTGAGGCTGCGCGGTGCGCCTCGGGGCATGGTGCCGTGCGTAAGGGCGTAGATGTCGGCGATGGAGCGGTCGCGCCACGTGCTCATGAAACTGCTGCCGACCAATGGCAAGGCTTCGTTCTGGCCCGCGAGGTCGGGCTGATGGCAGCCCGAGCAGTTCTGTTGATAAATCTCGGCGCCGGCCGCGGCCTGGGCCTCTGTGTATTGTCCTTGAACAACGCCGTTGGCCATGGCCCCAATCGCCAGCAGGCTGACGGTCATGCAAGCGCCGGCCAAGAGCGACCGTTTCGTTACTTGCGATGTCATAAGCACCCCCGATACCTTGATTTTTTTATCGATCGGCGGGACCGGGAACCGGCAGCAGCCATCCCCACAAATGCCCGTCAGGTGCGCCTTCGCTCTGCAACTGGACGTACATCCGGCCGCTGCGCAGCGCTGCTGCCTGGTCTCGGCTGAGCCGAACCGAGCCATTGATAACGCCCTGTCGACTGCCTGACACCGCCAGTTTGAATGCCAGCTGTCCGCGCGCGCCGACTGCGATTCCCTGGTGCAGATTCGCGCTCGTCACTGCCGACGGCAGCCCCTCGAACACGCCGCTCAGTGTCAGTGTGTCATTGGTGAGCACCGCCGTGGCGCGGCCAACGCCCGCGACGGAGTCGCGCGTCAGCAGGTCCATGGCGATAGGCGACAGTCGCGTTTGAAAATGCTCTTCGCGCGGCGCTGCGGAGGCCAGGGCCATAACGGCGGTGAGGCCGACAGCGGCGCTGAGAGCGGTGCTGAAAATTCGCATTGTCGCTCCTGGCCACGCCAGATCAGGCGCCGTCATCGACGCGTTTCATGATGGCCCACGAAATCAGCCGGGTTTATAGACGGATTTCAGAGTCCGCACCAGTCGTCGCGGAACGCACCGGCAAGGCCAGGCGCGCCGGCTGAAGGAGCTGGAGGAGTAGAACGGTCGGCTGAAGCGTCTGGTTGCCGACCCGTCGCCGGAGAGGCAGGTCCTCAAGGACATTGCCTCGGGAAATTTGCAGGCCCCGAACGGTGCCGGCTGGACTGGAGCGAGCCGCGTGACCATGCTTACTCCGTTTTGAGGGAGGCCTAACTATGCCTAACGTTACTGCAAACGGCATCACCCACCACTATGAACAGCAGGGTGCGGGCGAACCGTTGATTCTCATCCCATATCTGGCTGCGGACAATGCCTGCTATGCGTTCCAGGTGGCGGATTATGCCAAGCACTTCGCCTGTATCTCGCTGGATCTGCGCGGCACCGGCGAGAGCGCAAGCTCGGAGGAACCCTATTCGACAGAAGACCTGGCTGATGATGTCGCTGCGGCGATGGCAGCGCTCAAGATCAAGCGTGCCCATGTCATCGGTCTGTCGCTGGGCGCGGCTGTGGGCATGTGGCTCGCGGCGAAGCATCGGGACAGGGTTGTATCCCTTTCGCTGCATAGTGGCTGGGACCGTTCGGACCCCTTCCTGAAGACTGTCGTGCAGGGCTGGCAGGTGATGGCGGGTGGTTTGAGCGACGTGGCAGGCATGGTGATCCAGGGCATCTTTCCCTGGTGCTTCACGCCAGAGCTTTATGCGGCCAAGCCTGAATACATTGAATCGTTGGCCGACTTCGTGCGGGGCCGGCCGCGCCAAACACTGGAAGCCTTTATCCTGCAATCGGGCGCGGTGATGGAGCATGACGCCACCGCCGCTCTATCGTCCATTACCGCTCCCACCCAAATCACTTTTGGCCGCCACGACCTGGTGACGTCAACTCGCTTTGCGCAACCGTTGACGCAGGCGATCCCGACAAGCGAGCTGCATGTATTTGCAGACTGCTCTCATGCACCGATCTATGAGAATGTCGCAGCCTTCAACGAGGTTTCGCTAGCGTTCCTCAAGCGGCACGCTGGCTAGCGCCCGGCTTACGGATGAGATGCAGCCACGTGCAATTCGGCGTTAGCTCATCGATCACATCCAATGTCTGCTATTGGCGCAAAGCGGCCATTGAGAAATTCGCCTCGGCGGCAAAGCGATTTTTTACGCGATTGCTGACAATAGCAGGACTACAAGCCCTGCAACGAGAAGGCCACCCAATAGGTAGACTGGCTTTAATTGAATGGGTTTGCGCCCTAGAAAATCAACAGCCTCCGATTTGCTATAGGTGTTTAGGGATTCGCAGAACGGGCATGTTGCGTGAAAAGGATCAGGCTTCGACGCCCATGTATGGCCAAACAAGTTGATGAATTTGCAGCAAGACTTACAGCGCACCCCCAGACTTCCTGAAGTGAAAGCCAAGCTCTTTCTCCGACAAGCAGAACTGAGTCATAATAGATCGTAACTAGCGTTTTGTCTTCTTTCTCGAACTTCAGGTCGCCAGGAATGTCCGCTCTTGGCGCAAAGCGGACGCTGGTCCGGCTGCTACTGAATGACTGGTCCTGACCCAAAGCGGTTTGAACGCACGAATGGGCAGAATTCCAATACCGTCCCATTTCGATGGAACGCGAGCTTTGCAGTAGTCTTACTCACGCTGGTACAAAATATCCGTCAGGTCATATCCGTTCACGCTGAGAGGAAATAAAATGAAAAGACGTTCCTTTTTGAAAAGTTGCGGGCTTGCCCCTTTAGGCTTGACCGCGACCGGATACGCGCGGGCTGCGGCCTCTACGAAACTTGAAGTCGATTCATTGGAGGTCTTCCGTGTCCGTATTAACCGGCGGGGCAATTGGGTAATCGCGCGCCTCAAAACATCTGGCGGGGTGACTGGCCTTGGAGATGCCTCGCACAGCAGGAGCGAAGAGCGGGTCCTTTTCTATCTAAAACAGTTTTCAGAGCTTTTGCGAGGCCGTAACGTTTTCAATGCCGCCTGGTTTCGGGAAGCCACGAAAGACATCATCCGCAAAAACGGGGCCCATGGGGGCGAACCTGCCGCGGTCGCGGCAAGCGCCCTGGAACAGTGTCTTTTCGACATCCAGGGAAAAGCCTTTTTCGTGCCGTCACACGACCTCTTCGGCGGACGGATTCAGGAGCAGTTCCGCGTCTATGCAAATATCAACCGGTCAACCGAGGATAGATCGCCCGAGGGGTTTGCGAAATCAGCGGCCAGCGCCGTCGCAGCCGGGTTCGATGCGATAAAGCTGGCGCCGTTCGATGGTATGCCAAAGCGCTCCGCCGATCGCTCCGAGCTTAAAAAGTATGCGGACTTGGGCGTTTCCTGCATTCAGGCCGTGCGCCAGACCGTAGGCGAAGGCCGCGATGTACTTGTCGATGCACACAGCAACTTCAATCTGGAGGATGGTCTTGATCTTGCCAGAAGGCTTGAACCGCTGAATCTGTATTGGCTGGAAGAGGTGCCCCCTGCCAGTCCTGTCGAGAATCTCGCGGCGATCAACAGCAGATCCAAAATGCCAACAGCGGGCGGGGAGAATATTCATGGAGTTGATGGCTTCTATCCCTATATCAAAGCGGGTGCCGTCGACATCGTCATGCCGGACGTAAAATACTGCGGCGGTATGATGGAGCTGCAGAAAATATCCGCAATGGCTGAAGGCGCCGGATTGCTAACTTCTCCCCATGGACCGGCAAGCCCGATAGGAAATGCGGCAGCGGCCCATGTGATCGCTACAGTGCCCAACGTCGAGATATTCGAGTTTTCCTTTGGCGAAGTGCCCTGGCGGTCGGAACTCGTCTATCCTCCAGAGGAAGTGGTTCAGGGGCGGTTGAAGGTCTCCGGTCGGCCCGGCTTTGGTCACATCTTGAATGAGAAAGTGGCAGCGAAAAACGCCGTGGCACTGTGAGGGATATTTTGGCCTGCTTGGCTAGCCCGTTGTCCGGAGTGTGTCTCAAGGGTCAAATCATTCTCTAGGTTGCAAGTGTTGGCGGCCAGTTCGCCTCGTGCTTGCCCCTTAGCAGTAGTATCGCACGGAAACTCAGGCCTGCTATTGCTGAGGGGCCTCAAAATTATGCAGGATCGGCGGCCGCGGGTTGATGGGTATGCGGGTCGAGATCGGCGAGTTGGGACTGTTGGTGGCGCGATGCCAGCGCCCCTTGGCGGCGGTCACGACATCGCCCTGATCGGCCTCGAAATAGGGAAAGCCTTCAATCTTGTAGCCGAGCTTGCCTTCCATGATGAACCAGAATTCCGCCGCATTGACGTGAAAATGGCCCTTCTGAGTATCGGGCGGTACTGGCACGCCGGTCCCGCGCACCAGGTTTGCCGTAAAATGATCATCGCGAACGAAGGGGCCGCCGATCTTCTTGCCGTCCGCGACATTCTTCAGGAAGTCGAAATAGACGGGATTGGTGTCGCGGTCCGCCCAGGCGCCGGGCGTGCCTGTGGCCTTGACATAAACCCGGCCAGGCACCGGCGTGGGTGTTTCCGACGCGGGATAGAGCGGCGGCGCGCCAGCCTGGCGGACTTCAAAGCGCAGGGAAGGCGTGTCACCCACTGTCTCCAGCATATAGATATGCCGGGCCGGTACATTGACCATGAAGCCCTTGGTGGCGGTGAAAGGCGCGGTGCCTTCGATCGTCACGCGGATCGCGCCGGACTGGACGATAAATATCATGCGGTCGTCGGCAAAGAATTGACGCTTGGTCTTCCCGCCAGCTCCCATCGATATGTAATCGGCTTCCTGATCCTCGTTGCGGACAAGCGGTTGTATCCAGTCCGGATTTCCACGATGCGCGGCCAGAATTTCCGAAAGCTGCCAATGGACTTTGTTCGGCGCGATATAGGGTGTGAGCTTCTCGGGCTTCGCCGCCCAGTATTCCCCAGCCATACGCGCAGGCGAGGGGGGCTGGGCCGGTATTTGTGCTGCGGCCGACCCTGAAACCGCGATTGCTGCAACGCAGAAGAAATAGACGGCGATCTTCATTTTATATCTCCGTAATCTGAAACCGGGTCGTTCATGATAAGGTATTTGCTATCGTAGCCCATGCGATTGGCAATTGGTGAGGGACCATGACGACGCGGCGGGATTTTCTGGCTGGTGCGGGTTCGGCGGGCCTTTCTTTGGCTCTGCCTTCCGGCGCTGCGGCGCAAGCCGTCGCCCTGCAAACGGGACGGTGGGACCAGGGCCGGTTAATGCATCTGCTGCCCACGGTCAGTCATGATCGCTTTCTCCTCAAGGCGTCATTTGATGGCGCGCTCGACTCTGTGCCGGAGTTACAGGCGGGAAGCATCCGGGTGCGTGGCCAGAGGAACACCGCACGGGGTGATTTCTGGCAGTTTGATGTGCCGGGGCTTGAGCCAGGCACACCTTACCGCTTGTCTCTGACCGACGGTGATGGCCGGGCCCTGTGCGAGCCGTGGCAGCTCTCGACCTTTCCCGCCCCGGATACCTTGCCGTCCCGCTTCAAATTGATGATTTATACCTGCGCTGGCGGGCACGATGCCTTCAATGCCGGCCTGCCTGAAGGGAAGACTGCCTTCTTGCCGGCGGCGCTACGCCGTCGGCTGCTGATGCGCGGCCTGTCCTTCAATCCCGACGCCATCGTTGCCATAGGTGATCACGTTTACTGGGATTTGCGCGCGCCGCGCTTGTCAAAAACGCTCGGGGCGGACCCCAAAGCCATTTCCTATGCCGGCAGCTTTGATCGCGCCCAACCTGTATTCGGCGGCCAGAACGAAGTCACACTACGCCGCTCTGCCGGTCCGCAAATCGTGCCCTTGTATGGCGCCCTGTGCCGCTCGACGCCCGTCTTTTTCATCACAGATGACCACGACTATTTCGACAATGACGAAGCGACGGACGACGCCGTGACCTTTCCGCCCGACCCCTTCATGATCAATCTCGCGCGGGCGACCCGCCAGCTCTACTATCCGGAATTTCTGCCCGACCTGAACCGCCCGGCCGGTCTTCCGGGTGCATCGGCAGGCGACCGCGCGCCAGGGGTGGCGGAGGCGTTCGGCACGCTGCGGTACGGGCGGCTGGCGGAGCTGCTGCTCTATGATGTTCGCCGCACCATGACCTTGGCTGGGCCTAGCGCGGTCTTTCTCCACGACACGACCGAAAGCTGGCTCAAGGCGCGCATGGCGGCACGTGATGTCGTGCATGTTCTGAATGTGCCCTCAAATCCGCCGGGCTGGAGTGCAGGCAAATGGGGTGAATGGTACCCCGACATTCTGGGGGCCGACGGCAAGCTGACAACCGCCGTAACCAAGCCCTACTGGCAGCAAGGCTGGCTCCGCCAGCATGACAGGCTGATGGCCGCCATCTCCGGGATGCCGGGCCGGATACCGCTCATTATCAGTGGAGACCTCCATGCCATCGCCGAAGGTCGCATGCTTCGCAGCGGGGCACTGGATCTGAGCAAGAACCCCGTGGTGACGGCGCTTTCGGGGCCGCTTGGCGCCGGCGACATGCTTTGGCCATCGGCGTTTCGCGGCGTCGGCGCCACGCCGCCGTCGCATCTGACCATGCAGGAGAACCTGAAGCCGCTAGAAGAGCACGGCTTCCTCATCGTCGATTTTACGCCGGAGGATATCACGCTCAACTTCTTCCGCTTCAATCCCCATCAGCAGACTCCGAGTGATATCGACGAGCTCAAACCATTTCGCGTGACGAAATTGGTGCGGCCGGCCTGAGAGGGGGCTCGGGTCGGTAGCGAGGCGGGAGCAACCACCCCGGTGTATAATAATTATGTTTCCAATGAGATAGGGTAGCCCGCGACGGATAGTTCCATAACGTCACCTTAAAAAAGAAGGATTTGCGGTCGTGAAAAAAGCCACCGTTCTTTTCTTGTCCGGCTCCCTCGCAATCACGACGGCTGCGCCCGTATTGGCGCAGGCCCAGAGATCCGGTCTTGCTCCTGTCCCAGTCTACGAGGTGCATCGCGCCAGAACTGCGCCGCGCATCGACGGCGAGCTCAACGATGCCACTTGGCAAGCGGCCAAGCCGGTGACCTTCGTCTTCCCCTGGGCCGACCAGACCGGCAAGAAGCAGAAGACCGTTGCCCGGCTGACGTGGGATAACGACAATCTCTATGTGGCCTACGCGTGTGAAGATAGCGACATTGTCGCGGTGCATACTCAGCCTGACGACCCAACCTACAAGGACGATGCTGTCGAAATCTTTATTGCTCCGGCGGGTGTCAAGAACTTGTACCTGGGCCTTGAAATGAATGCCCGCGCTGTACTGTATGACTATCTTTACCCGTTTCCCCAGCGCTTGATAAAGAACTACAACCTGCGGGGCGTGCAAGTGGCCGTTTCGATCAATGGCACGCTCAGCGTTGCCGGAGACCAGGACGAAGGCTGGAACCTTGAGGTGGCGATTCCGTGGCGCTCTTTTTCCGATCTAACAGATAACCCTGTTCCCAGGATCGGCGACCGGTGGATCGCGAATATGAATCGCTGGGATGGCACGGAGCCCAACCGCCGGCTTTCACAATGGTCGGATTCGGGGATGGTGAAGCCGAACCCGCATTTTCCGGACCGCTTCGGTCAGCTGGTGTTTGTGGAATAGAGTTTGGTTGGTTAGCCGAAGCGTGCCCCTTCACATTCCAGCCGCTGATGATGGAGACGAGCAGCTTGTAACCCTGAATAATGACCTGCCCGGCTCTTTTTTGTACCAAGCGAATTGATAGAAATTGGCTCGGAGCATTAGTTTCACTCACGCTGGTACAAAAATCCAACAAGCCAGTCTTTAATATTGGCAGGCTTAATTAGCCTGCGCGGAACCGTTCCAGCACGCTACGGTCGATCTCGATTCCCAGTCCAGGCCCCTCGGGAACCTGCACTAAGCCTTTTCGATGTTCGATGGGCGCTAGCAGCAATGCCTCGCGAATGGGATGCTCGGTCCGGTCGAATTCGAGCATCGGCTCGACCGGATTGAGAGACTGCGGCGTGAAGGATGGAATGACCGCAAGAAGCTGCAGTGCCGCGGCCAGTGCTATGCCACTGCCCCACACATGCGGCGCATAGCGAAGACCGTAGGCTTCGGCGAAGTCTGCGATTTTCTTGCACTCTGAAAGTCCGCCGGCCGAACAGGTATCCGGCTGCACGATATCCACGGCGTGGGTGGTGATAAGATTTCGGAAGCCGAAGCGGGTGAACTCGCATTCGCCGCTGGCGATCGGGATTGTCAGCGCTTCACGAACCTTGCGATGGCCTGCAACGTCTTCCGGGGGGACCGGTTCTTCGAACCAGCCAATATCGAGCCCCTCGATTTTTCTGCCCAATTGGATCGCTGAAACCGCATCGTAGGCGTGGTTGGCGTCGACGAGAAGCCCGACAGTCGGCCCGATTGCGTCGCGGATAGCCTTGGTGACCCGCGCATCCTCGGCAACGCCGAAACCGACTTTCAATTTTACCGCATTGAAGCCCTCGCTGGCATATCCCGCCGCCTCTTCGGCGAGGTACACATCCGGCTTGCCATCATCGCGGCGATAAAGGCCGGTGGCATAGGCGCGCACCTCGGACCGAAGGGGGCCACCCATCAGTCGATGTATCGGCTGGCCAAGGAACTTTCCTTTCAGATCCCAGAGTGCGATGTCGATTCCACTGAGCCCCTGGATGATCGAGCCCTTTTGCCCGTGATCCCGATAGCGGGAATAAATCTCTCGCCAGATCCACTCACCTCTCATGGGATCCTGCCCAATCAGAAGCGTTGAAAGGCGTTCTACCACCGCCGCGTTTATCCTTGCCGGTCCATAGCACTCACCCCAGCCGACGAGACCGACATCGGTTTCGATCTCCACGACCATTGTGGTACGGGTGGTGTAGCGGGCGCGGGAATAGGAAAAAGGCTGACTGAGTCTGGCCTCCAGGACATGGGCGCGAACTTCGGTGATTCTCATTTCACTCGATCTCTTTGTTTAAAACCGAAAAACACCTCGCCATGTCGCCCCATGAGGTACAGCGTAGCCTGAATGCCTGAAAAATCAACAGAACCAGCTGTTTATAAGTTCGGTCGTGTTGGCTCATGTCGTCGACCAAAACTTCTGGACCAGATTTGGTCCCCAGCGTAACTTCAGCACAAATAAAACAATATCAAGGGGCTGGCTGACTGCATGTCACCGATGATCAAGTGCAGCGGATTTGCGATCGGGCTTGTTGCCTGTGCCGGTCTTGCCGGCGCAGCGCTGTTTGGCAACGCGACCGCCGATACCCTGCCGCCTGTAACCCGGCTGGCCCAGGCCGCGCCGCAGATGACGCCGGCTTCCACCAACGCCGGCCGCAAAGCCATGCTGCTGCAATATTGCTCGGGCTGTCACAACGACAAGTCCAAGACCGCGAATATGTCGGTGCAGCCGCTGGATGCCGATCATCTGGGCGCCAACAATGACGTGTGGGAAAAAATCCTGCGCCGCGTGAGCCTGGGCGAAATGCCGCCGCGCGGCATGAAGCGTCCCTCCAAGGAAGAGATCGCCGATTTCACCCGTTGGCTGGCAACCTCGCTGGACGGCATGTCCGCCGCCGCGCCCAATCCGGGCCGCGCCACCTTGCGGCGTCTGAACCGCACCGAATACGGCAATGCGGTGCGCGATCTTCTGGGACTCGACATCGACCTGAGCAAGGATTTGCCGGTCGATGACATGGGCTATGGCTTCGACAATATCGCGGACGTCCTGACAGTGTCGCCGACGCTGATGGACCGCTACATCAATGTCGCCGGCAAGGTTAGCCGCCTTGCCACGGGGCTGGCGTCGCGCACGCCCGTCACCACGGACTACAAGGTCACCAAGGACCTGTTCGAGAACGCCTTCGGCATCGCGGCTTATAATGAGCGCGCCAGCGACGACCTGCCGGTGGATTCGCGCGGCGGCGGATCGTTCAAGTTCTACGCCCCTTATGACGCGACCTACACGATCCAGCTCTATCTGAATGCCGGCACGCAAACCGAGTCGGAGATCGACGCCAACAACCGGCATGAGGTGAAAGCCTTCATGAAGGCCGGTCCCCGCATTATCGGAGCGTCCTTTCCCCGCAAGCTGACCCTGGAGCAGGTCCTTATTCCCAGGACCACCAAGGGGCCGCGCGTCGGTACTTCGGCAACGGTGGTGCAGCTTCCGCTTGATGTGCAGGTCGATGGCGCCCTGGTGCAGCGCATAACGGTCCCGTCGGTCGCGCAGGGCCCCAACGTCGCGCAGGATTTCTATATGCGCGACATCATGCAGATTTCCGTCGCCGGCCCTTATGATGTGAAGGGCCCCGGCAACACTGCCAGCCGCCGGACCATCTTTATCTGCCGCCCTTCCGCGGAACTGGCGGAAGCCGCCTGCGCCAAGCGGATACTGACGTCCCTGGCTCGCCGCGCCTATCGCCGCCCGGTGACGGACAGGGACATCGGCCGGCTGATGAAGACCTATGACGCCGGCCGCCAGGATGGCGGTTTTGAGCACGGCATCCAGGCGGCGCTGGAAGAAGTCCTGGTTTCGCCGAACTTCCTATTCATGCGCGAAAGCAATCCGCCAAACAGCGCGCCGGGCAGCGTAAACCGGATCAGCGATTTCGAGCTGGCCACGCGCCTGTCTTTTTTCCTGTGGAGCAGCATCCCCGACAACCAGCTGCTGGCGCTGGCGCAAGCAGGCCGATTGTCCACGCCCGCGGTCCTGAAGCAGCAGGTCACGCGGATGCTGGCTGACCCCAAGGCCAGGGCCCTGACGCAGAATTTTGCCGGTCAGTGGCTGCATCTGCGCCGGCTGGAATATCAGCGGCCCGACAGGCGGAATTTCCCCAGCTTTGACGAGCGTCTTCGCGCGGCGATGCTGACGGAAACCCAGATGTTCTTTGACGGCGTGGTGCGGGACAATCGCAGTGTGCTGGATTTCCTCGATGCAGATTACACCTATGTGAACCAGCGCCTGGCCGAGCATTACGGCATGCCCGGCATCTATGGCACGTCGTTCCGCAAGGTGAAGCTGGACCCGGCGCTCCATCGCGGCGGGCTGCTGGGGCAGGGTGCGATCCTGACGGTCACTTCTTACAATGACCGCACTTCGGTGGTGTTGCGCGGAAAATGGATCCTGGACAATCTCCTGTCCGCGCCGCCGCCACCACCGCCCCCGAACATTCCCGCCCTGAACGAGGCCAAGAACGGCAAGCTTCTGAGCGTGCGCGAGCAGATGGACCTGCACCGGAGCAATGCGATCTGCGCCTCCTGCCACTCCAAGATGGACCCGCTGGGCTTCAGCCTGGAAAATTACGATGCTGTCGGCGCTTGGCGGACAAACTATGGCGGCCAGAAACTCGACGTCACGGCGGTGCTGCCGGACGGTACGAAGTTCGAGGGGCCCAAGGGCCTTCAGGGCATTCTGCTGGACCGCAAGGACCAGTTCGTCGAAGCCTTTACCGAACGGCTGATGACCTATGGGCTGGGACGCGGCCTGGAGGCCTATGACATGCCCGCCGTGCGCAAGGTACGATATGCGGCCGCCAGGGATGATTTCCGGATGAATACGATCATCATGGAAATCGTCCAAAGCGTGCCCTTTGCTATGAGAAGGACCCCCGAACGATGATCATTCGAAGGAAGCCCATGAGGCGCCGCACCGTATTGCGCGGCATGGGCGCCACGCTGGCGCTGCCTTTGCTGGAAGCCATGATGACCAGCGCCAGCGCGGCGGAAGCGGCGGCCAAGGCGCGGATGCGGCTGCAGGTCATCTACATGCCCAATGGCATGATGATGCAGAATTACACGCCGGCCCAGACGGGCGAGGGGTATGCGATGACCCCGATCCTCAAGCCGCTGGAGCCTTACCGGGAAAAATTCGCAGTCATCAGCGGTCTGGCGCACAAGCAGGCCGAGGCGCTGGGCGATGGCGGCGGCGACCACGGCCGCTCCTGCGGATCGTACCTGACCGGCGTCCATGTCAAGAAAACGGAAGGCGCCGACATCACTTCGGGCCCTTCGATGGACCAGATTGTTGCCCGGCAGTTTAGCGAACAGACCCAGATTCCCTCCATGGAACTGGGCCTTGATCCGCCCAGCCTAGTGGGAAGCTGCGACACCGGCTACAGCTGCGCCTACACCAACACCTTGTCCTGGCGCACCGCCTCCACGCCGCTGCCCGTCACTGTCAATCCGCGCGAAGTCTTCGAGCGCATATTTGGTGACGGCGATAGCCTGGATGCCAAGACGCGCATCATGCGGCTCCGGCGCCAGGCCAGCATCCTGGATTCGGTGGCGGAGGATGCGCAGCATCTGTCGGGCTCGATGGGCGCCGACGACAAGAAGAAGATCGAAGAATATATGACGTCCATCCGCGACATCGAGCGTCGTATTCAGAAGATGGAGCAAGGTGGTCCGGGCGCCGCGGCGCTGCCGGCCTATGCCCGCCCGTCCGGCATTCCGGATTCGTTCGAGGAATATGCGCGCATGATGATCGATCTGCAGGTCCTGGCCTATCAGGCGGACATGACCCGGGTCGGTACCTTCATGGTCGGCCGCGAGGTCAGCGGCCGCAGCTATCCGGAAATCGGCGTGGCGGACGCGCATCATCCGCTCAGCCATCACGGCAATGATCCCGAAAAGATCGCCAAGCTGACAAAGATAAATATCCTGCACATGGAGCAGGTCGCCTATTACCTGAAGCGGATGAGCGAGACCAAGGACGGCGAGGGCACGCTGCTGGATCACAGCATGCTGCTGGCCGGCGCCAGCCTGGCCGATTCCAACACCCACCAGCACACCAACCTGCCGGTGATCGTCGCGGGTGGCCTGGTCAAGGGCAATCATCACATGATTGTGAAGGACGACCTGCCCATGACCAACCTGATGCTCTCGATGATGGACAGGCTGGGCGTGCAGCAGGATCGGCTGGGCGACAGCACCGGCCGTCTCACCGGGTTCACCGCTTAAATTGGATGCCGACATGAAAAAGGCGCTCGGATTTGCTGTTCTCGTTCTCGGCGCTGCCCCGGTTGTTGCCTGGGCCGGCGTTGCCGAGGAACGGCTGGCGCAGGCGGTGCGGGCGAACGAGCATGCGCTGGTCAAGAGCCTGCTGGCGGGCAAGGCCGATCCCAACGCGCCGCTGGCGGACAAATCCACGCCCCTGATCTGGGCCGTTGACCGCCAGGATGCGCAGTCTGTGCGGTTGTTGCTGGCGGCGGGCGCCAAGCCCAACGTGGCCGATATCCAGGGCGCCACGCCGCTTGCCCTGGCCTGCGAGCTGGGAAATCCCGAAATTGTCGTCAGCCTGCTCAAGTCCGGCGCCAACGCTGGCACGGTACGTCCCGACGGGACTTCGGCGCTCGCCTTGTGCGCGGCAACGTCCACGCCGGCGGCCGTCGGCGCATTGATCACGAAGGGCGCCCAGGTGGATGCCGCCGACGCGCAGGGGCTGACGCCCCTGATGTGGGCGTCAGCGCGGGGCAATGCCAGCAATATCGCGTTCCTCGCCAAGCGTGGCGCTAATGTGAACGCTGTCGCGGCCAAGGGCTTCACGCCGCTGTTCTTCGCGCTGAAAAGCACGGACCCGAAGGCGCCGGTGACACTGCTGGAGGCAGGCGCTGATTACAAAGCCAGGCTGCCGGACGGCACACCCGTGGCCGAGGCCGCCGTGCTGAAAAATGACATCGCTTTCGCCAAGCGCGTCGTCACCCTGGGCGCGGATATGACCCAACGTGACGGTGAGGGTCGGCAACTCATCCATGTCGCGGCGGCGAGCGGCAGCCCCGAGCTTGTGACCTTCCTGCTTTCCAAGGGCGCGGACGCGAACGTGCTCAGCCAGCCCGCGCCGCCTCCGCCGCGCCGGCCAGCGCCGGTCCAGGTGGCGGGTGCCGGCGCCGGTGGCGGCGTCGGCGGTTACAATTCCAAGGGCCTGGCGATTGCGGATGGCGCGATCAAGGCGCCGCCTGTCGTGCTGTATCCCACCCCGCCCCTGCTGTTCGCGGCAAAGGCCGGTTCGGCGGATGTGATGAAGGCGCTTGTGGCGGGCGGCGCCAAGCCGGACATCAAGGCGCAGGACGGCATGAGTCTCGCCATGGCCGCGGCCTATGGTGGCAATCTGGCAGCCCTGAAATACGCGCTGGAGCTCAATCCCGATCTGACCGTCCAAGACCAAAGCGGCAAGGGCCTGATGCACATGGCGGTGTCAAATCCGCAATCCCAGGATGCCGAATCCGTTATTCAGTATCTCGCGGACAAGGGCGCAAAGCTAGATGCCAAGGACAAGAGAGGGCGGATGCCTTCCGATTCCGTCCAGGAAAGCATCCGGGAATTTTTCAACGCCCAACTCAAGCAGCGCGGCCTCGATCTGGATCGCCTGGGCCCCGCGAATGCCTCCGCGGTCAACGCCGCGAACTGAAGCCCGGAATAATCCAGACAGGAGCTCTTAGTATGCGTTCATCCATTATTTCCTCGACATTGTCTGCTGCTGCCTTGTCTGCTGCAGCAATAGGCTTTGCGCCAGAAGTATTTGCCCAGCCCAGCCCCCCGGCGACAATTGCCACTGCACCAGCCACAATGCGCGGCAGGGCGCCTGAAGAATTTAAGTTCATGACACAGGCTGATGTCGCGAAGGCGGCTTTCCGTCCGGGCCCCGTAAACTCCACTGTTGTATCAGATCACGAGAATTACTGGATCGAGTTTGTGAAACGCGGCGACACAGGCAATCGCGTGGAAGCACATAACCACTGGGTTGATTACATTACCGTGCTGGCAGGCGAGGGCACCTTGACCTATGGCGGCACCGTCGCGAACCCTAATTTGACTAATCCGAACGAGCCCCGTGGGGAAACCACGATGACGGGCGGGACCACTATCTTGTTGCATCCTGGGGATTACCTGGTCCTACCGGCCGGTATGTGGCACATTTTCGGCGGTACGCCCGGGAAGACGCTGAGCTATGTGATCTTCAAGGCGCGTCAATAAGGGCGTGCACCGGAGGGCATAATTGTCTCACTGCGGCAATGCCCGCATTTAGTGCAAGGCGGACTATGCCTGAATGACCGCTTCTGACCCAAAGCGGACATTGGCCTAATCGCTTACTGCTTCGCGGATTGGCAGCGCCATAACGCGCTCACCACTTGCCAATGACACTTCGAGAACGGAACTGCTGTGAAAACGACCTGGAAACTCGCTGATGAGTTCGCGAACAATCGCGGCTGCCTCCAATTGCGCAGCCTCCCTACTCGGCAGATCGGTCCCTTCTGGGTCTGGGATTTCGACACTGTCTTCGAGGATGTGGAAAAAATATAGCAAAGGCCCAGCCCCTCATTCGCGCGAGAGGATAGAGCTACAGACTGGAAAAGGCCGCCTTGATCCTGCGCAACCCTAGGTCAAACTATAATGGTGCCCAGTGTGGGAGGTGGGTGTTCTGGCGCAATGCGGACAACTTGAATGACTGCTCCTGACCCAAAGCGGACATTGATGCTCTTAGACGGGTAGCTGTCCATGCGGGGACGGCAGTTCAAATGTCGCGCCGCGCAATCCAACATAAACTCGTCGAGTATGTGCTGCCTATTTTCCTTGTTGGCTGCGCATTGGGATGCCGTCGCGCACGATTTTTTAGCGCTGTGGCCTGACCCACACCGTGACGCGGTCCTGGCCGGTCGAGCCGGTGATGATGTTGCCCGCTCCGTCCCAGGTGATGTAGCCGGTCTCGCCGACCTGGCCGATGCCGGGGCCGCGGCCATTACCGATGGCGCCCAGTACCTTGCCATCGCGGTCGATGCGTAGAAGCTGGCCGTCCTGACCGGTTCCCTGCCAGAGATTTCCTTCGGTATCGAAGGCGACATTGCAGGTAAGGTTGCGCGTCTGCACCGTCTTCACGAATTTTCCGTCATCGGTATAGACGACGAAGCGGTATTCCTCGCGGTCGCCGATCCAGACATCGCCGTTGCGCGGATCGACGGCGATGTCATGCGCCTCGTAGAATTTTCCTGGACCGACGGCATTGCCGTACCATTGGCGGATGAATCTGCCGTTCTTGGTCACATGCAAGATGCGCGAGGCGCCCGAGCGGTTGGCCGGATCGGGACCCCCGACATCGTTGGGGCTCTCATTGGCATGGCCCTGGGCGATATAGGCCGAGCCGTCCCTGGCGAAGGCGACCGCCAGTGGCTGCCAGAGCAGGCGCTGGTTCCGGGTCTCGTCCCAGTCGCCGCGGCGGCCATGCGTGCCCAAGGTGAAAAGCAATTTGCCCTCGGGGTTGATCTTGCGCACCGTCGAACCATTTGCATCGGCGATCCAGACGTTGTCTTCCGGATCGACGCGGATGCCATGCGCCTTGTCGGTGTGATGGCCCAGCTCGGTGTCGCCCAGCGCCAGCTGCTGCTTCCGGTCGGGACCGAACTTGAACAATTCCGGCATGCCCGGCGGCACGCGCTGCAATACCCACAGATTGCCCTTCGAATCCATGCTCACCGAGGTGGCGCCGCCGCCGCCCGGCGGTAGTTCATAGGGGTAGATAGACTGATAGCCCATGTTGAGCGGCGTCGATTTCCACATCACCCGTTCGACGGTGCGGCCGGCTGCTGCGGGGACGCCCACATTGTTGGCGAGTTTGGGATTGCAGATAATGGAACGGTCGCAAGGCGTCGTGCGGGACTGATCATTGCCGGCGCCCTGCCAGGGCGCCGCCAGCGCCGTCTGGCAGGCGGGGCTGACGCGCGCCTTATTGGTGGCGAGACAGATGCGCAACGCCGAACCTTCGCGGCCAGCGCAGAGTTTCGCGGCGTCCTCGCGGCAGATCGCGGTATAGTCGCTGCGGATATCGGAGTCCGAGATCTGTTCGATGACCCAGGCGGGAGAGCCGTTCGAGGCGGGACCGCTGCGCGACACATCGCGGGCGAGGGCCGACATCGCGAGCGCACCGGCGGCAAACCCGATTGTCACCGCCAGATGCATCAGCTTCATGGATCGTCCTCAAATACTGTTGCGCCGCCAAGGCGCGGCTTTCGCAATGTGCTTAACATCGCCGCTCGAATTTCGCATGCGGCAATAGTGCTTTTGTGTGAAAAGCAATTATTTGCTGCTAAAAACGGGGGCATTCGATTGCTTGGGAAGGCCTAACGGCGTCTCCGACCGCGCCAATGACCGCTATTGGCGCGAAGCGGACATGTCCGATCCTGGCACTCGGCGGGAGCTAGGGAGAATTCGAAATTCTCCATTGGACCCGGCTAATAATTCGGCTGGGGCTTTTCGCTGAGCCTGTCCACCGAGAATTGGCCGCCACCCGAAGCAAAAAGACATAACAAGCCCCCAATAACAGCAACGCCTAGGGAAAATATCAAAAAGTCCGCTTGCCGCGCGATTGGATTTTGAATTTTCCAGAAATCGTGGGCGATGAGAGCCCAACCGCCCGTGCAGATTGCTAAAACTAATGCGCTAAATCGCGTCTGGAATCCCATCACCAATCCGGCGCTGCCAAAGAACATTGCGATTAGCGACAGCCCCAACGAAACCTGCCCAAAAGGGACATGCTTCATTTCGACCAAGACCACCATTGCGCTCCATTCATCAATACGTTGGAGGCCTTGGGAAGCAAAGAACCAGCCGAGCAGCACCCGGCCACAAAGCGCAACGATTCCCCGAAGAAAGTCCACGATCTTCTGCCACTTTTGAAGGGCTCATTCCAGATTGCCCCCGGTCATTCTGGCGGCTGTTCATCTCGCCGCTTTGACCGAAATCAATTCATTGACTTGGACCTTCGGCGACCATTGATTTTGGTCAATTCAGAGGTGTGGCTGTGTACAAGAAAGTACGACTGTGGGGGAATATCCGCGCCCTGATCAGTGCCGGGTTGGTCCTGTTGCCCAACTGTGCCCGATCACAAACGGAGGGTGATGCACGTCAGGGCGAGAGTTTCGCAAAGGAAGCCTGCTCTCAGTGTCATGCGGTGGGAAGAAAGCAGTTCTTCTCACCTAACCCCTATGCCCCCAGCTTCTATAGCTTGGCCAGGTCCCCCGGCATGACGGCAACAAAGCTGCATGTCTGGTTCGAGACGCCCCATGCCAGCATGCCGAACCTGATACTGCGAGCCGCCGACAAAGAAAATGTCTTCGCCTATATTATTAGCTTGAAATCCGGGGGGCACCTCTAATTGGATTAGCTGGGCCGCTTTTCCTTGGTGGTAGAATTGCAACCTGGACAGCCGCGCCGGCTACAACGCCACTTAAATGCCTCATCCGCTTACAGAGCCGGGTGGGCATTTGGCTGATAGGGGTGAATGACCGCTATTGGCGCAAAGCGGACATTAGGGTGGGTATTTGTTGGGCGTGACGGCCTCCCCTTGCTTCAACCGCTCATGGGTGGCGGGTAGCAAAGAGGGGAGGGCTCTAGGAGACGGCAGATAATGCGCGACGACATAAGGATATAGTACGCCAGCGGGCGGATGCCGCATCCCTCGAACTCGGCCTGATACAGCAACTGTGCCTATTGGCATGCAGCGTTATTTCTTCACCACTTCCACCCTGCGGTTCTGAGCCCGGCCCAGCTCCGTCACATTATCCGTAATTGGCCGGGTCTGTCCAAATCCCTGGCTTGTCATGCGCGCCGCCGCGATGCCGCCGCGCGCCAGTTCCGCCATTACCGCGTCCGCGCGGCGTTTGCTCAGGCCCAGATTGTGGGCAGGGTCGCCGGTGTTGTCCGTGTGTCGGTCAATCGAGACGCGCAAGCCGTAACCCCGTAGGCCACCTGCGAGCGGGCCAGAAGGGTGCGCAGGTTGGGAATCTGAAGGCCCAGCGCATCGCGGTCGCGCAAATAGCGCCAATCCAGCCCATCAATTGAAATCAGCAGGAGCTTGTTGCCGGGCGCCGCCTGAACCGGGGCGGCGCAAAACAGCAGGGCCGCCAGACAGGCGATGTTCTTTCTCATGGGTTTTCCCCTTATGGAAACCTCATTGTCGAGGGTGACGCGGGCCTGTCAATCGCACGCGTGTGACGCCAATTAGCATCTGGACACGTCCGCCCCTCAGGGCCAATTGACCGCTAGGTCTCTGTCCAGCGATCGCACATCGTTCTGGCCGGTCAGCGCCATGGCCACTTCCAGTTCCTCTTTGAGGATGGCGAGCATTTGGGAGACGCCCGCCTCGCCCCGCGCCGCCAGCGCATAGGCCCAGGCCCGTCCGAGCAGAATGCTGTCGGCGCCCAGTGCCAGGGCGCGCAGGACATCCAGTCCCGAACGCACACCGCCATCCAGCATGACCGTCATCCGCCCGGCAACGGCGTCGCGAACGTGCGGCAGCGCGGCAATGCTGGACAGCGACCCATCCAGCTGCCGTCCGCCATGGTTGGAAACCACGATCCCGTCCATGCCCTCCTCGACGGCGCGCGCGGCATCGCCGGGGTCGGTAATACCCTTCAGGACCAGCTTGCCTTTCCAGTGCTGGCGCAGCCAGGCGATGTCCTTGTAGGTGACCGAGGGATCGAAATTGCGTGCTACCCAGGCCTGAAATTGTTTCAGGCCCGCGCCGTTCGGCATCGCGGGCGCGACATTGCCGATGGTCAGCGGCCTTCCCATCACTCCGACGTCCCACGCCCAGGCCGGGTGAGACAGGATGTCGAGCAACCGGTCGGGCCGCTGTAACAGGCTTTGCGATCCCGCCAGGCCCCCGATCCGGTCGCGATAGCGAATGCCGTTAATCGCCAGGTCCACGGTGAGGAACAGCGTGTCGACGCCCGCTTTCTCCATGCGAACCAGAAAGTCCTTCATGAAGCCGCGGTCGCGGATGATGTAGAGCTGCATCCAGAAGGGCCCGGCGCTGGCCGCGCGCACTTCCTCGAGCGGACAGCAGGACATGGTGGATAGGACTATGGGTATGCCGGCCGCTTCGGCGGCCCGCACGGCCTGCGTCTCGCCCCGGCGGCGGTAAAAGCCCGCAATGCCGATCGGCGCCAACGCAACAGGCAGGGCCATGTCGCGGCCGAACAGGCGTGTGCCAAGCTGCAGGTTCGATACATCACGCAATACCTTTTGACGCAAGGTGACGGATTTGAAGTCGTCGACATTGCGGCGCAGCGTGTGCTCGTCATAGCTGCCGCCATCGATATATTCGAAGATGAAGCGGGGCAGGCGCTTTTGGGCCGCGTCCCGGAACCCCTGGTAGTTGACGATTTTCATGACTTCAGGCTGCTGGCTCGCGGGGCGCTAGGGGTTTGATGTCCTCTATCACAAACAGATAGACGGCGGCCCCCAGAATGCAAAAGCCGCCGGCCACGATCAGCGGTATCACAAAAGAGCCTTCGGTAATCTTCAGCATCACGCCCGTAAAGGTGGTTGTGACGATACCGGCGAGATTGGAGGCAAAATTCTGGATGCCGCCGATGGACGCGACATGCTGGGGCGAGGGCGCCACGTCAGCCGGCAGCGACCAGATGCTGGCCGCGGTAAAGGCCAGGCTGCCATAGGCGATCGCAAAAAAGGCGAGTGCGACATAGGCATTGGGCGCGAAGACAGAGAGGGTGATGACCGACGATGTCAGCATGCCTCCGACCAGGCAGGTCTTGCGCGCCGCGGTCAGACTCCAGCCGCGGCGGTACAGCGCGTCGGAGGTGTAGCCGCCCAGCCATCCGGCGGGAATCGCGACCAGGCCCGGCAGAAGACCCAGCGTCCCAAGCTGCGCCAGCGAGAAACCCCGCGCCTGGATCAGATAGGTGGGAAACCAGGTGATGAAAAAATAGATGACGAAATTCAGGCAGAAGAAGCCGATCATCATCCCCCAGATGGTGCGGTAGCCGAATAGCGACCCCCAGGACACTTGGGCGCCGGTCGGGGTGGCGCCGCGCTCGGCCTGAAGCGCCGCAAGCTGCTGTGGCGTGACCGAGGGGTGGTTTTCCGGATCGCGGTAGTAGGCCATCCAGATGGCGACCCAGACAATGCCCAAAAGCCCGGTCACCACGAAAGACATCCGCCAGCCGAAGCTGCCGATAAGCCATGCGACCAGCGGCAGGGACAGGGCTGCGCCGATCCGCGAACCGCTGTCGAAGATGCTGGCGGCGATGGCCCGCTCGCTTCTGGGAAACCAGGCCATATTGATTTTGGTGCCGGACGGATAAGCCCCCGCCTCGCCTACGCCCAGGAGCAGCCGGTAGCCCAACAGCGATGCCACGCTATTTGCCGCCGCGGTAAGCACGGTGGCGATGGACCACCATGTGACGGCAACAGCCAGAGCGATTTTCGCGCCGACCTTGTCGGCGAACCAGCCGAACGGCAATTGCATGGTCGCATAGGTCCAGAAGAAGGCGCCGAGGATCACGCCCATCATCGCGGGATCGATGCCGAGTTCTTTGGTGATGAAGGGGGCGGCGACTGCGAGATTGGCGCGATCGATGTAATTGATCGACATTGCCGCGCAGCCCATGAACATCATGGTCCAGCGAATTTTGGGCATGCGCAGCTCCCCCCTGTTGTTATTATGCCTAGGGAACATCAGAATGCGGCAGGCTGGCAAGGCCTCGCGGCTCCCGCGCTACGCGAAGTTGATCTTGACCCTCGTCTTGTTGATATCCGTCAGCTTGGCGCATCCGGCGGCGGCGGCCACCTGGACGAGTTCGCGCTGCAGAATCTCGATCAGGCGCTGTGCGCCAGCGGGACCGAATGCCCCGAGGCCCCAACGCGCCGCCCGTCCGAGGCAGACGCCGTCCGCGCCTAGTGCGAGCGCTTTGAAAATGTCGGCGCCGCGGCGGATGCCGCTATCGAACAGGATGGGAATCCGGCCATTCACGGCCGCCGCGATCTCCGGCATGATCTCCAGCGTTGACGGACCATAGTCCATCGAGCGCCCGCCGTGATTGGACACGATGATCGCGTCCGCGCCGTGCGCGATCGCCAGCCTGGCGTCTTCCGGGTCCTGAATCCCCTTGAGCAGCAGCGGGCCTTTGACCATTTTCCGCACAGCGTCGATATATTGCCATGTGTACCACAGGCGCCCGGGATTGACCCGGTACCGTGCCGCACCGGTGAGCGTTGCCGCTGCACCTCTGGCGCCCTGGCCAAGACCAGCGGTGCGAACACGTCCACCAAGGTTACGGTTCTGCAGCGAACGTTCATAATAGGCGGCTTGCTGATCGACGGTAACGATGATGCCGTTGCAGCCGGCATTCTGGTAGGTGTCCATCCATTGCTGGGTCGCGGCGAGATTCTGTTGCGGGTAAAACTGCGCCCACAGCGTGCCGCCCGGCGCGGAAGGCGCGACCTTGGCCACCGGCGTGCTGGTATTGGTGCTCAGGATCATCAACGTGTTCCAGGCGGCGGTCGCCGCCTTGAACATTCCAATCTCTCCCTCCGGATGCAGCGGCACCATCGCCGCTGTCGGCGCGATCAGGATCGGGAATTTCATTCTCACGCCGAACAATTCGGATGAAAGATCGACCTGCGCTTCCGGGATCGCGTTGCGTGCCGGCGCTATATCGACCCAATCGAACGCCTGGCGATTGCGCTGAACGTTAAACTCCGACCCGTCGCCATGCGCCGTATAGTCATACACCGGCAAGCTCACATTGCCGCGGAAGACGGGCTCGAAGTCGAAGGCCGTCTGCATCTCCGCCAGGCTCAAGGCGCGGCGATGCTCGCCAAAGGGGCTGGGGTCAATCTGCGCCACAGCCGCGCTCACAGGCGCGCCCGCCACAAACCCGGCCATGCGGGCCAACGCAGTCCGCCGGGACGGACTTACAAGCCAGGCTTTCTCGATATCAGCCACCGTTGATCCTCGCCGGGGGAAGGGCTGCGTGAACGCGCAGCACACTGGAATTGACCGAAGCGAGCGATGGGCGGCCGCACATGCACATATATCTTGCGAGTTCTGTCTGCAGCATTTCGACGACGCCCTGCACGCCGTCAGCGCCGTAGGCCGCCAGGCCCCACATCACGGGCCGGCCGATCAACACGCCCTTAGCGCCAAAGCCAAGGGCCTTGAGAATGTCCGTGCCGCGGCGGAAACTGCCGTCGACCAGCACGGGTATCTGATCGCCAACAGCCTGAACGACCGGCGCGACGAAGAGCAGCGTACCCGTGAGCGCCGCCGCATCGCCGCCACGATAGTTCGACACCACCACGCCCTTGGCGCCGTGGGCGACGGCTTCTTTCGCATCTTCGGCGCGCGTGATGCCTTTCACAATCACGGGCAAAGACGTGGCTTTGACGACGGCGTCCACCGCGGACCAATCGATGCGCGCCGAGGCTGGCGTCGCGGGCCCGCTGGCGGACGTGCCGGCGTTTAGCGTCACGATCACCGCCTTGGCCCTGACGGCACTCGCCTCGGCAAGCACGTCCTTCACTTTGGGACTGTTCGCATAGACCTGCAGCCATAAGGGGGTCGTGGCCGCCTGGGCGATCGTCGCCAAGGGCAGACTGGCGTCGCTGCTCACGACCATCGCGGCCTTTGCGGCGGAGGCCCCGCGCGCCATCGCGGCTTCACCTTCGGCGTGGAAGCGCTTCTGATCGGCGATCGGACCGACGATGATCGGTGCGAAGTGTTCGTCGCCAAATAATGTGCTCGTCAGGTCCAGGTCCCGCGTGGGGATATTCACCCGCGGACGCAGCGTGATACGATCGGTGACGGTACGGTCGCTTCCCAAAATTGGAGCAACCTTCTGAGGTCCCAGCACGAGACGCGCCTGAGGTTCGTAAGCGAGCACATTCACCAGGTCCGCTTGTGGCGCCAAGGCCGGCGGTGGAGTTGGTTCGCGAAGCGGCGTTGCGGTTTGGGCCGGCGCGCCCAGCGCGGGCATCGCCGTGCCCACAAGGCTGGCGCAGACGGCCGTTCCCGTTACCCCGATGGCTTGGCGGCGCGACGTCACGCCCGCGGGAAATCTGGTTTCTTTGGCCACAATTGTCTCGTCATCTGCATTGATAAGTTCTCGTTTTTCCGGTGCAGGCCGCAGCAAGTCAAGTTTGCGCCGCAGCAATCCAAACCTCAGGCTAGGTCTTCGGGATCCCGATGTTTTTGCAGCACCATTTTGCAGCGCACCGCGCGCTAACGACCCGCGCCGGGGATGCCGGCTACGAGTTTATATCGCGCTTGAAGGAACCGGACCGCCAAGAACGCTCAGACGGCCTTTGCACGCGTTTTGCTCAATTCGCGTGATGTGGACATCTCGGCAAACCGACGAGATTCCATGGTGCTCGCAACAGGAGAAGAAGCGCCCGTTGCCGAGAGCGGGACCTCCACGACAAAGCAGCTTCCCACCGACGGTTTGCTGCGCACGCTCACCGTGCCGCCATGGGCCTGGCAGATGGATTTCACAATCGCCAGACCGAGGCCCGCGCCATCGGCGCCGCGATCGGGCGAAACGCGGTAGAACCGGTCGAACACCCGCTGCTGGTGCTCGGGGTCTATTCCGATCCCCGTGTCTTCCACCATGACAACGGCCATCATGCCTTCGGCGCGAATCTGGATCGTTATGCGTCCGCCGGGCGCGGTGTATTTTATGGCGTTGCCCAGCAGATTGACCAGAACCTGCTTCAGCCGGCCGCGATCACCGGGCAACAGCACGGCGGGCCCTCTGGGTTTGGTGACCGTGAGATGCTTTTCCTCGAGCAGCAGATGCATCTGATCGATGGTCTCCAGCGCCAGGTCCAGAAGATCGACCGTGTCGTGCGCGGTCTTGCCCCACAGGCTGTCCATGCGCGACAGGGCGATCAGGTTGTCGACCAGACCGGACAGGCGCGTCATTTCTTCGAGCACGGTCTTGATGGCTTCATCGGTATCGGGAGGAAGTTTCTCCTTGCGCGCGATGAGTTCGAGCTCTCCGCGGATGATGGTCAGCGGAGTGCGCAATTCGTGGGCAGCGTCCGAGGTGAAACGGTTGACGTGGGAATAGGCGCTGTTGAGGCGATCCAGCATCCGGTTCAGCGCCAGCCCCAGCGCTTCGATTCTGGGCTCGTTGCCGGTGGTCGGCAGCCGTTTGTGAGGCTCATTGAAAGTGTAGGATTCTGCCGCCCGGATCATGCTTTCGACCGGCGTCAGGGCGCGGCGCATCACCAGGTATCCGGCAATCGCGGCCATGAGCAGCAGGATGGGCAATCCTATGAAAAGTGATCGGATCAGCCGCTCCTCTACCGTCTGCGCATACTGAAATTGGCCGGTTTCGATAACGACCCTTGGCCCCCCCGGCTGTGTAAAGCTCTTCGCATAAAGCATCACCTCGCCGATCGGCAGCACTTCGCCTTCTTTAAGCGGCAATATCGGTGGGATGTCCTTGGCGGAAAAATGTCCGTTGAGCGGCTCCCCGGATCGATACACGGTCTTGCCGTCAACCTCGATGCGAATGAAGCGATCCTGCGACTCGGGAGAAAATCGCCTTTCGATGATCGACTTGAGGCGGTCGGGATGGCGAAACTCATCTCGCGACATGCGCCAGATGTCTTGGGCGCGGCTCGCCAGTATGTTGGTGATGACCTGGCCGGCATAATGCCGGAAACTGATGACCGTGATGCCCAGAAAAGCGGCCCCCAGCATCAACAGAATGACGCAATAGAGAAAAATCAGCCGCGATGTGAGCGAGCGGATCATGGCGAGCCGCTGCTGTCGAACATGTAACCCAGGCCGCGAACGGTGCGGATATGCTTCTGCGTGCCGCCTTCGTCGATCTTGCGGCGCAGATAGCCGATATAGACGTCCACCACGTTTGTCAGGCCTTCGAACGACTGGTCCCAGATGCGTTCCAGGATCATGGTGCGCGACACGGCCCGGCCAGAATGCAGCCACAGATATTCCAGCAGCGAATATTCCTTGGGGCTCAACTCCACCCGCTTGCCGTCACGGGTGACCTGCCGGGTCAGGCGGTTGATTTCCAGCGTGCCGCTGCGCATCACATTATCCTGAAGCGCGGGGCCCCGGCGCATCAGGGCCTGAACCCGGATGGAGAGCTCGGCCATGGCGACCGGCTTTATAAGATAGTCGTCCGCGCCGGCGCGAAAATTCTCCAGCTTGCTTTCCAGGTCGCCGCGCGCGGTCAGGATCAGGACGGGCAGGGTATTGACCAGCTCGCGCATCTGTTTGAGCAGCGAAGTTCCCGTGCCGTCGGGCAATTGCAGGTCCAGGATGGCAAGGTCGTAGTGCTAGGATTTGAGGTATTCCAGACCATCCGTGGCGGTTTGCACCCCATCGACGATGTAACCCTCGGATTTCAGGCTCCGAAGCAAAATACTGAGGAAACGGGCCTCGTCTTCTACGATCAGAATGCGCATGTGATGCTCACAGCCCCCCCGAGCTCGCACCCAAGTATGATGCCGGCCTGCGACATATCAAAGGGCGTTTCGCCAGGCGGCGGGCAATGGTGCAGTGCATCTTGCGGGGTTTCGCCGGGTGCTTTCATAATAATCCGCTTATTTTGGACGGTTGCTGATTTCTAAGTGTTTCTTAATGGCTCCCTTAGGTCTCTCTTAGGTCTCATCCCTACAGTTGCCGGGTGCTTCGGACCGTATGAGCGCCGGAACTGCCTCGGGGGGGATATGACACAACAGGTATTGCTGGTGGACAGCTGCCAGATTTTCCGCATGGGAATGCGCGAGGCCATAAGAATGGCCTGTCCGCAGGCCGTCGTCACGGAAGCGGCCACCTTCGCCGATGCCTATGCGGTACTCAAAGGCGATTGCGGCACCACGCTGGTCATGCTGGATGCAAGCCTGCCTGACTGTGACGGATTTATCGGTCTTTTTCAGCTCTGCAATGAATTCCCGGAGATACCCGTCGTGCTGGTCTCCGATCGGGCGGACGAGGCTTCAGCAGAGCGCGCTACGGAGTTCGGCGCAGCGGGAATCGTGCTGAAGACTTCATCCTGCCTGGACATTGTCAACGCGCTGACAGCTATCATCCGCGGAAAAAAATGGATGTCGCCGCCAATTCCCCTGAACGACAATGACGGGGAAGTGGGCGCCATAGCATCCCTGTCGCCGGCCCAGTTCCGCATTCTTGCCGGTTTGCAGCGTGGGCTGCGCAACAAGCAGATCGCGTACGAAATGGGTGTGACGGAGAAGACCGTCAAAGCCTACACCACCACCATGTATCGCAAGCTTGGCGTAAGCAGCCGCACCCAGGCGTTGATTTTGGCACGCAAAACATTCGCCGGATAGATTCCACAATAGCGTGACATATAGGGCGCAATTCGATAGCGCCAACTGCGGCAGGAAATTCGCGCGTTCGTGGCAGCGTCGCGCTCCATGCCAGCCCGCTTGCGTCACCTCTTTCGCATCATCGCTGGTTGGAAAATGCGCAACGAATGCCAGAAATACCGGCACTTTTCGAACGCGCGTGAAAATCGGCGTGCATGTCGCGCGCAAGCCCAGCTGCTGGTCCGCAAACTGTTTCCGGCGCCGGATCGCATGGCTTCGGGCGCACTATGGACCAAAGTCCATAAGACCTAAGTCGGTATAGGCCCTCCGCCGGGGTTGATGGCATTTTCGATTCAAGCCGGCGTCTTACCGGCAGGATAATTTTTAGGGGGATTAGCTTTATGACTTACGGTTTGACGAAGACACGTGCGCGTCTTGCAGGCAGCGCGGCCATTCTGGCGCTGGGCGCCGGTGCCGCCATGGCGCAGGAAGGCGTCGAATCGGTCGTCGTGTCGTCCAGCCGCTTGCAGGCTGCCGGCTTCAATGCTCCGACCCCCACCACGGTTGTGAGCGCGGCCGATCTGGAAGCCTCGGCCAAGCCGAAC
>CAMCWK010000033.1 GCA_945882615.1 Rhizobium sp. Q54 | reverse complement strand
GACAGATCAGCGGCGCAAAAAGCTGCTGATCGCCGACATGGATTCCACCATCATCAATGTCGAATGCCTGGACGAGCTGGCCGACATGGCCGGCCTGAAGCCCCAGATCGCCGCCATTACCGAACGCGCCATGCGCGGCGAACTGGAATTCGAAGGCGCGCTCAAGGAACGCGTCGGTATGCTCAAGGGCCTGACGCTGGACGCGCTGGAGCGCACCTATATCGAGCGCGTGCGGCTGAACCCTGGCGCCAAATCGCTGCTGGCCACCATGCGCGCGCGCGGCGCCCACACCATGCTGGTCTCGGGTGGTTTCGGCTATTTCACCAAGCGCGTGGCCGAGGCCGCCGGTTTCCATGCCGAGCGCGGCAACATCTTGCTGGACGACGGCGCGGCGCTGACCGGCGAAGTCGCCATGCCGATCCTGGGGCGCGAGGCCAAGCTGGCGGCACTGGAAGAAGCCGTCGCCTCCTTGAAACTGGATTTCGCGCAAACCCTGGCGGTGGGCGACGGTGCCAACGACCTGGCCATGATCCAGCGCGCCGGCCTGGGTGTCGCCTATCACGCCAAGCCGGTGGTGGCGGAAGCGGCAGGCGCGGCCATCAACCACAATGACCTCACCGCCCTGCTATACCTGCAAGGCTATAGCGACAGCGAGATCGTCAAAGAGGGCTGAAGTGCGCGAAAGCGTGCTGGCTTTCCGGCAGCGCTGCCAGCGGCACAAAGTCCATCACCTCGCTCATCGCTTTCCAGTGGGCGCCGATCTCGGCAATGCCCGGGGCGCCGCGTGATGTTTCCACCGACTCCCATTCGAATATCTCGACCAGCTCGCCATCCTTGGCCACGCCCTGCACCACCGCACGGTCGGTGATCAGATTGTGCTGGCGCAGCAGCGGCACATGGGCCTGCATCAGCAGGCGGGCCTCGTCCTCATGCCCCGGACGCGGTCGATAGGAACAGATGACAAGAATGCCCATGCCCGGCCTCCCGATCTAGTTCAGACTAAGCCCCACGAAAGTAAGATCGCCGCCGCGGCTGATCAGCAGCAGCACGGCTTTCTTGCCGGCCTTGGCGTCCGCCTCGATCTTGCGGGAAATTTCCTGGGCCGTCTTCACCGGCTGGCTGGAGATTTCCACGATCACATCACCCACCCGCAGATTCTTCTCGCCCGCCGGACTGGCCGCGTCCACCCTCGTCACCAGAACGCCCTGGACGCCGGCACCAACCTTGAACTTGGCGCGCGCCGCCGCGTCGAGGGTGCCCAGCGTCAGGCCCAGCCGCGACAGCCGCGACTGGCTTTTCGCCGGCGCGGGCGCCGGCTTGGCAGGCTTGGCCGTCTTGCCGTCTTCGGCCAGCCGCTGCACGGTGATCTTCAGGCTCTGCTTCTTGCCCCGGCGCAGCATATCGAGCGATACCGTCTTGCCGATGGGCGTATCGGCCACGATGCGCGGCAAGGCGCGCTCATCGCCGACCGCCTTGCCGTCAAAGCCGGTGATCAGGTCGCCGTTGCGCAGGCCCGCCCGCGCGCCCGGGCCGCCGCCGGTTACGTTGGTCACTAGCGCGCCGCGGGTACTGGGCAATCCCATCCCTTCGGCGATCTCCGGCGTCACCTGCTGGATGCGCACCCCGATCCAGCCGCGCCGCGTGCCGCCGAACTGCCGCAACTGGCCCACCACCTGCCGCGCGAGGTTGGACGGAATGGAAAACCCGATGCCGACGCTGCCGCCCGAAGGCGAGAAGATCGCCGAATTGATGCCGATGACATTGCCTTCCATGTCGAACAGTGGACCACCCGAATTGCCGCGATTGATCGGGGCATCGGTCTGGATGAAATCGTCGTAATCGCCGCTGTTGATATTGCGGTTGCGGGCAGAGACGATGCCGGCGGTGACGGTGGAACCGATACCGAAGGGATCGCCGATGGCGATGACCCAGTCGCCCACTTCCGCCGTATCGCTGTTGCCGAATTTGGCGGTCGGCAGCGGCTTCCTGGGATTGACCTTCAGCAGCGCAAGATCGGTCTTGGGATCGCGGCCCACCACCCGCGCCGGCATGGTGATTCCGTCGCTCAGGGTGACGGTGATGCTGTCGCTGGGGATAACGTGGTTGTTGGTGACGATATAGCCGCTGGGATCGATGATGAAGCCCGAACCCAGCGAGGTGACATGGCGCGGCTGGCTTCCGCGCGGCCCCATGAAATTCTTGAACATGTCTTCCAGCGGCGAACCCGGCGGCAGTTTCGGCAAGGCCGCGCTGGGCGGCGGCGCCTTCAGGGTCTGGCTGGTGGAGATATTGACCACCGTCGGCAGCAGCCGCTTGGCGAGGCCTGAGAAGGATTCCGGTGCGGGTCGCGCCAGCGCCGTACCCGAAAGGACCGGGGTCAGGGCAAGCGCCAGAATGGCACAGAGAAACTTCGCAAAACGCATCGATCGGACCAAAGGAGGAATCGCGGGCCAGTCTAGGCAGGGAAAAACGGAACAAACAGGGCAAAAGCCGGCTTGGAATACGGTTTTTCGCGTTTCCCCTGCGCGCGCCGCGGCCAGGTTCCCCGGCATGGCCCTTGAATGGCCGCTAGCATGAGACGCCTCGATGCCCATGGTAAATTGCTGACCTTGCTGTTCGGCCTGCTGCTGACCAGCTCCAGCCTGCTGCTCTTGTCAGGCTGCGGCGGCGGGCTGTTGCCGGAGCAACAGGCGCAAACCACCAGCCCGTTCCACAGCTACGATCAGGTGGTGGAATCCTTCGACCAGATCGTCCCCAACATGACCCGCGCCGACGACCTGCCGAATCTGGGTTTCGACGCCCGCAACGGCAATGCCGATGTGTTGTCCTATCTGGGCATCCAGGAACGCTTCCTGCCGGCGGCCGGCGTGCGCTGGGAACATCTCAATCCCGCAGTGCGGGCCTGTATCCGGGCCGAACTCTATTGCACCGCCTTCGTTTTTCGTCCCAGCCGCACCACCTCCAAGCGTATCGGCAACACGGTGGCGGACATTCTGGGCTTTCAGCGCATCACCCATTCCAGCCGCTGGTCGGCCGAGATCATTCTGCTGGTGATGAATGGCCGCGTCATCCACAAGGTCTTTTCCGGCAATCCCCGCACCGACAATCTGGACGACAAGCGCCAGCCGCTGGGCCCGCTGCAGGATGTCGGGGGCGCGATCTCGCGCGCGGCCGGCAGCGCCACCTCCTTCTAGGATAGTTTTTCTGGGATTTGGCCGGGGCGAAGGCTATATGCTGCGCCCATGACAGACATCCGCAACGACGTGCTTGCAGCGCTCGACCAGGTGGTGGACCCAGCCAGCGGACGCACCGTGGTGCAGCAGGACATGATCCAGGGGCTGGTGGTCAAGGACGGCCATGTCGGCTTTGTGCTGGAAGTCGCGCCCGAGCGCGCGCCTGGGTCCGAACCCTTGCGCAAGATCTGCGAAGCCATGGTGCTGGGCGTAAAGGGCGTGAAGTCCGTCACCGCCGTACTCACAGCGCATGACGATCATTCCCATCAGCAGGGTGATGATCATGCCCATGATCACGCGCACAGCCCCGCCCCCAAGCCGGCGGTGGCCCGCCAGGCGCCGCCGCCGCAACAGGGCATTCCCGGTGTCGCCGCCATTATCGCCGTGGCCAGCGGCAAGGGCGGCGTCGGAAAATCCACCGTCGCGGTCAATCTGGCGCTGTCGCTGTCGCGGCTGGGACTGAAAGTCGGATTGCTGGACGCCGACATTTACGGCCCCTCGCTGCCCCGCCTGATGGGGATCACCGAAAAACCGGAAAGCGACGGCAAAAAGTTAAAGCCGATCGAAAAGTACGGCATCAAGACCATGTCGATCGGCTTCCTGGTGGAAGAAGATCAGGCGATGATCTGGCGCGGGCCCATGGTCCAGTCGGCCCTGACCCAGATGCTCAGCGATGTCGAATGGGCGCCGCTGGACGTGCTGGTGCTGGACATGCCGCCTGGCACCGGCGATGCCCAGCTCACCATTGCCCAGCGCGTGCCGCTGAAGGGTGCGGTGATCGTTTCCACCCCGCAGGACATCGCCCTGATCGACGTGAAGAAGGGCATCACCATGTTCCAGAAGACGCATGTGCCAATCCTGGGCGTGGTGGAGAATATGAGCATGTTCATCTGCACCGGCTGCGGCATGGAACACGACATCTTCGGCCATGGCGGCGCCAAGCTGACGGCCGAGAAACTCGGCGCGCCCTTCCTGGGCGAGATTCCGCTGGTGCCGCGCATCCGCGAGACTTCGGATGCCGGTACGCCCATCAGCGTCTCGGCGCCGGACAGCCCGGAAGCGCAGGCCTTCCAGGAACTGGCGAAGAAAGTGGCGGCCGCACTGCAAGGCGCCAGCAAGGCGGCGCCGAAAATTATTATCGAGTGAGGGTCACGTAGCTGTAGCGCAGGCCTTCGGGCGTGACATGGCTTTCGCGCGCCGTTTCCGTCCAGCCAGACCGGTCGAGTTCAAAGCGGGCGTCGCCCGCAAAGGCCCGGTGCACTTCGGTGAGTTCAATCCGCGTCGCCATTGGCAAGGCGCGTTCATAGATTTCCGCGCCGCCGATCACCATTACCGTGCCCGAGGTGCCGGCCGTTGCCGCGCCCAGCGAGTTTGCCGTGACCGCGCCCTCGCACCGCCAGTCCTTCTGCCGCGTCACCACCACATTGACCCTGCCGGGCAGCGGCTTTCTGGGCAGCGAATCCCAAGTCTTGCGTCCCATCACGATGGTATGGCCCAGGGTCATCGCCTTGAAGCGCTTGAGGTCATCGGAAATATGCCAGGGCAAGGCGCCCTTGTTTCCGATCACGCCATTCTCAGCGATTGCCACCACCAGAACAATCTCGCTCATGCTTCCGCCAGTTTCTTCAGGGCATCGCCCTGCAACCGATAGGTGACCCAGGTGTCCTGCGGCCTGGCGCCGAGGCTCTTGTAGAATTCGATGGAGGCGGCGTTCCAGTCCAGCACCCGCCACTCCATGAACCCGGCTTCGCGCTGCGCCACCGCGCCCAGATGCGCCAGCAGCGCCCGGCCCAACCCGCGCCCGCGAAATTCAGGCCGCACAAAAAGATCCTCTACATAGACACCGCGGGCCGCGCCGAAGCTCTTATAGGCCCAATACCAGGTCACGATCCCCGCCGGCGTGTCGTCCAGCAAGCCAAGATCGCAGCGGCAGACCGGCTTGTCCCCCAGCATGTCGCGGACGATGGCCGTCTCGCTCAGCGAGAAGGGCTGCTGTTCGTAGGTCGCCAGCTCCCCCAACAGGGCCAGGATCAGGGGCGCGTCGGCAGGCGTGGCGCTCCGGATGGAAAAACCGCTCATGACGCCACCATACGCCGAATGACTGTCGGTTTGCGGGGCTTTTGCCCCCATCCACAAGATGCGGCACCTTTGCCCTTACAGCCCGCCGCACACCTGCTATAAGCCGCCACCGTGCCTGTGGCTCCCCACGGGTTGAGCACCAGAAGGTACGGATACGTCAGCATGGCAAACGTCACGGTGATCGGCGCCCAGTGGGGCGACGAAGGCAAAGGCAAGATCATTGACTGGCTGTCCAACCGCGCCGACATGGTGGTGCGGTTCCAGGGCGGCAACAATGCCGGCCATACCATCGTGGTGGGCGACAAGACCTACAAGCTGTCGCTCCTGCCGTCGGGCGTGGTGCAGGGCAAGCGCTCCATCATCGGCAATGGCGTGGTGGTCGATCCCTGGTCGCTGCTGGAGGAAATCGCCAAGGTCGGAGCCGCCGGCCTTGCCGTCACGCCCGACATTTTGATTTTGGCGGAAAATGCTGTGCTGGTGCTGCCGCTGCACCGCGAACTGGATGCGCTGCGCGAGGAAGCCTCTTCCCAGAAGATCGGCACCACCAAGCGCGGCATCGGACCGGCCTATGAAGACAAGGTGGGCCGCCGCGCCATTCGCGCCATCGACCTGAAAGACCCCGCCAGCCTGCCCGGCAAGATCGAGCGCCTGCTGGCCCATCACAATGTCCTGCGCAAGGGCTTCGGCGCCGTCGAAGTCGATGCCGGCGCGCTGCTGAAACTGCTGAACGAAATCGCGCCGAAGATCACGCCCTTCCTGGGATCGTCCTGGCGCGAACTGGACGCCGCCCGCAAGGCCGGCAAGCGCATCCTGTTCGAAGGCGCGCAGGCCGTGCTGCTGGACATCGACCATGGCACCTATCCCTTCGTCACCTCGTCCAACACGGTGGCGGGACAGGCGGCGGCCGGCGCGGGCGTATCCCCGCGTGCCATCGGCACCGTGCTGGGCATTGTGAAAAGCTACACCACGCGCGTGGGCGAAGGTCCCTTTCCCACCGAACTGAAAGACGCCACCGGCGAAAAGCTGGGCGAGCGCGGCCATGAGTTCGGCACCGTGACCGGGCGCAAGCGCCGCTGCGGCTGGTTCGACTCCGTGCTGGTGCGCCAGACCTGCGTCACCGGCGGCGTGGACGGCATCTGCCTGACCAAGCTGGACGTGCTGGACGGCTTTGACGAGATCAAGGTCTGCACCGGCTATCAGCTGGACGGCAAGACGCTGGATTACCTGCCCGCCGACGCCAACCTGCAGGCGCGCCTGACGCCGGTTTATGAAACGCTGGAAGGCTGGAAGGAAACCACCCGCGGCGCGCGCAGCTGGGCCCAGCTTCCCGCCAACGCCATCAAGTATGTCCGCCGGGTGGAAGAGCTGATCGGCGCGCCGGTATCGTTGCTGTCCACCAGCCCGGACCGCGACGACACCATCATGGTGCAAGACCCGTTCGTGGATCGGTGAAAAAAACCTCATGGTGAGCTTGTCGAACCATGAGGCCCCATCCTTCGACAAGCTCAGGATGAGGACTTTATCCCATGATTGAGCGGTCCATGGCCCTGCCCCAGTCCGGGCGCGGTGCGGATCGCGTTCTGCACGAACATGTGGGCGCGGCTGACGGCGTCGGGCAAGGAGCGCCCCTGCGCCAGACCGCAGGCAATCGCGGTCGCCAGGGTGCAGCCGGTGCCATGGGTGTGGGGCGTATCCTGGCGCGGCGCCTCGAACGGCAGGAACTCGCCACCGCTCCACAACACATCGCGCACGACATCGCCCTCGCCATGCCCGCCCTTGAACAGGACGTTCTCGACGCGCAGCATCTTGAACACCATGGCGGCATTGCGGATGCGGTGCTCGCTTGCGGGATAAATTCCGGTCAGAACTTCGGCTTCCGGCAGGTTGGGCGTGATCAGCGACGCCAGCGGCAGCAGCTGCTTTTTCATCACCGTGACCGCCGCCTCGTCCAGCAGCCTTGAGCCACCCTTGGCCACCATCACCGGGTCCACCACCAGCGGAATGCCGGGGACATGTTCGGCCAGGGTTTTCGCCACCATCTCCACCATGTCGGCGGAGCCCAGCATGCCGGTCTTGATGGCATCGGCGCCGATATCGCTGAGGCAGGCGATGATCTGGTCGCGCACGATCGTCGGTGGCACGATGTGCGCGCCCGTCACGCCCAGCGTGTTCTGCACGGTCACGGCGGTGATGGCGGTCTGGGCATAGACCCCGAAGGCCTGTGCGGTCTTGATGTCGGCCTGAATCCCGGCGCCGCCGGAACTGTCCGATCCGGCGATGACGAGGAGACGTGGAATTTTTGAATTCAAGCAAGCCTCATGCGTCAACAGTTGTTAGCGCCAGCGTCATGCCACCAGCATGAGGATACCAAAGCTCCTCACCCTGAGCCTGTCGAAGGGTGAGGACGAAACGGGGAACTAGGCTGCGACCTCTTCGATCGCGCTGGCGATCTGGCGCACCACGGCGCGCACCAGCTTTTCGTCTTCGCCTTCGGCCATGACGCGGATCAGGGGTTCGGTGCCGGACTTGCGCACCAGGATGCGGCCAGAAGATCCCAGCCTGGCATTGGCGTCTTCGATCGAGGACTTCACCCGTGCATCGTCCAGCGGCGAGCCCTTCTTGAAGCGCACATTCTCAAGCACTTGGGGCAGCGGATTGTAGAGATGCGCCGCCTCGCTGGCGGGCTTGCCCTCCTGCGCCAGCACGGCCAGCAGCTGCAGCGCCGCCACCAGCCCGTCGCCGGTGGTGGAGACATCCGACAGGATGATGTGGCCGGACTGTTCGCCCCCCACATTGAAGCCGCCCTTTTTCATCACTTCCAGCACATAGCGGTCGCCGACCTGCGCGCGCGCCAGTTTCAGATGCAGCGACGCAAGATAGTGATCCAGCCCGGCATTGGACATCACGGTGCCGACCACGCCATCGCCCTTGAGCCGGCCGCTCTTGGACCAGCTCTTGGCGATCAGCGCCAGAATCTGGTCGCCATCGATGATCTGGCCCTTTTCGTCCGCCATCACCACCCGGTCGGCGTCGCCGTCCAGCGCGATGCCGAAATCTGCGCGGGTCTCGCGCACCCGGGCGCACATAGCCTGGGGCGCGGTCGAGCCGCAGTCCAGGTTGATGTTGGTGCCATCGGGCGACACGCCGAGCGATACGATGTCGGCGCCCAGCTCCCACAGCACTTCGGGGGCGACCTTGTAGGCGGCGCCATGGGCGCAATCGATCACGATACGCATGCCATCCAGCCGCAGGTTGCGCGGAAAGGTGCGCTTGGCGAATTCAATGTAGCGCGCCTGGCTGTCGTCGACGCGCTTGGCGCGGCCGATCTTGGCGCTGGGCGCAAGCCCCTGTTCCAGCCCCGCCGCCATCAGGCGCTCGATTTCCATTTCGACATCGTCCGACAGTTTCTGGCCGTCGGGGCCGAAGAACTTGATGCCATTGTCTTCGAACAAATTGTGCGAGGCCGTGATCATCACCCCGATATCGGCGCGCAAGCTGCGTGTCAGCATGGCGACGGCGGGCGTCGGCAGCGGACCGAACTGGAACACGTCCATGCCCACAGCGGTAAAGCCCGACACCAGCGCGCTTTCGATCATGTAACCCGACAGGCGGGTATCCTTGCCGATCACCACCCGGTGGCGGTGTTCGCCGCGGGTGAAGATGCGGCCCGCCGCCATGCCCGCCTTCATCGCCACTTCCGGCGTCAGCTTGGCGGTGTTGGTGCGGCCACGGATGCCGTCGGTGCCGAAGAATTTGCGGGTCATGCGGGAATCCTGATGCGAGGCTGGTGTTTTATCACAATTGGATTTCCGAAGGTTAACGCGGCATCTTGTCCATGTCTTTCAGGGTGTTAAGCCCGTCCCGAAGGGCCGCCGGCTCGTGGGTGCGGATATAGGCGGCACCCCCCTGACCCACCGCCCGCACCTCCGCCGCCGCGCTGAGGCCCCTGAGGCGCCCGGGATCGCCGCCCGCCTGGGCCTTGAGGAAGGACTTGCGCGACACGCAGACCAGCAGCGGCAGGTCGTAACGCCGCGTCAGCTCCGGCAGCCGGTCCAGCACCGTAATGGAGGTTTGCGGGTTGGTGCCCAGGAAGAAGCCCATCCCCGGATCCAGGATCAGGCGGTCCCGCGCGATGCCCGCCTTTTCCAGCGCCGCCACCCGCGCATCGAAGAAAGCGAAGATACGGCCCATGATTTTTTCCGGCGGGACATCCTCGCGGGTGGCGATGCCACGGGCTTGGATGGCATGCATCACGATCAGCTTCGCCGGCGATGCCGCGAGTTCGGGATGGAAAGCGGCATCGGCGAAACCGTGAATGTCGTTGAGATAGCCCACACCCGCCGCGAGCGCCCAGCGCTGCACCGGGGTGTGAAAACTGTCGATGGAAAGCGACGCGCCCCGCGTCTTCAGCGCCGGGACGATGGCGGCGAGGCGGGCGATCTCGGTGTCCGGATCGACCGCTTGCGCGTCGGGATGCGAAGAGGCCGCGCCGATATCGATGATGTCGGCACCGTCCCGCACCAGGCTTTCGCCATGGGCCAGCGCCGCCTCGGGTGCCAGATATTTTCCGCCATCCGAAAAACTGTCGGTGGTGATGTTGAGGATGCCGAGGATTTTCATGGTCACGACGCCGCAAAAAGAAAAGGGCGGCCAAAGCCGCCCTGTCCTTTATCAGATTGCGCCTAGCGAGGCTGCGGTTCGGGCGAAATAATCAGGCCCGGGCCATTGCCGGCCGGACGCGGCTTGCCCGCCACCGGCACGCTGGTGCCTTCGCCGCGCGACGGCAGCACGGGATCCTCATACGGCGTGCGCACCGGGGGAATACCCTTCAGCAGCGCGATGATCTCGTCGCCGGTCAGGGTTTCATACTCGAGCAGGCCGCGCGCCAGCACGTTCAGATCGCTCTGGCGGCTGACCAGGATGTCCTTGGCGCGCTGATAGCTCTCGTCGATGATGCGGTGGATTTCATCGTCAATCTTCTGCGCCGTGGCCTCGGAGATGTTCTGGGTGCGCGACACGCTGTGCCCCAGGAAGACTTCTTCCTGGTTCTCGGCATAGGCGATGGGACCCAGAGAGTCCGACATGCCGAAGCGGGTCACCATGGCGCGGGCCATGCGGGTGGCCTGCTCGATGTCGCTCTGCGCGCCGGTCGTCACTTTTTCATGGCCGAACACGATTTCCTCGGCCAGGCGGCCGCCGAACGCCACCGCCAGGTCGGCCAGCATCTTCTGGCGCGTCAGCGACAGAGCATCGCGTTCCGGCAGGCGCATCACCATGCCCAGCGCGCGGCCGCGCGGAATGATGGTGGCCTTATGGATCGGATCGGAACCTTCGACCGTGATGGCGACCAGGGCATGGCCGGCCTCATGATAGGCGGTGAGCTTCTTTTCCTCGTCGCTCATCGCCATCGAACGCCGCTCGGCGCCCATCATCACCTTGTCCTTGGCGTCTTCCAGTTCACTCATGGTCACAACGCGCTTGCCGCGCCGCGCCGCCAGCAGCGCGCCTTCATTGACCAGATTAGCCAAATCGGCGCCGGAGAAACCGGGCGTGCCGCGCGCGATGGTGCGCGGATCGACATCGGGCGCCAGCGGGACTTTGCGCAGATGCACGCGCAGGATTTTTTCGCGGCCTGCCAGGTCGGGATTGGGAACGACCACGTGACGGTCGAAGCGGCCCGGACGCAGCAGCGCCGGGTCCAGCACGTCGGGCCGGTTGGTGGCGGCGATCAGGATCACGCTTTCATTGGCTTCAAAGCCGTCCATCTCGACCAAGAGCTGGTTGAGGGTCTGTTCGCGCTCGTCATTGCCGCCGCCCAGGCCGGCGCCGCGATGGCGGCCGACCGCGTCGATTTCGTCGATGAACACGATACAGGGCGAGTTCTTCTTGGCCTGCTCGAACATGTCGCGCACGCGGCTGGCGCCGACGCCGACGAACATTTCGACAAAGTCCGAACCCGAAATGGTGAAGAAGGGCACATTGGCTTCGCCCGCGATGGCGCGCGCCAGCAGCGTCTTGCCGGTGCCCGGCGGGCCGACCAGCAGCACGCCCTTGGGGATGCGGCCGCCCAGGCGCTGGAATTTCTGCGGGTCGCGCAGGAAGTCCACAATTTCCTTGAGGTCGTCCTTGGCCTCGTCCACGCCCGCCACGTCTTCAAACGTGACGCGGCCCTGGCGCTCGGTCAGCAGCTTGGCG
The DNA here is from genome assembly GCA_945882615.1 of Rhizobium sp. Q54. Taxonomy (GTDB): domain Bacteria; phylum Pseudomonadota; class Alphaproteobacteria; order Micropepsales; family Micropepsaceae; genus Rhizomicrobium. Next base: position 20,082 of record CAMCWK010000033.1, on the reverse strand, counting down.
CGCGATTTGCCGAAGCCCATCGCCTTGCCGCCGCCCGACTGCATCTGGCGCATGAAGAACAGCCACACGCCGATGATCAGCAGCATGGGGAACCAGTTGATCAGGATCGACAGCAGCGACATGCCATTGTCGGTCGGCGTCACGGCGGTCTCCACATTGTTGGCCTTCAGGACCGGCCACAAGGTGGTGTCGTTGGTCGGCACGGTGGTGACGAAAGGCTGTCCACTGACCAGCTCGCCCTTCACCTGGTCGCCCTGGAAAGTGACTTTCTTGACCTGCTTTGCCGCAACCTGCTCGGTGAACTTGGAATAGGTGATGGCCGATGCCGTCGGCTGGGTGCCCGTCCCCTGGAACAGGTTGAACAGGAACACCAGGAGCAGCGCGATGACGATCCAGAGCGCCAGATTTCGCAGATTATTCAAAGGCCGTCCTTTTCAAACATGCCAGACGCCTTCGAAAGCGCCGTGGGGCCGTAGCGTTGCCCTTAATAGATAGGGCGTTTCTAGCGCATTGCCACCCAGCAAAACGTTAAGAGTTTTGCGGGGGCGCCGCAACCAGCAGCGCCTGTGCCAGATCAACGGACAGGTGTGGCTTTTTTGAGGGAACTGGCGGTTTTTCTGGGATTTTCCTGCCGCACCAACAACGCGAATTCCCCGTCCGCTTTGGGCGCCGGGCCGATATGACAGCCATGAAGGTTTGCGCCTTTGCCCAGCGTTCCGGCCGTCACACGGTCGAAAAGCCGCTCCAGCGCCTCAAATCGCGGCCGATAGGCCTGTCCCGACACCGCCATCAGCAGGGCCGCCAAGGCCCGCAGGCCCACCTCGCGGGGCGCTGCCGCCAGCACGGCAGGGGCCAGCAACAGGCCTGACTGACCGTTATGTCCGGTGTGGGACGACTTGGCGGTGGCCCGCACCAGCACGGCGTCGGTCACGCTTTCCAGCGCGGCCCGCGCCCGCGCCAAATGAGAAGCGGCGGCGGCAAGACGTGACGCGGTGAGGCCGAGATCTGCCAGCATTTTCCCCGCCCGACGGATTTTCACCCGGTCGAATGCGTCATCCTCATTCATGGGGTCGTCCAGCCAGGCCGTGCCGCGCGCCTTGAGCCAGGCGCGTAGTTCGCCGCGGGTGATGTCTAGCAAAGGGCGCGCAACCGACAGGTGTGGAAAACCGGCCACCGGCCAGGGCGCGCGTGCGCGCATAGCCGCCAGACCGTCCAGCCCGCTGCCCCGCGCCAGCCGCAGCAGGAATGTTTCGGCCTGATCGTCGATCGTGTGACCGACATACAGGATGGCGATCTTGTGCCGGGTCAGCCAGTCGCCCATCAGCCGGTAGCGCGCCTCGCGCGCCGCCGCCTCGACACCGGATTTTGGTTTGACGCCTCGCCAGGACAGGACATGCACAGTCAGTCCCGCCTTTTTTGCCCAGGCCGCCACCTGTTTTGCGTCTTTCGATGACGACTCGCGCAAGCCATGATCGACGGTGAGCACGACAGGGGCTTTGCGTTTGCGCGCCCTGGCATACGCGGCCAGCAGATGCATCAGCGCGACGGAATCCCCGCCGCCCGATACCGCGACGGCGATCGCGCCCTGGTGCTGCGCCATCGCTTGCGCGAAAGCGCTTTCAATTGATTGGTCTTCGGCTACGCCTCCGGGCGGGATGCGTTTAGCGGCCGCAGGCCGTTTTGCGTAAGGCCGCGGCCTGGCTGAGGGTTTGCGCCGAGGCGTTCGGGTAGCGCTTCTGGGTAAGGAGGCCAAGCGTGGTGCAACCTTCCGACTTCTGTCCCAGCCCCATAAACGACTGGGCCAGCTTGAGCATAGCGTCTCCGGCGCGCGGCGACTTGGGATATCTTTTGATCACCTCGGCGAAATTGCGCTGCGCCCCCGGATAATCGCGCTGTGCGAAAGCCATATTGCCGATCCAATAGATCGCCTGGGGGGTGAGTTCGGTGTCGTCGGGATTGTTATCGGCATAGGCGCGGAAGGCCGCCGAAGCCTCGGCATATTGCGCCCGGCTCATCAAATTCATCGCCGCGTCATACTGGGAGGCGTTGCCGGGGCCTGCCATTGACCCGTTCAGGGGCGCCGATCCCGGACCGACCGGCAAGGTGCCCAGCGTACCGGGGGGACGGCCACGGGTGATCGGCGGCGCGGAGGCGAAATCCCCGCCGGTTGCATCGATCGGCGGCAGCGGATCGCCAGGCCGCATCTGACCTGCGGGCGGGAAGGATTGCGGCGTCACCGCGCTGGCCGTGCCGGCGGCGGCACAGTTCATGGAGTCGCCCGCGCCCAGTTGCTGCGCCGACAGGGTGCAGAGGCGATAGGCGAAGTCCTTCTGCATCTCGTCGATCTTCTGGTTCTGCTGGCGAATCTGGTGCGCCAACTCTTCATTGGTGCCGGTCGCCTGGGACAGGCTGCTGGTGAGGCTGCGTACCCGGTCTTCCAGCTGTTGGATGCGGTCAGAAAATTGCTGTGCCTGGCGGTTCAGATTGACCAGTTCGGCATCCTGCTGCGCCTCATGCGCCCGCTGTTCCTCATTGGGACCGAAGAGCTGGGCGCTGGCCGGAATCGGGCCGAGGGCCAGAGAAATCGCCAGAAGCGAAACTGCGAAGCGCTGGATCATCATGACCGACCTTTTACAAGCCTTTCCCCGTAGCGGGGCTTTAAAGCAAAAAAGGGGCGCGGGATTTTCCCACGCCCCTTTTTCATTCACAGGCGCAAATTACGAGTTCGCGCCGCCACTGACGATGGTGACGCCGCGACGGTTCTGGGCCCAGCAGCCTTCATCGGAGCTGGTGCAGATCGGACGCTCCTTGCCGTAGGAGATGGTTTCGATGCGGCCGGTGGAGACACCCTGGCTGACCAGATACTCCCTCACCGCATTGGCGCGGCGGGCGCCCAACGCCAGATTGTATTCGCGCGTGCCGCGTTCGTCGGCATGGCCTTCGATGGTCACACGCACCGCCGGATAGCGCTGCAGCCAGGCGGCCTGGCGGCCAAGCAGGGCCTTGTCGCTTTCCTCGACATTGTACTGGTCGTAGGCGAAGTGGACGGTGTCTCCGACATTGACGCGCAGGTCTTCGGCGCTGCCCGGTATAATGCTGGATGTCACAGGCGCAGGTGCCGGCGGCGGCGCCGGCGCGGCGGGCGGCGGGGCGGTGGTGACAGCTTCCTGCTTATGGGTGCAGGCACCCAGAACGAGAACCGCCGAGAGGGCGGCAAATTTCAGAGAAGTCGAAAATCGGATCATATGGAATCTCCTGGCAGCTCAGACCGCCGGTGCGGGCGTCCGCGCTTAAGAAACTAAATCGCACCTCAAACCCCAAACGCACTAGACAGCAAAAAGAGCCAAAAAAAGGCGTTCAAAATCACCCTATTCTAAGAAAATGATCCTACTGGATCAAGGGCGACCATGCCGGATCGGACGCCGAACCTGGGGTCAGGACGCGTCTTTCGTTCCGTCCGGTCACATCCACCGACCAGATTTGCGATCCCGCGCCGCCGCCCAGGCTGCGCGAATACATCAGCACACGCCCGTTGGGCGCCCAGGTGGGGCCCTCGTCCCGCCCGCCCGAGGAGATCAGCCGCTCCCCCGAGCCGTCGGTGCGCATCACGCCGATGGTGAAACGGCCGCCCTGCTGCTTGGTGAAGGCCAGAAGATCGCCGCGCGGCGACCAGACCGGCGTACCGTTATTGCCCGCACCGAAACTGATGCGGCGCTGGCCGGAGCCATCGGCATTCATCACATATATCTGTTGGCTGCCGCCACGGTCGGATTCGAACGCAATCTGCCGGCCGTCCGGCGAGAAGGACGGTGCGGTGTCGATGCCCGGATCGCTGGTCAAGCGCCGGATGGCGCGGCTGCGCAGATCCATCACATAGATATCGGAATTGCCCGCGGTCTCCAGGGTCAGCGCGACGCGATTGCCGTCGGGTGAGAAACGGGGAGAGAAGGTCATATTGGGGAAATTGCCCAGGACTTCCTGCTTGCCGGTTTCGATGTCGAACAGATAGACGCGCGGCTTGGCGGCGATATAGGACATATAGGCGATCATCTGCGCCGTGGGATTGAAGCGCGGCGTCAGCACCATGTAGCTGCCATTGGTGAGGAAGATCGGATTGGCGCCATCCTGGTCCATGATCGCCAGGCGCTTGACGCGCTTCACCGCGGGGCCGGTCTCGGAAATGAAGACGATGCGGGTATCAAAATAGCCCTTCTCCCCGGTGATGCGCTCATAAATGGCGTCCGACACCATATGGGCGATGCGGCGCCAGTTTTCGGGGGTGGTGAAAAATTGCAGCCCCAGCATCTGGCTTTCGCCATAGACATCCCAGAGGCGGAAATCCACGCGCAGGCGTCCGTCCGGCTGCTGGGTGACCTGGCCTGTCACCAGCCCCTGGGCGGTGATGGAGCGCCAGCTGCCAAAAGTGGGCACGGTGTTGATATTGGTAATGCGCTCGACAAAGCCCTTCTGGTCCAAGGGGCGGAACAGGCCGGACCGTTCCAGATCGGCCCGCACCACCCCGGCAATGTTGGCGCCGGCCTGCGGATCGCCGACAAAATCGGGAATGGCGATGGGCAGCGGCTGCGAAACGCCCTGGGTGACATCGACCCTGAGCTGCGCGAGGGCCGGGGTGAAAATCGCCGCCGCCGTCAGTGCCGCCGTGGCGGCCACAAGGATCAGGAATTTCTTCATCGCAATCTCCAAAGACATTGGGCGGACTATTGTTCCATCATCTGGCGCGGATCAAAGCGCAAGGGATTGATTTCGCGCCATACATTATAGCGGTCGAGGGGCAGTCTGTAGGGCTGGCACTGATAGATGGCCCGGCTGGCAGCTTCCGACGCGGCGCGGGTATAGGCATTGGATGCGGCCGCAACCTGGGTTCCCGGCGTCATCTGCAGGCTGGCGACGGTGCCGTCCTGATTAAGGCGCAGCGCATAATCCACCACCAGGTCGCGGGCATCGGGTGCCCCGGTGGGCGGCGACCAGCAGCGATAGATCTGGCTCTTCAGCGCATCGGCGATATTGGCCGTCATCGCGTTGCCCGAGCCGATGCCCGGAATGACCCGTTCAGCGGGTTTGGCATTCCTTGCCGGCTTTTCGGTCGTGGTGAGCTTGTTGAGCAGGGCGGCGAAATCCTGGGCGGCAGTCTTCTTGGGCGGCGCCGGCTTCGGCTTCACCTCTTTCTCGATGTCGAACTTGGGCATCGGCGGCACCGGGGCAGGCTCAATTTCCTGCATCTGCGGCTCGGGCGGCGGCTCGTTGGCGGGGACCGGAATATCCATCTTTTCCGGTTCGGGTGCCGGCGGGGCCTGGGCGGCGACATTGGTGACGTCGGCGACGGTCACCAGATCCACCGGCACGACATTGCTGTCTTCCGCCATGTCGAAATTGCGCTGAAAAGTGAAGATCGCCGCGGCGAAAATAAGACCGTGAAACACGGCCGACGCCAGGATGCCATAGCGCGGGCCGCGCGCTGTGGTCGCCTGGGTGCGCCGATAGATGGCGGCCGCTGCCGCCTTAGCGCGCGTCGGGCTGGGGCTTGACGACATCCGTCACCAATCCGATACGGGTGAAGCCGCTGGCGGCCAGAATGCCCATCACTTCCATCACCTTGCCGTAACTGGCCTGGTCGTCGCCGCGCACGAAGATGCGCTGGTCGTAACCATTGGCGGAAATCGTCTTGAGCTTGTCGACCAGGGCCGCCTGCGGGACCTGCTCCTTCTGGATAAAGATGGCGCCGTTGCGCTGAACCGTGATCGACAGGGGTTCGGCGTCCTGACCCAGCGCCGGCGCCCTTGTTTTGGGCAGATCCACCGCCACGCCGACGGTCAGCAGCGGCGCCGTCACCATGAAGACGATCAGCAGCACCAGCATCACGTCGACAAAGGGCGTGACGTTGATTTCCGCCATGGCCTGACGGCGCATCCGGCCACGGCCACGCGAAGAGCTGTGCTGGATGCCCGCCGCCATCAGCGCCCGGCCTTGTCGTCGAGCTGGCGCGACAGGATGGAGGAAAATTCGTCGGCGAAAGCGTCCAGCTGGTTCACATAACGGCCGATCTCGGCCACGAAACGGTTGTAGAAGATAACTGCCGGGATGGCGGCCAGAAGACCCAAGGCGGTGGCGAACAGCGCCTCGGCGATGCCCGGCGCGACGACCGCCAGGCTTGTGTCATGGCGTATCGCGATCGCCGTGAAGGTGTTCATGATGCCCCACACCGTGCCGAACAGGCCGACAAAGGGCGAGACCGAGCCGATGGTCGCCAGGATGCCCAGTTGACGCTCGATGCCGTCGGCCTCGCGCAGGATGGTTACGCTCATCGCCTTGTCGATGCGCTCCTTGATGCCCGGCAGCGCGGTTTCGCGCGGCGTGCCGCCTTCAAAGGCGCGGCGCCATTCGCGAAGACCCGCGATGAACATCGCCGCCAGTGGGTGGTCGTTATGGGCCGCGAACTGCTGGTAGAGTTCATCCAGCGACTGGCCCGACCAGAACAGCTTCTCGAAGCGCTTCGCCTTGCGCTTGAGGCTGGCCAGCAGCATCAGCTTGTTGAAGATGATGGTCCAGGACCAGAGCGAGGCGGCCAGCAGCAGGATCATCACGGCCTTCACGACATGATCGGCGCGCATGAACATCGGAATGATCGAGAAGCTGCTGGCGACATCGCCCGAGGGCGCGGACGCCACGCCGGGCGGCGCATCCAGGGTTTGGGACTGGGCCGGCGCGCCGACGGGCGCGGCGATGGGCGCTTGGGCAAAAGCCTGGGGGGCGAAGCTTGGCGCGGCGAAAGCCAGTGTCAGAATCGCGACAGCAGCGGCGGCAACTTGTCTGGGGGTCATAGAAAAACCTTTTGGCGCCGTGATGAAGGGCTATTGCCCCCCGATCTTGGCCGAAGTTTGGCGAATAAGTTCAAGTTTCTTCTGTGGTCACGAAAGGCGCAAGAGTCTGGGCCACGTTTTTGGGGAGCCGGCGCGCCTTGCCTGTTAACGTGGTGATGCAGGCTTCGATCCGTGCCTCGACCAGCAGCGTATCGCCGCACATCACCTTCTGGATGGCTTTCATGCGCGCGCCTGACAGGGCCGTAAGGATGGTGCGGACGGTCACGGCATCATCCAGCCGCGCCGGACGGTGATAATGCACGGTGATGGAGCGAATCGCCCAGGCGGTCGGCTCGTCCTCTTCCAGGCCAGCCATCTTGGAGATACCCGCCAGGCGGAAGAATTCGGTGCGGCCACGTTCCATGAAACGCAGGTAATTGGCGTGATAGACCACGCCCGACAGATCGGTGTCCTCGTAATAGATGCTGACGGGCAAAACATGCGTCTTGCCGTCGAAATGCCCCAGGCCGCTGAGCTGTTTATTCATCACTGTCGCTCGCAAACAGGCTGGTCTGGGCTCCGGGCGGCGCGGGAAGGCCCAGATGGCCGTAAGCCGCACCGGCCAGCACACGGCCGCGCGGGGTGCGCTGCACGAAGCCCTGCTGCATCAGATACGGTTCCACAATTTCCTCTATCGCATCGCGGGCCTCGCCCAAAGCGGCAGCGATGGTCTCGATCCCCACCGGTCCGCCGCCGAAATTCTCGGCGATCAAAGTTAAGTAACGGCGATCAAAGCCGTCCAGGCCGCGGGCGTCCACCTCGAGCCGCGTCAGGGCGGCATCGGCGATCTTGGCATCCACCTTTGCCTGCCTGGCCACGGCGGCGAAGTCGCGCACCCGTTTGAGCAGACGCCCGGCAATGCGCGGCGTGCCGCGCGAGCGGGCGGCGATCTCGCGCGCCCCGTCCTTGGTCAGTTCAAAGCCCAGCACCCGGGCGCCGCGCTCGACAATCGAAAGCAGCTCGTCGGGCGTATAGAAATTCAGCCGCACCGGAATCCCGAAGCGGTCGCGCAAGGGTGTGGTGATCAGGCCGGAGCGGGTGGTGGCGCCCACCAAAGTGAACGGCGCGAGCTGGATTTTCACCGAACGGGCGGACGGCCCCTCGCCGATCACCAGATCGAGTTCGTAATCCTCCATCGCCGGATAGAGGATTTCCTCCACCGCCGGATTGAGGCGATGGATTTCGTCGATGAACAGAACGTCGCGCGGCTCCAGATTGGTCAGAATGGCGGCGAGGTCCCCCGCCTTGGCCAGCACCGGGCCGCTAGTTGAGCGGAAATTGACGCCCAGCTCGCGGGCCACGATCTGGGCGAGCGTCGTTTTTCCCAGACCCGGGGGGCCATAGAACAGCACATGGTCCAGGGCTTCGCTGCGGGCCTTGGCGGCGTCGATGAAGACGGAAAGATTTTCGCGCACCTGTTGCTGGCCAACGAAATCGGCCAGTCGCTTGGGGCGCAGCGACATCTCGAGCGTATCGTCGTCGCTGCGTTCCGGCGTGACCAGACGCTTCTCGGTGCTCATGACGCGTCCTCATGCTTCGACAAGCTCAGCATGAGGATGTTGAAATGCTCCTCACCCTGAGCTTGTCGAAGGGTGAGGTGACGCCGACAAACTCTCATCGCCCCATCCCCTTCAGCGCTTCACGGATAAGCGCGCCCGTTTCGGTGTGTTCGCCCAAGGCCTGGGCGGCGCGGGCCACCGCTTCGGCGGCGCGCGCATCGCTGTAGCCCAGATGCACCAATGCCGAGACCGCATCGCCTTCCGGACCGCGCGGCACGGCTGCGATCGCGATGGCGGCCGCATCTTCGCTACCCAGCATCATCGACGGCGCCTTGTCTTTCAGTTCGGTGGCAATGCGCAGCGCCAGCTTGGGGCCGACGCCCGGGGCACGGCCGATCATCGCCTTGTCGCCCAGCGCCAGGGCGCGGGCGAGATCGCGCGGGCTGAGCGTGGACAGCACCGCCAGCGCCACCTTGCTGCCGACATTCTGCACGGTTTGCAGCAGGCGGAACCATTCGCGCTCCTCGGCGCTGGCGAAACCATAGAGCCGGATGGAGTCCTGGCTGACTTTCATCTCCACCATCAGCGCGGCATGGGCGCCGACCGCCAGGCGCGACAAGGTGGACGCCGGGCAGCTCACCAGATAGCCGACGCCATTCACATCCAGGATCACGCCATCTTCATCGAGCGAGTCCACAATACCCGTGAGCTTGCCAATCATGATGCGCCCCCCGCGCGAACGCGCGGGCTTTCAACCACTTCCATGCGGGCGCGGGTGGTGGACAGATGCGCGTGGGCAATGGCGCAGGCCAGCGCGTCCGCGGCATCGGCCTGCGTCACGCCGCAGGCGGGCAGCAGCCGCTTGACCATGAAGGCCACCTGCTCCTTGCCGGCATGGCCCGCGCCCACCACGGATTTCTTGATGTGGTTGGGGGCGTATTCGGCGATCTCAAGCCCTGCTTGCGCCGCCGCCAGCAGCGCAACCGCCCGGGCGTGACCGAGCTTCAGCGCCGCCTGCGGATCGCGCGCGACAAAGGCCTGCTCGACCGCGATGGAGCTAGGGGTGTGCTGGGCGATGACGGCGGCGAGTTCGCGGTGCAGCGCCATCAGCCTAAGGCCCAGCCCCAAAGCCGGCTTGGTGGCTATCACGCCATGGGCGACATGGCTGAGGCGCGAGCCCGCGACATCGATCACCCCCCAGCCCATGGCCGAAAGGCCCGGATCCAGGCCAAGGATGCGAATCGTCACGCCCATAGGCCGTTTGTACTCTTTATGTTCGGTATTTTCCTACTGGGTCACGCCGGTTTCTGGGCGAAATCCAGCATCGCCAGCGCGATTTCCCGCTCACCCATCACCACCTTGCTGGCGCCATGCGACAGAAGATGGTCGACCTCGGCATCGAAATGGGCCCGCGCCACGATGGGCAGGTTCGGATTGGCGCGGCGGGCCTGCTGCACGATCTGCCCGGCCTCGAAGGCTTCGGGAATGGCGACGAACAGAAAACGCGCCGCCGACAGATTGGCCGCCGCCAGGACATCATCCTTGGCCGCATTGCCCCGGATATGCTCGATCTCCGGATCGCCCACCGCGCCCTCTTCCAGCACCAGCAGCGGCATCGAGCCCTTGATCCCGTCGGCAATCAACTTGCCCACCCGGCCATAACCCACCAGCACGGCATGGCCGGTCAGGGTGGTCGGCTCGGGCGCCGGGCGCGGCCGGTCCGGCGCGGGCGCGGCGTTGGGCGAGGCTTCGCGCTTGGCGGCGAGCGCGAACAGCACCGGATTGAGCAGGATGGAAAGGATGGAAGCGCCCAAAATCAGATCCCGGGCGCCTTCCGACATCAGGCCCAGCCCAATGCCCAGGTCCGCCAGGATGAACGAGAATTCGCCGATCTGCGTCAGAGAAATGGCAATGGTGACAGCATTGGTCCTTTTCACCCCAAACAGCAGCAGCAGGCGATAACAAACCCCACCGGCCGCCAGCACGAGGCCGAGCGTCGAGGCCAGCGCCAGCGGCTCTTCCAGCACCACACGCGGGTTGAACAGCATGCCCACCGAGACGAAGAACAGCACGGCAAAAGCGTCTCGCAGCGGCAGGGATTCTTCGGCCGCGCGCTGGGACAGCTGCGATCCCGCCAGGATCATGCCGGCAAAAAAGGCGCCCAGCGCGATGGAAACCCCGAACAGCATGGCGGCGCCGAACGCCACCCCCAGCGCCAGAGACAGCACCGCCAGGCGGAACAGCTCGCGGCTCCCGGTATGGGCGATGTAATGCAGCACGGCGGGAATGACCCGCCGGCCAATGACCAGCATGACGCCCGCGAACAGCGCCAGCTTGCCGAAGGTGATCCCCAGACTCTTGGCCAGCACCATCATGTTGATGTCGCCGCCTTTGAGCAGGGCGGCGATGGGCGGCAGAAGCACCAACACCAAAATCACCAAAACGTCCTGCATCACCAGCCAGCCGATGGCGATTTGCCCGCGCGAGGTTTCCATCAGGCGGCGATCCTGCAGCGCCCGCAGCACCACCACGGTGGATGCGATCGACAGGCACAGGCCGAATACCAGGCCCTGGGCCAGCGGCCAGCCCAGCACCATGCTGGCGCCGACGCCCAGCGTGGTGATCACCGCCATCTGCAGAATGGCGCCCGGAATCACGATGCCTTTGAATTCCAGCAGGTCGCGCGGCTTGAAATGCAGGCCGACGCCGAACATCAAGAGGATCACGCCGACATCGGCCAGTTGCAGCGTCAGGTGGGTGTCGGCGATGAAGCCGGGCGTGAAAGGGCCAATCACGACCCCTGCCAGCAGATAGCCGACCAGGGGCGGCAGCTTCAGCCGTTGGGCCAGAGTGCCCAGTATAAATGCCATCCCGAGGCCGACGACGAGGATTGCGATCAGGGGCGACATTTCATGCATGCGGGCACTATAGGAATAGAACGCACAGAGGCGGAACGATTATTTGCCCGGCATGCAAGCTTTCTCGAAAAGCAGGACACCCAGACGCATTAACCGGCCCGATGGGACGTCAGCGCGTCGAACAACCCGCAATCACTATGGATGTTCTGGAGGCGTCGTAATCGTCAGAACCGAAACCCGCCTGATCAGCGGCAGACCAGCGAGCCGTTGCGGTTTTCTGCCTGGCCGGTGGGGCAATTGCGCATATCCAGCACCGTGACGTTCCATCGGCCGCTTTCGTCGCGGCACTCGGTGCGGAAAACCTGTCCCTGCATCACGCCGCCGCGGCAGCTTTGCGCCCAGGAGCCGGACGGCACGGCCGCGCCGCCGCCCAAGCCCCCACCGAAGCCGCCGCCAAATCCGGGACGGCCACCGCCGCCACCCGCCATCCTGGCGTCGGCTTCGCGCAGATCGCTTTCGCTGCAGCGCTGCGCATTGTTGATGCGCTCGTTGCGCCGGCCATACTGCACAAGGCAGCCGCCGCCGACGCTGATGATGGTGCTGCCGTCACGCATGGGAATGCCGTCGCGCATGGGCTGCGCCGCGGCGGCGCCGGCCGCAAGCGTGAGAATTGTCGAAGCAAGCACGATGGTGATTTTCATAATGGCCCCCGATTGTTTCCCCGCGCCTGCGCAGCGCAGGACGGTTTCAGTGTGAACGCAGAGGCGGCGCGGCGTCAAGAAACGCGGGCGGATCGGCTGCGCAGGTTCAGCCGGACAGCTTGGCCATCAGCGCGTCGGACAGCTCATAATTGCCATAGACGTTCTGGACGTCGTCATGATCGTCCAGAACCTCGATCAGCTTCATCAGCGTCTCGCCGGCGTCATCGGCCACCGCCACCATAGTCTGCGGCCGCCAGACGATGGCGGCCGAAGCCGGCGCGCCCAGCCTGGCTTCCAGCGCGTCGCGCACCGCGGCGAAATTTTCGATCGAGGTGAGGAAATCGTGGCTGTCCGCCGAGGAGACGCATTCGTCGGCGCCCGCATCCAGCGCTGCTTCCAGCATGGCGTCTTCGCTGCCCTTGGCGGCGGGATAGCTGATCAGGCCGACATGGTCGAACATGAAGCTGACCGAGCCGGTTTCCCCCATCGCCCCGCCATATTTGGAAAAGGCGGCGCGCACATCGGCGGAGGTGCGGTTGCGGTTGTCGGTCATGGTTTCGACAATCAGCGCCACGCCGCCGGGGCCGCGTCCCTCATAACGGATTTCGTCGTAATTCTCGGCATCGCCGCCCGTCGCCTTGGTGATGGCGCGCTGGATATTGTCCTTGGGCATGGATTCGGCCTTGGCCGCGATGATGGCGGTGCGCAGGCGCGGATTGTGCGCCGGATCGGGCATGCCCGACTTGGCGGCGACGGTGATTTCGCGGCTCAGCTTGGCAAAGAGCTTGGAGCGCTCCTTGTCCTGCTTGCCCTTGCGAAACATGATGTTCTTGAACTGACTATGACCGGCCATTTCGCTTTTCCCTGTAGGGGGGCTGAGATACCGCTGCCGCCCCCCCCTTTTCAAGCCTGACCGCCGGGGGGCAGAATGGGCGATATTCTTCGCGCCTATTTCGATTTTTGCGATTTGCAGGAGAAGCCCATGACCAGCCTCGGCACCGATGCCCTGACGCTAACCCATCTCGCCATATCCCTGGCCGCCATTTTCAGCGGGTTGGTGGTCCTGGCCCAGATGCTCAAAAACACCATGTCGAGCGGCTGGACCGGTGTCTTCCTCGGCACCACCCTTCTGACCAGCCTAACCGGCTTTGTCTTCTTTCAGCCCCCCAATCCACCAACACCGGCGCAACTGACGGGCGTGGTGGCGCTGATGGCGCTGGTGCCCACGCTGTATGGTTTATATGTGAAGCATCTGAAGGGCACCTGGCGTCTGGTCTATCTGATCGGCGCGGTATTCTCGCTCTATCTCAATGTCTTCGTGCTGGTGGTGCAGCTGTTCCAGAAGGTGCCGGTGCTGCAGCCATTGGCGGGCAATCCCCCCAGCGGCCCGGTGTTCGGCGCGGCCCAGGGGCTGGTGCTGGTCGCATTCATTTGGGTTGGCTGGCGGGCGGCGAAGCGTTTCCGCCCCCTGGTCGCTGTAGCGATGCCCCCCTCGCCCATCTGAACGCCTGAGCCGTGAACGCCTGGCCGCGACAGAATGCGCAGCAACAGGGCTTGACTTTACTTTGGAATGTTTCTAATTGTAGTTCTCAATAAGAACCGACTTTGGAGTACTAAAATGCTGACGATTGGCGACAAATTCCCCGATTTCTCCGTGACCGGGGTGGTTTCGACCGACCCCAACACCGCTTTCCAGCCCTTTGACCAGAACAGCGACAAGGGCAAGTGGAAGCTCGTCTTCTTCTGGCCCAAGGACTTCACCTTCGTCTGCCCCACCGAGATCGCCGGCTTCGGCAAGCTCAAGGGCGACTTCGCGGACCGCGACACCGTCATTTATGGCGTCTCGACCGACAGCGAATTCGTGCATCTGGCCTGGCGGCAGAACCATGCCGACCTCAAGACCCTGCCCTTCGCCATGCTGGCCGACACCAACCGTCGCCTCTCCCAGGCGCTGGGCATCCTGGATGCGGAAGCGGGCGTCGCCAAGCGCGCCACCTTCCTGGTCGATCCGGAGGGCATCATCCGCTTTGTCTATGTCACCGACATGAGCGTGGGCCGTAATCCGCAGGAAGTCTTGCGCGTGCTCGACGCGCTGCAGACCGACGAACTGTGCCCCTGCAACTGGCAGAAGGGCGAAGAGGTCATCAAGGCCGCTTAACCCGGAGCGACCGCGGTCCGTAGCGACAGCGTACGGACGAGCGAAGCGAAGGGTCACTAGCAACAGCGTAGTGACGCGGCGCGACCATTAAAGACTTGATGCTTCGCCTGCTCCCCCTAATCGCGGCGAAGAACACTAAGCCCTCATCCCCACAAGGGATGAGGGCCCTTTTTGAAAGAAAAAACATGTCGATCGAAGCCCTGAAAGACGCGCTGCCCGAATATGCCAAGGACCTGAAGCTCAACCTGTCCTCACTGGCGGGCGAAGCCCTGCTCACCGAGCAACAGCGGGCCGGCACCTTCATCGCCTGCGCCCTGGCCTCGCGCGAGCGCAGCGTCACCAGCGCCATCTTCAGCGAATTCGCCTCCAAACTGTCGCCCGAGGCGCTGACCGCGGCGCGGGCCGCCGCCAGCATCATGGCGATGAACAATATCTATTACCGCTTCACGCACCTCTCCTCGGCGCCGGACTACAAGACTCTGCCGGCACGGCTGCGCATGAATGTGATCGGCAAGCCCGGCGTGGACAAGGTGGACTTCGAACTGTGGTGCCTGGCGGTGTCGGCCATCAATGGCTGCGGCGTCTGCATCGACAGCCATGAAAAAATCCTGCGCGACGGAGGCCTGTCCGCCGAGCAGATCCAGGCCGCGGTACGCATCGCCGCCACCGTCCATGCCATCGCCGCCACCCTGGACGGCGAAGCCCACAGTGCCGATCTCGCCATCAATGCGGTCGCCGCCTAGACGATAGCCGCAGGCGGGCCGCAGTTTGCATCGGCCCATATTATAGTATGTTGCTCCATCCGCGTTTTCGGAGCAGGCGATGGTCGTCAAGCCGGTAGCAATCCTTGGCACCGCTTATCAAAAGCGTGCGGGCGGATTGACGCCTTGAGCCAGCAAGAAGCGGCGCCCGCCATTGCGGCCTGCCGCGCCCGCATCGCAGCCGATCCGGCCGCCCTCGCCGCCCGCAACGAACTGGTGGACCTGCTGCGCGACGCGGGACGCCTGGAAGAGGCGCAAGAAGAATGCCGGGCGTTGATTGCGCTGCGGCCGGACCATGTCGGCGCCTGGATCGCCCTGGGCGGATTGCTGATAGACCTTCAGCAACCGGTGGAGGCGGAGGCGCAGCTGCGCAAGGCGCTGGCATGTCCGGCTCCACCGCCCGCAAAGGCGGCCATCCACACGCTGTTGGGACTGGCGCAGCGCCGCCAGCGCCGCGATGCCGATGCGCTGGACAATTACGACCTGGCCCATGGCCTCGATCCCAGCCTGCCGGAGCTGGAGATACATCGCGCCGAAGCGCTGCAGAATCTCAGGCGTTACGACGAAGCGATCGTTACCTATCGCCAGGCGCTCGCCCGCGAGCCGCGCGATCCCGCCGCACACCGTTATTACAACGATCTGCTGTACCGGCTGGACCGCAAGGATGATTTTCTCAAATCCTATGACCTGGCCCCGCGCACCCCGGACCTGCTGATGGGCAAGGCCTATTTCCTCAACCATGAAAGCCGCTTCGCCGAAGCCTATGCCACCTATGGCGAAGCGCTTGCCCGGGATCCCGGTAATGTCCTGGCCGTGCTGGGCGCGGTGGAAAGCCTGCGCGGGATGAAGCGCTATGACGAAGCTGCTGCGGCGCTGGGGCTGTTGTTGCAGCGCGCCGGCGACGCACCGCATCTCATTGCCCGCGCCGCCGAAGTGGCGCTGCTGCAGCGCGACCCGCGCAGGGCGGCGACCCTGTGCGAGCGCGGCCTGCGCGCCGCGCCGCACGATCAATCCTGCCTGGTGGGCCTGAGCCTGGCCTGGCGCATGCTGGACGACGCGCGCGACGAAGCCCTGAGCGGCTATGACCGCTATATCCGCGCCTTCGATCTGAAAGCCCCGGAGGGCTTTTCCAGCATGGCGGATTTCAACGCCGAACTGTCCGCCTATCTGGCCCGCCTGCATCCCGACACCCGCGAATATGTCAACCAGTCGCTGCGCGGCGGCACCCAGACTCCCGATCATATCTTCGGCGTCGGCCACGAACTGGTCGATCGGCTGGAGCGCCGCATCGCCGAGGCCGTTGAGGACTATATTGCCGGCCTGGAAGGAGATGAGGCGCATCCGTTTGTTTCACGCCGGGCGCGGTCGTTCCTGTATCGCGGTTCCTGGTCCTCGCAGCTGAAGGCGCAAGGCTTTCACGTCAATCACATCCATCCCCAGGGGTGGATCAGCTCCTGCTATTACGTCGCCGTGCCGGACGCGGCGAAAGACACGCAGACCCGGCAGGGCTGGATCAAATTTGGCGAACCGGGCTTTGATGTCGATCTTTCCAACCCCATCCGCCGGATGATCCAGCCGGTGCCGGGGCGGCTGGTGCTGTTTCCGTCCTTCATGTGGCATGGAACAGTGCCGTTCACCGATGACGCAAAACGCACCACCATCGCCTTCGACGTTATCCCGCAACCCGGCCCATAGCTCTGCAAGTTGGAGAGCCGCCACGAACGCGGGTGGCCTGGTCAGCCGCGCGAAGGCGGCTCCAACCCGTCATTGGCCGCATTGGCCAGATCGTGCGCTGCATCGTTCTGCGAAACGCCCTGCGCGGCAGCGGAAACGGTGGCCCGGGGTTGAACCAGCCCCAGCGCCTCGAGCCCAGCGCTGCCTTCTTGGCCCAGCACGCTGCGCAACCGCAGATCGCGCTGCGGAAAGGGAATCTCAATCCCGGCCGCCCGTAACGCATCGTCAATCGCCCAGGTATAAGCCGCTTCCATCGAGGCTGGTCTTTTCACCGCCAGCAAGGACGGCCAGACCACCAGCTCGAAATTCAGCGCCGAATCCCCGAAGCTGACCAGCCAGACCTGCGAACGCCGGGCCCCCTCGTCCGGCAAGGTCGCATCAATGCTGCGCGCCGCCGACAATACGACGTCCCGCACCTGTGCCTTGTCAGAACCATAAGCGACCGAAAAGGGAATATGGATGCGGCGTGTTTCACCTTGCAGTGTCCAGTTGATGAAGCGCTCCTCGATGAGGCGCGAATTGGGCACAAAGATATCCAGATTGTCATTGGTGCGGATATGGGTCGCCCGGGCGCCGATCTCGTGCACCACCCCACGCAGTCCGTCGCTGCCCGGCAGTTCGATATAGTCGCCCACATTGATGATGCTGTCGAACAGCAGCACCAGGCCCGAGACAAACTCCTTCACCACGCCCTGCAGGCCCAGCCCAACGCCGATGCCGAGGGCGCCCGCGAAAACGGCCAGCGAACTCAAATTTAGCCCTATGGAGGACAGGGCGAACATCAGGCCCAGCAGGAATATCCCGTAGCCCGCGAATTTCTCGAGGATATACAGCGTCACGCCGCCATCGGGCATGCGGCCGCGCAGCCGCGCGATCAGTCCCACGACAAGGCGGGCTCCTGCATAGGAGACAATCGTGATCACCAGGGCGATCACGAGGCCGCTGAGCGTCACCGGAGTGCCGCCGATCACAAACAGCGACCGGGAAAAAAGCTCGAATACGTTCGGTGGATCTATCATCGCGGTTCGCAAGCGCCTGTTTCAGGTTCCATTAAGGACGAAACTTCTGTCGGCGCAAAATGGCAGCAAGGTTCCCAGGCCTGTCAGGCGGTTTGCGCCTGCAAACGCCTGCTCGCGCGTCAAAATGCCGGGATCGTCTCTTTCAGCCGCCCGCCCACGCGCACCGGCTCGATGCGGGTGGCAAGGCCCTTTGCGCCGGTCTGCACGAACACGCCGCACAGGGTGGCCGGTCCGGTCGCGGGCGAAAAACGCTGGCTGGACATCTTGCGGGTGAAGCGCTGCACCGGCTCGCCCTTGTCCATGCCGATCACGGAATCATAATCGGCGCAGGCGCCAGCATCGCACTGGAACGCCGTGCCGCCCGGGAAAATCTGGGCATCGGCGGTGGGCACATGGCTGTGCGTGCCCACCACCAGGCTGGCGCGGCCATCGCAGAAATGGCCCATCGCCATTTTTTCCGAGGTCGCTTCGGCATGGATGTCCACCACAATGGCGTCGGCGCCTTCGGCCAGCGGGCAGGCGTTCAACTCCCGGTCCACCGCGGCGAAGGGATCGTCCAGCGCGTCCATGAAAACCCGGCCCATCACATTGATCACCAGCACGCTGCCGGCGGGCGTCTGATACAGGTTGGCGCCGCGACCCGGCGTACCTTTGGGATAGTTGGCGGGGCGCAGGATGCGGTCTTCGCTTTCGATATAGGTGAGGATTTCCTTTTGGTCGGCCCAATGATTGCCGGTGGAGATCACATCGATGCCAAGGCCGAAGAACTCCTCGGCAATGCTGCGGGTCAGACCGAAACCGCCCGCGGCATTCTCGCCATTGGCGATCACCAGATCGAGCTTCAGCGCGTCGCGCAGCCGCGGCAGCTGCGCATGCACCGCATCGCGCCCCGGCTTGCCGACAATGTCGCCCAGAAAAAGAATGTTCATCGAAAGTGCCGCAGGCCCTGTTCTGTAAGGATCATGTCGAGGGTCCTATCATGCGCCTCATGGGGAAGCGAGGCGACTTCCTGCCCCGCATAACCGATGCCGATGGCCGGAACAGCGAGTTTTTCCAGGGTGCGGTCGTAAAAACCGCCGCCATAGCCAAGCCGATGGCCGGATGCATCAAACGCCAGCAGCGGCACCAGCAGGAGGACAGGGGTAACACGCGGCCAGGTGGGCAGCGGCTCGTGAATGCCAAAGACGCCGGGCGCCAATATGCCATCGTCCGGCACACGGTGAAATTCCAGCGGCTGGTCCCTGGCCGCCACGCGCGGGAACGCGATGTGGCAGCCCCGTTCCACCAGCCGTTCGAGAAGCAGCGCGGGATCCGCTTCCTCGGGCAAGGCGTGATAGCCGCCCAGAATCGCGCCCTTGGGTATCGGCAAAACTCCAGCATGACGCGCGATAGCAGATGCGAAGTCGGCATGCGCCAGCGCCTTGCGTTTTTCACGCGCCGCAGCACGGAGATGTTGCTTCAAATTCATGGGGCGAACATAGGTCCGCCTCCCCTTTCGGCGCGCAGCGCCGTCAAAGGGGAGGTGATTTCAGCGTTCGAGGCGAGCATCCGCGAGCCGAGAGAAAGCTGAAATCGGAGGGGATGAAAGAAAGTGGACGGTACCATACTTGCCGTTGGTATTGGATCTCATGGGCCTGCAAGTGCAGGTGGGCGTCGTGTATCCGGAACCACGGTTCCAGTCAGGGACAACTCCCGATGAGTACAATTAAGGCCCCTGGGCATCGCAACCTGACGCGAAAGACAGTGACCGTCCGCCGCTAACTTAGGCGTGCGCAAGGCGCGCTGCAATGTCCTCAAGTCTCTTGGCGGCGCTTTCCAGCGCGTCGGCGGCGGTGCTTTCAGCGGCTTCGGCGCGCAAATGCAGGCTTTTCTTCTCGCCTTCGCTGACGGAACCAGCCGCGATCTTGCCGGTCATTTCATGATGTTCGTCAGCCATCAGCAGGGCGGCCATCAGAATCATGCGGGCATCGCCCACCTGCCCGACGGAACTCAGCACCTCGCGCGCCTTGGCGTCGACCTGGGCGGCAAGACCCTTGAGATGCTCTTCCTCGCCTTCATCGCAGGCGATCGTGTAGGCGCGGCCGTTCACCATGACATTGACCAAGGGCATCGGTTACCTCGCCAGCGCGGCGCGGATTTCGCCAATCGCGCCATCCAGCCGGCCTTCCACTTCCTCGGTCAGGCCGGAAAGCGCAGCGATTTCCTCTTCCAGTTCCGCGACGCGCCCCATCAACCGTTCGCGTTCGCCTTCCAGTTCGGCGACCCGCTCAGGCAGTTTTGCCGCCTGGTCGAGATTCTCGCCCACCGTACCTGCCGCATTTTCGACGCTTTCCAGGGCCGCCCGGAAGCGCGCTTCCGCCAATTTCAGCCGGCTCATCGGGGCCTCATCGTTCAATTCCCGCAAGACCTTAGGCCCTCGCGTCCCGGTTCCGCAATCCGCAAGGTCGCTATATCGGGCTTTTGGCGGATTGCGG
>CAMCWK010000032.1:0-32344 GCA_945882615.1 Rhizobium sp. Q54 | reverse complement strand
GCTGTCGCGCGCCGCGATCAGAGCGGCGATGCCCACCCCATCTTCTTCATTTGAAAGAGGAAGATCGAAGGCGTGGCCCGGCGACAGGATCTGTGCGTCGCCGCTGCCCAGCCTCGCGAAGAGTTTGGGGTCGGCGCCCTTGCCGATGACGTTCAGAACAAACATTGTTCACGCATGGAATTTGACGCGGTCCTTATTGCAGGCCCCACCGCCAGCGGCAAGTCGCGCGAGGCGCTGGCGCTGGCCGAGGCGATTGGCGGCGCGATCATCAATGCCGACTCCATGCAGGTTTACCGCGAAGCGCCGATCCTGACGGCGCAGCCTTGCGCTGCCGACAAGGCGCGGGTGCCACATCTGCTCTACGGTCATGTTGGCGCGGCGGAGGTCTATTCGGTCGGACGCTGGCGGGACGATGCGCTGGCGGCGCTGGAACAGGCGCGCGACATGCGGCGCGTGCCGATCTTTGTCGGTGGCACCGGCATGTATTTTTCCGCCCTCACCGAGGGCCTGGCCGACATTCCGGAAATTCCCGCGGATACCCGCGATGCGGCGCGCGCGCTGCTGGAGGAGATCGGCGTCGAACAACTTCACGCCCGCCTGATGGAGCGCGATCCGCTGACCGCGTCGAAGCTGCGGCCGAGCGATCCCCAGCGGGTGCTGCGCGCTTATGAGGTGTTCGAGGCAACCGGCCGTCCGCTGGCGGAATGGCAGAACGCGCCCGCCGCGCCGGTGCTGAAAGACGCCAGGCTGGCCACCTTTGTGCTGGACCCGCCACGCCCCGAGCTGCGGGCCCGGATCGCGGCCCGTTTCGGCCAGATGGTGGAGCAGGGCGGGCTGGAGGAGGCGCAGGCGCTGAAAGGGCTGGACCCGGCCCTGCCGGCGGCCAAGCTGCTGGGCCTCAGGCCCCTCCAGGCGCTGGCAGCGGGGGAACTCAGCAAGGAAGCGGCGCTGGAAAATGCCATCACCGCAACGCGGCAATTCGCCAAGCGCCAGATGACGTGGTTTCGCAACCGTATGCCACATTATATCTGGTATGACCCATTATTGAGCAATATAATTACACAATATGGCGAAGTTTCTTCGTGAAATTGCTTGACGCCGCGCTGCAGCATCCTTAAGTTCCGCCGCCATGAACAGAATGCTCGTAGTTATCAGGCCGCACACCCAGCGAAGCTGACGCTTCGTTTTGGGCAGGGCGGCCATGCGGACAAGGGGCGGAAACGCCCCTTTATCTTTGGTGGATTTGCGAGCATTGGACTTTCGAGGACGGGACTATGGACAAGGACGACACACTGACAAAGGCGGCCCAGGCCGCCGAAAGCGCCCAGACGATGACCGGGGCGCAGATGGTCATCCGTGCCCTCAAGGATCAGGGCGTCACCCACATTTTCGGTTATCCCGGCGGCGCGGTGCTGCCGATCTATGACGCGCTGTTCCAGGTCGAAGGCATCACCCATGTTCTGGTGCGCCATGAGCAGGGCGCGGTCCATGCCGCCGAAGGCTATGCGCGTTCCACCGGCAAGCCCGGCGTGGTGCTGGTGACCTCTGGTCCCGGCGCGACCAATGCCGTCACCGGCCTGACGGACGCGTTGATGGATTCCATTCCGCTGGTGGTCCTCACGGGGCAGGTGCCGACGCACCTGATCGGCACCGACGCTTTCCAGGAATGCGACACGGTCGGCATCACCCGGCCCTGCACCAAGCACAACTGGCTGGTGAAGAATGTTGGCGATCTGAGCCGCGTGCTGCACGAAGCCTTCGAAATCGCGACCACGGGCCGTCCGGGCCCGGTGGTGGTCGACATCCCCAAGGACGTCCAGTTCCAGACCGGTTCCTATCTGGGGCCGCAGTCGATCCATCACCGCACCTATCGCCCCAAGACCGATCCGGACCTGTCGTCCATCGTCAAGGCGGTGGAGATGATGGCGGCGGCGAAAAAGCCCGTCTTCTATACCGGCGGCGGCCTGATCAATTCGGGGCCCGAAGCCAGCGCCCTGCTGCGCGAGCTGGTGGACCTGACGGGTTTCCCCGTTACCTCGACCCTGATGGGGCTCGGCGCGTTCCCGGCCTCGCGCCCGGAATGGCTGGGCATGTTGGGCATGCACGGCACCTGGGAAGCCAATCACGCCATGCATGATTGCGACCTGATGATCTGTCTGGGCGCGCGGTTCGACGATCGCTGCACCGGCAAGGTCAGCTCCTTCTCGCCCAAGTCCAAGAAGATCCATCTGGATATCGATGCCTCGCAGATCAACAAGATCGTGCGGGTGGACCTGCCCATCGTCGCTGACGCCACCAAGGCGCTGCGCGAGATGATCCGCTTCTGGAAGAGCCAGAAGCACAAGGTCCAGGGCGCCGCCCTGAAGGACTGGTGGGCGCAGATCGACCAGTGGCGCGGGAAGAAGTCGCTGTCCTATCGAAATTCCGACAGCATCATCAAGCCGCAATATGCCATCGACCGTCTCTATGAGCTGACCAAGCACCGCAAGGACGTCTATGTGACGACCGAGGTTGGCCAGCATCAGATGTGGGCGGCGCAGCGCTTCCATTTCAACGAGCCCAACCACTGGATGACCTCCGGCGGTCTGGGCACCATGGGCTATGGTCTGCCGGCGGCAGTGGGCGTGCAGATGGCGCATCCGGATGCCTTGGTGATCGACATTGCCGGCGAAGCCAGCGTGCAGATGACCATGCAGGAAATGTCGACCGCGATTCAGTACGATCTGCCGATCAAGATCTTCATCCTGAACAACGAATATATGGGCATGGTGCGCCAGTGGCAGGAAATCCTGCATGGCAAGCGCTATTCCCATTCCTATTCGGAAGCCCTGCCCGATTTCGTCAAGATGGCCGATGCCTTCGGCTGTGTCGGCCTGCGCGCCGAAAAGCCGTCGGAGCTGGACGGCAAGATTCAGGAAATGCTCGATGTCAGGCGGCCCGTGCTGTTCGACGTGCGCGTCGATCCCACCGAGAACTGCTATCCCATGATCCCGTCGGGTGCGGCGCATAACGAGATGCTGCTGTCGCCCGATGACGGCGGCGAGATCAGTGACGCCGGAAAGATGCTGGTCTGAGATGCACGACACCAAGGTCAAGCAAAGCGCCGAGAATGAGCGCCACACCCTCACCGTTCTGGTAGACAATGAGGCGGGCGTCTTGGCGCGCGTGGTCGGGCTGTTCTCCGGCCGCGGCTATAACATTGAAAGCCTGACGGTGGCCGAGGTCGATCCGATGGCGCGCACCTCGCGCATCACCATCGTCACCTCCGGCACGCCGCATGTGATCGAGCAGATCGAGACCCAGCTGCGCCGTTTGGTGCCGACCCATGTCGTCACCAACTGGACATCCGCCAAGGCCGGCATTGAGCGCGAAATGGCGCTGATCAAGGTGGCCGGCACTGGCGAAAAGCGGGTCGAGGCGCTGCGCATGGCCGACGCCTTCCGCGCCCGCCCGGTCGACACCACCCATGCCAGCTTCGTGTTCGAGATCACCGGCGCTCCCGCCAAGATCGACAGTTTCATCGAGCTGATGCGCCCGCTTGGCCTGGTCGATGTTTCCCGTACCGGCGTTGCCGCGATCAGTCGCGGCCCGGAGGCTATGTGATGAAATCCCCTCGGTGTCATGGCCCGCAAATGCGGGCCACCCAGGCGACAGAGGTTGTGGCGGTGGCCAAATGGCCGCAGCTTTTTATTTTCCCAATGCACTTGTCCCCAACTGGGTGGCCCGCATTCCGGCGGGCCATGACAGGTCGGGGCGTCGCCGCGATTTCCAGCGGTCCGGAAGCCATGTAATCAACCTTTCAAACATATAACCTCCAGGAGTGGACTGATGCGCGTGTATTACGATCGGGATGCCGATCTCAATCTGATCAAGAACAAGAAAGTGGCCGTGATCGGTTTCGGATCGCAGGGCCATGCCCATGCCCAGAACATGCGCGACAGCGGCGTCAAGGATCTGGTGATCGCGGTGCGTCCCGGCGCGTCGGCCAAGAAGGCGGAAGCCGCCGGCTTCAAGGTGATGAGCGTCGTCCATGCCGCCAAATGGGCGGATGTGATGATGATGGCCACGCCGGACGAGCTGCAGGCCGACATCTACAAGGACGAACTCAAGGCCAACATGAAGCAGGGCTCGGCGCTGCTGTTCGCCCATGGCTTCAACGTGCATTTCAAGCTGATCGAGCCGCGCCCCGACATGGACGTGCTGATGGTCGCCCCCAAGGGCCCCGGCCACACCGTGCGCGGCGAATATCTCAAGGGTGGCGGCGTGCCGACCCTGATCGCCGTTCACCAGGACGCATCCAGCAATGCCCATGACCTGGGCCTGAGCTATGCCAGCGCCATCGGCGGCGGCCGCGCCGGCATCATCGAGACCAACTTCAAGGAAGAATGCGAAACCGACCTGTTCGGCGAGCAGGTCGTGCTGTGCGGCGGGTTGGTGGAGCTGATCCGCGCCGGTTTCGAAACCCTGGTCGAAGCCGGTTACGCGCCGGAAATGGCCTATTTCGAATGCCTGCACGAAGTGAAGCTGATCGTCGACCTGATCTATGAAGGCGGCATCGCCAACATGAACTACTCCATCTCCAACACCGCGGAGTATGGCGAGTATGTCACCGGCCCGCGCATCATCACCGCCGAGACCAAGGCCGAGATGAAGAAGGTGCTGAACGACATCCAGCAGGGCAAGTTCGCCCGCGACTGGGTGCTGGAAAACAAGGCGGGCCAGGCTTCGTTCAAGGCCACCCGCGCCATGGGCGATGCCCACCAGATCGAGGAAGTCGGTGCGAAATTGCGCGCCATGATGCCCTGGATTGCAAAGAACAAGCTGGTGGATACCGCAAAAAACTGATTTCCTTTTTCCGCTGGAAAAAAAGATCACAAGGCCCGGCGCAACCCGCCGGGCCTTGCTGCATTTGGGAGCATGACATGACCGCACGTCCGCCGATTCCGAAGCCGCCCTACACCGGCGGCTGTTTGTGCCGCGCCGTGCGCTATGAGCTGTTCGCCCGTCCCCTGGCGGTCAATGCCTGTCATTGCAACGACTGCAAGAAGACCAGCGGCGCCACCAATGTGTTGATGCTGATCGCAGATAGCGCGGCCTTCTCCGCTTCCGGCGAGACGCATACTTACCTCAGCACGGCCGATTCCGGGCGGGTGAAGGAGATCAAGCGCTGCGCTCATTGCGGGGTTCGGGTGTGGCACCAGAACCTGGCCTCGCCGGCGCTGGTGTTCATCGCGGCCGGCACGCTGGATGACACGAGCTGGGTGATCCCGGCCTCGCATATCTGGGTGGAGCGCGCCTCGCCCGGCGTGGTGATGCAGGACGATGCCATCAAGGTCGAGGGCCAGCCCACCGATCGAGCAATCCTGATGGACGCTTTCACGAAAATCTATGGCGCCGCGCCGTGACGCTGGGCACGCCGCTGTCGAAGGCGGCCGTCAAGGTGATGCTGCTGGGCTCGGGAGAGCTGGGCAAGGAAGTGATCATCGAGCTTCAGCGTCTTGGCGTCGAAACCATCGCGGTGGACCGTTACGCCAATGCCCCGGCGCAGCAGGTGGCCCATCGCAGCCACGTGATCGACATGACCGATGCGGGCGCGCTGCGCCGGCTGGTCGAGCATGAGCGGCCCGATTTCCTGGTGCCGGAAATCGAGGCATTGGCCACCGACGAGCTGGTGCGGATCGAGGCCGACAAGCTCTGCACCGTCATCCCCACCGCCCGCGCCGCCCATATCACCATGAACCGTGAGCGCATCCGGGTTCTGGCGGCGCAAGAGTTGAAGCTGCCGACCTCGGCCTATGCCTTTGCCTCCTCGCTGGAGGAGTTGAAGGCGGCGGTGGCGCGGATCGGCTTTCCCTGTTTCGTGAAGCCGGTGATGTCGTCCTCGGGGAAGGGCCAGTCGCGCCTGAAATCGCCCGACGATGTGGTGGTGGCCTGGGACAAGGCGCTATCGGCGGGACGGGTGCGCGAGGCGAGGGTGATCGTGGAAGGCGAGATCGTGTTCGATTTCGAGATCACCCAGCTGACAGTGCGATCTGTCGATGGCACCCATTTCTGCGAGCCTATCGGCCATGTCCAGAAGGATGGCGATTACATCGAAAGCTGGCAGCCCCAGGCGATGAGCGAGGCGGCGAAAACGAAGTCGCGCGACATGGCCGCCAAGGTCACCGGCGCCCTGGGCGGTCTGGGTATTTTCGGGGTCGAGCTTTTCATCAAGGGTGATGAGGTCTGGTTCTCGGAAGTATCGCCGCGCCCGCATGACACAGGGCTGGTGACGCTGGTCAGCCAATTCCAATCGGAATTCGCCCTCCATGCCCGCGCCATATTGGGCCTGCCGGTCAACACCCAAATGTCGTCACCCGGCGCCTCGGCGGTGATCTATGGCGGTGTGGACGCCAAGGCGATGACGTTCGCCGGGGTGGACGATGCGCTGAAGGTACCGGGCACCGACCTGCGCCTGTTCGGCAAGCCGGAAAGCTTTGCCAAGCGCCGCATGGGCGTGGCGCTGTCCCGCGGCGACAATACCGACCAAGCGCGTGGCCGCGCCAAGCTGGCGGCCAGCACGGTCAAACCTAAGCCGGTCTTCTAAGTGGGATTTTCAAGACTAAACGACGCAGCGTCGTCGTCATAGCTGAACAGCTCGCCGAAGCGCGCCCAACTCACGATGGTCTTGAGCGTTTCCTCCGCCGTATCCTCGGCCATGTGATCTTCCAGCTCGTCCAGGAAACGGGTCTTGGGGGCGCTGTGGCTGGCGCGTTCGTCCAGAACCTTGCGGATATGGGCTGCCAGCGGCACATGGCTCATCAAGGCGCGGGAGAAGATTTCCTTGCGCTCATTGAGCTCGCCATCGGCAAATCGCCGGCCCATATGCGTCAGCTTGATGTCGCCGCCTTCTACTTCCGCCAGCCTGAGCAGCTGCATGGCTTCGGCCACGGGGAAGAGTTCGTCGACTTCCAGCTCCTGCTCATAGGCGATGTCGGGCAGGTCGGCCTTGCCGTCGTACGGGGCGGCTGCCAAGGCTTCAATAAGACCGGAAATCTGGTTGGGCGAGACATGGGACAGTTCCATGTTGGTGCCGGTGGCGCCCAGCGCCTGGCGCATGCGTTCGACGCGCTTGGCGGTCATTTCGACATAGATGCGGTCGACATAATCCTCGAACTGGGGGCTGGTGCGGTCGCGCGGCTGCGGCAGGTTGATGACGATCTCGGCGCTGACCTTGGCGGGGTTGGAGGAAAACAGCAGGACACGGTCGCACATCAAGACCGCTTCCTCGATATTATGGGTGACCAGCATGATGCCCTTGATCGGCAGCTTGCCATTGCCCCACAGCTCCACCAGGTCGGTGCGCAGGTTTTCCGCTGTCAGCACGTCCAGGGCGCTGAAGGGTTCGTCCATCAAAAGAATGTTGGGATGCACCACCACGGCGCGGGCGAAGCCGACGCGCTGGCGCATGCCGCCCGAAAGCTCGCGCGGATAGGCGCTTTCGTATCCGTCCAGGCCGATCAGGTCGATGGCGGCCAGGGCGCGGCTGCGGATTTCCGCCGTTGGCAGGCCCTGCGCTTCCAGGCCCAGCTCGACATTCTCCAGCACCGTCATCCAGGGAAACAGCGCAAAGCCCTGGAACACCATGGAGACGCCCTGGGCCGGGCCTTGGATCGGCGCGCCCATATAGGTCAGGCTGCCGCCCTGCGGCCGCGCCAGCCCCGCGATCAGGCGCAGCAGGGTGGACTTGCCCGAACCCGAACGGCCCAGCAGGCCAACAATCTCGCCCTGCTTCAGGGTCAGGTTGACGTCGTCCAGCACCAGCAATTCCTCGCCGCCGCCGCGGGGGAAGGTTCGTCTGACATTGTGGACTTCCAGCAGATTGGTCATGCCAACTTCTCAGATCAGATCAAACGGTACTTGCGTTCGGCGTACCAATAAAGCGGTCGCCAGAAGAGCCGGTTCACCACCACGACAAAAAACGCCATCACCGCGATGCCCAGCACCACCAGGCGGAAATCTCCGGCCTGGGTGGCGTCGGCGATATAGGCGCCAAGGCCATGGGCGCGCAGTCTGGTCTCGCCCCAATTGGCGACTTCCGCCACGATGGACGCGTTCCAGGTGCCGCCCGAAGCCGTGATGGCGCCGGTCAGGTAATGGGGAAACACGGCGGGAAGGGCGATTTTCTTCCACCACAGCCAGCCACGCACGCCGAAATTGTCGCCGGCATCCAGCAGCTCCTTGGGAATGGTGCTGGCGCCGCCGATCACGTTGAACAGGATGTACCATTGGGTGCCCAGCACCATCAGCGGCGACAGCCAGACATCGGGATTGAGCGACCAGAAGACGATCAGCGACACCGCCAGCGGGAAAAGAATGTTGGCGGGAAAGGCGGCGAAGAATTGCGCCACCGGCTGCACGATGCGGGTGAGGCGGGGACGCAAGCCCACATAGATGCCGATCGGGGTCCAGATCAGGCTGGCCAGGGCGATCAGCACCACCACCCGCAGCATGGTGATGCAGCCCAACCCGACCGCTGTGCCCAAATCGCTCCAGCTGAGATTGGCGTAGGCGAAAGCGTAAATGCGCAAGAAGGCGTAAAGCCCCAGCGCGGTCAGGATCGCGTACCACGCAATGTCGGCCCGTTTGCTGTCGGCATCGCGAAAGCCGGCACGCACGCCGAAGGATGGCGGCTGGAAGCGGTAGCTCCAGCGCATCATCTGGTCGAAGGGCGCCGTCATCCAGTCGATGAGGCGTGAGCGGCGCAGCATGTCCAGGACCCAGCTTCGGGGCGGGGGATCGCTCTGGTCTTCGCCCACCCGGAAGCGGTCGGCCCAGGCCACCAGCGGGCGGAAAAGCAGCTGGTCATAGATCAGGATCACGATCAGCATCGCCAGAATGGCGTAGAGGATGGCGGTCAGGTTCTGCTGGGCGATGGCGACCGCGATATAGGAGCCGATACCGGGCAGGGCGATGGTGGTCTTGCCGACGCTGATCGCCTCGGACAGGGTCACGAAAAACCAGCCGCCCGACATGGAGACCATCATGTTCCAGATCAGCGGCGGCATGGCGAAGGGCGCCTCGATGCGCCAGAAGCGCGCCCAGGCCGAAAGCCCGAACATACGGCCCGCCTCGGTCAGGTCTTCGGGCACGGTGCGCAGGGACTGGTAGAAGCTGAAGGCCATGTTCCAGGCCTGGCTGGTGAAGATGGCGAAGACGCAGGCCAGTTCCGCCCCGAAGATGCGCCCGGGCGACAGGCTGAGGAACCACACCACTGTCACCGACAGGAAGCCCAGCACCGGGACGGACTGCAGGATATCCAGCAGCGGCACCAGCAGGTTGCCGGCGCGGGGGTTCTTGGCCGCCCAGGTGGCGTAGGTGAAGGTAAAGGCCAGCGAAAGACCCATCGCCAGCAGCATCCGAAGCCCGGTGCGCAGGGCGTAACCGGGCAAATGGGCCGGATCCAGGTCCAGATCGCCCCCGGAAATGCTGGCCAGCGGCTGCACCAGAAGACGGCTGGCATCGGCAAAAGCCACGATAAAGCCAAGCACCATCACCGCCGCCAGCAGGTCCCAGCGGCTGGGCAGCAGGCGGCGTGCTTCGATCGAGACGGGCGGCAGGATTTTCATATCCGCAGGACTCGAAGCTTGAGATGGGTCAAAAACGATTGTTCGTCCGCCCCGATAGGCGCGTTCGAGGGCCGAGGCAACCACTTTGCATGTCACAAAAACATGCTTTGACGAGGCCGGAGCCGGGGCGGATTTCCGTGTGCGGAAGGTTGCTCTTCCATCCCCATTTCACGGCGCCGGGAGCAAGATATTGTTTACGGTGTAAATTTCTGGCGGCGGAGACGGGTGTTTTCCGAAAAGCGGCCCTGTCGCTATTGCGCCACAGGGTGAAATCGGCGTAAAACCGCGCAAACGCTGGCAAAAAACGGTGCTTTATCCGTTGGTTACAGTGAGTACCGGTGAATTTTTGACGGGCGGAACGGCGACAGGTCAATGACGGAAGGCGTGCATAGCGAAATCGGGACGGGTGGATTTTCCGCCCGCGATTTCACGCGCGCCAACATTCAGCCCCGTCATTCCCTCGGTTCTTCGCAGGCGCTTCTTCTTCTTAGCTGCCCCTAGGCGCTCGGCTCGCGCGAATGGTCGCGCATCCGGTGTTTAGGGGATCAAGGACAGCCAAGAGAATTGAAGTCGCAAGCTGCGACGAACAGAAGGACTTTTGACATGGTCACCACCAATACCGAAACGACACCGATTCAAATCTTCGACACGACTTTGCGTGACGGCGAACAGTCGCCTGGCGCGGCGATGAGCCACGAAGAAAAACTGCAGATCGCCGAACTGCTGGACGAGATGGGCGTCGACATCATCGAAGCCGGCTTTCCCATTTCCTCGCCCGGCGATTTCCGCGCGGTGCAGGAGATCAGCAAGATCGTCAAGCGCGCATCCGTTTGCGGCCTGTCCCGCGCCGGATTCAAGGATATCGACCGCGCCGGCGAGGCCCTGAAAGGTGCGTTCAGGCCCCGGATTCACACGTTTATTTCGACCAGCCCCGTCCATATGAAGCACAAGCTGAACATGGGCGAAAACGCCGTGTTGGAGGCGGTGGGCGCCAGCGTGGTCCGCGCGCGCAACTATACCGATGACGTGGAATGGTCGGCGGAAGATGCCACCCGCACGGTGCCGGACTTTCTGTGCCGTTGCGTCGATGTCGCGATCCAGTCCGGCGCTACGGTGATCAATGTGCCCGACACGGTGGGTTATTCCACGCCGCAGGAATATTTCGACATCATCAAGATGCTGCGCGAGCGTGTTCCCAACGCCGACAAGGTGATCTTCTCCACCCATGTCCATAACGATCTGGGCCTGGCGGTGGCCAACAGCCTGGCCGGCGTGCTGGCGGGCGCGCGGCAGGTGGAATGCACCATCAACGGCATCGGCGAGCGCGCCGGCAATGCCGCGCTGGAAGAGATCGTGATGGCGCTGAAGGTGAGGAAGGACATCATGCCCTTCACCACCGGCATCAACACCACCATGCTGAACCGGGCCTCCAAGCTGGTCAGCAACGTCACCGGCTTTCCCGTCCAGTACAACAAGGCCATCGTCGGCAAGAACGCCTTCAGCCATGAAAGCGGCATCCATCAGGATGGCATGTTGAAGAATGTCGAAACCTACGAGATCATGCGGCCCGAGGATGTCGGGGTGCATTCCACCTCGTTGATGCTGGGCAAGCTGTCCGGCCGCCATGCCTTCCGCGACAAGCTGGAAGCCATGGGCTACAGCCTGGAAACCGAAGCTTTCGAGGACGCCTTCAAGCGCTTCAAGGACCTGGCCGACAAGAAAAAGCACGTGTTCGACGAGGATATCGCCGCCCTGGTGGACGACGAGATCATCCGCGGCCATGAGGCGATCTCGATCAAGGCGCTGCGGGTGGAATCGGGCACCGGTATCATCCCGGTCGCCTCCCTGACCCTGGAAGCCTTCGGCACGGTCAAAAGCGTGACCACCTCGGGTGACGGCCCGGTGGACGCCATCTTCATGGCGATCCGCGAGGCCTATCCCCACACCGCCACCCTGCAGCTGTTCCAGATCAACGCCGTGACCGAAGGCACCGACGCCCAGGCCACGGTCAGCGTCCGGCTGGAGGAAAACGGCCGCAGCGTCACCGGCAGGGCCTCGGACACCGACACGATGGTGGCCGCCGCCTATGCCTATGTGAACGCTTTGAACAATCTGCTGGTTAAGCGCGAAAAGCAGGCGCCAGAAGCGTTAACGGTCGCTAGATGAGACCTCGTTAAGATGCGCGGCCCCGGGAACGAGCGCTCCGGGGCCGTTTTTAGGAATGGCGCTTGCAGGTTTTGGGTTGGACTTTTCAGGTTAGGGACGGGATTTAAGATGTTCGGCAGTCTTCTTGGCGCGCTTTCAAGTGACATGGCCATCGATTTGGGCACGGCGAACACGCTGGTCTATGTCAAAGGGCGCGGCATCGTCCTCAACGAGCCGTCGGTGGTAGCCACCATCACCACCCGCGGCGGCAAGAAGTCCGTGCGCGCCGTCGGCAATGACGCCAAGATGATGCTGGGCCGCACGCCCGGCAATATCGAAGCCATCCGCCCGATGCGCGACGGCGTCATCGCCGACTTCGAAGTCGCCGAGGAGATGATCAAGCACTTCATCCGCAAGGTGCATAACCGCCGTTCCTTCGCCAATCCGATGATCATTGTCTGCGTCCCATCGGGCTCGACCGCCGTGGAACGCCGCGCCATTCAGGAATCGGCGCTTTCGGCCGGCGCCCGCCGTGTCTTCCTGATCGAGGAACCCATGGCCGCCGCCATCGGCGCCGGTCTTCCCGTCTCCGAACCCACCGGCTCGATGGTGGTGGATATCGGCGGCGGCACCACCGAGGTGGCGGTGCTCAGCCTTGGCGGTATCGTTTATTCGCGCAGCGTGCGCGTCGGCGGCGACAAGATGGATGAGGCGATCATCGCCTATATCCGCCGTCACCAGAATTTGCTGATCGGCGAATCCTCTTCCGAGCGCATCAAGAAGGAAATCGGTTCCGCCGCCCTGCCGATGGACGGCAATGGCGTGACCATGGAGATCAAGGGCCGCGACCTGCTGAACGGCGTTCCCAAGGAAATCACCATAACCCAGCGTCACATCGCCGAAGCCCTGGCCGAGCCGGTGGGCGCGATTGTCGAAGCGGTGAAGGTGGCGCTCGAGGCTACCCCGCCGGAACTGGCTGCCGACATTGTCGACAAGGGCATCGTGCTGACGGGCGGCGGTTCGCTGCTGGCCAATCTCGACCAGGTCCTGCGCGACGAAACCGGCCTGCCGGTTTCCATCGCCGATGATCCGCTCTCCTGCGTCGCGCTGGGTACGGGCCGGGTTCTGGAAAATACCAAGGGCATGCGGCACGTCCTGTCCACCGCCTTCTAACGACACGCGGAAGGGGCCGCGTCAGCATGGCAAACGCCTGGAAGATCGCCCGAAAAAGCAATGCTCAGCTGCCGCTGGTCATTGTCATTGCGCTCGCAATCGTCCTGGTGCTGTTGGGCAAGGCGCAGCCCGGCCTGTTCGACCAGGCGCGCAGCCGCGTCACCGACCTGCTGGCGCCCGCACTGGAAACGGCCCGCGCACCGGTGCACGGCTTCGACCGTTTTGTCGGTTCCATCACCGAAGTCTTCTCGGTCTATGAGCAGAACCTGAAACTCAAGGAAGAGAATGCCCGCCTGCGCCAATGGCGCAATGTGGCGACCGTGCTGCAGGCGCGGGTGACCCGCTATCAGACCTTGCTGCATGCTGTGCCCGATCCCAAGCTCAATGCGGTGCTGGCGCAAGTGATCGGACGGGCCAGCCGGCCCTTCCTGCAGACCATGATTCTTGATGCGGGCAAGCAGGACAAGGCGATGCCGGGCCAGGCGGTGGTGGATGCGCGCGGCATGATCGGCCGCGTCTATCTGACCGGCGAGCGGACCAGCTGGGTGATCCTGCTCACCGACCTCAATTCGCGCGTTCCGGTCACCATCGCCTCGGCGGCGGGCAGCAGCGGCAATGTCCAGGCGATCATGACCGGCGACAATAGCGCGATGCCGTTGCTGGACATCGTTTCGCGGCAGGAAGCCCTGCATGCCGGCGATCAGGTGGTGAGTTCCGGTGACGGCGGCTTGCTGCCATCGGGCCTGCCCATCGGCACGGTGGTGGATGACGGCAATGGCGGCTGGCGTGTGGCGCTGCTGGCCGATCCGGCGTCCAGCCAGGATGTCGAGATTCTCAATTTCTCCCAGCCGCCAGAGGCGCTGCCGCCAACCGCGCAGTTGCCCGCGGAAGCCGCAGGCATGAAGCCGCAGCCGCCTCCAGTCCCGGTGCCGCCGGCGACAACGGCCGTCGTCCCCGCCAAACCCAGGCCCGTGCTGGTGGCCAAGCCGGTGACACCGGCGAGCGAAACCGCGCCGCCCTCTGAAGCCGCTGAAGCGGGGGCCGATTAGCATGGCCGCGCTTGAACGCCCCGGCAGCACAAGCTTTCAGCGCCTCTTCGGGGCGCTGGTGCCGCTATTCTGCGGCTTGCTCGGCGTCTTTATCGCCAATATTCCGATCTCGCTGCTGGGCGGGGCGGTGCCGCCGCCCCTGCTGGGGCTGGTGCCGGTCTATTTCTGGTGCCTGGTAAGACCAGACCTGATGACGCCGGCCGCGGCGCTGGCCATCGGCATGGCCGAGGACATCATGTCGGGCGGCCCGCCGGGGGTGTGGACCCTGGCCTTTGTGCTGACCTATGCCCTGGTGGCGCGTCAGCGCGACAGTTTCGCCGGGCTTTCGGGTCTGGCCGCCGTGATCGGCTTTGCCGCCGCCGCCGCCGCGGCGTGCGCATCGGCCTATTTCACCATCACGGCGCTCTACTGGCACTTCCCGCCGGTGGCGCCGATCCTCAGCGTGCTGGCGGTTACGGTGTTGTTCTATATCCCGACGGTCTATGTTGTCGGGATCATCCACCACCGCCTGGTGGGTGCGTCGCGGAGCGACATCTGATGCCGCTATTCGATAAGAAGGACAAAAGCCGCTACGCCACCTTCACCCGCCGTGCGGTGGGGATGGGCGGCGGCATGGCGGTTGTGTTCGCGGTGCTGGCGGGCCGCCTCTATCAGCTCCAGATTCGTGACGGCAAAGAATATCTGGTGGACGCGGAGGCCAACCGGGTTTCCCAGCGGCTGCTGGCGCCGCCGCGCGGGCGCATCGTCGACCGCTTCGGCGTGGAACTGGCCAACAACCGGCAAAACTATCGGGTGCTTCTGGTGTCGGAGCAGGCGACCGAAGGTGTTGAGCAGGCGCTGGAGCAGATCGGCAAGGTGATCCATCTCTCCGACCAGCATAAGAAGAAGGTGCTGCGCGACATCGCCGCCAACAAGAAATTCGTTCCCGTGCCGGTGGCGGAAAATCTCAGCTGGGAGGATTTCTCCCGGATCAACCTGCATCTGCCTTATCTGCCCGGCGTGCAGCCCGACATTGGCGAGACCCGTGACTATCCGTTCGGCAAGGAACTGGTGCATGTGCTGGGCTATGTCGCCTCGGTATCGCCGGAAGAAAAGGCGGCCGACACCGATCCGCTGTTCGGCCTGCCAGGCTATCGCACCGGCAAGCGCGGCATCGAAAAAGAATATGACAAGCAGGTGCGCGGCACGGCCGGCGCTTCGCGCGTCGAGGTCAATGCCTACGGCCGCATCATCCGCGAGCTGGGCAAGGAACCGGGCCAGCCGGGCGAGGATATCTATCTCACCCTCGACCGTCAGGTGCAGGAGTTCGTGGCCGGCAAGCTGGGGGAGGAAAGCGCCGCCTGCGTCGTGATGGATGTCCATAATGGCGACGTGATCGCCTTGTCGTCCACGCCGGGCTTTGATCCCAACTGGTTCAACGATGGCCTGAGCGGCGCCCAGTGGCGCGAGCTGACCACCAACGACCACAAGCCGCTGCTCAACAAGGTCATGGGCGGCGCCTATCCGCCGGGTTCCACCTTCAAGACTGCGGTGGCGATGGCGGCGGTGGAAGCGGGCATCGCGACGCCCGATTACCGCGTCCATTGCAGCGGCGCCTATTATTTCGGCGGCAGGGCCTTCCATTGCTGGCGCAAGGGCGGTCATGGCTCGATGGATGTGCAGAGCGCGCTGCAACACAGTTGCAACGTGTTTTTCTGCGAGACCTCGCGTCGGCTTGGGATCTACAAGATCGAGCAGATGGCCCGCAAGCTGGGCCTGGGGGCGCCCACCGGCATCGAATTGCCGGGCGAGCGCGGCGGGCTCATTCCCAGCCGGGAATGGAAGCAGAAGACCTACAAATGGGCCTGGCAGCAGGGCGACACGATCAGCGTCGGCATTGGCCAAGGCTATGTCACGGTCACGCCGCTGCAACTGGTGCAGATGATGGCGCGCGTCGCCAGCGGCAAGACGGTCAGCCCGCGGCTGGTCCATTCGGTGGGCGGGCGGCTGATGCCGCGTGAAGCGCCCGCGCTGCTGGACGTCAGCGAAAAGAGTTTGGAAGTCGTGCGCGCCGGCCTGGACAAGGTGGTCAATCAGCCGGGCGGTACCGCCTATCCCGAGCGCATCACCGAGCCGGGCTTTGAAATGGCGGGCAAGACCGGCACCGCCCAGGTCCGCCGCTTCAGCAAGGAAGAACGCGCCCGCGGCCTGACCAAGAACGCGAACCTGGAATGGAAAATGCGCGACCACGCGCTGTTCGCGGGCTATGCGCCGGTGATCAATCCCAGATACGCCATTGTCAACATCATCGAGCATGGCGCCATCGGCCATCCGCAGGTGGTGATGGCCCGCGACATCCTGCATTTCTGCCAGCAGCGCGATCCGGCGCGCCTTCCCAACGCCTATCCGGTGACGTCGGCTGCCGCCGGCCCGCCCAAAAAGCAGAGCAGCACCCAGCCGGTGCGGCCGAAAGCGGGGGGCTGATGACGCCCCGTCCCTATGCCGCGGCCAAGCGCACCTTGTCCTTCGCCGACAAGCTGCTCGAGGTGAATTGGGGCCTAGTGCTGCTGATCGCTTTGATCGGCGCCGCCGGCATCGCCATGCTCTATTCGGTGGCGGGCGGCCAGTTCCATCCCTGGGCGCTGCGCCAGATGGGTCATTTCGCGCTGGGCCTCACCGTGCTGGTGATGGCGGCGATGATCGACATCCGGGTATGGATGAGCCTGGCCTATCCCGCCTATGCTGTGGCGCTGCTGCTGCTGGTGGCGGTGGAGCTGGTTGGTCATATGGGAATGGGGGCCCAGCGCTGGATCTCCATCGGGCCGCTGGAATTGCAGCCCTCCGAACTGATGAAAATCGCCCTGGTGCTGGCGCTGGCGCGGTTTCTCCACGGCAAGAGCATGGAGGATGTCTCCAAGCCGCTGCCACTGGCCATTGGCCTGGCCATGATCGGGATTCCGGCGGTTCTGGTTTTCCTGCAGCCCAATCTGGGCACCACCCTGATCATCATCATGGATGGCTGCGCCCTGCTGTTCCTGGCGGGGCTGTCCTGGTGGTGGATCGGCCCGACCTTGCTGGGCATCGCCGCCGCCATCCCGCTGGCCTGGCAGTTTGTGCTGCATGACTATCAGAAGGCGCGGGTGGAGACGTTCCTGGATCCGGCCGCCGATGCGCTGGGCAAGGGCTGGAACATCACCCAGGCCAAGATCGCCATCGGGTCTGGCGGCATCGCGGGCAAGGGCTTCCTGGAAGGCACCCAGAGCCGGCTCAACTTCCTGCCGGAAAAGCAGACCGACTTCATCTGGACCAGCTTCTGCGAGGAATTCGGCTTTGTCGGCGCCCTGGCGCTGCTGATCCTGTTCGCCACGGTGATCTTCTATGGCGTGCAGACGGCGATGAGCGCCCGCAGCCATTTCGGCCGGCTGGTGGCGATGGGCATCATCCTGAACTTCTTCTTCTACATCATGATCAACGGGCTGATGGTGATGGGCCTGATCCCGGTGGTCGGCATTCCCATGCCGCTTCTGTCCTATGGCGGCTCGGCCATGCTGACGGTGATGCTGGGCTTCGGCATCCTGATGAGCGTGCATATCCACCGCCAGGTCGAAATTCCGCGCTCCGCCGGCGGCATTATCTGATTGCCCTCCAGCCCCCCGGGACTAGTAAAAAGCGGCCTGTTTTCCGGCGATTTTTGCCGCCAAAATCTGCCCACAGCCGGTTCCATAAGCCTTTATAGACAGAGGGATAACCCTCTGTTATGAGGCCGGTCCCTGACGGTAATACCAAGGCCGCCGGGCAGCGTGGGTGATTAGCTCAGTTGGTAGAGCAGCTGACTCTTAATCAGCTTGTCGTAGGTTCGATCCCTACATCACCCACCACTTTCCCCCATGTTATCAACATCTTAAAGGTCGAATACACAGTTCGGCCAATCGCGCTATTAAGATTATACGCAAAATATATTCATCTTAATCCCGCCGTTTACAGCGCTTCAGAGCGGTCAGGACGGGCGTTTATTATTGCGCAAATTCCCCCCACCTCTTTCACGCGCGCTGCCTCCCGCAATCGTAAAGCTGCTCTAAGATGGGGAAAAAGGGCGGCGGGATGGAAACGATCACAATTCGCGAAATACTGGATCAGGTCCATAGGGGCCAAATCCGAGTCCCGGCGTTCCAGCGGGGCTTTGTGTGGGAGCCTGATCGAGTCGCCTACCTTATGGACAGCATCTATAAGAAATATCCGTTCGGATCACTTCTCTTTTGGCGCACACGAGAGAAATTACGGGTCGAACGAAACCTCGGGCCGTTCGCACTTCCCGAACCGAAGGCCGATTATCCCGTTGATTACGTGCTAGATGGGCAACAGCGCATAACGTCCATTTTCGGAGTGTTTCAAACCGGGTTGCCCATGCAATCGGGAAACAACTGGCTGGATATATACTTCGATCTCAAAGC
The DNA here is from genome assembly GCA_945882615.1 of Rhizobium sp. Q54. Classification (GTDB taxonomy): domain Bacteria; phylum Pseudomonadota; class Alphaproteobacteria; order Micropepsales; family Micropepsaceae; genus Rhizomicrobium. The sequence continues at coordinate 13,939 of CAMCWK010000032.1, read as the reverse complement.
CGAGGAGAGCGCACAAGACACCCAGTTTCTTGCCCTCCCACCTTCGGAAGCTGACCCAGGCCGATACTTCCCGTTGAAATCCTTGTTCGACACCGTTGCATACCGAGCAGCTACCAAGAAACTGGACGATGAAACGGCGGCGAAAACCGACGAAATGCAAGCCGTGTTCAAGGAGATGAGGATACCCCTTCAGCTTTCCTCCACTGAAGATCGAGCCACCGTGGCGATTATCTTCGAGCGCATCAACAGGCAGGGTGTGAAGCTGGACACTTTGCAGCTTCTTTCCGCATGGACTTGGAGCGAAGATTTCGATCTTCAGGAACAATTCACCGAACTTGCCGACACTTTAAAGCCCTTCGGCTTCGGTGACATTGGGGAAGACATCACTCTTCTATTACGGTGCTGTTCTGCAATATTAAGCGGTGACGCTTCGCCCGAAGCGTTGGTCAAGTTGAACGGGACAGCTGTCCGAAAAGATTTTGATCGAGTTATAAACGGCGTAAAATACGCAGTCGATTATTTGCGAACACACTTTAAAGTTCAAACGCTGGATAATTTGCCTTTTTCCACCATGCTTGTTCCTCTGGCGGTGTTCTTCGCCGTTCCGGGCACGAAAGAGGTCAAATATTCGAATGACCAAAGTGGGCAGATTAACCGCTGGTTTTGGAAATCGGCGTTCTCGCGGCGATACAGCTCGGGCGTACTCAGGAACCTAAATTCTGACATCGCCGAAATGAAAAACCTCGCAGATGGGAAAGCGTCTGCTTTGGGCGAATTCTCACTATCTCTTGGACCGGAATTCTTTTCGGAGAGTAATTTTAACATTGGCAGCGTAAATACGAAGACGTTTATTTTGCTTTTGGCACAGCACGCACCTCTGTCATTCATCTCGGGTGCACCAGTAGACCTCGCGACCACTCTCAAAGAAGCCAATCGGACAGAATTTCATCATCTCATGCCGCGTGATTTCCTAAAGGTGAGCGGCCAAACGGAAATTGGCGACTCTGTGCTTGCAAACTTTTGTTTTCTATCGCGGGCGGACAATCGAACATTGGGAGGAGATGCGCCCTCCGTGTACCGGAAGAAAATGCCACCGTCGGTTGACAAAATTACTGGGAGCGCAATGTGCACCGACGTCCTCTTTAAGGACGAATACAAAACGTTTATCAGTGAGCGTTCTTATAGCCTGGCTGCGGACGCGCTGGTTCGGTGCGGGTATTAGCTGTGGACCGCGACAGGGATTGGAGAATGTATGTCTAGCACATGGGGTCAATCCACCGACAAATACGAAGATCTCCCGGATGATCCCGAGGAAGCATTCGTCCAGGTAGAAAAGGGCTATCGCGAAGAAAGTGAGCGCGCGATGATCGGCTTGAGATAAAAGGCGGCGGCGTTTGTTGCTCGTAGATCACGGGAGCTACTGGACCATCAAAGGCTCAAGGCCATCGGGTACCTGCTTGATTTTTCGGTCCTTGAGAAGTTGGATGTAGAATACCCGCAGCTGTTCCGGACCGACGCGGTTGAAGTAGCTGCCCGGCGAGACGAGGCGTTCATCTCTCACATTCAGGGCCGCGCCCTTGTCGGCGAGATAGGTGATCATCGCCTCATGCTCGGTGGAGTTACGGTTCTCCACCACCATGTGTATGATGCTGCGGCCTTCCTGGGCCAGGGCATGGATGTCGGGATCAAGCTCCAGCGCGAACTTCAGCGCTTCCAGGTTGCCGCCACGGGCCGCGGCCAGCGCCAGGGTCAGGCCGTCAGCCGCCTTGGCCTTGGGATCGGCACCGGCCGCGATCAGGACCTTCATTGCTTCCACCGAACCGGACTGGGCCGCCAGCAGCAGCGGCGGCGTCGGGGTGCCCGGCGGCGGCAGCAGATGTTCGAAGCCTTCCAGGGGACGGCGCTTGATGTCGGTAGCATCGGTCTTGACCGGCTTGGGGGAGACGCTGCCAAGCGCGGCGACCTGCACCTGTTGCGCGCCCCAGGCGGGGCCGTTCTGGATCAGCATGGCGGCGTAAAACACGCCCTTCTGCTGTTCGACCGGCGGCGGCGTGGTCAGGGCATTGGCATTGCCGCCCTTGGACAGCACCATCTTGATCAATGCGGGATTGCCGCTGAGGGCGGCGGTATGGATCAGTTGCCAGCCCTTGGAGTCGCGCTGATTGACGTCGGCGCCGCGCGACACGACCTGCATCGCGAAGGGATCGTTCTTCATCAGGAGCGCGGCCTGGATCACGGTGGTGCCGTCCGGCAGCACGGCCTTGGCGTCGGCGCCCGCGTCCAGCAGCGCCATCGATGCGGCGGGCACCTTGCTCTGCAGCGCGAAGAACAGCGGCGTGAAGCCCTTCTTGGCGGCGGTGTTGACGTTGGCGCCCGCCTTCAGCAGCACCGCGATATTGTCGGTGCGCCCCTTGGCGGCGGCCCACATCAGGGGCGTCTGGCCCTGCATGTCGGCGGCATTCACGTCAGCGCCCTTGGCGATCATGCCCGTCAACGCTTCGGAAGTTGAAGTGCCGGCGCACAGCGCCAGCGCCGAGACGCCGTCAGCGCGGGCCGCCTTGGCGTCGGCACCGGCCGCAAGCAGGCTGGCGACGATGCCCGAATGGCCGCTTTCGCAGGCCAGCGTCAACGGCGAGGCGCCGTTGATGTCTACGATGCTGGGCTTGGCACCGGCGGCCAGCAGCATGCTGACCGTTTCCGGATCCTGACGATCTACCGCCCAGGACAGGACGGTGGAATTGTCGGGAAGCGACGCGTTCGGATTGGCCTTGCCTTTCAGCGCGCTCTTGATGGCGGCGTGATCGTTGCCGCGGACCGCCTCGACCAGCCGATCTTCCTGCACGCCTGCCCAGCCGGTGGCCGGCAGGGCCGCGCCCAGAAGCAGAAAACCAAATCCCAAAGCCTTCTTCATGTGCCCCGGTTCCGCTGCTTAGGCCGTGTAACCGGCGAGACGGCCGGTGCTGTCGCCCAGTTTCTCCGCCTTGACGCCCAACTGGCCTGCCGGATGTTTTGTACCAGCGTGAGTGAGACTACTGCATAGCTGGCGTTCCATCCAGATGGGGTGGCACGGGCATAAAAGCCTGTGGCGCTGGTCACTGTCCGATAACCGATGCAGCTTAAACTGCCTCAACGGTCAACCTTTACGTAGCCTCGCGATTCAAGCTCCATCAAGGTTATAGTGGCCGAGAGATTCATTGTGACAGAAGGCAGCAAGTCAGATGTCGTGTAATTCTGTGCCCGCGCTGATCCTCCGCAAACCACAAGTTTCACACCTGCCGCGAGAAGCTGATTGAGAATTGCCTTGTTTGGATTTTCACTGGCTCCCGTTCGACCGCGGTATGTATCATCCTTCGTAACAAGTGCGATGGTATCACCGTGGAAAACCGCAGTAGCCTCGATCTTGTTGGCAGCGACGCCGTAATTGCGGTAGGTATTCAGCAATCTGCCAATGCCAGTCAGCGCCGGACTGATGTCTGAAGCGGAACTTGCCATGCTCTTTACGTCGAAGACGAATTTGTATGCACGCGATGCATCAGGCTTGTCAGTTGCGCCAGGTACGTCAGTGACGATGCCCGCTGAGGGCACTGGTAGTGCCTGTGCGTATGCATCGATTCTCGTGGCGGCAATTGCGAAGACAGCAAATAAAGCGACCCAGCTAGCGTTTCTGATGTGACGAGCTCGCATTACATTCTCCCTCTTATCGGTCTGAATTCACGCTTGAACCAGATCACTTGTATTATTGTTAAAACACCACAATGGAGGGTGCAATACTTCGGATGAAGAAGACTAACCATCGTGGCTTACCGAGCCAGATTTGGAGTTTCACCGCGCCATCATTTCTGCTTCGGGGAATAGACTTTTCCCGTCCTTAGCTAACGCGGTAAGCGCGGCGCTGTTGATAAATTTTGACTTTCTGCAAGCGCCGCCGCATCTGGACCGGACACTGCCCATGCACTAGTCTCAGTTGTGCTGGGACAAAGAGCTTAGCAGCCTGAGGGGGGCGATATGCAGAACATGATTAAACGTTCCGCCATAGGGGCGCTTGCCGTCCTGACTTTGGCGATTGTGGCGACGGCTTTGGCCGCATACGCCCAGACTCAAATCAAGACACAAACAAAGCCCCAGAGCCGCACAGTTGCGGGCCGATTCACGGTCGAGCATCCGACCTTGGAGAATCTGGGCTTCGAATGGGCGATTACCGGCGACGCCAATCGCAATGCCTCTGTCTCGGTCGAGTTCCGCCGCACCGGCGAGGCCGCCTGGCGCAAGGCGTTGCCGCTGGTGCGTGTCGGCGGCGAGCGCATCTTCCGTGACGTTGAGAACCTCAGCTACATTGTCCCCGACGGTTTCGCCGGCAGCATCCTGGGCCTCCAACCCGGCACGGAATATGAGGCCCGCTTCACGCTGGCCGATCCTGACGGCGCCTCGGGTCAGACAACGCACATCGTACGCGCAAAGACGCGGGTCGAACCGCAGCCCTATGTGGGGGGGCGGACCCTTCACGTCTATCCGCCCGGTTACAAGGGAGAGCGCAAGCAGCCCGCCTTCGACAGCCTGCTGCAGGCTTACTACGGTGCCGGACTCGGCGACTGGAGCGTGGTATGGGAGCGCCGCATCCAGCCCGGCGACACCATCCTCATGCATGCCGGCATCTACCGGAACGAACGACTCGATTACGTCGACCCGATGGTGACGCCCTTTGACGGGGTCATGTGGCTCACAGCCAAGGGTACGGCCGAGAAGCCCATCACCATCAAGGCAGCCGGTGACGGCGATGTCGTGATTGACGGAGCGGGAAATTATAAACTGTTCGACGTGTCGGCATCGGCCTACCATATTTTCGATGGGCTAACCTTCCGCGACACCGATGTCGCGCTCTTCGCGGGCATGAAAGAGGTGATTGGGGCCGTCGGACTGACGGTCAAGAACAGCCGTTTCGAAAATATCGGCTCCGGAGTCTGGACGGAGTATGCGGGGTCGAGCGACTTTTACATTGCCGACAATGTCTTTCTCGGCCGCCCCGAGACGCGCAACCTTCTGGTCGGCTGGAACCGCCAATTCCGGCAGCCTGACGAAGTGCAGGCCGGCATCTACGGTTCTCACGAGATGCGGAGCTACTATGCAATCAAGGTCTATGGCCCTGGCCATGTGATCGCCCACAATTCTATTGCCTACTTCCACGACGGCGTCGGCATCTCGACCTATGGCACGCCCCCGAGCGATCCTGACCGGCGCGCCTCGTCGATTGATATCTACGGCAACGACATCCACATGTCCGGCGATGACTTTGTGGAAGCCGACGGCGGCGTACACAACATCCGCGTCTATCAGAACCGCGGCGTTAACGCAGCTCGCAACGGCTACAGCACACAACCAGTCTTCGGCGGACCAGTCTATTTCATTCGCAATCTCTCCTACAACGTTTCGAACGCCTTCAAAATCAATGCCAATCCCGCCGGCATCTTCTGGTGGCACAATACGCTGATCGGAGAGCAGGCCGGCGGGCCAGCCTCCAACGGACATTTCCGGAACAACCTCTTCATCGGCCGTAACGCCAAGCAGGGCGTGATGCGATGGGTGAACGCGAACAATGCCTACAGCTCCGACTATAACGGCTACCGGCCCAATCCTGGCGTGACAGAGCAGTATCGCTGGGAGGCGCCGGGCGGTAATGCGAACTTCGCAACGCTTGCCGCGCTGAGCGCCGCAACTGGCCAGGAGCGGCACGGTGTCGAACTCGACGTCGATACCTTCGAGAAGATGACGCTGCCAGACCCGGCCAAGCGCCACCAAGTCTATCATGCGATGGACCTCACCTTCCGCCTCAAGCCGGGCGGCAAGGCCGTGGATGCCGCAGATCGCATCCCGACCGTCAATGACGGATTTGCCGGTGCTGCTCCAGACTTGGGCGCGCTCGAAGTGGGCCAACCCGAACCGCACTACGGACCTCGCTGGCTCACTGCCCAGCCATTCTATCGCTAATGTCCGTCATCAAAAGTAGCTGCGGATAATCTGCGTTTTACTGACATCCGCTTCTGGCGCAAAGCGGACATGCAGCTCACGCGGCGCATGAATAAGCCCGGAAGCGTTCTCGGCTTCCGGGCTTAGTTTAGGGGGCGATTAGTCTCCTAATGCACCTTGCCTGACCTGACTGTAGGACAAATCAATTTCCGCTTATTGCGCAATTTGTATCGCATTTTAAATAAGCCATTTAGCTTCTCGCAACGAACGGAAAGGCTCCGCGAATGACCGCTTTTGGCGCAAAGCAGACATTAAACCGACCGGGGGAAGGCCAGAGTTCCTGACGCAAAGCGGCCATTAGTCCCCAAAGAGAGCGCGGGAACCCAATTCGCCCTACGGCTGAGTTTGACTCCTAGGACCATGAGGCACAGGTTCGCTCGACTGCCCTATGCGGGCGGTCGAAAGGTCACCATGCCAGCCGATGCATTCGAGCCGTGGACCATCACCGAGAACATCGCGAGATTTGAGGCGCTGTTAGACGTTGAAGTTGAGCTGGAAAAGCGCAAGACATTGATAGCGCTTTTGGCCGCGGAAACCGCAAAACTCGGGTCCAAGTTCCTGAGTCCGCACTAGCCTCTCATCTTTTGCGGTGCCCCTTTTTTGCCGCACTGACCCATGTCCGCTTTTGGCGCAAAGCGGACATAGGGACGACCGGGTTAGAATGACTGCTTTGGAGAAAAGCGGACATTCGCTGGTGTCGACCAGATAGATCAAATCCTGGCCACTGACGCCGTTTAATAACGGCAAGTAGCGGGCATTTCATTGCCAAGGAACTGACGGGGTTATATATTCCGTATACGGATTATCCTCTCTGTTAATACAGAGAAAATACAGGCAAGGAGACTTCCATGCGGATCATCAAGCATTGCGGCGCTTCCACCGGCTCTGACGGCGGTGCTTGCACCAAGGCCGCCCTGGTCAATGGCCGCTGCCGATTGCATGGCGGAAAATCCACCGGCCCCAAAACGCCGGAAGGTCGCGCACGTATCGCAGCTGCCCAACACCGTCGCTGGCAGCGTGTCGCCGTGGCCCTGGCACACTTCGGCGCTCTGGCCTGATCGTCTGAAGTAGGCCCAAGTAGACCCCCGGAATCTAAGACCCCACCCGACCAGTCAGCTCGGCAAGCCCTTGATATTTCAATGGGTTAGCCCATTGGAAACAATAGGTTTTTCAATGGGTTATCAATTCAACTTGGGGGTTTTGGGACCAATACGCGCACGCGCGCGAGGGGTCTTAGGGGGGCTATGTCTCGCAAGCCATTGTATATTAAAGGATATAACTCACTTTTCGCGCCATCCTTGTCGCAAGCCCCAAGATTTTATCGGCATCAAACGGGGGAACCAGGACCCTACAGGCCCGTCTCTGCCTTGGCAGGCATTCAGTAATGCCCTCTTGCCTAGGGTCTTATAACTAGCCTACCGTCGTTGGGTAGTTATACAGGCAAGGGGAAATGTCATGGCAACCGGTCAATTCGTCAGCTACGCGCGGGTCTCCACGGATAAGCAGGGGCGCTCCGGTTTGGGCCTAGAAGCCCAAGAGGCCGCCGTGATGGGCTGGCTCAATGGCGGACAATGGGAGCTGATCGCCAAGTTCGTGGAGCAGGAAAGCGGCAAGCGCCACGATAACCGCCCCCAACTGAAGGCCGCCCTGGATCTCTGCCGCAAGCGCAAGGCCACCCTGGTCATCGCCAAGCTGGATCGCCTGACGCGCAACGCGGCATTCCTGGGCAATCTCTTGGAAAGCGGTGTGAAGTTCGTGGCGGTGGACAATGCGAACGCCACGCCCCTGACAATCCGCATCCTGGCCGCTGTCGCCCAAGAGGAACGCGAGCAGATCAGCAACCGCACCAAGGCCGCCCTCAAGGCCAAGAAGGCCCGCGGCGCTCTGCTCGGCTTCGCCAATCCCAATCGGCAGGGAATGTCAGCCAAGGAAGCCGCCCGCGTTCGCGGCAGCAAGATCAGCCAAGAGGCCGACCAGTTCGCGGCCAACACGCTGCCGGTCATCGCGTCCATCAAAAAGGCGGGGATCAATTCCCTCAACGGCATCGCCAAGGCTCTGAATGATCGCGGCATCCCTACCGCTCGTGGAACTAGCTGGTACGCAGCCACGGTCAAGAACATCACAGCCCATCAGGCGGCAGCATAGGTACCCCTAGCAGGGGCTATTCCCACGACCATGGCCATGTCTGAGTGTCCGCTTTTCTCCAAAGCGGACATTCGCCCCCTGTCGGATGAATGTCCGCTTTGCGCCAATAGCGGTCATTCGAGCAGAATTTTCTTGCCTGCCTTATTCGTCGCGCCAAGCGGCGCGACCAGTCCAGCAGGAATAGAGCAACAAAATACCAGCACCGAACAGCCCTATTCCACTTAAGAGGTACACAATTGGGCCTTGCTGCAGCTTGGGTAATATAGTGAGTGCGTTAGTTGCAAAGGGCAACGATAGCCCGGCACCGCCACCGATAAGGCTCATCCCCGCACTCAGTTGTAAAAACTTGGCGACCACTTTCGTTGTGTTATTCACATGATACCGAAGTGGACTTGATTGCAATGCATTCATCGTTGTTACCTCTGGAGTATGCCTCTTTCGAGGAGCTAGCATCACTTGCTCACGCGCACGTTGGTGATCGACTGGCCGATCTGCTGGAAGGTGGTGACGACCGCGCTGGTGCTGGTCAGGGCGAAATACTTGGTGCTGTCACTGGCGCAGTTCTGCAGCGGCGCAGAATTGCCGCTGCTGCTGATATTCAGGAAGATCGAATAGACCGTGATGCCATCGGCCTTCGCCGCGGCGCAGACCTCGTCCATGCGATCATCAATCAGGTCGGTATCGGACGTGCCGGTCGAGGAGCCATTGCCCCACCAGCGGTTCTTGGTGTTGTGACCGTCCGACAGGATGATGATGTAGCGGCTGGTATTGGCCGGCACCGCGCCAGGGCTGTAGGGGGGCGAGTCGGTCAGGGTCTGCCAGCCATGCGCCATGCCAATCTGCTGGTTGGTTGCCGAGTTCGGCGACATCGCATCGATCTTGTTGGTCAATGTCGTCCAGTCATAACCCAGCGATGTAACCGTGGTGCCCAGGCAGTCTTGGGGGTTGGTCGCGGGGAAGCCCTTGGGAGGGGTGGCGCCTGCAGTGGGTGCGATGTTGGAAACGTCGTAATTGGTATTGTTGTCCCTGTGGCGATCCATGATGCAGCCGCCCCAGGTGGAACGGTTGTTCTTCACCCAGGTATGGGTCCAGCGCTGGGTCTTGCACGACTTGCCGTTGCCGTTGCCGCTGCAGCTACAATTGGAGCTGGAGAATCCGTTACAGGTGGCACCGTTGCCATTGCTGACGATGACCTTGGTGTTTCCGCTGGTCACCTTGGTGCTTGTGTAGCAACCATTATAGTAACGGTCCCGGTGAACGCTGTTCCCATAGTCGCCACTGTCTATAGCGGGGCAAATATAGCCTTTATAGGTGCCGCTGTCGGGTATCTCGTCATCCGTGCTTGAGCCATTGGTGGGCGTTTTGGCGCATTTGAAGCCGAAAGGCGTCATGCGGTCATTATCGTCATCGGTGAATGGACACTTATCACCCGGACCCCAGGCCTCAAACGAAATCGTACTGGGATTGCTGGACCACTTGTTGGGGATTTCATAGTCGTAATCGGTGCCCGGATATTGGGGTGGCGCCTCCCAGTCGGTCCAGTCGATCCAGCTGGCATTCACATTGCTGGTACCGACATTGACCGTAACGTCGAACGGAACGATTGACACCTTCACGTCGCCCGCAGTGGCCGAAGCATTTTGCAGGATGGTGAGCAGCTGATGGGAGGCGTTCTTCAACGCATCCATCTGGGTGCCGTTGGAATCGCCATTGCGCATCGAGCCGGAATTGTCGAGCACCAGCGCGACCCATAATTTGCTCTGGCCCCACACCACGGTGGTCGACGTGGTCACCGGCATGCTGGTCGTGCCAACAGCCTTCAGCAGGGTGGTGGGCAGGTTGTAGGTGACATCGATCTTGACGCTGCCGCTGCTGTTGAAGCCGCCCGAGCCGATGCTGACGCTGGGCTTGCCGTTGGACATGTCGCCGGAATAGTTGGCGTCAAAATACTTCTGCGCCAGAGCCTCGGCGGTTTGCTGGGTCAGGCCGGTGGTCGAGCCCACCGCTAGGGCGGCGGCGTCCAGCGCGGTGCTCATCTGCTGGCGCACCACGGCGCCGCGCGCATAATCCAGCCCCGCGCCCGCCGCGATGGTGATCGGCACCAGCGCGATGCCGAACATCATCGCGACATTGCCGCCGCGCGCGGCGAAGAAGCCGCGCAGCAGAGCTTTTACCTTGCCTACAATGCTGACGGTTTGACGTGGCACGATGTTGCCCCCTAGCACCCGCCAAGAATACGACAGACATGGTAAACAAGATGTTGAGTACCAACCTCGGATGGGTACTCCCATCCTCGCCCAAGGGGTGTGACTGCTCTAAATCATGGCTACGGGGTCCATAACCACAATTAACTGTTGGCAACCAGATGTCTGCTTTGGGTCAGGTGCGGCCATTCCTGGTAAGCCAGCCCAATGTCCGCTTGGCGCCAATAGCGGACATTGGGTTTTGTCGCCATTGTTGGAATTATTTGTTTGGTCGCGCGTAAGTCACGCAACAGTGCGTCCCTCTCCAAGCCGGAGCGACATGGCAATGACCCCGGCGGAGCCAAGCCCGTCGGGGTTTGCGCCGTTAGGTATCGACCGCTCTGACGTACCTAGGCCCCTATAAAACCGGGTTGTTCGAGCATAGTTCTTATCTCGCTCGAAGGGAGCACAAACAGCCCCATTCCGGAGCCTATTCTGATCTGGGCAATTTCTTGCTCATCTCTGTTCATAACGCCCCATCGGCGAACGCATTGGATGAGCGTCCCTGCTCGAAGCACATTCCCGTCCAGCACCAACTCGGCTTCCGCGTACCAATCAGGGTTCTTCGGATTAAACATCGACGCGTGCTACCGTTTGCAACCTACATGCGCGGGAACAAATGAGGTTTGGAGCAGGCGGATTTCCACGCGACGTACCGTGTCTCATCTTTCCATCTTTTCCACTTAGGAATTTAATGCTTTGCCTGCGTCATCCTGTCGACCCAAGCGATGCCGATCGCCGACACAATGAAGGACATGTGAATAACCGTTTGCCACATGATCGCGGCCTCCGTGATGCGGGCATTGGGCTGACCCAGGGCGCCCGCTTCGATGAAGGTGCGCAGCAGGTGGATCGACGATATGCCGATGATGGCCATCGCCAGCTTCACCTTGAGGACGCCCGCATTGACGTGGCTGAGCCATTCGGGCTGGTCCGGATGACCCTTCAGCCCCAGGCGCGAAACAAAGGTCTCATATCCGCCGACAATCACCATCACGAGCAGGTTTGAGATCATCACCACATCGATCAGGCCAAGCACCACCAGCATGATCTGCTGCTCGGAAAACTCCCAAGCATGCGTAACAAGGTGCAAAAGTTCCTTGAGAAACAGGAACACGTACACGCATTGCGCCACGATGAGGCCGACATAGAGCGGCAACTGCAGCCAGCGTGAGCTGAAGATCAGCAGCGGGAGAGGTTTAAGCTTGGCTGGAACTAACGGATCGGGGGTGCTCATGTGGCTTCCATACCCGCCAGCCGCATCGGCGAGCGTTATCTTTGGCTTTGGGATTGTTTTCTTTTGCGACTCTTATTCGCCCTCTATTGGACGGTACAAGGTCGGACGCGCGTCAGGCATTTCTTGCGGGAGGGGTGCCTATTTGGTGTCGGGGGCAGGCAACGCGATCGTCTGATGCTCGATATGAGCGATCAGATCGGGGGGAAGTGTGAGCCGATGCGCTAGCGCCTCCAGATAGGCCGTTTCCGCCGGATGGTCGGGATCTATGGCGAGCCGCGCGGCAAGGTAGATTTCCGCCGCCTGTTCCGGCCCTTTTGCGAAGGCGACAATCTCGCTCAGGGGGATCGTCCGCGCCAGGGCATCAAAGATGAAGGCCTTGCTTTCGGCATCCAGCGTCAGCGCACCCATCTTCTCAAAGATCGAGGCTTGCTCTTCTGGTGCGATATGGCCGTCAGCCTTCGCGGCGGCGATCATCGTCAGGACCAGTCCAAGCGTAAACGGCCTCCCGTCAGCGCCGGGCGCTGACAAGGACTGCGCAGCCTGTGTGACATCGGTCTGCGTGGCCATCGGCGCCTGAGACGCGGCCTTTCCCTCTTGCCAGTTTTGATAGGCGCGATGAGCCAAGGCACCGAGAACAGCGGCGCCGCCATAGCCAACCACGCCGCCCGCCATGTTTTGCACTTTCTTGCTCCCCACGAGAAGGCCGAGCACTCCGCCTGCGGCCATGCCGCCCCCGAATCCGCCCATAGGGCCGCTGGTGAGTGTTCCAGCCGCGCCGCGCAGTTTGTCCCATGGCCCTGCATCACCTTGCGGCGGAGAGTTTTCTCCGCCGAGGGGCGACGTGCCGCCGGTACCTAGGAATTGCTCAAGCAGGCGTTGCGGGTCCATCCGACTCTCTGATTGCGGGTTACGTTCAAGGGCAGCAAACAGCCATGGGAAAACGGCGCAATCATGGCAAAGAGACAGGCCCACAGACGCCTAGATTCCAGTTCTGTAACCGGCGCCACTCTCGTATGTCGCTTTCATCGCACCGCCTTTCTTCGCAGCGATCCGAATGGCAGCACGACTCGGCATATCCTGTAGCTTGCCCCCAATCCGCCAGCCACTGAGGTGCCAGGAAATGGCCGATCCCAACGTCCCCTTTGCGCCCAAAGCGGACATTGACATATGGGGGTCAGCCGAAGGCTTAGCGGCCTCGGGGATGTCCTGCCCCCGGCTGCATACCGATCAGGCCTTCGCCGGGAGCCCTCTCTATGCCGACAGGCGAGCGTGCAGCAGGTGGGTTGATCAACGCTGGCCGAGCAGCCGCAACAGACCCGCACGCAGTCTCGGCTCAGACGTCTTGGGCGATAACCAGATGGCGAATAAATGCTCGGAGAAGGCTGCATCTTGACTATCACCGGTCGGTCTTCCGTTGTGGAAAAAACGATCCTGTGCGCGGGGCGAGTGAATAACTGTGATGCGATGCCCGGATTTGACCGGTGGAAGGACGCGCGTGAGCACTGCGCGATAGTGCGTTAACGTTTGGCCGGAAATTCTCGGCGACATAGCTTGAATCTGATCGATCGTGCTGTCGACCAATTCTTCGGTCGAGAACGACATACGATATACGAGTGTCAATGCGAAGGGTTCGTCCATGGACCATTGCGGCGCATCGGTCCAAAGGCTAGCGTCGTAGACGGTCAGAAATAGCCAGGTCAGTGATCCAGAGCCGTAGGGTTTTGTCGCATTGATCGTACCGCTAATTTCGGCAGGCCTCGTCATGGCGAAAGCTGCAGTAGCCAACGACAGGACCACAGCTGCTGTCAGAGTTATTTTGCGACTTGCCCTCATTAGCGCCCTTCTAGCGTTATCCTAACTACGAATGGTCGCGGGGGTTGTGGCCTGCCGGATATTTTGTACCAGCGTAATTGAGACTACTGCTTAGTTGGCGTTCCATCCAGATGGGGCCTAGCGCACTCGGGGAGATTTCTCAATGCGTACGAAGGGAAACCTGCGGATTCGAAAATGATGCCCTGGGACACCTTGGGGAGGGGGCGCATGCATCTTCGGAACCCGCAGGTTATTCGAATTAGCCCTTGGGAATGACAACCGTATCGATCACGTGAATGACGCCGTTGTCGGCCGCGACATCGGCAGAAACAACCTTGGCACTGTTCACCTTCACGCTGCCCATGGTTGCGTCGATGGAAATATTGCGGCCCTCTACCGTCTTCGCGTCAGTCTTTTTTCCGGCGAGGCTTGAGCTCATGATCTTTCCAGGAACGACGTGGTAAGTCAGAATTTGGACAAG
>CAMCWK010000031.1 GCA_945882615.1 Rhizobium sp. Q54 | reverse complement strand
TGCGGGCCATGACAGGAATATTTAAACTTCAATCTCGCCCGTCAGGTAAAGCGCGCAGTCGCCCTGGATGATGGTGCGCGAACCATCGTCGGTACACAGCAAGTCGCCGCCACGGGCTGACGCCTGGCGCGCCTTCAAAGTCTTCTTGCTCAGCCGTTTTGCCCAGAAGGGGGTAAGGGCGCAATGGGCCGATCCCGTCACCGGGTCTTCCGGCACGGCCTTGGCGGGCGCGAAGAAGCGTGACACGCAATCGTAATCGCCATCGCCCGGCGCGGTGGCGATCAACCCCCAGAAGCCAAGCTCTTTCAACACTGGCTCAATGCCGCCCGGCCCGGGGATGGCGCGCACAATTGTAGCTTGGTCCCATACCGCCATCAGATAAGTGCCGCTATGGAGTTCGCGCGGCGGCGGCGAGCCCAGCGCCGCGCCGATCTTCGCGGCAACATCGCCGGAATAGGGCGTGACAATGTTGGATGGCATCGACATCACATTGCCGTCCGCACGGCGCTCCACCACCAGTTCGCCCGACCGGGTCATGAAACGCGCTTCGTTCAGCGCCGTGTCGAGCCTGTTGAACAGCACCCATGCGCTGGCCAAGGTGGCATGGCCGCACAGATCGACTTCGGCATTGGGCGTGAACCAGCGCAGATCGTAGCGGCCAGGTCCGGTCTTCACGAAGAAGGCGGTTTCGGCGAGGTTGTTCTCACCCGCGATGCGCTGCATCAGGCCTGCATCCAGCCAGCTTTCAAGTGGCACAATGGCGGCGGGATTGCCCTCCAGGGGCTTGCTGGCGAACGCGTCCACCTGCCAGATTTTCAGCTTCATGGCTTGCCCCCGTTTGCGCGACAAACCTAGCGTGCGCCTGCAACGGCGCAAACGCCATCAACGCATGATGGTTATGCTGCGTAAACCGGTGCGGCCGAGGCGCCTTATGCAGGCGCAGGCAGGGCGCCCGGATTGGTCGCCGCTTTCATGCCGCGCTGGAGCTTCTCGAACGCCCGCACCTCGATCTGGCGCACACGCTCGCGGCTGACGCCGTATTTCTGCGACAGCTCCTCCAGCGTGACGGGTTCGTCCTGCAGGCGGCGCGCCTGGATAATGTCGCGCTCGCGCTCGGTCAGTTCCTTCATCGCGTCGACCAGCAGGGCGTGGCGGTTGCCCATCTCCTCGCGCTCGGCCAGGCGGGTTTCCTGGTCGGCGGTGTCGTCGGCCAGCCAGTCCTGCCATTCGCTTTCCGATTCCGAGCGCAGCGGCGCATTCAGCGAGGCGTCCGGGCCCGACAGGCGGCGGTTCATGTCCGTCACTTCGGTGGGGGTGACGCCCAGCCGGTCGGACAGGGTCGCGACATGCTCGGGCGTCAGATCGCCTTCCTCGATGGCGCCGATATTGGACTTGGCCTTGCGCAGGTTGAAGAACAACTTCTTCTGGGCGGCAGTGGTGCCCAGTTTCACCATGCTCCACGACCTGAGCACATATTCCTGGATCGAGGCGCGAATCCACCACATCGCATAGGTCGCCAGCCTGAAGCCCTTGTCGGGCTCAAAGCGTTTCACCGCCTGCATCAAACCGACATTGCCTTCAGACACGATCTCGGACACCGGCAGGCCATAGCCGCGATAGCCCATGGCGATCTTGGCGACCAGGCGCAGATGGCTGGTGACCAGGCGGCGCGCGGCCTCCGGATCTTCATGCTCCTTCCAGCGCTTGGCGAACATGTATTCGTCTTCCGCCGACAAAAGCGGGAACTTGCGGATCTCGGTGAGATACCGCGACAGGCCAGCTTCGCCCGACATGACGGGAAGTCCACGACTGCTCATAAGTCCCCCTTCTCGGGCGTGAAAAAAGATAACGCCCGACGGCCCGTCTGGTTATCCATGGGCCGTCGAAAGATATGTCTGCTCAGGGCGAATTCAAGTTCCGCAAGGCGGCGACAAGGGCGGTAAAATCCGCGGGCCAGGGGGTTTCGAAACGCATGGTCTTGTGCAAGCTAGGGTGCTGAAATCCCAAGACAAAAGCGTGCAGCGCCTGGCGCGGGAATTCGGTGGCCGCTGTAAACGCGGCCGTCTCGGCCTCTGTCTTGCCGCGCGGGGCGGCGCGGGCGCGGCCATATTGCGGATCGCCGATCAGGGGATGGCCCAGATGGGTCAGATGCACCCGGATCTGGTGGGTGCGCCCGGTTTCCAGCCGGCATTCGATTAAAGATGCGAAAGGTCTTTCCGCGGGACCGAATTTCTCCAGCACTTTGTAACGCGTCGCGGCGCGCTTGCCGCCGGTGCGCAGCACCGTCATGCGCTTGCGGTCGAAGGGGCTGCGCCCGATCTGGCCTTCGATCAGGCCGGTCGAGTCGCGCGGCGCGCCCCACACCACCGCGTTATAGGCGCGCTCGATGGTGTGATTGGCGAACTGCTTGGCCAGGCTCGCCATGGCGCGCTCGCTCTTGGCCGCCACCAAGAGGCCTGATGTGTCCTTGTCCAGCCGGTGCACGATGCCGGGCCGTGCTTCGCCGCCGATCGACAGCATGCCCGCGCCGCAATGGGCGATCAGCGCATTGACCAGCGTGCCGTCGGGATTGCCCGCCGCCGGATGCACCACCAGCCCGGCCGGCTTGTCGATCACGATCAGGTCCTTGTCTTCGTAGATCACCGTCAGCGGGATGTCCTGGCCCTGCGGAATGGCGGGTGCGGTGGGCGGCACGACCAGCGCGAAGGCATCGCCCGGTTTGACCCGGTGGTTGGCGTCTTTTATCGTCCGCTCACCCAGCGACACCGCGCCCGTTTCCAGCAATTGCTGGAGCCGCGAGCGGCTGAAGTCGGGCAGGGTCGCGGCCAGGAAACGGTCCAGTCGCCAGCCGGCATGGCTTTCATCGGCCAAAGCTTCGCGCCGATCGTTCGAGGAGATTTCCTTGTCAGACATGCCGCACTTATCCAATGCTCCTGGGGGGCCGGAAAACCAGACGACCGCCTACAAGGCCGCGAAGCTGGCCGTTATTATTCTGTCCACCCTGATTATCCTAGCCTTGATTGCGCTGGTGGTGGGCGGCATTCGCACCATGCGCGGCAAACCGGCGGCCAGTGCCGCTGCTGCTTCCACCATCCATCTGCCGCCGGGCGCCGAGATTGTGGAAATGCAGACCCAGCCGGGACGGCTGATCCTGCGCCTGCGCGATGGCGAGGCGGAGGAAATCCGCATCATCGATACCCAGAATGGCCGGCTGGTAAGCCAGATCAGGTCGACATTTGACCCGGCGCGTTGAGCTGCCGCCGGCGCTCGCTGCCGCGATCCATGCGGCGGCGGACGCTGCTTTCCCAAATGAATGTTGTGGTCTCCTCGAAGGCACGCGCGAAGGTGCGGTGCTGCGCGTCACCACGCTGCATCCGGCGCGCAACCTTTCGGACCAACCCGACCGCTTCCAGATCGACCCCGCCGATCACTTCAAGGCGCAGAAAGCGGCGCGCGCCAACGGACGGCGCATCATCGGCTGCTATCATTCCCATCCGCACAGCGCGGCGCAGCCCTCCGCTGTTGATCTGGCGGGGGCGGAGCAGAATGATTTTCTCTGGTTGATCGCGGGCGCGGGCGCCCTCAACGCCTTTGTCTATTTGGACGGGGGCTTTCGGGGCTGCGTCACCGGCGCAGACTGGGTGACGTCGTCGGAATAGCTGCGCAGCTTGCCGGCCTGGAACAGAACGTCGTTGGCGCCCACCACATCCACGACATGGCCGGTTTCATCGGCGATTTCGATGGTGCGATGGTTAAGCGAGCCGCCATGCAGCAGCTTTTCGCCCAATATCTCCCGGCTGGTGCTGATCGCCTCGCGCCGCGCCGCCTCGACATTCGGCAGATCCTGGCCTTCCTCGTCGCGGCTGAGATCGGAGCCTTCGCGGACATGGAAATAGTAATGGGGCATGACATCTAACCTGACGCTTCCACTCGCTAATTCCTGAGTTGGGGGGATGTTCCGGTCCGAAAAATGCCCGATTAGCGGAACTTGCAGGTTCCGCGCTGGCCCCGCTATAAGCGCCCTCCCGCTGGCCCCCATCGTCTAGCGGTCAGGACGCGGCCCTCTCAAGGCTGAAACAGGGGTTCGATTCCCCTTGGGGGCACCAAAGCCAAAATCCGATGTTGATTTCGTTGGGCTCTTTCGCGCGATTGTCCCACCGACGAAAACTAGAACTGCCATCCCATATTTCGAACGCCCATCATCCCTGATGAATGTCCGGTTCTGACCCAAAGCGGACATTCCTAGACCAGCGGCAGCGATGAGTTACGGCGCGGTCCGTAAAGCTATTGGCCGCAAGCCAAGCCCATCACGGCGGTGAAGCGGTCATTCAGCGACACCATCGGGAGCGTTCCCAGCTGTTCGGGCTTCACGCCCGGGCCGGACAGGAGAAACACACTGCGATAGTCGGGCCGCGTAGGCCAGAAGCCGTGATTGCCCTTGTTGCCGGACGATGCGGTCGCGGGACCGTTGGTGGCATTGCCGAACATCACGTGCGGCGCCGGTTCAAAGGCCGCCAGCGCATCAAACCCGCCATGCGACAGCAGTTCATCCGACGGCACAAGGCGCCCCACTTCCCCCTTGCCGGCTTGTGCGCGCAGCCAATCCACGACCCTGGGATCATTTGTCCTGACCAGCCCGCCCGCGATGGTCATGTCGCCGGTTACGCCATCGGTGGCGGCCATAATTTTCAGATTGGCGATATGGTCCACAGCCTCGAAGCCATGATCGGACACGATGCCTACGGCATAGTCCTTGGGCAGCACCTTCAGCATTTCTCCCAAAAGCTCGTCGGATCGTTCCAGCACGGCCTTCGCCTCAGGGGTGAAAGGGCCGCCACCATGCTGTTCGGAATCTGTCTCCGAGAGATGGACCAGCAACAGGTCGGGCTGCTTGTTCTTCAGCAAATGTGTTGTCGCGACCGTCATGGTCCGATCATCGAGCCAGCGATAGGCGAAGGAGGGCGTGGCACGGGTGATCTCGGCGATCAGCCCCGGCGTGGCATAGCGCGCGACCGTTTCGAGGTCGGAGGAGACACCGCTTCGCTTGGCATAGACTTCCGGCAGATTCCAGGTGATGTCGGCGTTCACCGTCACCGGCCAGTTGATCGCCGCCGTGGTGCGCCCAGCCTTGGCCACGCATTGGGTCAGCGTGGGCACCTTGATCTTGGCGGCAGACCAGTAGCTCTGCGTGATGTCCAGCGGCCCACCGGCATTGCCCAGGATGCCGTGCTGAACAGGCGAGACGCCGGTTATCATGGTGGTGTGTGAGGGCCATGTGATGGTGGGCCACACGCCGGTAACCCCGTCGGCCACCTGCGAGCGGGCCAGAAGGCTGCGCAGGTTGGGGATCTGAAGGCCCAGCGCATCGCGGTCGCGCAGATAGCGCCAATCCAGCCCGTCAATCGAAATCAGCAGGAGCTTGTTGCCGGGCGCCGCGTCAACCGGGGTAGCGCAAAGCAGCATCGCCGCCAGGCAGGCCATCTTATTCTTCATGGTTTTTCCCAAATGGAAGCCCCATTGTCGAAGGTAGCACGCCCCTGTCAATGCACCGCGGCGCTAAGGGGGCTGGACCGGACCTGTCTTGCCGTGGCGCTCGCAGCAGGGACTGGTCAACGTCCAAATCCGCAAATTTTTCCTGCTGGCCCGGCTGGTCATATGTTTGTCACCAGACGGCGCGAGATGGAATGTCCGCTTTTGGCGCAAAGCGGACATTTTTCATACGCGCGCGCGAGACCTTGCGACATGCTTTCTAGCAAGAGAAAGGTTCGCCCTATTTGCTTTGAACCCAATGTCTATTAGGTCCCCCACCAGCGGGACCGCGCCTAGGGTGAAATCTAAGAGGATGTTGCCGACCATTCGAGCCTGCGTGTGCCAAGGCAGGTTGTGCCTCCTCAGTCGCTGAAAAATAAAGGCACTGACTAGCGCACTAACTGCGTCCCCTGCGCCGGGTACGAGGCCTAGTATCGCATCAAGACCCACACGGATTTTTGTCCCCGGTATCTGAAAACGGGAATCCATGAGGTCTACGAGCCACTCAAGCTCGGACAACTCATCTGCTTTAGCTTGCAATGGAGGCAAGATTTCAATGCGCCGGGGTGCGGAGGTCATGATCTGCCAAGAAGGTGCCGGTAGGGAAACGGCGACCTGATCCAGGGGTTCCAACAGGCTGGATGGCGATGAATTCAACAAGTAGGATGAAGCGAAATTGGAGTGGGTCTGTGAAGCGGTTGTTGCATAAAAACGTGAAGGTGAAGCGCGGGCTGCATGGCTTAGGGTTGTTTGCGACAGGTTACGTAGAAAAGGGCTCAGTTGTCGCGGAGTATTGGGGCGAACTCGTAACCGAAGAAGAAGCAGATCGTCGTGGCGGTAAGTATCTCTACGAGTTGGAAGATAAGATTTCAATTGATGGAAAGAGCCGTAAAAACATAGCGCGATATATCAACCATTCCTGTTCACCGAACTGTGAGCCCCAAGAAAACGTGAAGGAAAGTCGGTTGTTTATCGTGGCAAAGCGCGACATTCAGCCAGGCGAAGAATTCAGCTATAGTTATGGGAAAGAGTATTGGGAAGATCAGATAAGGCCGCTCAGTTGCAGGTGCGGTTGCGGCGGTAAAGGGCCGAAAGGGTGGCGCTAGTGATCAGGCTGAAAGCATGAGGGAATGTCCGCTTCTGACCCAAAGCGGACATGTCGGATCCGGGCACTCGACGGGGCGCTAGGGAGAATTCGAAATCCTCCATTGGACCCGGCTATTAATTCGGCTGGGGCTTCTCGCTGAGCCTGTCCACCGAGAATTGGCCGCCACCCGAAGCAAAAAGACATAACAAGCCCCCAATAACAGCGACGCCTAGGGAAAATATCAAAAAGTCCGATTGCCGGGCCACTGGGTCTTGAATTGTCCAGAAATCGTGGGCGATGAGGACCCAGCCACTCGTGCAAATTGCCAAAACAAACGCGCTAAATCGTGTCTGAAACCCCATCACCAATCCTGCGCTGCCAAAGAACATTGCGATCAGTGACAGCCCCAACGATACCTGTCCAAAAGGGACACGCTTCATTTGAACCAAAATCACCATTGCGCTCCACTCATCAATGCGCTGGAGAGCTTGGGTAGCAAAAAACCAGCCGAGCAACACCCGGCCACAAAGCGCAACTATTCCCCGAAGGTAATCCACCGTCTGCTGCTGCTTTCTGAAAAGCTGATTCATTCCGGCCTGCGCCTAAACTCATATTCTCGGGGGCCGCTTGTGACCGCTTTGACCCAAATCAATTCAATAGTCTGGACCTTCGGCGACCATTGATTTGGTCGATTTGGGAGAGCATTTGCGCCCCGTCGCGTGCGCCAAATTTCTGGGCTGTCCTTACCCAAATTCCGGGAATGGGCCAGACGATGTCTGAAAAGTGCCGCCACGTCTTCCGGCCGCATTCAAGGAAGCCTCACACGAGACTGTAAGTCTGGCTTGGTCAGCGTTCATCGGGAGAATTAAACAGTAAGATCGGAGAGGGAAAGATGGATAAGGCAGTCGGGGTGAGATCAGCGAACCGTATCGGCATGGAAGCCCCATTCCGATGGCTCGGCGGGGCCTGGAACGATCTTTGGCGCGCACCGCTGCCGTTTCTAGCTTATGGCCTGGGCGTCGCCATTTTCAGCTTTCTGCTTTCATGGGCCATCTATGTAACGAATGCCACTTTCTGGGTATTCGTCCTCACGGTCGGATATGTTTTTGTCGCACCGATACTGGCCATGGGCCCCTACGAAGGCGGGCGCAGCCTGGAATGCGGAAAGAAGCCGACGCTTGCGCAAATTTCATGGGTACGCGCTGCTTTCAGGCAGGACGTCGCCTATCTCGGACTCGCCCTTCTGATGATCTATTTTATCTGGACCAGCTTCGCGCAGATTGTTTATGGCGCTTCGACTTACACGCTCCACAGGACTGTACCGGACTTCGTTGCGTTTGCAGTCGGTACGCCGGACGGCCTCTACATGCTCGCCACCGGCTCGCTGATCGGCGGCGTGATGGCCTATTTCACCTTCGCGTTCGTTGTCGTGTCGGCTCCCATGCTTCTCGATCCGAAGGCGAATGTCTTTGCTGCGACAGCAGCCAGCTTCAAGTCGGTGACCGATAATCCGCTTCCCATGACGCTCTGGGCGGCCATAATTGGCATTTTCGTGCTTATCGCGGCAGCATCGGGATTTCTGCTGCTGACGGTCATATTTCCGTGGCTGGGCCTTGCCAGTTGGCGCGCCTATCGGGACCTGGTACCGCAAGATGCAACAGGCAAAAACCCTGCATAAAGCGGCGCACCAAGAAGGCCCGCTTACGGCGCAAAGCGGACATTGCCCATCGCTCACCGACGGTGAGATGCTCTTCTGAAAAGCATGGGAAACATAGGGACGTTCTGGCGTCCCACTTTCCAGCAACCTTGATTCTTTAGGGTGGAGAAAGTCTCCTTGGGGGCACCAATTTCTGGCAATGAGCGAAGTGAACTTACAGAAATTCAGCGCCGCTTCGAGCCAGCATAGCGGGCGAGGGCGGCGAGTTGCACGCCCACCAGGGCGGCCACCAGGCAGCAAGCCCGTACTGACTCCCACTTCCACCGCGATTATTCGGGCCAAAGTCGTACTTGTGCGTTAGGTCATGGTGAGACAGCCAATTTCCCGGCGGCGGCCCCGGTTGGCGACGGAATCTCTCCCCGACCGCTGCTAAGGACAATCCATGACAATAACTGCTGGACGGATACTGGTGGCGGCTGCCCTGATGGCTGCCGCGCCATTGGCCTTGCCTGGGGCGGTGACATCCCCGGCCCATGCGCAGGTCGGTGTGACCTTTGACTTCGGAAATGTCGGTTACGGTTACCGCGACGGGTATATGGACCGCGAGCGCCGTTATCATCGCTTGCAGAATGCGGAGCAGGCGAGGCTCTATCGCAGCCGCTATAGAGACTATTACGTGTATGAAAATTATGACCGCAATCGCCACCGTCACCCCTATCGGGGCCGGTGATCGGATCACGATCCTGACATGAAAAGACCCCGCGGGCGAAAGCTGGCGGGGTCTTTTCTTTCGCGCTATTGGGAAATTACTTTTTCGCCGGATCGATCGTCACGGTCTGAAACACGATCTTCCCGCCGCGAATGACGAACACGTCATAACCGGACATCTGCTTGGGCGTGCCCTTATACTGGACCCAGCGCATCAGCGTGGTATCGGGCGCCAGACTTTCATAGGTCACCTGCATGGTCTTGTTGCCCGGCAGGTTCTCCTTGTTGGTCAGGACGCTGAACAGCTTGCGGGTGTCTTTGCCGATGAAGACGCCGCTGGGCGAGATCATGCCCGCGGGCGTCACCACCACGGCATTGGGGGCATAGTCGTACAGCACTGCTTCCAGGTCGCCCGTCTTCATCTGCGCAACGTGATGTTCCAGCACCTTGTCGGCGGCGAAAGCCGGCGCGGACGCGCAAAGGACGAGAGCAAGGGCAGCGAACGCGATCTTCATGGTCATCCCCGTGGTTTATTATGGGGCAAGGCTAGTGCAGCCCTTCCGAGCCTTCAATGGCCCTTCAATGGTGCCGGGCGGGAATGTCGTCGTCGGGGGGCGGCGCGAAGGCGCGAAACACCACAACGGGCCGGGCCGCGCCCTTCAGGGCCAGGCCCAGCAGGGGCGCGGCTTTCTGGCCCTGTTCGCCGCCCTGGCCTTCCTTGAGCGCGGTGCGCATCGCCCGGAGCCATACCAGGTCGGCATGCTCGCGCTTGCCTTCGCTGAGCCGGTCCGCGACCTCGTGAAAATGGTTGGCGTAACGGGCCAGCGAAAAGGGCAGCCGCTGCGCCGCCATGCGCACCATCTCGCTGGCGCCCAGCACGCTGGTGGGAACGGTCTCGAAAAATTCGTGGTAGAGAACCTTCAGTGTACTGAGCAGATTGTTGACGGTTTCGCCATTCTCGCGCGCATGGTCCTGCTCATAGCGCTTGATGGCGGTGCGCAAAGCGCGCTCCTTGCACCGCAGCTCTTCAGCCAGGAACAGCACTGGATCGATTTCCATGGAACCCTCTGTCGTTAACGAAGCGTTGGGACGACCATGGGAGCGGCAACATAAGTAGGCAATTGTAAACTATCGAAAGCCGCAGTTACGCACAGTTCGTAATTCAAGATTTCCGAAAATTTGAATCAATTCCCGCAGCTCTGTTCATGTCCGGGAGCCATGATCCATTTGAAACCCGCGGTCAGACATGCTTGCCTGTCTCTTAACTATAAAGGGGGAGTCGGCATGAGCCGCCGCTGGACGCTTTTGCTGCCGGTGATTTTCATCACCTACAGCCTGGCCTATCTCGACCGCGCCAATTTCAGCTTTGCCGCTGCCGGTGGCATGGCCAGGGATCTGGGAATCACGGCTTCCGAAAATGCGCTGCTGGGCGCGCTGTTCTTCCTGGGCTATTTCCTGTTCCAGATTCCCGGCGCGGCCTATGCGCAGAAATACAGCGTCAAGAAACTGATCCTGTGGGGCCTGCTCGGCTGGGGGCTGCTCGCCACCGTCACCGGCCTTCTGCACAATCTCAACGCGCTGTACGGCGTGCGCTTCGCGCTGGGCATCGTCGAAAGCGCGGTGCTGCCGGCCATGTTGATCCTGCAGTCGCGCTGGTACACCCGCAAGGAGCGCGCCCGCGCCAATGCTTTCCTGGTGCTGGGCAATCCCGTCACCATGCTGTGGATGGCGGTGCTGTCCGGTTACCTGATCGAGAATTTCGGCTGGCGCGAGATGTTCATCATCGAAGGCCTGCCCGCGATGCTATGGGGCATCGTCTGGTGGAAGGTGATTGCCGACCGTCCCAGCGGCGCGAAATGGTTGCCGGATGCCGAACGGCAGGCGCTGGAAGCCAAGCTGGCCGAGGAGCAGCGCGATATCCCGCCGGTGAAGAATTACCTTGCCGCTTTCCGGATGCCGCGCGTGCTGGTGCTGACAGCGGTGTATTTCCTCTGGAGCTTGGGGGTCTATGGCTTCGTGATGTGGCTGCCCTCCATTCTCAAGCGCGGTGAGATGAGCATGGTGGAAGTCGGCTGGCTGGCGGCGGTGCCGTATCTCGCCGCCATCTTCGCCGAGATCGCCTGTTCCACCTGGTCCGACAAGACCGGCAAGCGCACGGCGGCGACATGGCCGTGTTTCGTGGTCGCGGCGCTGGCCTTTTATGGCTCGTATCTTCTGGGCGATACCCATTTCTGGGCCAGCTTTGTGCTGCTGGTCATCGCAGGCGCCGCCATGTACGCGCCTTATGGGCCCTTCTTCGCCTATATCCCCGACATTCTGCCCTCCAACGTCTCGGGCGGCGCCATCGCGCTGATCAACAGCTTCGGCGCGCTGGGCTCTTTCGTCGGCGCCTATGGCGTGGGCTGGCTGAACGGCGCCACCGGCAATCCGGGCATGTCCTACCTGCTGATGGCGGCGGCTTTGATCGCCTCCGCTGTCATCATGTTCTTCATGCCGGATCGCGCGCCCGTGAAGCGCCAGTGAACCATCAGTGAAACGCTGACTATTTCTTTTCGGCCGAGACGGCGGTCAGCGGACAGTCCATCCAGATGGCGACCACGGCGTCGCCGGTTTCGGGTTTTGCGCCGTCATAATGCACGCCGCCCACCAGGTTGGTGATCACCGAACCGGCCGGGTAGGGCACCGTGTTGTTCATGGGGTCATAGACATTGCTGGTGGACAGCCACCAGGTGCCCGACAGCACCACCGCATAGCGCGCCCGCTCGTGATAATGCGGCCGGCTGAAATGCGGCGGCTTCCAGCGGATCAGCTGCATGCAGTGGCCTTCCTTCTTGGGATCGCCGATCACCCAGGCCTGGTCGTTGCGCTCGCCCCTGGTCCACTGGATCTGGTCGGGATTGAGCCCGATGGCGCTGGCCGGATCGACTTTGGGCTGGGCGAAGGCGGGCGCGGTCGCCGCCAGGAATGCCGGTATCAGAAGCAGTTTGCGCGACATGTGGATCTCCCTGTCATGAGCGCCAAGGTTCCTCGCAAAGAGCCAGCCCCGCAAGGTCTGCATTTGCCCGCCTGGGCTATTCCTGCGGTTCTTGCAGGTTTGGCGGGCGAACGATCCGGCGCACCACCAGTTCGTCGATCTCAAGTCTCTTGATCCGGGCGCGTTTGATCGTCAGCCGCTTGATGGCGACCGCCCCGATGGCCATCGCGCCAACGGCCACGGCCCCGACGGCGAAAGCGCCCAGAGCGAAACTGCCCAAGGCGAAGGTGCCTGCTGCCAGCGCGCCCACAGCGGTGGCGGGCTGCTTGGCCATGATTAGAGCGGGAACCAGTCGCGGCGGTCGGTATAGACCTGATACTGGGCATTGATGCCCGCGCGCAGGCCGACGCCGGTGCGCATCGGGGCCAGTGTCACGCCGCCGCTGCGCTGATAGTTGATGCCCAGGCCCGCCACCACATAGATGCTGCCTTCCACGGATGGAAAGCGCTGGAACAGCCGGCGGTCGTCCTGGAGATTGTAGACCAGGGTGAAGCATTTGGAGAGATTGCCGCCCAGGTCGAAGCCGACCGAGGGACCGCGCCAGTACACCTGCTTGGGCTCGCGCGCCTTGCGGATCAGCCAGCCGGAGCCATAGCGGAAACCCACCACCACTGCGCCGCCGCCTTCATCGCCCTTGATATAGGCGTCGGGTTGGCCCAGGTCGCCGAACACATACTGCACGCCCTTGGCCATGGCTTCGGAGGTGATGCCGAAGAAATTGGCGCCCGCCTCGGTGATCTCGTCGGCGGTGTAGGTGAGGTCAGAAGCCCGCTGCTTGGCGAGGGGCGCCTGATCGGCGGCGCCGGCCGGAAGGATACTGAGCAGGCTGCCGGTCGCAGCCGGCGCCGCGCCAACGGCCATCAGTCCGGTGATGAATTTCTTGCGGTTCATGGTCGCTCCTTGCGCTACAGCGTTGCGCGCCGAATCACTTGCCCAACCGTGCGCAACCTTTGCCCAGATTGGGGCATTTTTACAGTCCGTTGCATTACGGGCTTGACAGGACGAAGGTAAGGATCAGGGCGAGATGATGGAAAAAGACCCGCAAAACAAGCTTTCTCCGGCGGGCTGGCTGACGCTGGCGATCCTCCTGGGCCTTTTCGGCGCCGCGCTCTGGTACGCGGTCAAGGTCTGGAACGCGATGGCCGGCGTCCATATGAGCGGCTGGGGCTGGACGTTTTTAAGCTTGGGCGTGGTGGTGACCATCGGGCTGGGCGCCGGATTGATGGCGCTGGTGTTTTACTCCGCCCGCCACGACCTGGATCGCTAGCGCCGGTCTTTTGCCCTCCGGGTTCGTCGCGCGTCGCTCATGGGCTTTTCGCCCACATCGCTCCTTGCTCCTGCCCGGCGGCCAAAATCCCTGGCGCTAATGTCTCCTTATTTGCCGCGCGCGATGAATGGACCGTTTTCAAAGCCGGGTTTGCCGTAGGTGAAGGGCGTGTAGTCCCAGTTGCTGACATCGCCGCCGGCCGCGCGCAGCACCGCGTCGCCCGCCGCCGTGTCCCATTCCATGGTGCGTCCGGCGCGCGGATAAATGTCGGCCTCGCCCGCCGCCACCAGGCAGAATTTCAGCGACGAGCCGGCATTGATATGGCCCTTTATATTCAGGCTTCCCAGCAGCGCGTCCGTCTGCGCGTCGGGATGCGACTTGCTGCTGACCGCGATCATGCCGCCTTCGGGCGGCTTGCGCGCCGCGATGGGCTTTGCGGCGCCGCCTGACACTTCAAAAGCGCCTTCGCCCGCCGCGCCGACGAACAGGCGGCCAATGGCGGGCGCGAACACCACACCGGCAACCGGGATGCCATCCACCACTTCGCCGATATTCACCGTGAACTCGCCGGTGCGCTTGATGAACTCCTTGGTGCCGTCCACCGGATCCACCAGGAAGAAATGCGCGCCCACATCTGCGATGCGCCCCGCCGCGGCTTCCTCTTCGGCCACCACAGGCACGCCCGGGAAGGTGGCCGCCAGTTCGGCCAGGATCAGCTTTTCGGCTTCTTCATCGGCATCGGTCACCGGCGAGCGATCGGCTTTCACCCGCGCCTCGGCCCTCGCCTCGTAATGGCGCATGACAATCACGCCGGCGGCCTCAGCAATGCGGACAAGTTTTTGAAGTCGGGGAGGGAGCGTTGCGCTCATATTAAGGATTCCTTAAGACGCTCTGGCAAATTAACCAATTGGTAACCATTGGGACTTCATTGAGTCTGCCATGACAGATATCGAATTCGCCGCCCTGATGGTCAGTCGCGTCTGCCACGACCTTGTCGGGCCTTTGGGCGCCTTGGTCAACGGCATGGAAGTGCTGGAAGACGAGCGCGATCCCGCCATGCGGGCCGACGCCATCAAGCTTGTCACGATGAGCGCCGACCAGGCGCTGGCCCGCATCCAGTTCATGCGCATCGCCTTCGGCGCCGCCGGTTCGGCGGGCGCCGAGCTTGACCTGGGCGAGATCGGACGCCTGATTACGGGCCTGCTGGAAGGCGGCAAGGTGCAGCTGGTGTGGAATGTGCCCCGGCTTTACTGGGGCAAGGACTGGGCCAAGCTGGTGATGAATGCCACCCTGCTCGCGGCCGATTGCCTGCCGCGCGGCGGCATCGTCACGGTCGAAGCCGGCTCCGACCCGGCCGCGCCCAGCTTCAAGATCCGTGCGGAAGGGCTGAATGCCCGCGTCACCGAGGACGTGGACCGCGCCTTCCGGGGCGAGGCCCTGAATGTGGACGCCCGTCACGTCCAGCCCTTTCTGACCCACAAGCTGTCGCGCACCGTCAATGCCGCCATGACCATCACACCGCTGGACGGCGCGGTCGAGCTTGCGGCGGGCTAAGCTGCCGTCCGGTAAGATGGCGTTTACCCTACCGGGCGTAGAATCCCGCCTGCGGACTGCTGCTTTTGGGGTTCGCGTCGGGAAATATTCTGCCCATGAAACATTGTCTGGTGGTGGACGACAGCCGTGTGATCCGCACGGTGGCGCGCCGCATTATGGAAGACTTGCAGTACACGGTGGCCGAAGCCGAGGACGGCATGGCCGCACTGCGCGCCGTGCGCGAGAAGATGCCCGACCTGATCTTCCTGGACTGGAACCTGCCCACCATGAAGGGCGTGGAGTTCGTCAAGAGCGTGCGCGGCCAGCAGGATGGCGGTCATCCCGTGATCCTGTTTGCGACCACCGAGAACGATGCCACCGAAGTGGCGCATGCCATGGCGGCGGGCGCCAACGAATATGTGATGAAGCCGTTTGACGGCGTGACCGTCCGCAGCAAGCTCGCCGAGATCGGCGTCACCGTCTGACCGCGGTCAGGCCAGCGCTTTTCCGCTCAATCGTTCCAGCACCCGGATCGGCGCCCGCGCCGGTTCGCGCATCTGCGCCACATCCAGATGGAAGGTCTGTTCCAGCGCGAACTCCCCGCCCAGGGCCGCATGCAGGACCTGGTCGGTGAAGACCAGCCAGCAGGAGCCCGGCGCGAAGATTACATTTTGATGTTGGCTGTTGCTCTGGAAGTCGCTGTCCAGCTTGCCCGCGTCATGCAGCGACAGCATTAGTTCGTCATACAGGCTGCGTTTGCCGCGCGTGACGCCCAGCTTTTCATACAGCCAGGATTTTCCGGGCAGGTGCGGACCGACCTGGGGCAGGAAACGGCGCGCGAATTCTTCAAAGGGCTGGCCGACATGCCAGTGGCGCGGGGACGAGGGCGCGACATTGGCGAAAAAACGCAGGATGCGCCGGCCATGCATTGGCCGGGTGGGAAAGGCGTCAATGTGCAGCAGCCGGTCGTCGCTGATCTTGGAATAGCTGCGGCCCTTGACCTGCACCGGACGGAACGAGGTGCGGGCACGCTCGACATTCTGGTAGGGCAGCAGGTCGTTCACCAGGGTGGCGGCGCTGCTGCCGAACCGTTCCATCAACGCCGCCAGCCGCACTGCGCGCTCGCCGGTCAGGGACGAGGCCTGCATCTTGCCCGTGGTGTGATCCAGGCTGATATTCTTGGCCTTGCCGTCGGCCACCCGCGCGTCGAGGAATTCTGTTTCCGATTCCAGCAGGCGGAACGGCAGCTGCGGGAAATACAGCACGCTTCCGGATTCCAGCGCCTCCAGCGCGCGCGCCTTCACAGCCGCGTCGAACGGGCCTTGCCATTGCGTCAGCGGCAGTTCTTCGATCAACCAAAACGCTCCGTCATTGCATCATAGACCAGGGTGCGCAGTTCGCGGCGCAGCTTGACCCGCCGCGCCGTGTCCGTGATCACCTGGGTCATGAATACCACCGCCATCTCCTCTTGGGGATCGACAAAAAAGCTGGTGGAGGCCATGCCACCCCAGGCGAATTCCCCGGCAGACCCGGGAATCCCCACCCGCGCCGGGTCCAGCGTTACCGCCACGCCCAGCCCAAAACCGATACCGCGATAGCCGCTTTCATTGAAGGCGTCGGAGGCGGGCGACAGGTCGGCGATCTCTTTGCCGCCGGGCAAGTGATTGCAGGTCATCAATGCGACGGTTTCGGGCTTGAGCAGTCGCACCCCGTCCAGCTCGCCCTTGTTCAGCAACATGCGGGCGAAGCGCAGGTAATCCCCAGCCGTGCCCACCAGCCCACCGCCGCCCGATTCCAGCTTGGGCGGCTGAAACCAGGGCGAGGTCTGGGCATCGTCGAACAGCTCCAGCTTGTCCTTTTGCACATAACAGGCGGTGAAGCGGCCCTGCTTGGCGGGCGGCACCCAGAAATCCGTGTCCGTCATCTTTAATGGCGTCAGGATACTTTCGCGGACGAAATCGGCATAGTTCTGGGCCGACACCATTTCGACCAGATAGCCCAGCACGTCGGTCGCCACCGAATAGATCCAGGCCTCGCCGGGGGAATATTCCAGCGGCAGCTTTTCGAGTGCGGCCATCATGGCCTTCAGCCCGCCTTCGGTATCGAACTCGCCGATTTTTTGCTGGCGGTAGAGAGCGTCAATCGGCGTGCGGTTGTGAAAGCCATAGGTGAAGCCGGCGGTGTGCCGTGCCAGGTCCAGCACGGTCATGGCTCGGCTGGGCGCGCTGCCATCGGCAAGCCGCAGGTTCGCAAAGCCGGGAATATACCGGGTCACGGCATCGTCCAGCGCGATGCGCCCCTGTTCCAGCAGCATCAAAAGCGCCACCAGGGTGACGGGCTTGGTCATGGAATAGATGCGGAAGATGGCATCGCTGCGCATCGCTGTGCCGCGCGCGATGTCGCTCAGGCCCACCAGGCTATGATGGGCGAGGCGCCCGCGCCGCCAGATGAGGGTCAGGGCGCCGGGCAGTTCGCCGTCCGCGACCTTTGCTTCCAGGAAGCGCGGAATGCGCTCCAGATTTTCGCTCGAAAATCCCGATTGTGCCGTCATGGCATCGGTTATACTTGCCCCCGGCATGAATGACATTCCCCAAAATTGGCCCGTTTTGTCGCTGGAAGAGGCGCATGCCCGCCTCACCGCGCCCGGCGCGCGGTTTGAAACCGTGGATGCGGTGATCCGGGGCGTGAGCATGAAGGTATGGAAGAACGTTCCCGCCACGGCGCTGGAGGTCTTCACGCAGGCTCGCACGCATGGCGCCAGAGAATTCCTGGTCTATGAGAAGGAGCGCATCAGCTATGAGGCCTTCGCCCGGGCTGTGGTGCGGCTGGCGGCGCATCTGCGCGATCAGGGCCTGAACAAGGGCGACCGCGTGGCGCTGGTGATGCGCAATCTGCCTGAATGGCCGGTGGTGTTCATGGCGGCAGCTCTGGCGGGGGCGATCGTGGTGCCGCTCAATGCCTGGTGGAGCGGCGCGGAGCTGGCTTACGGCATCCTGGATTCCGGTGCGCGCTTTGTATTCGCGGATGGTGAGCGGCTGGCGCGGCTGAAGGACCTCCCCCCATCGGTGGAGAAAATTTACGTCACCCGCGGTGACGGCGCGATGGCGCTGGAAGATGTCATCGGGCTGCCCGCAAGCTGGAAGGACCTGCCGGACACTGCGCTGCCCGATGTGGCGCTGTCGCCCGAGGATGATGCCACCATCTTCTATACCTCGGGCACCACCGGCGCGCCCAAGGGGGCTGTGGGCACCCATCGTTCGCTGACAACCAACATTTTCGCCATGCCGTTTTCCAATGCGCGCAATGCGCTGCGCCGTGGTGATCCGCCGCCACAGGACGCCCCGCGCCGTACCCTGATCGCGGTCCCGTTTTTCCACGTCATCGGCAGTCTTTCCATCCTGCTGCCCAACATGGCGGCAGGCGGTACCCTGGTGCTGATGCGCAAATTCGATCCACAAGTGGCGCTGGCCTTGATCGAAAGCGAACGCGTCACCGTGACGGGCGGCGTGCCCGCCATCGCCTTGGCGTTGCTGGAACAGGCGCGCGATCATGATCTGTCATCGCTGCAACTGGTGACCTATGGCGGCGCCCCGTCGCCGGCTTCCTTGGCGGGTCGCGTTCGCGGCAATTTGGGCGCCATGCCGGGGCAGGGCTGGGGCATGACCGAAACCTCGGCCACCTGCACCACCCATTCGGCGGAAGATTTTCTGAATCGTCCCGCCAGTTGTGGGCCGGTGCTGCCCGTGGGACGCCTGAAAGTAATGAAGGGTGGCGTGGAAGCCCCGCCGGGCGTGGTCGGGGAACTGTGGGCCTTTGGTCCCAACATCGTGAAGGGCTATTGGAACCGGCCGGATGCGACGGCGGAAAATTTCGCGGGCGGCTGGCTGAAGACCGGCGATCTCGCCAGCCTGGATGCGGAAGGCTTCTGCACCATCCTGGACCGCAGCCACGACATGGTGATCCGCGGCGGCGAGAATATCTATTGCATCGAGGTGGAGAATATCCTCGCCGAACATCCCGGCGTGGCCGATGTGGCGCTGGTCGGCTTGCCGCATCCGGTGCTGGGTGAGGTGCCCGCCGCGCTGGTGCAGGTCCGGCCCGGCGCCCGGATCGATGCCGCCATGCTGCAGGATTTCGTCCGTGCCCGGCTGGCGGCCTTCAAAGTGCCGGTACAGATGGTGATTTCTGACAAGGCCTTGCCGCGCAATGCCGGCGGCAAACTGGTCAAGGGCGAGCTGCGCAAGGCGTTCAAGTCGTGAGCGGTCTCTCTTCAAAAAATCTGGTCGTCACCCATCGCATCACCATTCCGGAAAGCGAGCTTGAGGAAAGCTTTATCCGCAGCTCCGGTCCGGGCGGGCAGAATGTCAACAAAGTGTCCAGCGCGGTCCAGTTGCGCTTCGATGTCCGCAATTCTCTGGGCCTGACCGATGTGGCGCGCGAAGCCCTGTTGCGGGGCGGCAAGCTGACGCGCGACGGCGTGCTGTTGGTCACCTCCCAGCGCTTCCGCGAACAGGACCGCAACCGCGCCGATGCCCGGGAAAAGCTGGTGGCCATCATCCGCCGGGCCGCCACGCCGCTGCCCGTGCGCCGCGCCACCAAAATCCCCAGGGCCAGCAAGAAGAAGCGCCTTGAGGGCAAGAAGCACCGCGCCCGGATCAAGCAGGACCGCAGCCGGACCGATTGACCGCCCCCGTTACCGCCCTGCCACAATCGGTTGTATGATGCCCTGGATGCTTGAATCGCTTGCCTGGCTGCGCGTCAAAATCTGGCCCTTGCTGATGGGCGCCATTGTTGGTGGCGCGGCCGTGCTGTTTGGCGGCCCCGCTTTGTTCTGGGGCGCCGTGGCCTTTGCCCTGGCGGTGGGCCTGATTGCCCAGTTCATCACCTTTCAGGAACCGGTTCTGCGTCCGGCCGTGCCGGCGCCGGACGACCCTTTGGGGTTGTTGCCGCCGCAGACGCGACTGCTGCTGGAACAGTTGCCCATGCCGGTGATGCTGCTGGACGGCGCCCAGCGGGTGCTGTTCGCCAACCAGTTCATGCGTGATGTGCTGGGACCGGGGCTGGATCGCAAGCGGGTGAGCGCGGTGCTGCGCAATCCCGAAGTGCTGCTGGCGATCACCGGCGCGGGCCATGGCGAAGCCTCCAACGTGCCGTTCACGCTGCCGGTGCCGGTGGAGCGGCACTTTCAGGCCTATGCCGCGCGCGTCAGCGTCTCGCCGCTGGTCACGGTGCTGCTGCTGCACGACCTCACCATGGTCCGCCGCAGCGAGCAGATGCGCACCGACTTCATCGCCAATGCCAGCCATGAGCTGCGCACCCCGCTGGCGGCGGTCACCGGTTTCATCGACACATTGCGCGGCCATGCCAAGGATGACGAGGTGGCGCGCGAACAGTTCCTCGAAATCATGGCGACCGAGACCGCGCGCATGCGCCGGCTGATCCAGGACCTTCTGTCACTCACCCGCATCGAGATGAACGAGCATGTACCGCCCGAAGCGCGGGTGGAGCTTGACGGTGTGGTGCGCCAGGCGGTGGCGGGGCTGATGCCACTGGCGGCCGAAGACGGCATTGCCATGGTGGTGGACTCCGTTCCCGGCCTGCCGCCGGTGCTGGGCGATCATGATGAACTGGTGCAGCTGTTCCAGAATCTGGTGCACAACGCCATCAAGTATGGCCGCGAAAATGGCAAGGTGACGGTGAGCCTCAGATCGCAGGATGGGCAATTGGTTGCGGCCGTGCGCGACGAGGGCGAAGGCATCTCGCCCAATGCCATTCCCCGCCTGACCGAGCGATTCTACCGGGAAGACGTCAAACGTTCGCGCGAGCGCGGCGGCACGGGCCTCGGCCTGGCCATCGTCAAGCATATCGTCAACCGGCATCAGGGGCGGCTTAGCATCGAGAGCCGGCAGGGCGAAGGCAGCGTTTTCACGGTCTTTCTGCCCGCCGCGCGGGAAGATAATGGCATAAAACCGGCCATCCCGGAGCCTGTCACGGAAATGTTATAAAACTGTCGCATAGCAGTGCTGTGAAGCCCGTAAGCCGGGTCTTGTACCGATCGGAAAAACCGCGATGACCGACCATACTGTCAAATCCTTCGGCGAGCAGCTTGAAACCTTGTCGGCGCTGGTGGCGCAGATGGGTGGACTGACCGAAGCGCAGCTCGCTTGCGCGATCGAAGCCATATCCCGGCGCGACAGCGGCGCGGCCGAACGCGCCGTGGGCGGCGACAGCCGCATCGACGAAATGCAGGTCCAGATCGAGGAACGCGCCCTGAAATTGCTGGCGCTGCGCCAGCCCATGGCGGTCGACCTGCGCGAGACACTGGCGGCGATCAAGATCGCCGCCGAACTGGAGCGCGTCGGCGATCTGGCCAAGAACATCGCCAAGCGCGCCCTGGTGCTGAACCGCGAACCGCCGATCCGCCTGACCCAGAGTCTGGCCCGCATGGGCAAGGCGGCGCAGAACCAGCTCAAGCAGGTGCTGGACGCCTTCTCCAACCGCAACGCCGAAGAGGCGGAGACCGTGTGGAACCGCGACGGCGAGATTGACGAGATCTACAACAGCCTGTTCCGCGAACTTCTCACCTACATGATGGAAGATCCCCGCACCATCGGGCTTTGCACCCATCTTCTGTTCGTCGCCAAGAATATCGAGCGCAGCGGCGACCACTGCACCAACATCGCCGAGGTCGTGTACCATATGGTGCGCGCCGACCATCTCGCCATCAACCGGCCCAAGTCGGACACCACGTCCGAAACCGCCGTGCCGTATGAGAGCCACGCATGAGCAAGCCCACCGTCCTGGTCGCGGAAGATGAAAGCGCCCTGGTCACCCTGCTGCGCTACAATCTGGAGCGCGAAGGCTATCGGGTGCTGGAAGCGCGCGACGGCGAGGAAGCGCTGCTGGTCGCCGCCGAGGAAAAACCCGATCTGGTGATCCTGGACTGGATGATGCCGCAACTGTCGGGCATCGAGGTTTGCCGCCGCCTGCGCAGCCGCCAGGAAACCCGCAACGTGCCGATCCTGATGCTGACGGCCCGCGGCGAGGAAACCGACCGCATTCGCGGGCTCGATACCGGCGCCGATGATTATCTCACCAAGCCCTTTTCCATGACCGAGCTTCTGGCGCGGCTGCGCGCCGTGATGCGCCGCATCCGCCCCAGTCTGGCGGAAGACGTGGTGCAGGTGGGCGACATCGAGATGGACCGTGCCGCCCACCGGGTGCGCCGCGCCGGGGTCGAAGTGCATCTGGGTCCCACCGAATACCGCCTGCTGGATCACCTGATCCAGCATCCGGGCCGAGTCTTCAGCCGCGAACAGCTGCTGGATGCGGTGTGGGGCAGCGATGTCTATGTCGAGGCCCGCACCGTTGACGTGCATGTCGGCCGCCTGCGCAAGGCGCTGAATGTGGAAGGCGCCGCAGACCCGATCCGCACGGTACGCTCCGCCGGCTATTCGCTGGACCAGAGCGCCGTGGGCGCGACCTCCGCGGCCTGACCGTCCCCTATTTTGTTGCGCGAAGCCGGTTGCTGGCCTTTGTTCAGCCGTGACAAAATCTTCCCATGGAAGATGACGATCAGCCCTTGCCCAAACGCGGCCTTGGGGATGTCCCAAAAGATGTGGCAAGGCGCTGGGTTGCGCTCAGGGTGCGAAAGCCTGCCCAGGCGATCGCTCGTCGCTATGTGCGTTGGAAATTAAATTTGGACAGAAAGGAAAATGCGTAAGGCGCTAAATGATGCTTTTGAAAGCTCGCGCTATTGGACTTCGCGCGGGGAGCATTCGCGGTTTCGTGCAAATGCCATTCTTCAAAACATTGGCCTCTACTTGTTGATTATCGACAAGGATATTCAAGCTTTGAAAATTGATGCTCTTACGCATCCGGACGAGTGGACAAGAAAGCTACACGCTCGTGTGATTCTTCTTACTATCTATGAATGGGATACGGGTGAAATAACAGGTAAGGCTCTGAAGGAGGCGCTCGATCTGATGTTGATTTCGTCGGAACTTCAGCAGGAAGCCTTTGCTGCTCTTAAGGTGCTGAGAAAGGTGGAGGAGAAGGCAAAAAAGGAATTTCAGTTTATCCGGAATGCTGCCATTGCCCATCGTGATCCGAATGCTTTGACACAGTATCGCGCCATTCGGGATCTGAGAGTGAAGGAAGTGTGGGATATTGGCGCTGAATTCTTCGCTGCTATTCAAGCGCTGATGCTGGTTTTGACCAAGCTTATGGCTGCGGGAAGCACGCCAGAATCCCATCTCAGGCAGTGGGCGGCATCGTTAGACGCGGAGCGAGTTTCACAACAGTAGAATCTGGTTCTGATAGTCTTAAAGCAATTTTCTGATCGGCTCTTCCAGGTCTTGCGGCTTGGTCTGGGGCGCATAACGCGCCACCGGCTCGCCATTCCGGTCGATCAGGAACTTGGTGAAATTCCACTTGATCGCCTCGGTCCCCAGCAAGCCGGGCTTGGCCTGGGTGAGATACTGGAACAGCTGATGGGCATTGGCGCCCTTCACATCCACCTTGGCGAACATCGGAAAGGTGACGCCGTAATTCTTTTCGCAGAAGGCGCCGATCTCGGCTTCGCTGCCGGGCTCCTGCGCCCCGAACTGGTTGCAGGGAAAACCCAGCACCGTCAGGCCGGCCGGTTCATGCTTGCGATAGAGCTCTTCGAGGCCTGCATATTGGGGCGTGAAGCCGCATGCGCTGGCGGTGTTGACGATCAGCAGCACCCGGCCGCGCCAGGTTTCCAGCGCGACTTCCTCGCCGCCCAAGGTGGCGGCGCTGTATTTGTAGATGCTCACTTGGGTCCCTCATGCTTCGACGGGCTCAGCATGAGGAATAATCTAAGTCCTCACCCTGAGCTTGTCGAAGGGTGAGGGGGCTCACCCCGTCATACGCCCCTTGTTGTCGCTGCGGCGGGCCTGCTGCGGCTGGTAGGCCTTGCGGGCATGGGCTTCGCAATAGGGCGAACCCTGCTTGGGGCTGTGGCCGCAGAAATGGAATTCGGTCGCGGCCGGGTCGCCGATCGGCCAGCGGCACATGCGGTCGCTGATGGTCAGGACGGTGGCGTGGCTGCCGTCTTCCAGCTGCAGCGGATCTTCCTCGACCACGGCGACGGCGGGGACATGGCTGCGGATGCTGGGGGCCTTGGGCGCCATGGGCAGGCGCGGACGCTCGCTGCGCGACGGGCTGGCACGGCCCGCCAGGCCCAGCCGGTGAACCTTGCCGATCACGGCATTGCGGGTGACCCCGCCCAGGGCGCGGGCGATCTGGCTGGCGGAAAGCCCTTCTGTCCAAAGTGTCTTGAGCTGCTCGACCCGGTCTTCCGACCAATTTGCCTGCGTCATGGGAATCGCTCCTTGCGGGTGGGCGTCCCATATCTGGACCCCCGATCACAAGATACAGTACCCTTGGATAGCCGCCGCACAAGCGTTGCCGGTCTGCCGCCAGTCCTTGTCCACAACAAGCATAGCGGCCATGCCGGCGGGCGGCGGGGTTGTTTGGCCCTGCGGGAAATCGGATAAACCGCTCTCCCTGCCGCACCGTTGTAATATTATTTCACTATTCCATCCCCAACAGGAGACCGACGTGTTCCCGGCTTTGCTTCCCACCTATAACCGGACGGATGTCGCCTTCGTCCGTGGCGAGGGTTCCTACCTTTTCGCCGAGGATGGCAAGCGATACCTGGACTTTGGGGCGGGGATCGCGGTCAACGCCTTCGGCCATGCCAATCCCAAACTGGTGGGCGCCCTGACCGAACAGGCCGGGAAGCTGTGGCACACCTCAAACCTCTACCGGGTGCCGGGACAGGAGAGCCTGTCGAAAAAGCTGGTCGACGCCACCTTCGCCGACACGGTGTTCTTCACCAATTCCGGCACCGAGGCGATCGAACTCGCCATCAAGATGGCGCGCCGCTACCATTTTGTGAATGGCGCGCCCGAGCGCTTCCACATCGTCAGCTTTGAGGGCGCCTTTCACGGCCGCTCCATGGCCGCGATCAATGCCGGCGGAAACGAGAAATATCTCGAAGGCTTCGGCCCGCGCATGCCGGGCTTCGACCAGGTCCCGCTCGGCGATCTGGAAGCACTGAAAAAAATCATCGGCCCGCAAACCGCCGCCCTGATCATCGAACCGCTGCAGGGCGAAGGCGGCGTGCGCATGGTTGAGCCTGAATTCCTGCGCGCCCTGCGCAAGCTGTGCGACGACGCCGGCATGCTGCTGATCTTTGACGAGATCCAGACCGGCGTCGGCCGTACCGGCAAGTTCTTCGCCTATGACTGGCTGGGCCTGGCGCCCGACATCATGACGGTGGCCAAGGGCATCGGCGGCGGCTTTCCGCTGGGCGCGGTGCTGGCCACGGCCGAAGCCGCCAAGGGCATGACGGTGGGCACCCATGGCACCACCTATGGCGGCAATCCGCTGGCCATGGCGGTGGGCAATGCCGCCATCGACCTGGTGCTGGCGCCGGGCTTCCTGGATCACGTCAACAAAATCGCCAACTACCTGCACCAGCAGCTTGGCGCGCTGGTCGCCGGGCACCCGCATCTGTTCGAAAGCGTGCGCGGGCAGGGGCTGATGATCGGCGTCAAGATGAAGACGCCCAGCGCCGATTTCATCACCGCGGCCCGGGCCAACGGGCTGGTGGTGCTGCCGGCGGGCGACAATGTCGTGCGCCTGTTGCCGCCGCTGACGCTGAGCGAAGACGAAGCCCGTGAAGGCATGGACCTGCTGAACAAGACCGCGTCTCAGCTGGACGCGCAGAAAGCCGCCGCCCAATGAACGCACCCCTTAAGAACATGCCCCGCCATTTCCTGGACCTGTCGGATCATGACAGCGCCACGTTGAAGGCGCTGATCGCCGACGCCCGCAAACGCAAGCTGGCGCGCAGCGGCATGACCAAGGGCATGCCCGATGCCGACCGTCCGCTGGACGGCAAGACGCTGGCGATGATCTTCGACAAGCAGTCCACCCGCACCCGCATTTCCTTCGACATGGCGGCGCGGCAGCTGGGCGGCTCCACCCTGATGTTGACCGGCAACGAGATGCAGCTGGCGCGCGAGGAAACCATCGCCGACACCGCAAGGGTGCTGTCGCGCTTCGTGGATGCGGTGATGATCCGCCTCTTGGACCATGAAATGGTCGAGGAACTGGCGGCCAACGCCACCATTCCGGTGATCAACGGCCTGACCAAATGGTCCCATCCCTGCCAGGTAATGGCCGATGTGATGACCTATGAGGAGCATAGGGGTTCCATCGCCGGCGCCACCGTGTGCTGGAGCGGCGACGGCAACAATGTCCTGACCAGCTGGGTTCATGCGGCGGTGAAGTTCGGCTTCCGGCTGAATGTGGCTTCGCCCAAGGAGCTGACGGTCGATGCGGAAACCCGCGACTGGGCCGCAAGCAGCGGGCTGGTGCAGTTCACCACCGATGCACAAGCCGCCGCCGAAGGCGCCGACTGTGTTCTGACCGACACCTGGGTCTCGATGGGCGATGACAATGCCACCAAGCGGCAGAACCTGCTGAAGCCCTTTCAGGTCAATGCCGCGCTGATGGCCCGCGCCAGGAAGGACGCCATCTTCATGCATTGCCTGCCCGCCCATCGCGGCGAGGAAGTCACCGACGAAGTGATAGACGGGCCGCAATCCGTGGTGTTCGACGAGGCCGAGAACCGCCTGCACGCCCAGAAGGCCATCCTGACCTGGGCGCTGGCTTGAGCATTCGTGCCTATCGCGAAAGCGATTTCGCGGAAGTGAAATTGCTCTGGGAACAGGTGTTTCCAAATGACCCGCCGTGGAATAGCGCTGAGAGCGCGGTGCCGGAAAAATTGGCCGTCCAGCCAGACCTGTTCCTGGTTGCTACCAATGACGACAAGGTCATCGGTACGATTATGGCGGGGTATGATGGACATCGCGGCTGGCTCTATGCCGTTGCAGTTTCAGAGAATTGCAGACGCAACGGGTTTGGGACTGCGCTGGTGCGGGAGGCTGAAGCCCGGCTGGGGGGATTGGGCTGCCGCAAAATAAATCTGCAAATCCGCTCTGCCAATGCGCAAGTGAAAGCCTTTTACGATCGTCTCGGCTACGAAATCGAAGACCGTATCAGCATGGGAAAGCGGTTCGCTGGTTGAAAAGCCGAGCCCCGCGCGCCATATAGCGGTTCATGCCCGATAAAATGGAACCTATGTCGCCATACGGCGACTTCGTCCTGCCGTTCGACATCGTCAATGCCGGCGTGCGCGGCCGCATGGTCCGGCTGGACGCATCCTCCGCCCGCGCCCTGGGCGCACATGCCTTGCCGGAGCCGGCCGCGCGCGTGGCCGGTGAAGCGGTGGCGCTGGGCGCGCTCTTGGGCACCGCGCTGAAGCTGGACGGGCGGCTGACCATCCAGACCAAGGGCGACGGTCCGCTCGATCTCATCACGGCGGACTATTACGGCGCCGATGAAAATCGCGCCCGCGGCGTGCGCGGCTATGCCCGGCTGGACGCGGCGCGGTTCGAGGCGCTGGACGGGAAGGATTTCGCGCAGCTTGCGGGCAAGGGCGTGATGGCGATCACGATCGAGCCCAAGGTCGGCGGCAAGACCTATCAGGGCATCGTCGAGCTTTCGCAAGACGGTATCGCGCCGTCGGCGGAAACCTATTTCGCCCAGAGCGAGCAGCTTCCCACCGTGATCAAGCTGGCGGCCGCGCCGCTCTATGTCGCGGGTGACCGGCAGCCCCATTGGCGTGCCGGCGGCATCATGCTGCAGATGACGCCGGAATCGGCCAAGCAGGGGATCGAGACCAAATCCGATGACTGGGACCGGCTGTCACTGCTGCTGAAGACGGTCGAGGATCTTGAACTGGTGGATACCAGCCTGGCGCCGGAAACGCTGCTGTGGCGGCTGTTCCACGAGGACGAGGTGCGGGTGCAGCCGCCCGAGCCGGTGATTTTCCGCTGCGACTGCAATGCCGACCGCATCACCCAGGTGCTGAGAAGCTATGTGGCGGCGGAACGCGCCGGTCTGGCCGATCCCGACGGCATTATCCGTGCCCGCTGCGAATTCTGCGGCAAGACCCACGAGATCGGGCCGCAGGATTTGGCGTAACTCCGACTGTCATCTCCGGCGAGCGGCGTTAGCCGCGAGGGAGTTCATAGCGGCAGCGTATGAACGATCCATGCCTGACAGGGCGAATCCTTTCCGACATGGATTCCCTTCCCTCGGCTCGCGCTGCGCGCGAGCCTCGCCGGGAATGACAAATCAGGTGGACGCTTTCGCGATCACCTTGCGCAGGAAAGCGGTGCAGGCGTCGATCTCGCTGACGGCGCAGAATTCGTCGGGCCGGTGGGCCTGTTCGATCGAGCCCGGGCCGCAGATCACCGCCGGAATGCCATAATTCTGGAAATGCCCGGCCTCGGTGCCATAGGCCACCGCCTCCACCTGGTTGGCGCCGGTCAGTTCGCGCGCCAGATGGATGGCGGGCGAATCCTCGTCCATCGCCAGGCCCGGATACTGGGCGTGCAGGGTGGTTTCCAGCCGCGCTTCGGGCGCGCGGCGCTGATACTTGGGCAGCACTTCGGCGGCAGCACGTGCCTTGACGCGTTCCACGATTTTCGCGGCATCGCGGTCGGGCAGGCAGCGATATTCCCAGGTGATCTCGGCTTCCCTGGCCAGGATGTTCACTGCGGTGCCGCCTGCGATCACATTGGCCTGCACCGTGGAATGGGGCGGGTCGAAGCGCGGATCGGCATCGGCGCGCAGCTCGTCCCACACACTGCCCAGCATATGCACGAAGTCGCCCGCCATCATCACGGCGTTGGCGCCGCGTTCCGGCTGGCTGGAATGATGCTCCCGGCCGCAGCAACGGGTGGTCAGCTTGGCGCCGCCCTTATGCGCGCCTACTATACGCATTAAGGTCGGCTCGCCGATGATCGCCAGCGCCGGTTTGATGTTCTGCGCCTTCAGATCGTCCAGCAATCCCCTGACGCCGACACAGCCCACTTCCTCGTCATAGGAAAGCGCGAAATGGATCGGCCGGGTCAGCTTCGCCCGCGCCATCTCCGGCGCCAGCGCCAGCGCTGCGCCGAAAAAACCCTTCATGTCGCAGGCGCCGCGCCCATACAGTTTTCCGTCGCGCACTTCGGGCTTGAACGGGTCCGCCGTCCAGTCCTGGCCGTCCACCGGCACCACATCGGTATGGCCCGACAGCACATAACCACCATCGCGCTCTTTT
This sequence comes from Rhizobium sp. Q54, assembly GCA_945882615.1. Classification (GTDB taxonomy): domain Bacteria; phylum Pseudomonadota; class Alphaproteobacteria; order Micropepsales; family Micropepsaceae; genus Rhizomicrobium. Next base: position 5,810 of record CAMCWK010000031.1, on the reverse strand, counting down.
CCGTCATCGTGGGGCCCGATGGTGGCGAACAGGTTCGCCTTCTTGCCGGTTGCGTCATAGGAGCGCCGGCAGCGTGCCCCGGATTTTTCCAGCAGGCTTTGCGCGTAATCGATCAGCGCCAGGTTGGAATCGCGGCTGGTGGTGTCGAAGGCAATCAGTGCCTTGACGAGATCGAGCGCGGTCATCGGCCCCTCTTCAGCGTTCAGTGCGGCTGGCCGGATTGCCGATGATGTCGAGGAATTCGCGGCGGGTATCGGAATTGCTGCGAAAGTCCCCCAACATGGTCGAGGTCACCATGGTGACGCCGGTCTTGTGCACGCCGCGCGTGGTCATGCACTGATGCCCCGCCTCGATCACCACCGCCACGCCCTTGGGCTTGAGAACCTTTTCGATGGTATTGGCGATCTGGGCGTTCATCTTTTCCTGCACCTGCAGCCGGCGGGCATAGGCTTCGACCACGCGCGCCAGTTTCGAAATGCCCACCACCCGGCTGGTGGGCAGATAGCCGACATGGGCGCGGCCGATGATGGGGGCGAGGTGATGCTCGCAGTGCGACTCGAAGCGGATGTCCTTGAGGATCACCATGTCGTCATAGCCTTCGATCTCCTCGAAGGTGCGAGCCAGATAGGCTTCGGGGTCCTGGCCGTAGCCGGAGAACCAGTCTTCAAACGCCTTGGCGACGCGGGCAGGGGTGTCTTTCAGGCCTTCGCGGGCCGGATCGTCGCCGGCCCAGCGCAGCAGGGTATGGACGGCCTTTTCGGCCTCTTCGCGTGTCGGTCTGGTCATGGGAAAGCTTCGCCCGCGCAGCGGTGCGATTCAACCTTGCCGATGGGAAGGTTTAATGAATCTGGCGGCGTTCGTAGGGGCTTTCCAGCAGGAAAGCCGGGATTTCCGCCTCGAAGCTTTCGCCCGACGCGCTCATCATCTGATAGCGGCCGCTCATGGTGCCCGAAGCGGTCTCCAGCGGGCAGCCGCTGGTGTATTGAAAGCTTTCGCCCGGCGCGATCACAGGCTGGGCGCCGACCACGCCCGGGCCGCGCACTTCCTGCATCCGGCCGGTGCCGTCCACGATGCTCCAGTAGCGCGACAGAAGCTGCACCGCTTCGGCGCCGCGATTTTCGATGGTGACGGTGTAGGACCAGACATAGCGGTCGTCTTCCGGATCGGACTGGTCGTCCAGATAGGCGGGTTTCACCGCGACGCGGATGCGCTTGGTCTCCAGCTCATACTGGTGATTTTTTTCCAGCGCGGTGGCCTGGCGGTTTTCCATGTCAAACATGGGGCAAGTATCGGGCTGCGGCGCTTTTGGCGCAAGCGGCAATTGGGCGCAGTGATTAACGCGGTTCCACAACAATGTGCGTTTTCACAGAATTGGCGATGAAACAGGCCTCATGCGCCAGATGGTGAATGGGTTCCAGCGTGGCGGCATCGGCGCTTGCAACGATCTGTGGCCGCAGGATGACACGGGTCATCCATAATTTTCCGCCATCTTTCTCCAAGAAACCTACCGCGTCGTCTTCATAGGATTGCACCGTGATCCTCTTCTTGGCGCAGATCGCCAGGAAGCTCAGCATGTGGCAGGAGGACAGGGCCGCCACCAGCATGTCTTCCGGATCGCCATGCACCCCGTCGCCGCGATGGGCGGGGGAGGCGCTGGCCGCCAGGGTCTGGCCGTTCTTGAAAACGATTTCATGTTCGCGCGCATAGGATTCGTAGGTGAAGGGCTTGCCGCCATCGCTCCAGTTGAGACGGATGCGATGCTCGCCCAATCACGCCACCTTCAGGGCCTGGGCGAGGTCGTCGCAAAGGTCCTGCGGATCCTCCAGACCGACCGACAGGCGCAACATGCCGCTGGTGACGCCGGCGGCGGCGCGCGCTTCGGGCGTCATTTTCTGATGGGTGGTGGTTTCGGGATGGGTGAGCAGGCTCTTGGTGTCGCCAAGATTGTTGGAGATGTCGATCAGGCCCAGCGCATTGGCCAGCTTGAAGCACGAGGCCTTGCCGCCTTCGACCTCGAACGTCACCACGCCGCCGCCGCCATCCATCTGCGCCTTGGCAAGATTGTGCTGCGGGTGGTCGGGACGGAAAGGATACAGCACCCGCGTCACCTTCTTCTGATCCGCAAGAAAGTCGGCGACGATCTGGGCATTCTCGCAATGCTGCTTCATGCGCAGCTCCAGCGTCTCCAGGCTTTTCAAGTGCAGCCAGGCATTGAAGGGGCTGATGGTCGGGCCGGTGTTGCGCAGGAACTGGTGCAGATTCTCGTCCAGGAAATCCTGGCGGCAAAGGATCATGCCACCCATGGCCCGGCCCTGGCCGTCAATGAACTTGGTGGAGGAATGCACCACGATATGGGCCCCCAGCTCCATCGGCCGCTGCAAGGCGGGAGTGGCAAAGGCATTGTCCACCACCAGGCGGGCGCCGCCTTTTTCCGCGATCTTCGCCACCGCCGCGATGTCGACGATGGACAAGGTGGGGTTGGAGGGCGTTTCCAGGAACAGCAACTTGGTTTGGGGCTTCATCGCCGCAGCCCAGGCGGAAAGGTCGCTGCCATCGACAAAGCTTGCGGTGATGCCGAAACGCGGCAGCACATTTTCCATCACATAGCGGCAGGAGCCGAACAGCGCATTGGCCGATACGACATGATCGCCGGTCTTCAGCCCCGCCAGGAACACGGCGCTGACGGCGGCCATGCCGGTGGCGGTGGCGCGCGCCGCAGGCGCCCCTTCCAGCTGCGCCATGCGGTCTTCGAACATGGCAACGGTGGGATTGGACAGGCGGCTGTACTGATAGCCGGGGCTTTCTCCCTTGAAGCGGGCCTCGGCTTCCTCGGCGGCCTCATAGGCGTAGCCGGCGGTGAAAATCAGCGGCTCGCAGGTTTCCTGAAACCCTGTGCGCACCTGCCCGCCGCGCACCGCGATGGTGCGCCTGCGCCATTTGCCGGGTTTTTTGTTGGTGGCCATTAACGTCTTGTCCTTTAACGGGGTTTTTGTGGCCCCGTTGCCCCCCATGGGTCAAGAACATAAGCTTTATGCGGGATTCGCAGGGGTCCGCGAGCCGTGGACCGTAAAGGCGGTGGTGCTTTGAAACGCCTGTTTCTGCCGCGTCATGCCAAGGACCAGCCGGCGCGGAGCGTCGGCGAAAGCCGGAGCGACCAAGAATGAAGCGGCTTTTCCTTCTCAGACACGCGAAGGCCACACCGGCCGAATCCAGCGTGGAAGATTTCGACCGCACCCTGATGCTCAGCGGCATGCAGGACGCTGCGGCCATGGCGCGCCATCTGCGCAAGAACGATTATACGATCGACGCAATCCTGTGCTCGTCCGCCGCCCGCACCACCCAGACCGCCGAGCTGGTGCTGCACGAACTGGTCGCCGATATCGAGTATCGCGATGCGCTTTATCTGGCCGACCCGGGCAAAATCCTGGCGGCGGTGCGCGCCGCGCCCGCCTCCGTCTCCTCGCTGATGGTGGTGGGGCACAATCCCGGCCTGGAGGAAAGCGCGGCGCAGCTGGCGCGCGAGCCGGTGCGGCGCAAGGAACGGGCGCGGCATGAAGCGCTGGAAGAGAAATTCCCCACCTGCGCGCTGGCCATCCTGGATTTCGACGTGGGGCGCTGGCGCGACGTGGCGCTAGGCTCCGGCAAGCTGGTGGATTTCGTGCGGCCCAAGGATATCTGAGCAGGCTTACTGCGGTAGCGACCGCGTCTGTTTGCGGGTCACCAGCTGCCGCCAGCCAAAGCCGATCTCGGGCGTCAATTCACCCATCAGCCGGGTGGTACGGGTGGCGACCCGCTTGCCCCCCAACGCTTCATAGAAGAAGCAGGCATTGTTCCTGGCATGCGCCCAGATCAGGCAGGAGCGCAGCTTGCGATCCTTGAATGTGTCGAAGGCGCCAGCCAGCAGCGCCCGCCCGGTGCCACGGCCCATGAACGCCGGATCGACATAGAGGGTATAGACTTCGCCATCGAAACCCAGGCCGCCGTCGCGCGCCGCACCCAGGCTGGCCAGTCCAATCAGGCCAGCTTGCGAATCTTCCGCCACCAGCACCGTTCCAGGTCCCTTGATGGTGGTCTGCCAGCGCGCGGTATGGCTGCGATGCGACATCGCGCCCAGCAACGAATGGGAAATCATGCCCGCATAGGTGTCTTGCCAGGACTCGATATGGATGCGCGCCAGGTCCGCGGCATCTTCAGGCCGCGCAATCCGAACACTCAGCGCGAGGTCGTCCATAACTTGAAGCGTGAGCCAATCCGCAGCGTCCCGCAAGAGTCATTTTATCGCGGCGCGAAAAATTTATGACGTGTTGTTACGCTTGACATGACCGCGACGCAGGCCTTCCTCCCCTTCGCGCGAAGCGCAGGAAGGGGAGGTGATTTCAGTGCGAGGCGAAGCCGAGCGCAAGCTGAAATCGGAGGGGTCAGCCAAGGAGGGGATCAACCTAAAAGCGGTTTTTCCTGCACCCGAGCAAAGAACTTGGCGCTCTGCTCGCCGCCCTGTCCGTAATGTTTGGCGGTGCTCCAGTCGGTAATCTGCGCGAAGTGGGCGGCGACGTCGTCGGCGGTGGCGTTCTGGCCCAGATTGACGCCGTCGGTTTCCACGATTCTAGCAGCGGCAAAGGCGCCTGCCGCCGCCGTCAGGATCACGCCATTGGGTGCGTCCTCACTGGCCAGATAGGCCACCGCCGGCGAGACGAATTCGGGCTTGAGCATCTCCAGCACGGCCGGCGGCATCAGGGCCTCGGTCATGCGGGTGGCGGCCACCGGGCAGATGGCATTGACGCGGATATTGTCCTTGGCGCCTTCCAGTTTCAGCGAATTCATGAAGCCCACCAGCGACAGTTTGGCGGCGCCATAATTGGTCTGGCCAAAATTTCCGTACAGGCCGGTGGAGGAGGTGGTGACGACGATGCGGCCATAGCCTTGCGCCTTCATGATGTCCCACACCGCCTTGGCTGTCTTGACCGTGCCCAGCAGATGAACGTCCATCACGGCGGTGAAGTCCTTCAATTCCATCTTGCCGAAGCTCTTGTCGCGCAAGATGCCGGCATTGGCGATCAGGACATCGATGCGGCCCCATGCATCCATGGTCTGCTTGACCAGATGGGCCACGCCGGCATCGTCGCTGACCGAGGCGCCATTGGCGATTGCCTCGCCGCCCTTGGCCTTGATCTCCTCCACCACCTTTTCGGCCGCCGCCGAATTGCCGCCCGTGCCGTCCAGCGATCCGCCCAGGTCGTTGATCACCACTTTTGCGCCCAACGCGGCGAATTCCAGCGCGTGCGCCCGTCCCAGCCCGCCGCCGGCACCGGTGATGATGACAACCTTGTCCTTGAACGAGATGGCCATGGGGAATCCTCCTTGTTGTTCTAAAAACCTACGATGGGGTGGGGATGCTTGGCGGGTCAAGGCGGCGGCCCAGCCGTTGGCGCAGCCAGGCGGCGGCGGGAAATTCGACAAAACGCGCCAGCAGCGCCCCCCAAAGGGTGCAGACGATCACCAGACCCAGCGGTTCCAGCCACCACATCAGGTCGGTGAAAGGCATTCCAAACACCATCGTGTCCGGCGGCGGCCAGACGCGCTGCTTCAAAAAGCGCAACGTCACCAGCCAGGTGGTCTGCCCCAGATAGATGGCATAGGACCATTCCCCCACCATCTGGGGCAGGCGGGTGTTCAAGCTGCGCGCCAGGAAACCCTTGTCGAACGCCAGGGCGAAGATCAGCGCCAGCAGCGGCAGCACGGTGTAGATGTCATTACGGGTATGGGCCCAGCCGGTGCGTGTCACCGCATAAATCAACAGCAGCACCAGCAGC
>CAMCWK010000030.1 GCA_945882615.1 Rhizobium sp. Q54 | reverse complement strand
CGGCTTCACGGCACGCAATCGCTATCGATTTGCCCTGTGACGTCGCAACCTCTATCTGCCGCAGCAACGTCACTATCTGCTCCGGCGTCGGTCTCTTCTTCCGCATCTCCAAGCTCCTTTCCAAGCCAATTTCTATCAATTCGCTTGGTACAAAAAGAGCCGGGCAGGTCATCCAAAGAAGTTGGGGGAAATCAGTTCTTGGGGCTCGCTCTTGCAATTCAGATGGGAGCCGAGAATTTGGCGGGGAGAGGTCATAGTTGCTTGTCTGACAAGAGCCTTGAGGCAATGGGGATATCGAAGACATTTGTCGTAAATCCTGAGTTAGGCTCCGGATCACCAACCTTTGTTGTTGATTACAGTGCGGCCGAACCCCAGCGCGTACTGAATTCTTGCAAAGAATTCTTCGCGGTAGCGAAACCAGCGCCGGTAGAGCAAAAGCCCGAGCCTGATCCGAGCGAAAAAAACCAAACAGCCGCCAATTTATCCCAGACGGACATCGATGCTTGTTTGGTCAAGAAAATGGATGCCTTTAGGCAGGAGAAGGGTGAAGACGCTGCTATCAGCCACGATATGACCAACGAGTGGCAGGATGAATGCCGAACACAGTGAGGACCGAGATTGAGCAAGCAGTCTGCTCAGTTAGCATTATCTGATTCCCTCACAACGCTGTCCTGTTTGCGTTTTTCTTCCTGGTAGACCGTTTCCATACGCGCTAGCCCTCGGCTTATGGCTCGGTATGTTTCGTCAAATTTTAGAGCAGTGTCGTCTAATCGAGAACACGCGGTCTTTACGTTGAATGTGCTTGCTTCTCCAAGAGATCTGCAAGCCCTGAGTGTGTTTGAAATTCGTGTATTTAAGGGCGTTACGTTGGCGTCAAATGTCGACTGGAGCTTCTCAACCTCGCTATGAGCTTGCTCGCTGACTAGCGCCGCTTGGTTGATAGCAACATTGATCTGCCCCCTCTGCACAGCGAAGCGATCTCTATCTAGTGACTTCTGGCGCCCTAGATTGGCGGACATCTGAGTGGTGATTGACCGAAACCTGTCCTCAGCTAATGGCCATTTATCAAGGTGAGGAGCAGCTTCCGCGGTGAATTTCTGAGCAGAGGCAATGAGGCGATCGACCGTAAAGACGAAACGTCCTTGTGCCTGTATGGCTTCTTGTTTCATCTCGTCGGTCAACTTCTGCGCAATTAGACTTTCTGTCTCTTTGAGAAACGCGTCTACGTCAGTCTTGTATTTTTCTCGAGCGACGCGATTGAAGACGACAGTGCTGATCAAGTTGGGATTTAGGTTTCCTGTCAACGACAAAGCGCTTCCATCTAGTGCCCCGGATGCGGACAGGTGAGATGACAGAATTCCGGGCGTAGAAAACGTCAAGCTCACACTTCTTCCATCTGCAACGCCAGAAGCCGTGAAGCTCAAATAGGTGAGTTTGTTATCTTTATCGCGGACGATGGTATCTAGCTGCCCCGTAAGCTTGTCATCAGACGTTTTGAGAAGCTGAAGATGATAGATACCGTTGGTGAACCTCGCCAGATACTCGCCGCTAACGTCAGCCCGCCCGCAACTCGAAACGAATATTGCGGTTAGTAGCGCAATTATTTTTAGCTTCGACATCAGCGCCCCCATCTACGACAGATACCTATCCGTATTGCTGGAAGTCTTGACCAGCGGAGTGAACATTTAGATTTCACCGCCCGAATGAAAGACTTTGTGGTCTTCTTTGACCGTCGCCATTACTAAAGCTACTACAGAATCGTGTAATTTGCCCGCGAGCCTTCCTTCAGTGGCATCAAAGGCTATGCGTCCCATTTTTTGGGCAAGCCTGTCCGCAAATAGCGCTTTTACCTTATTCAAGTCCCGAAATACTATTTCGTCGCTACCAAGGTATTCGATCAGCCCTGCTTCGAGCCAAGGCAAATGATCAATTTTGTTATTTTTTTCTAGAACAAACCGAAATGCTTTCCGGACAAGTAGAATATCTACTTCTAGCGAGTTCTGATCTTTGGGGTTATCGAAATTGATGAACCAGATATGCGCTGCTGCATACCGCAAAATCCACAACTCTCTCAGAAGTACGTCATCAATAATATTTTGCTTGGTACTAGATTTAAGGCCAGCAATTATTTCTCTTGTGGGCGTTTCACTTTCTACCAAGTATCCAACATAGGTGATGAGAAAGTTCAAAAATACGCTCAGTTCCTCTGTTACTTTAGCTTTCGCACTTTCATAGGTCTCTCCTTTTGGTAGAGACGCCTCAAATTTCTTTCGCCTAGCATTGTTAATGTCTCGAATAATTCTTTCAGGGTCGAGACTAAACTCTCGCATTCTTGAAAAGATTCTAAACATATCTGGCCTCTAGAATTGTCAGAAAACCCTATGAAATCAGTTCAACGGTATCATTGAAACTAAACGCTAGTCGTTTCCCTTCGTGAGCCAATAAAATGCTGCCACTGCTTTTTCTCTGCCGGTCGCTTTTTTCCGAGAGGTGTACTTCGTGAGTTCGTCCACAGAAGTTACATTGCTTGTGTGTCCATAGAATGCTTCCAGCATTGCTACTGAGGTCCCCATATTCTTGGCGAGAATGTATTGATTGACGCCTTCCTGCAATCGGGCAGTCGCATAGGTATGACGTAGCGAATAGATTGAACGCCTTTGTCCATAGCTGTCCTTCAAGACCTTGGCTTCCGTCAATAGTGTAGCGAATGATTTCTTGAAGGATGCGATGGGCTTTCCGTTGATCCCACAAAACACATAGCTCTCGGGCGGGACCTCGTTCAATTCGTAGATATCAGATTTTGGATTTTCTAAATCCAATTTCCTCAATTCAAGGATACGGCCAAAGTAACCCTTCACATCTGCTTTTCCCGCCACTACCTCCCGCATACCAGTCTTACCTTTGACTGTAAGTGCTAGGTTTATAACGGTCGGATCTTCGACGCTCTGTAACGGCCTTAGGTCACGCCATTTCAATGTCCTGGCTTCGCCCACGCGAATGCCAGTGTTCGCTAGGATCAGAACGTAGTTCACCAAAAGGGTTCGGTCTCTTAGTACCGACTTGTGGCTGTCCTTCAAATGCTCTCGTAAATACCGAGTCAGCTTTCTGTAATCAGCTACGTCAAAATGCGGGCGGCGCGATTGATCTGACGCGATTTTAGGAAAGGCTGGAACCTTCGGCAGATACCCTTCCTCAACAAACCAATTCAGAAATTGTTTGAAGTCAGCAAAGACGCGTTTGATGGTGTTGGCTGATAGCTTCTCCTTCACAGACTGTCGATTCAACTCAGTGACCATTTTAGAGATCAAAGCAGTATCGAGGTCTTCAAAGGTCTTGCCCTGAAAGATGGGTATCAATCTTTCGGCTAAGAGTATTTTGTATTTGATGGAGAGGCGGCTCTGCTCGGGTTCATATCGCCTGATGTAAGCCTTGAGCCCATCACTGATCCGCTTCGAGCCCAGCTTCCCGCCACTCAGAACCTTGACGAGGGACTTGTTGTAGAGATCGTCGGCTACTTTGTAGGCCGCGTGTTCGTCGGTGGTCTTGCTGGTCTTCCAGACATAGCCCTTGGCCCCAGGTATCTTCAGCCGGATGAACCAGGTGGGCTTCGCATAGTCGGATCGACGGTAGAGGTAGATCGCTCCGTCCCGGAAGGTCTTGCTGTCTAGGACCTGGGATTTAGCCCGTCTTTTGGGGGCTTTTAGAGCTTGGTCTCCGACAGCCATATCCGACCCCCTAAACGGAAAAATCCGTTTACGATCCGTTTATAGCCTTTTCGGGGAAATAAAATAAACCAATGTCGTTAAACCATTGATTTATTTGAGTAATTGGAGCGGGCGAACGGATTCGAACCGTCGACCCTAACCTTGGCAAGGTTATGCTCTACCCCTGAGCTACGCCCGCACTCCAAGACGGCGGGTTATGGCTGATCGCCCCCGGCTATTCAAGCGGGGATTGAGGCCGGGGCCCCCAGCATTCCCCTAACAATCTCCGGGCCTTGGGTTGCGCCGAAGGGGTTAATTTCGCCAAATCATACGCGGGACGGCAAAGGGGGCGAAGTGGCGGACGGCGGGCGGAACTTGCGGCATGGCTATGCCCTGATCGCTCCCACCCTTGCGGTGGTCGGGCTGACGCTGGCCGCACCCCTGGCCCTGCTGCTGGTGGCCAGCCTGAAAAGCCAGTCCGGAATCGGTTTCGAGGCCGGCTGGACCCTGTCCCAATATGGCGATGTGCTGGGGCGGGAAAGCTACCGCATCCTGTTTGGGCGCTCGGTGCTGGTCGCCGCAGCGGTGACTTTGGTGACCGTCGCCCTCGCCTACCCCATGGCCTATTTCGTCGCCTTCCATGCCAGGCGCAAATTCCTCTGGCTGATCCTTCTGACCATTCCCTTCTGGACCTCCTACCTGCTTCGGGTCTTCGCCTGGAAAATCATTCTGGGCTATGGCGGGGTGATCAATTCCGGACTGCTGGGCCTGGGGCTGATCGACCAGCCACTGAGCTTTTTGCTCTACAATCCTTTTTCCGTGGTGGTGACGCTGGCCCATGCCTGGGCCGCCTTCGCCATCCTTCCGATCTATGTCAGCCTGGAAAAGATCGACCGGTCGCTGCTGGAAGCCGCCAGCGACCTGGGAGACGGCAAGCTGCGCCGTTTCCTGCGTATCACCCTGCCACTCTCCATGCCCGGGGTGATCGGCGCCGCCATCCTGATCTTCGTGCCCACCACCGGCGACTTCGTCACCCCGGAACTGGTGGGAGGACCGGCGGGCGCAATGATCGCCAATATCATCGAAATGCAGTTCACCCAGGTGGGCAACTGGCCGCTGGGCGCGGCGCTGGCGCTGGTCAGCATGATGATGGTGGCGGTGATCGCGGGCCTGTTTGTGGCGGCCGCGCGCGCCGCCACGAAAGCCGTGCGATGAAGAACAGGACCCTTCTGGTCTATGCCTGCTTCTATCTGGCGTTTCTCTATCTGCCGGTGCTGGTGCTGCCGCTTTTTTCCTTCAACAATTCCGCCTTCATCGCCTTTCCGCTCACCGGTTTCACCACCCGCTGGTATGGAGCCCTCGCCGACAGCGCCCTGCAACAGGCCCTGGTCAACAGCCTGAGGGTCGGCATCGCCGCCGCCCTGCTCTCCACCCTGCTGGGCCTGTTGGCGGCCAAGGCGGTGACACGCTACCGGCTCAAGGGGCGCAATGCGGCGCTGGGGCTGATCTCGCTGCCGCTGTTCATTCCCGACATCGTATTGGGCATTTCGCTGCTGTTGCTGGTGGGAACGATGGGGCTGCCTTTGTCCCTCGTCGCTGTGATGCTGGGGCATTTGCTGATCTGCGTACCGTTCTCCCTGGCGGTGCTGATCGCACGCTTTGAAGGCTTCGACCGCAACCTGGAAGAAGCATCCGCCGATCTGGGCGAGGATGGCTGGATGACCTTCTGGCGCGTCACCTGCCCGCTGATGCTGCCGGGTATCGTCGCCAGCCTGCTGCTGACCTTCATCACCTCGTTCGACGAATTCCTGGTGGCCTATTTCCTTTCCGGCACCGAGGCCACCCTGCCGGTCTATATCTGGAGCCAGCTGCGTTTTCCCGCCCGTCTGCCGATGGTGCTGGCGCTGGGCACCATCATCCTGGCGGTGTCGGTGGTGCTGGTGGTGCTGGCGGAGAAGCTTCGCAATCAGGGTGTCAAGAAACCGATGGTGGGTGCGTAATGGGTTTTCTCCAATGAGTTTTCTCCAATGAGTTTTCTGGCCGTATCCAAAGTCAGCAAATCGTTCGGCGGGCCTGCGATCGTCGATGCCGTGGATCTTTCGGTCGAGCGCGGCGCCTTTTTCGCCCTGCTGGGCCCCTCGGGCTGCGGCAAGACCACCTTGCTGCGCATGATCGCCGGTTTCGAAACACCCGACAGCGGCACGATCACGATTGATGGCGCGGTGATGAACGCGGTACCGCCAAACCTGCGGCCCACCAACATGGTGTTCCAGTCCTATGCGATTTTCCCGCATCTGAATGTGTTCGACAATATCGCCTATGGCCTGCGCAAGCTGCGCCTGCCCGGGGACGAACTGCGCCGCCGGGTCGAAGCCATGCTGGCCACCGTGCGACTGGAGGGACTGGGTGGGCGCGCCGCCGATCAACTCTCCGGCGGCCAGCGTCAGCGCGTGGCGCTGGCCCGCGCGCTGGTGCGCCAGCCCAAGGTGCTGCTGCTGGACGAGCCGCTGGGGGCGCTGGACAAGCGGCTACGTGAGACGATGCAGATCGAACTCCGCGCCATCCAGCGCAAGGTCGGCATCACCTTCCTGCTGGTGACCCATGACCAGGAAGAAGCCCTGTCGCTGTCGGACCGGGTGGCGGTGATGAGCGGCGGCAGGATTTTGCAGATCGCCTCCCCCCGCGAACTGTATGAACGCCCCAACTGCCGCGAGGTCGCCGATTTCATCGGCGAGATCAATTTCTTCCACGCCACGGTCAAGGGAATGAGCGATGGCAACGTGACGGTGAATGCGGGTCTGTTGGGTATCGTTACCCTGCCATCCGCCAATGTCGCCCCAAGCATCACGGCCGGCGATCACATTCTGTTGGCCATCCGCCCCGAACATATCCGCGTGGGGGGCCAGGGCGTGGCGGGGGAGATCGTCACCGCCACTTTCCTGGGCGAACGCAGCCACTTTCATGTGAAGATCGCCGGCCGCACCGAGCTGGTGGCGGTAAGCGGCCAGGCGCCGTCCGGCAAGGACGTGATGCTGGCCTTCCCGGCGGAAAAACTTATCGCGGTGCCAACTCTCTAACCTCCATGGGCGGCCCTGAGCCGCCCATCCAGAGACGGGCTCCTGGATGGCCGGGTCGAGCCCGGCCATGGTGATGAGTTTAATTCAACAATCGTTTGAAGATTTCCCGCGTCTGGCCTTGCAGTTCGGCCAACCGCTTCTGGGTGTCGGTGAAACTGCCGGCTTCGGCGGCGCGCGTCAGCAGGGCTTTGAGGCCCGATGTCGCGTCCTCGATTTTCGGTGTCTCGTCCAACGCGATGCGCAGAACCTGGGTCAGGGCATGTTGCAGCCGGGCCGAGGCAATCAATGTGTCGGCGTCCTGGGTAGTGAGCGCGCCCGCGCCTTTCAGCATGATCAGGGCCCCAATGGTGTTGGTATCCAATACCGTCGGCCGTGTCGGGGCATGCACCAGCTGCAGGGTCTGGGCGATGAACTCTATATCCACCAGCCCGCCCGGCGTGTGCTTGAGGTCCCAGGGGTTGGCGCCCGGAAACGTCAGCGCCATTTTTTCGCGCATGTCGCGCGCATCGTTGACGATGGCGCTGGCATCACGCGGCTGGGTCAGGCGGCGGCGGATTTCCGCTTCCACCCGCTGGCAGAGCGCCGGCGTTCCGGCCACCAGTCGCCCGCGCGTGAGCGCCATATGCTCCCAGGTCCAGCTTTCGCTGGCGTGATAGGCAGCGAAGCTCTCCAGTGAGACGGCGACTGGCCCCTTGTTGCCGGTGGGGCGCAGCCGCATGTCTACTTCGTAAAGCGTACCCGCCGCGGTCGGCGTGGTCAGGGCCGAGATCAGCCGCTGCGCCAGGCGCGCGAAGTAGAGCGTGGGTGACAGCGGCTTGGCGCCATCGGAGGCTTCCGCGCCGGGCGGCGCATCATAGATGAACACCAGGTCGAGATCGGAGCTGGCGGTCATTTCCCGCCCCCCCAGCTTGCCCATCGCCACCACCACAAAGCCCGCGCCCTTGATGCGGCCGTGGGCAGCGGCCATTTCATTCTCCACCCTGGGCAGCAGGCTGGCGATCACCGTTTCGGCAATGTCTGTCAAAGCGGGCCCGGCCTGATCGGCGCGCGCCGCGCCTTCGACGATCTGCACCCCGACCCGAAAAATCGCCTCGCGGGTGAAGCGCCGCGCCGCGTCCAGCACCTCTTCATAGCTGCCCACCACAAATTGGGAAAAGCGCGCATCCAGTTGCTGACGTGGCGGCAGACTGGTGAGAAAATCGGAATCCAGCAGCGCATCCATGATGGCGGGGTTGCGCGCCAGGTAGGTCGCCAGCCTGGGCGTGGCGCCCACAATCCTGGCCAAAAGATCAAGGAACTGCGGACGCGCCAGGAACAGCGAAAAGAGCTGCACACCCGACGGCAGGTTGGAGAGGAACAGATCGAACTGCTTGAAAGCGACGTCCGGATCGGCGGCGCCTCCCAGCGCCTTGAGGATGGCCGGAATCAGCTTGGTGAGCAGCTCGCGCGCCCGCTGCGAGCGCATGGCGCGAATGCGGCCGTGATGCCAGCCGCGGATGGCGCCCGAGACATGGGCGGCGTCGGCAAAGCCCATTGCCGCCAGTGTCTTCAGGGTTTCGGGATCTTCCTCGACACCGGTGAAGACAAGATTTCCTTGCGCGCTGGTCAGGTCGGGCTGGCTTTCGAACAAGCGGGCATAATGGCTCTGCACGTTTTCCAGCACGCCGGTCAGACTGTCGCGAAAATCCTGCGCGCTGTCATGGCCCATGAAACAGGCCAGATGGGAAATCTCCACCTCGCTGCCCGGCACGGTATGGGTCTGCTGATCCTCAATCATCTGCAGCCGGTGTTCGAGCGTGCGCAGATAGCGGTAATCGGCCTTGAGCTCTTCGGCGACCCGCTCCTCCACCCGCCCTTCGCTCACCAACGCATCCAGCGCGCCTTGTGTTGTTGGCACGCGCAGGCCCGGATGGCGGCCGCCCAGGATCAACTGCTGGGTCTGGGCGAAGAATTCGATCTCGCGGATGCCGCCGCGTCCCAGCTTGATATTGTGGCCCGCCACCGTGATCTCATCATGGCCGACATGGGCATGAATCTGACGCTTGATGGACTGGATGTCCTCGATCGCCGCGAAATCCAGATAGCGCCGCCAGATGAAGGGCACGAGATTTTTCAGGAACATCGCGCCAGTCTCGGGATCGCCGGCACAGGCGCGCGCCTTGATCATGGCGGCGCGTTCCCAGTTCTGGCCCATGGCTTCGTAGTAATCCAGCGCCGCATCGGTGGAGATGGCGATCTGGGTCGCCCCGGCATCGGGCCTGAGCCGAAGATCGGTGCGGAAGACATAGCCGTCGCTGGTGACTTCACTGAGCAGCCTGACAAGGCCCCGCACGATATCCACCGCCGCGCCGCGCATGTCGCCGCGCTTGGAGAAGGGAAACTTCTCGGCGTCGTAAAACACCACCAGATCGATATCGCTGGAGTAGTTCAGCTCATGGGCGCCGTATTTGCCCATCGCCAGCACGGTCATGCCGGCGCTTTGTTCCAGCCGGGCGCCGTCACGCTCTTCCATGCCCGCCCGTTCCGCTTCCTGGCGCAGCAGAAACCGCAGCGCGCCACTGACGCAGGCATCGGCGAAGCGGCTCAGCTCCGCTGTGACTCTGTTGACGTCCCAGCGCCCCTCGATATCGGCCATGGCGATGGCCAGCGCGGCGCGGCGCTTGGCGATGCGCAGCTCGGCCATGGCGCGGGCCTCGCTGTCGGCGGCCGCCACCGCTTCGCCCTGCGCGATCGCCGCGTTCAGGACCGTTTCAGGCCCGGCGGTGAAATAGTCCCCCAGGCTGGCCGTCTCGCGCAGCGCCAGCCGTCCCAGGAAGGCGCTGTTGCCGAACACCGATGCCAACAAGGGTTCGTCACGGACGAAACCACGCTCCGCCAGCGCTTCGCGGATGCGGGCGGCGCGGTCGGTATCAAACGGCAGGGGAGGAACGCGAAGCATCGCGGCACTCTAGCCGGACGGCCGCCTACTCCGCAGCGCTTTTGAGAGGCGATGCGCGCAAGGCGGCCTTGGGGAAACGCAGGATCGCCTTCAGCCCGGTGGGGACATTGTCTTCCAGCACCAGCGCGGCATTGTGGAAATGCGCCACCGCCGCCACCAGCGAGAGGCCCAGACCCGTGCCGGGCGAGTTGCGGCTGGCTTCCAGCCGCACGAAACGGTCGACCACCCGCGCCCGGTCCTCGCGCGCGATGCCAGGCCCGCTGTCGCTGACCCACAGATCCACGCCCGCCGGTCCGACCGCCGTGCCGATCCGCACATGGCCGCCTGCCGGGGTATATTTGATGGCATTGTCCACCAGATTGGCCAGCGCCTGGGCGATCAGGCTGCGATTGCCTTCCACCGCGACATCACCCGACGGCTCCAGGGTCAAGGTGACCCGGCGCTCCTCCGCCAGCGGCTCATACAGTTCGGTGACGTCAGCGGCGACCGAGGACAGGTCCAGCGCCGTCATTGCCGCCCGCGTGGTGCCGGCATCGGTCTCGGCAATCAGCAGCAGGGCATTGAATGTGCCGATCAGCTGGTCGGTTTCGGCGATGGCGCGCTCAAACTCCACCGCCATCTCTTCCTTGCTGCGCGTCCCGCTCGCATTCAGCCGCATCGCGGATTCCTCCAGGCGGTTGCGCAGGCGGTTGAGGGGTGTGCGCAGGTCGTGGGCCACCGAATCCGTCACTTCGCGCATCCCGCGCATCAGCCGCTCGATGCGGTCCAGCATGCGGTTGAGATTTTCCGCCAGCATGTCGAACTCATCGCCCGAGCCGGTCAGCGGCACGCGCCGTGTCAGATTGCCGGCCATGATCTCGCCGCTGGTGCGGTTGATGATGTCCAGACGCCGCAGCATGTTGCGGCTCATCAGCGCCCCACCCAGAAGGCCCAGCACCAGGATCAGCCCCACCGTCCAGGGCAAGGTGGTGGTGAACATGCGGGTGGTGAGAAAGCGTTCATGCACGTCCTGTGCGACCAGAAGGACAAAGCCGCCCGTTACCGGCAGCATGCGGCCGCGGGCACGGCGTGTTTCCAGCCTGCCGTCCACCGGACGCTCATAATCGAACTCGACAAAATTCTCGGCCGTCACCACTGTCTGCGGCCAGGAATCCAGATTGCCGGCGATCGGTCGGCGCTGACTGTCGGTCAGAAGATACAGCGCCTCGCCGCCATGGGTGGAACGGCTGCGCACCGTTTCGGCCAGGCCCCGAAGCCCCAGATTCCGATACTGCTCGGCCAGGCCGGTGATTTCGGCGGCGACGATCTGGTCGGTCTGCCCGTCCAGGGTCCGCACGGTATTCCAGTAGGTGAAGGCCAGAAGCGCCGTCACCGAAAAGGCGAACAGCAGCACATAGGCCAGCACAATGCGGAATGCCTGGGTCCTGAGCAGGTGGCCGGTGCGCATCTGCGCGCCCTAGCCGATTTTGGGTTTAATGGGCACGGATCATGTAACCCGCGCCCCGCACCGTATGCAGCAATGGCGCCTGGAAGCCCTTGTCGATCTTTGCCCTGAGGCGGCTGATATGCACATCGATCACATTGGTCTGGGGATCGAAGTGATATTCCCACACGCTTTCCAGCAGCATGGTGCGGGTCACCACCTGGCCGGCATGGCGCATCAGATATTCCAGCAGGCGGAATTCACGCGGCTGCAATTCGATGTCGGTGCCGCTGCGCTTGGCGGCGCGGGTGAGAAGGTCCAGCTCCAGATCGCCCACGCCCAGTCGCGTCTTGACACCCGCCGGCGCCCGGCGGCGCAGCAACGCGTCAATCCGCGCCAGCAGTTCGACAAAGGCGTAAGGCTTGGCGAGATAGTCATCGCCGCCAGCTTTCAACCCCTTCACCCGGTCGTCCACCTCGGACAGAGCGGACAGGAACAACACCGGCGTGGAGTTGCCGTGCTCGCGCATTTCGGCCACCACCTTCAGGCCGTCCATCTTGGGCAGCATGCGGTCAATGATCGCCACGTCATAGGATCGCGACAAGGACAGCGACAGGCCGGTCTCGCCGTCGGAAGCCTCGTCCACCACATGGCCGGACTCCTTCAAGCCCTGCACCAGATAACGCTGCGCTTCCAGATCGTCTTCGACTACGAGAATTCGCATTCACTCTCCCGACAAATGCTGAACAATGAAGGGCGCGGACCTGTCGGCCCGCGCCGGCTCATCACGACTTCTCGATGTCGATGGCGACGAAGCCCGTGCCGCCCTGGGTGCGGGCCACCAGCAGCAACACACTGGAACGGCCGCCCTTCTTGGCGTCGGTCACGCCGGACTGGAAGTCCGCCGGCGTGCGCACGGTGCGGTTGCCGATCTTCAGCACCACATCGCCCGCCTGCAGGCCCTTTTCGGCGGCGTCGCTGTCGGCATCCACCTTGGTGATCACCGCGCCGCTGGTGACATTGTCGCCGACATTGAAGCTGCGCTTGGTCTCAGGGGTGAGCGACGAAAGCGCCAGACCGGCGGCCGTGGTGCTGGCTGCCGGCGCCGCGCCCTTTCCGGTCGGCGCGGCCGAAGCCACCCGCTCATCTGGGCGCGAACCGATAGTGACCTTGATATCCGACGGCTTGCCGCTGCGGCTGACCGAGAAGGTCGCCACACTGCCGGACGGCACCCCCGCCACCTTGCGGGTGAGGTCGGTGGAATCCTCGACCGGCTGGCCGTTGATGGCGGTGATGATATCACCCTGTTCGAAGCCGGCCTTGGCGGCGGGACCGCTGGCCACCACTTCGGCCACCAACGCTCCCTTGCCTTCCTTGAGGCCGAGCGAGGCGGCGATTTCCGGCGTCACGCTCTGGATGTTGACGCCCAGATAACCGCGATTGACGCGACCATGGTCCTTGAGTTGCGCCACCACGTCATGGATCAGGCTGGCCGGAATGGCGAAGCCGATGCCGACACTGCCGCCCGAGGGCGAGAAGATCATCGAGTTCATGCCGATGACCTGGCCGCGCAGATCGAAAGTCGGGCCGCCGGAATTGCCCCGGTTGATGGCCGCGTCGATCTGGATGAAGTTGGTGTATTGCTGGCTGCCATCGAGGTTGGCGCGTCCCAGCGACGAGACGATGCCCGCGGTCACCGAATTGGAAAGGCCGAAGGGATTGCCCACCGCAACCACCCAGTCGCCGACGCGAAGGCGCTTGTCGTCACCGAAATCGACAAACGGCAGCGGCTTGCCGCTGTCAATCTTGAGCAGCGCGACGTCGGTCACAGGATCGGTCCCTACCAGCTTGGCGACGAATTCGCGCTTGTCGGGCAGGATCACGGTGATCTTCTTGCTGGCGTCCACCACATGGGTGTTGGTGACGACATAGCCGGCCTTGTCGATGATGAAGCCCGAACCTGCGCTGAGCGCCCGGCGCGGCGCCTGCTGCGGCGGGCGCTGGCCGAACTGCTGGAACAGGTCGCGGAACTGCTGCGGGATATTGTCCGGCATTTCACTGTCGCTGGACGAGGTCTCCGACTTGATCGCGACCACGGCGGGGCTGACACGCTCCACCAGATCGGCGAAGCTGAAGGGCGCGCTTTCCAGCATGCGGGGCGTGGCGCGTGGCGCCACGTTCTGGGCCATCATGACCGGCGCGTCGGTCTTGGCATTCTGGACCGGCGGCAACAGCGCGAAGGCGCCAAGGCCCACCACGACAAAAGACGCGGCGGTGGTCATGGCGATCAGGCGGCGCTGACGCAGGCTGGGCTTGGGCAAACGGGAAAAGAGGCCAGAGCCAGGCGGGGGCGTGTTCGGGGTGTTCTTGGGATCTTGCATGGGAGCTCCTTGGGACGGCCTTCGGGGCCTAGTTGGAGCATGACATACAGGCCCAGCATGGCCGGAATATGTCTTGAAGATTACATAATAGTAATCTTGTTAAGCGGCTCGTGCAGCAGCCTTTTTCACCGTAATCCAGGCCACCGCCCCGGCCCCGCCCAGCACCAGAAAGGGCGCCAGCCACAGCAGCCAGGTGTTGGGCTGAACCGGCGGCTTCATCAGGATGAAATCGCCATACCGCGCCACCAGGAAATCCTGAATCTCGGCATCGGTTTTTCCCGCCACCATCTGTTCGCGCACCAGACGGCGCAGATCGCCCGCCAGGGGCGAATTGGATTCATCGATGCTTTCGCCCTGACACACCAGACAGCGCAGCTGGCGCTGCAGATTGCGGGCGCGCGCTTCCATCGCGGGATCGGAAAAGGACATGCCGACCGAAACAGCTCCGGATGACGCAGGGCTCTGCGCGGCAACGGGGGCGGCTGCCATCAGCATCAGGAAAAGGAAAAGCGATTTCGTCATTCCGCGGCGACGGCTTCGGCGACCGGCGCCCGCGCACCGGCCCGCAGCCGCCCCCCCAGGCTCAGCATTCCGCCCAGCGCCATCACCAGCGCGCCCAGCCAGATCAGCGGCGCCAACGGGGAAACATAGACACGGACGGCATAACGCCCACCGCCGCGATTGTCGCCCAGCGCCAGATACAGATCGCGCAAGCCCGTGGTGCGGATGGCGGTGTCGCTGACCGACTGGCCCTCGGCGGTATAGAAGCGCTGTTCCGGCCGCAGCATGGCTTTCACCTTGCCGCCGTCCATCAGCGCGATATGGCCGCGGTCTGCGACATAGTTGGGACCTGTCACCTCGGTCACGCCATCGAAGCGCAAGGTGTAGGGCCCCACCACGATCGTCTCGCCCGGCGCCATCACCGTCAGCGCCTCGCTGCGCCAGGCGGTGGTGCCTGTCACGCCCAGAAGGGTCACACCCAGACCGGCATGCGCCAGCGCGGCGGCAAATGCCGACGCGCGCGCGCCCTTGCGGCGGCGCAGGTCCAGGATCGAGGCCCCAATCAGCCAGCCTGCGACGGCGAAGGCCATGGCGGCGACCACGCTGCGCGGCGTGATGATGGCCAGCACCGTCACCGCCGCGATCACCGCCAGACCCAGCGCGGGATAGAGCGAGCGCCAGGCGGCTTTAAGATCGCCGCGCTTCCATCCCAGCCTGGGACCCAGCGGCACCAGCAGCAGCAGGGCAAAGAAGATCGGCGCGAAGGTCAGGGCATAATAGGGCGGCCCCACCGAAATCTTGGTGCCGTTGAACGCTTCGAGCACCAGCGGATAGAGCGTTCCGACAAAGACGCAGGCACAGGATGCAATCAAAAAGACGTTGTTGAGCAGCAGCGTGGTCTCGCGGCTGACCGGCTCGAACGCGGCGCCGCCCTTGAGCGTCGGCGCGCGCCAGGCGAACAGCGCCAGCGCCCCGCCGATCGCCAGCGCGATCAGGATCATGATGAAGAAGCCGCGCGTGGGATCGCTGGCAAAGGCATGAACCGATGAGGTCAGGCCGGAGCGCACCAGGAAGGTGCCGATCAGCGACATGGAAAATCCGCCGATCGCCAGCAGCAATGTCCAGGTGCGGAAGGCGCCGCTTTTTTCCGTGGCCAAAGCCGAATGCAGCAGCGCGGTGGCGATCAGCCAGGGCATCAGCGAGGCATTTTCCACCGGATCCCAGAACCAGAAGCCGCCCCAGCCCAGTTCGTAATAGGCCCACCAGGATCCCAGCGCCATGCCGCAGGTCAGCGCGATCCAGGCGATCAGCATGAAAGGGCGCGCCGCCCGGGTCCAGCCCTCTTCGCCCACCATCAACGCAGCGGCGGCATAGGCAAAAGAGGCCGACAGGCCGACATAACCCGCATAGAGCATGGGGGGATGTATCGCCAGGCCGATATCCTGGAGCAGCGGCGTCAGGCCGGCGCCCTCGAATGGCGCGGGGTCGAGCCGCCCAAAAGGATTGGAGGTGAAGAGAAGAAAGAGAAAGAAGGCGGCGGCCAGCAAACCCTGGACCCCCAGCGAGGCGCTGGTGAGCCGCTCGCCGCCGCGCTGCAAGCCCGCCACCAACGCGGCATAGATCGCCAGCACCAGCACCCAGAGCAGCATGGAGCCTTCATGGTTTCCCCATACGCCGCTGATCTTGTAGATCAGCGGTTTGCTGGTGTGGGAATGGTTGGCCACCAGCGCAATCGAAAAATCCGATACGACAAAGGCATAGGTGAGAACGCCGAAGGCCAGCGCCACAAACACCAGCATGCCCATGGCCGCGCCATTGGCGATGCTGCGAGCAGCCGCCTGATCGGCGCGTGCGCCCAGCAGCCCGGCGCCGGCCATCACCAGCGACAGAGCCAGCGCGAAGCAGACCGCGAGCTGGCCCAGCTCGCCGGTCATACGCCGCTGTCCTTCCAGCGACCGCTGCGCTTGAGGGAATCCACCACTTCGGGCGGCATGTATTTTTCGTCGTGCTTGGCGAGCACTTCGTTGGCGATAAAGGTTCCGGTCTGGTTCAGCGCGCCGGTGGTCACCACGCCCTGCCCCTCACGGAACAGCGCCGGCAGCACGCCTGAAAAGGTCACCGGCACGCTGCTCTTGCCGTCGGTAATCGAGAAACGCACATCCGCGCCCTTGCCATGCGCCACACTGCCCTGCTGCACCAGGCCGCCCAGACGGAACGAGACGCCGGGCGCGATCTTCGCTTCGGCGATGTCGGTGGGGCTGCGGAAGTACATGGTGTTCTGACCCAGGCCATACACCACGATCACGGCCAGCACCGCGCCCACCGCAACCAGGGCAGCAGCAAAAGCGAGACGGCGTTTCTTCTTGGCTGTCATCTAATGGTGTCGGCCACGGTGCAGGATCTGGTCGGCGATGCCGGTATCATACCCCAGACCTTCGGGCGTCAAAGCGATCTGATGGGGCCATTCGCACTTGATCAGGCCCTTGCGCGACAGCGCGTTCCACACCTTTTCATTTTCCAGGCCGGTGGCATCGCTGCCCCGCACGGTGGCGTCGCCCAGATGGAAATGATCGCCATGGGCATGGGGGAACTGGGTGATGGCGGTATCGCCCTCCGGGGTCTGGGCCGCCGCGCCGGGGATCCGCGCGATCGCCTGCAGCAGGGTCAGGGTGCGCAGCTGCAGCGGGTTCAGCTTGGACGGATTGATTTTCGGCGGCATGCAAAAAGACCTGGAAAATGAAAGCGGCCGGACCTTAACAGTCCGGCCGCTTCACTAGCAAAGACCAGTTTGACGCGCGTTAGCGGTGACGTCTGCCGCCACGAAACCCGTGGCCACCACGGAACCCGCGGTTGTTGCCCCAGCCGCTATGGCCGCCGAACCCAAAGCCCAGCGAAATGCTGGGGCCATAATAGGGCGCGGCATAGCCATAGGGCTGGTAATAGGGGCGATAGTAATAAGGCGGCGGGGGCGGCGGGCCATAGGCATAGCCAGGCCCATAGTCCGCGCCATAACCGTAACGATCATAATCATAGGGCGGACGGTCGTCATAATTGTAGGCCGAGCGGGTGCCGCTGTCGGCCTGGTGCATGCAGGCATAATAAGCGGCGGAATAATCCGCTTCCACATCGCGCGCGGCCTGGCGGGCATTGTCCGCCCCAATCGCGGTGCCGGCCAGCAGGCCTGCGCCCGCGCCGATGGCGGCTCCGGTTCCGGCATTGCCGCCAGTGGCGCCGCCGATGATGGCGCCCAGCGCCGCGCCGCCCAAGGTGCCACCGATGCTGCCACGCGCCTGTTCATCGCGCGCCGCGTCGCGCGGCGTGGTGTAACCGGTGCGGGCCGCCGCGTCGCGGCGGCAGAAGATATCGCGGTCACGCTGCTGGTCGGCAGTGGCCTGGGCCCGCGGATTGGCCTGACGCTCGGAAACCGGCGGGCCGTAATCGCGGTCATTGTCGTCATAGCGGTCATTGTCATAGTCCGGTGCGCTGCGCGCGCTATCGGACAAATTGGCGGGCGGCTGGGTCGCCGGCTGCGCCAGCGCGGTCCCGCCCAAGAGGGCAACCGTCATGGCGGCAATAAGCGGTGTGCGGAACATTGGGAACGTCTCCGGAAGAATTCTGTCTTGCCCCTTCGCAAGGTAAGTAGGAGACGATGCGAAACGTTCAATGTCTATCGGAATATTTCACGGGAACCTGGCGCCTGTTCATCCGGCGTTCAGGCAGGATTTGAAACGCTGGCTGGGCAATGACGCGGTATTGAGATCTAAGCGGCAACAGCCTGGGCGGCTCTACCGCGCCGCCGCATCATGGCCGCTTCTTCTTCGCTGAACAGGATGGCCGTAAGGTCCGCGCACAGTTCGAACTGCGCATTGATGGTTTCGCCGCGCACCGGATCACCTTTCAGCGCCTTGACCACGTCTTCATTGTAGCGCTTGAGCGTGGTGCAGAGGTCTTCGTAAGTGGTTTTCTGCTTGGCCGCAAAAGAGGCCGCGGCGGCAAAATTGCGGCTGCCCGCCACCAGACGCGCATAGCGCTTGGCCATGTCATGTTTTTCCGCACCCGGATGGCGCGAGAAATCAGCGCCGGTGCCCCTGGCCATCGGCAAGGCGGCGTTGAACTCTTTGGGCGCACGGTCCATGAAACTTTCCATCACCTTGCCGATCTCCACCCGTTCGGCCAGCAGGCGCTTGCCCCATTCGCCATCGCGCTTGAGTTCGATTTCCTTGACGATATGGCTGGAAAGATCGGCGAAGGTGCGGACCTCTTCCATCAGCATCTCGGCATCGAACAGGGGGTGGCGCGTCTGCTGGATGGAAGTCTTCAGCGCGTCCATGCGGTCGAACAGGATTTCGCCCACCAGGCCCATGTCGGTCTTGGCGATCAGCGTCTCGTCATTCTTGCGCGAGATCATCATGGGCAGGCGCAGCGCTTCCCAGGGACGGGCCAGCCGGTTCATCGTAATCACCGCGACATAGGGCGCGACATCGGGCTGGGTTTCGATCAGCGCGTCGTAAACCCCGCGCACATCCCATAGCAGCTGTTCGTGGAAGGACGGCACCGGACGGGGCAGCAGCAAGGCGAGCTTTTCGATGATCTCGCCGACGGCCAGCAACAGCGCCATCTCATCGGCATCTTCCACCGCCAGGGCGTCGCCCAGCACCTTCTGCAAAATCTTGCGGTTGCTGTCGCCTTTCAGCGCCGCGGTCATGGCGGCGGCGGCGAGCGGCCAGAACTGGCCGGCGCGGACAATCGCCTCGTCATTTTTCTGCGCCAGCACCAGCGCCTTGGCATCCTTGACATAGGCGGCCGCCGCTTCGGGCATCAGCGTTTGCGACACCCAGTTCCAAACCGGCACCAGGCTGCCGCGCGCGATGCAGCCTTTCTGCTTGGCGCGGCGCGGCGCACAGCTCAGCAAATCCTGGAACGGCCGGCAGAACAGCCGCAGCGGCGTCAGGGTGCGATCGTGATGATCGCGGCGCAGCACGGGGCGCAACCCGCTCAGAATATCATCATGTGGCAGGCCGCGGCCTTCCAGCAGCCGGTCCACTTCCACCGCCAGGGCAAGACGGGCCGCGACATGTCCCGGCAGGCTGCCGAGAAACGTTTTGAGCAATCCGGTTTTGTCCGTCGCGGGCATAGACACTCCTGCGTCCGGGCCAAACGCCCGGATGGGTGTCTACATTAAGGGCGTTATCGTTAATGCCCTGTATCTTTTACACAATCACCGGCAATTCCAGCCGCGCCAGCACCCCCCCCATGGGACTGGCGTCCAGCAGGAAAAAACCCCCATAAAGCTTGGAAATATCCCGGACGATGGCCAGCCCCAGGCCGGAGCCGGGGACGGTTTCATCCAGCCTTTCGCCGCGCTCGCCCACCTGGGTCCGCTGCTCGGCGGAAAGCCCCGGCCCGTCATCCTCGACCGTCAGGACCAGCCGGCCCGCGCCTGTCTCGCAGCGCACCCGCACCCGCGTGCGCGCCCATTTGCAGCCATTGTCGATCAGGTTGCCCAGCATCTCTTCCAGGTCCTGGCGCTCACCGCGAAAGTGGATGTGATCGGCGCATTCGGCATCGATGACGATGCCGCGCGGCGCATGAATTCGCCCGATCACCCGCGCCAGATCGTCCATCACCGCGCAGACTTGGGTGCGGTTGCCCAGCACATCGAGCGAACCGGCGGCGCGCGCGCGGCTCAGATAATGATCCACCTGCCGGCGCATGGAGAAGACCTGGCGCTTGACGCTTTGCGCCAGCGGTCCGGGCTCGGCATCGGCTTCCGCCGCCAGCACCGAGAGCGGCGTCTTGAGAAAATGCGCGAGATTGGAAACATGGGTGCGGGCGCGGCCCACCACTTCCTCGCTGTGCTGGATCAGCGAATTGAGTTCGGTGGCCAAAGGTTCGATCTCGGTGGGGAAATGCCCGTCCAGCCGCCGCGCCTTGCCGTCGCGGATGCGCGCCAGGGCTTCGCTCACCCGGCGCAGCGGCAACAGGCCGATACGCACCTGCAGCAGGATGGCAGCGATCAGTCCCAGTCCCAGCAGCGCGAAGGACCAGATCAAGGTGACGTTGAACTCGTCGGTCTGGCGTTCCACTTCCGCCATATCGCCAGCCACCAGGAAGGTGTAATCGCCGCTGGCCTGACCCGGCGTCAGGTCCACCCGGCGCGACACCACGCGAAGATCCTGCCCTTCCGGTCCATCCGCCTCACCCCAGGTCAGCGCGCCCTGGCGGACCTGATTGACCGGCACGATCTCGTGGTCGAACAGCGAGCGCGAAATCTGCCCGCCGGTGGCCCCCGATCTGATCTGGTCATAAAGGCCGGAATAGACCCGAGTGAAATTGTGATTGAGAAAGCGGCTCTGCAGCATCACGCCGCCACCCGGATCTGGCTCGGCGGCGGCGATCAGCCCGTCCATGTCCGATGCCAGCGCCGCGTCGAAACTGTTCTGTGCCGCCAGACGGAAGGCGTTGGACAGCACCGCCCCGCCCACCAACAGGCCCAGCATGGTCCATATCGCCGCCGCCGCAATCAGGCGCGACGATAGCGACTCAAGCCTCAGCCGGCTTGCCGTCCAGTTTCGGATCTTCGAGAGAATAGCCAAGCCCGCGCACCGTCTGAATGAGGCCTGCGTCGGTCTTCTTGCGCAGGCGGCCGATGAAAACCTCGATCGTGTTGGAATCGCGGTCGAAGTCCTGGTCATAGAGATGCTCGACCAGTTCGGTGCGCGACACCACCTTGCCGCGATGATGGGCGAGATAGGCCAGCAGGCGGTATTCCTGGCTGGTCAGCTTGACCGGATTGCCATCATAGGTGACGCGGCTGGCGCGCGGATCGATATGCAGCTTGCCGATCTCGATCTCGGCGGTGGCGATTCCGACGGCGCGGCGCAGCAGCGCGCGCAGGCGGGCCAGCAACTCCTCGGTATAGAACGGCTTGGCAAGATAATCGTCGGCGCCGGCGTCGAACCCGGCCACCTTGTCGCTCCAGCGGTCGCGGGCGGTGAGGATCAGCACCGGCATGGTCTTGCCGGACTTGCGCCACTTTTCCAGCACGGTGACGCCGTCCATCTTGGGCAGGCCCAGATCCAGGATCACCGCGTCATAGGGTTCGGTGTCGCCCAGGAAATGGCCTTCTTCGCCATCGGCGGCGATGTCGACCACATAACCGGCATCGGCCAGCGCCTTCTTGAGAAGACGCTGCAGATCCTTGTCATCCTCGACCAGCAGAATGCGCATGTCTTCTCCTAACGATCGCGCCGCCCGCGGCCGCGCCGTTCCCCACCGGGGTTACCATAGCGTGGCCTTGGGACGAAGTTGGGGGCATAGCGCTCGCGTTCCCGGGCGCGGGCCCGGCCATAGCCGCGATCATAGGGATCGGCGGTATAGGGCGGATAGCGGTCGATGAAAGGGCGCGCACCCTCGCTGCGGCGCTCGCGGTAATTGCGGCCTTGATCGAAACTGTCGCGTCCGGGCGATGACCGCAGAACGCGGCCGCTGCGCGCATCGGCGTCGAGCCAGATGATGCGTCCGTCGGGCGTCATCCATTTCAGGCGGTACTGGGGATTACCGGTCGGGCCATTGGTCGGGCCCTCGGCATCATAGAACTCGCCCGGATGGGACCGGCGGATACCGGGCAACAGGCGATCCAGCGGCTGCACGCCATCGCCGCCGCGTTCACGGCGCGGCTGGGCCTGGGCGTCGGTCGCCACGACGGCCAAGCTGGAGCAGGTCAGAAAAATCGCAAACAAAATTCGGGCAAACATGGGCTTTTTCTAAGGCAGAAGACATGAACCACGCATGAACACCCTGTCCAGACCCGGTTCAGTTTCCCCCTCCTATTGTCGGCACATGGACGGAAAACGAAACACCGCCCAAACGGATGAGAAGGAGACAGTCATGTTTAACACCAAAACGCTTCTGGCGGCAGCTTCTCTGGCGGTCCTGACGGCTGTGGGCCTGGGCTCGGCCTCGGCCGCGCCCTGGGATCATCGCGGCGACCGCCACTACAACAACAATCACGCCCGCTATGACCGCCATCACGGTTATGTGAACCGCATGCATGTTCGCCGCGCCCTGCGCGCCCAGCGCCTTTCAGTGATCAGCGAGCCGTTCTTCATGCGCGGCCGCTTTGTGGTTCGCGCCCATGACCGCTTCGGCCGGTTGGTGCTGGTCCAGGTCGATCCCTACAGCGGCCGGTTCATCCGCCGCCTGTAAGCAAAAATCTTGAGGAGCAAGGTCCGTGGTATGCCCCTCCCCATAGGACCCCAGACCGTCAAGTGAAGCCCGCGTCGCAAGACGCGGGCTTCTTTGCTTTCAGGGCTCCGCAGCCACGTCATTGCCGGTGTGGGTGATCACCGCAGGCGTGAACTTCCATTCGCGCAAGATCTTCAGCGCCGCTTCCAGCCCGTCCTTCACCAGCCCG
The DNA here is from genome assembly GCA_945882615.1 of Rhizobium sp. Q54. Lineage (GTDB taxonomy): Bacteria > Pseudomonadota > Alphaproteobacteria > Micropepsales > Micropepsaceae > Rhizomicrobium. The sequence goes on along the minus strand of CAMCWK010000030.1, from coordinate 15,036 downwards.
CGCCGGATGAAATCCAACATCTCCTCGGTATTCAGCGACACCGTCGCCGCCTGATGGCCGCGCGGACCTGGCAGCGACAGGAACAGCGGCACCGAATTCATGATCCCGGTCAGCACGAATTCCTGGAACCATTTCTGGCGCACGATCTTCAGCGGATTGCCGATCAGCATCAGCCCGATGCCGGTGGAAAGATCGAAGTCCTGCGAAATGCCTTCGGTCTCGATATAGGGCATGACGCCGGAACGGTCGGGGCGCCAATCCTCGCCAAAAATCTCCACCGTGCGCCAGGCGCAGAACCATTCGCGGCAGATGGGGGGCCGCGTTTCATAGATGGCGCAGCCGGTGCCGGTGCAATGCTTGCACGCCACCCCGGACTGTTTCTGGATTTCCGGCTTGTCGATGGTGGGCCAGGTACAGCAGACCGCGCACTCCCCGCAGTCGCGTCCCGCCACCAATGTCATGCCGTCCCACATGCCCAAAGAGTGGCAGCTTCCGGAAAAACCCGCCAGTGCGGCGGCTTGGGGTGCGCACCTTGAAACTGCCGCAAATATCGGTCAGCTATCCGCCCAATGTCCGACTGGCAAAACCGCCTGAACACCGATACGGCGCGAAAGATGGCGGACCGCTACGCCCCGGCTTTCGCCATCACGATGGCGGTCATCTCCGTCCCGCTGGCGCTGCTGTATCTGGTTCCGGTGGTGCTGGGCCTGTTCGCGCCGCCGCTGGACCCCAAGGTCGATCTCTATGCGGTCAATCGTCCGCTGGCCTTCACCTTCCTGGATACAAAGGGCAACGAAGTCGGCCATCGCGGCGCCATTGTCGGCGCGCGGCTGAAGCTGGAGGAAATGCCCGCCTTCCTGCCCGCCGCCTTCATCGCCATGGAAGACCGGCGCTTCTATTCCCATAACGGGATCGATCCGCGCGGGCTGGCGCGGGCGGTGATCCTGGACCTGCGCGCGCGCTCGGCGGTGGCGGGCGGCTCGACCATCAGCCAGCAGACCGCCAAGATCATCTACACCCAGCAACAGCGCACCTTTTCGCGCAAGCTGACCGAGCTGGTGAATGCGGCGGGGCTGGAAAAGTCGCTGACCAAGGACCAGATTCTCCAGCTCTACCTCAATCGCATTTACCTGGGCAGCGGTGCCTATGGCGTCGATGGCGCGAGCCGCGTCTATTTCGGCAAGAGCGCAAAGGATCTTAACCTGGCGCAGGCCGCCATGCTCGCGACTCTGACGCGCGCGCCGTCGGTCTTTTCCCCCCGCCGCGATCTGCTGCGCGCCCAGCAGCGCGCCAGCCTGGTGCTGGATTCCATGGTGGACAATGGCGCGATCACCGAGGAGCAGGCGGCCGAGGCGCGCGCCCATCCCGCAGTCATCGTGGACCGCACCACCAGCAACGCCCGCAACTATTTCCTGGATACCGCCGCCGACCAGGCGCTGGCGCTGGCCACCATCAATGGCGTTCCGCCCGCGTCCGACATGGTGGTGCACACCACCATGGAACCCCAGGTGCAGGAGGCGGCGCGGCTGGCAGCGGTGAACACCATCACCAAATACAAGAAGCGCACACGCGCCAGCGAAGCCGCGGTGGTGGTGATGAAGCCCGATGGCGCGGTCAGCGCGCTTTTGGGCGGGGTGGATTACCGCGAATCCGTTTTCAACCGCGCCACCCAGGCCCTTCGCCAGCCCGGTTCCGCCTTCAAGCCCTTCGTCTACCTGGCGGCGCTGGAAGCCGGCTTCTCGCCCTGGGAAACGCGCGATGACGAGGCGGTGGATATCGCGGGCTATACCCCGACCAATTTCGGCGGCAAATATTACGGCACCGTGACCCTGGCGGATGCGCTGGCGCACAGCGTCAACACCATCGCGGTGAGCCTTGCCCAGGAAATCGGTATCCGCAATGTGATCGCCGTTGCCAAGCGGGTCGGCATCACCTCACCGATGCAGGCCAATGCCAGCCTGGCGCTGGGCACTGCCGAAGTCACGCCGCTGGAACTGACCGCGGCCTATGCTGCCATCGCCAATGGCGGCTACCGGGCCCAGCCTTATCTGGTGACGCGGATCGATATCAGCGGCAAGCCCGTCTACAACCGCGCGCCGCCCCAGCCCCAGCGCGTCATCGATGCCGAAGTGAACCGCGATCTCATCGCCATGATGTATGGCGTGGTGATCGGCGGCACCGGCGGAGCAGCCTCGCTGCGTGGCCGCGAGGCGGCCGGCAAGACAGGCACCACCCAGGATTCCAAGGATGCCTGGTTTGTCGGCTTCACCACCGACTATGTCACCGCGGCCTGGGTCGGCAACGACGATGCCAAGCCCACGCGCAATGTCACCGGCGGCACCCTGCCCGCCTATATCTGGCGCGAGACCATGCTGGCGGCGGAAAAGGGCCTTCCCCTCAAGCCGCTGGACAAGTCGGTCAAACCGCCGGAAGCAGAATTGCTGATGGCCTCGGATGTGATCTGGGGCGGCGCGGACGAGGACGTGCTGGGTCGCGAGCCCGAATTCGCGCAAGCCGAACCGGAGCCGGAGCCGCAACGCCGTCGGCGCGGCGGGCTGCTGGGATGGCTGTTCGGTGACGACGATGACGAACCTCCGCCACCCCGCTAGAAGCATGGTATAACGTCGCCATGCTTCGCCGTGTCTTTATCGCCTCTGCCGCCCTGTTCGCCCTGCTGCAGCCTGCATCGGCTGCAACCACCATCCGCTTTGTCACCGACTGGAAAGCCCAGGCCGAACATGGCGGTTTCTATCAGGCGGTGGCGGACGGGCTGTATGCCCAGCGGGGGCTGGACGTGAAGATCATCCAGGGCGGGCCCGACGTGAACGTGCCGCAGCTGCTGGCGGGCGGCGCCGCCGATTTCGGCATGGGCTCCAACAGCTTCATCCCGCTCAACATGGTGCGTTCGGGTGTGCCGATCACGGCGGTGATGGCGATCTTCCAGAAGGATCCGCAGGTGCTGATCAGCCATCCACGCCGCGACCTGAATTCCATCGCCGAGATGCGCGGCAAGCCGGTGCTGATCTCGGCCGCCACCATGACCGCCTTCTGGCCCTGGCTGCGGGCGAAATTCGGTTTCACCGACAAGCAGATCCGCAAATACACCCACAATCTGGCCCCCTTCATCCGCGATCCCAACGCGATCCAGGAGGGCTATCTCACCAGCGAACCCTACACGATTGAAAAGCAGGCCGGCTTCAAGCCCAAGGTCTTCCTGCTGGCCGATTACGGCTATCCCGGCTACGCCAACATGGTGCTGGTGCCCCAGAAGCGCATCGATGGCGATCGAAAGACGGTGCAGGGCTTTGTCGATGCCACGCGGCTGGGCTGGCAGCGCTATCTGGCCGATCCCGCCAAGGGCAATGCGCTGATCAAGCGCGATAATCCCGACATGACCGACGACATCCTCAAACAGGCGCATGACAAGATGAAGGCGCATGAAATGGTGATGAGCGGTGACGGCAAGGCCTTTGGCCTGGGCAGCATGACCGACCAGCGCTGGAAGCTGTTCTATGACACCATGGCCGGGCTGGGACTGTATCCCAAGGGACTGAACTACAAGAAGGCTTACGACCTGACCTTCGTCCGCCGCACCTTCCAGAATTTTCAATGACGCTGCTGTCGCTGTTCGGGGTTGGCAAGCAGTTCTCGAATGGCACCCAGGCGCTGCGCGATCTGTCCTTCTGCGTGAACCAAGGCGCGTTCGTTTCCCTGTTGGGGCCCAGCGGCTGCGGCAAGTCCACCGCGCTCAGGCTGACGGCAGGATTGCTGGCGCCGGACACGGGCACCGTCGATTTTCCAAGCAGCAGACCCGAAACCGGCTTCGTGTTTCAGGAACCAACCCTGATGCCCTGGGCCGATGCCCTGACCAATGTGCGTCTGCCGCTGGACCTCAAATCCGTGCGGCGGGATGAGGCCAATGCGCGCGCCGCTGTTGTGCTGGCGCGGGTGGGTCTTGGCGGTTTTGAACGGGCGCTGCCGCGCGAACTGTCGGGTGGCATGAAGATGCGCGTGTCGCTGGCCCGTGCGCTGGTGGCGCAGCCCCAGCTGCTCCTGCTGGATGAGCCCTTTGCGGCCCTGGACGAAATCACCCGCGCCCAGCTGGGCGATGATTTGCTGCGGCTATGGCAAGAGGATGGCCTGACCATACTGTTCGTCACCCACAGCGTCAGCGAAAGCGCATATCTGTCCCAGCGCGTGCTGGTGCTATCGCAGCGCCCCGGCACCATCACCGCCGACATCGCCCTGCCCGGCGCGCGCGACGCCCGCCTGTCACCCGCCACCATCGAGGCGCAACGCACCATCAGTACCGCGCTGAACGGCGCGATCGCGGCATGACGCGCGCGCTGGACATCGCGTTCCCGCTGGCGCTTGCGGCGCTGGTGCTGGGCGCGTGGGAATGGGCGATCCACCACTGGCAGGTGCCGCACTATGTGTTGCCCGCACCCAGCGCCATCGCCCAGGCCCTGTGCGCCAATTTCGCTTCGCTGATGGCCAGCCTTGGCTCAACCCTGTGGGTTACCCTGCAGGCGTTCGCTGCCGCCACGCTTCTGGGGGTCGCGACGGCAATCGGCTTTACGCAAAGCCGGCTGCTGGAACGCACACTTTATCCCTATGCCGTGATCCTGCAGGTCACACCGGTGGTCGCCATCGCGCCCCTCATTTTGATCTGGGTCGGATTCGATCATATCAACCTGGCGCTGGTGATCGTCGCCACCATCGTCGCCTTCTTTCCCATTCTGGCGGGCGCGACGCTGGGACTGAAGTCGGCGGACTTCAATCTGCTGGACCTGGCGCGTCTGCATGGCGCCTCGCGGTTGCAAGTCCTGTGGCGCATCCGCCTGCCCACCGCTTTGCCTTATCTGCTCTCCGGCATGAAGACCGCCGGCGGCCTTGCCCTGATCGGCGCGGTGGTGGCGGAGTTCGTGGCCGGCAGCGGCACCGCCACGGGCCTGGCCTGGCGCATCGTGGAATCCGGCAACCGGCTGGAGATCGCAACCCTGTTCGCTGCCCTTGCCCTGCTGGCGCTGGCGGGCGTGGTGATCTTCGCCGCGCTGTCCCTGCTGGAATGGGCGCTGCTGCGCCGCTGGCACGAAAGCGCGATCAGCGAATAACCTGGCCGGTTTTGACCGGGGCAGTTTCGCCAATCGCCAGCATGGCCAATACGCCCATGCCCAGCGCGCCGCACATATACCAGGCAGGCGCCACTTCCGAGCCGGTGACACCCGTCAGCCAGGCCACCACGAATTGCGCCGTGCCGCCGAAAATCGAAATCGCCACGGCATAGATGATGCCGATCCCGCCGGACCGTATCTGCTGTGGCAGGTTCTCGGTCAGCGACGACATGATCGCCGGCAAGCCCATCGCCAGCAGCGTTCCCATCAATCCGGTGCAAACATAAAGCGCCACGACCGTGCGCAGATGCGTCATGATCAAAAAGCAGGGAAGCGTCACAAGGCATAGCAGCCCGAAGGCAGCCATCATGACCGGCTTGCGTCCCAGCCGGTCGCTGAGCATGCCCCCCACCGGATTGAAGATGACGCCGCAGGTCCCCGCCACCACCACCGCGCCAAACGCCTGTGCTGTCGAAAGGCCCAGCGTGTGGGTGGCAAAGATATTCAGATATTGCATGACAAAGGTGGCGATGGTTGCGCTTGCCAGCATCACCACCGTGACCAGCGCGAGCCACAGATGCGCCGCTGTTACGGGCGGGCGCACGGTATCGGACCGCAGTTCCAGCGTCTCGGGAAGGGTGCGGCGCATCACCAGCGCGAAGGGCACCACCGCAACGCCCAGCAGCATCGCGATGCGCCAGCCCCATTGCGTGAGGTCCTGCGGACTGAGGAGACTGGAAAGCAGGACACCGACCAGTCCGGCCGTCAGGATCGCCGCCTGCTGGGTGGCGAATTGCAGCGAGACATAGAGGCCGCGCTTTTGCGCCGGCGCGGCTTCCATCAGAAATGCGGTGGCAGGGCCGACCTCGCCGCCCAGCGCGAAGCCCTGCAGCAGGCGAAAGATCACCACCAGAACCGGCGCGGCCCAGCCGATGCTGGCGAAGGGCGGCGTCAGCGCCATGCCCAGAATGGAAAAGCCCATCAGCCCAAAGCAGAACAGCATGGCGGGCTTGCGGCCGATGCGGTCGCCCAGGGGGCCGATCACCGCGCCGCCCAGCGGCCGGGTCAGGAAACCGACGCCGAAAATGGCCAGGGTCTGGAGCAGGCTGGTGGTGGGATCCTGGTTGGGAAAGAACACCGCGCCGATCTGAACGGCGAAAAACCCGAAGATAAGAAAATCGTAGAATTCCAGCCCATTGCCGGCCATCACCGCCGCCAGTTGCGGGGTGGTCAATTTCTTGGACTGCACGAAGATATTCCCCTGTTTTCCCGACTATGCCCGGTTCCCGGCCCGATATAATACAAAACAATTTTGTTATTCTCAGAAAACTACAGCGAATAGCTGTTGAAGTCTTGATTTCGCCCCTCGGTCATGGTCTTTCCCGCCCCCATGGCGCAACAGAACCACGGCCCCCAAATGCTCACCGCCAATCGCCTGCGCGATGGCGACGTCCTGTACCGCAAAGGCAGTGGCTGGGTGCTGGCTTTGGCCGAAGGTGATGTATTCGCCGATCAGGCGAGCGCCGATGCCGCCCTGGCCGCGGCGCAGGCCGAGACCGTCCGCAACGAATTCGTCGCGCCTTACCTGTTCGAGGTGCGCGTGGTGAATGGTGTGATCAAGCCGGTCAAGGAACGCGAGATCATCCGCGCCGCCGGACCGACCGTGCGCGCCGACCTCGGCAAGCAGGCAGGAATGGTCAATGTCTGAAGTCGCGCCCAACATGTACCGCTATGACGAATTCGACGCCCGCTTCGTCGCGGAGCGCACCGCCCAGTTTAAGACCCAGGTCGAGCGCCGCCTGAAGGGCGAACTGACCGAAGATCAGTTCAAGCCGCTGCGCCTGATGAACGGCCTGTACCTGCAGCTTCACGCCTACATGCTGCGCGTCGCCGTGCCCTACGGCACCATCTCCTCCCGGCAGATGCGGATGCTGGCGCATATCGCGCGCAAGTATGACAAGGGCTATGGCCATTTCACCACCCGCCAGAACATCCAGTACAACTGGCCCAAGCTGGTGGACGTGCCCGATATCCTGAGCGATCTGGCCTCGGTCGAGATGCATGCCATCCAGACCAGCGGCAACTGCATCCGCAATGTCACCGCCGATCATTTTGCCGGCGCGGCCGCGGATGAGATTGAAGACCCGCGCCCCCTGGCCGAGATCATCCGGCAATGGTCGAGCCTGCATCCCGAATTCGTCTTCCTGCCGCGCAAGTTCAAGATCGCCGTCAGCGGCGCGCCGCAGGATCGCGCCGCGCTGGCCTATCACGACATGGCGGTAGAGATCGTGCGCAATGCGCAAGGCCGTACCGGCTATAAAGTGCTGGTGGGCGGCGGCATGGGCCGCACGCCTTACATCGCGCAGGTGTTGGGCGAGTTCGTCGAAAAGGAAGACATCCTTGCCTTCCTGGAATCGGCCATGCGCGTCTATAACGAGCAGGGCCGCCGCGACAACATCTACAAGGCGCGCATCAAGATTCTCACCAATGCGCTGGGGATCGAGGAAATGCGCCGCCAGGTGGCGCGCGAATTCGAGGAAATCAAGAAGGGTGGCAGCCTGCAGCTGCCCCAGGCGGAGCTGGACCGTATCACCGCCTATTTCGCCCCGCCCATATTCGAGACCGGCCTGTCCGACGCCATGCCCGATGCCGGCAAGGACTTCGCCGACTGGGTGAAGACCAATGTCCATGCGCACCGCGCGCCGGGCTATGCCATCGCCACCATCACGCTGAAGACGCCGGGTCAGGTGCCGGGCGACGCCACCTCCGAGCAGATGGAAACCATCGCCGAGCTGATGGACACCTACAGCGTCGGCGAAGTGCGCGTTACCCATGAGCAAAACCTCGTGCTGCCGCATGTCCGCAAGAAGGACCTGCCGGCGATTTACGCCCGGCTGAAGGAACTGGACTTCGCCACCCCCAATGCCGGCCTGATCACCGACATCATCGCCTGCCCGGGGCTGGATTATTGCGATCTGGCCAATGCCCGTTCGATTCCGATCGCCCAGCGCATCGCCCTGAAGTTCGCCGACCTGGACCGCCAGCACGAGATCGGCGAACTCAAGATCAAGATCTCCGGCTGCATCAATGCCTGCGGCCACCATCATGCCGGCCATATCGGCATCCTGGGCGTGGACAAGAAGGGCGTGGAATTCTACCAGCTCCAGCTCGGCGGCAGCGGCGCGGAAGATGCCAGCATCGGCGATGTCATGGGCCCCGGTTTTACCGAGCATGAGATTGCGGACGCTGTGGAGCGGGTGGTGAACGTCTATATCAAGACGCGCAAGCCCGGCGAACGCTTCCTGGACACCTATCGCCGGCTCGGCATGGCGCCGTTCAAGGAAGCCGCTTATGAGAAAGAAGCGGCGTGACCAAGCTGATCAAAAGCGGCGCATACGCGCAGGACGCCTTCGCGCCCGTGGCCGATGACGCGGTCTTGCCGACCGGCGCGGTGCTGGTATCGCTGGCGCGGTTCCAGAAGGAACGCGACAGCCTGCTGGAACGCAACACGCCCATCGGCGTGAAACTGCAAAGCCATGAGAATCCGGAAATCCTGGGCGATGATGTCAGCCGCCTGTCGCTGGTCGCGCTGGAATTTCCCAAGTTCCGTGACGGCCGCGCCTTTTCCTGGGCCCGCATTCTGCGCACCCGCATGGGTTTCACCGGCGAAATCCGCGCCGTGGGCGATTTTCTGTTCGACCAGGTCAATTACCAGCACCGCGTCGGCTTCGACGCCTGGGAAGTGCCGGACCATTTCACGGTTGAGATGTTCCAGCAGGCGCTGACCGAAATGACCGACGTCTATCAGCCCTCCGCCGACGGCAAGAAGACCATCCGCGAGCTCCGCGCTTCGCGGTGATTTTCGCCCCCTCCGGTTTCAGCTTGCTCTCGGCTCGCTTCGCTCGCCTCAAACGCTGAAACCACCTCCCCCGCCTGCGCGCTGGCGCGCGCGCAGGGGAGGCGGACCTTCAATTGCGTCGGCCATTCATCCAGCGTTCATCTAGATTGCGCCTTATTCAGCAGCGAAACTGCGCCCCAGCCGTTAGGCTGTGGTGCCTTTCCCCAAGAGGATATTCCATGCGCAAGATTGTTCTTCCCATGGCCGCCGTGCTGACCTTGTGCGGCGGCACCGCCGCCCTGATCGCCACCACCGCCCATGCCGAGCAGACGGCGGCGCGCAAGCCGGTGATGATCGCCCAGGCCGGTCCGCCGCGTGGGCAGGAGATGGACCGCGACCGCCAGCCCAGCTGCAGCGACATCACCGCCGACAAGACCGAGGAAATGCGCTGGCTGGAATCGCGCCTGTCGCTGACCGCGGCCCAGGCGCCGCTATTCTCGCGTTGGCGGCAGGTGGCGATGGACATCGCCCGCCGCAACCAGGCCGAATGTGTCGCCCATCAGAGGAATGCCAGCCGCCCGCCCAGCCTGCTGGAGGGCATCGCCGAGGAAGAAACCATGCTGCGCGGCCGCCTGGCTGACCTGCAGACCGAGCGCCCGGTGCTGGAAGCCTTTTACCGCGCCTTGTCGCCGGGCCAGCGCAGCCAGCTGGAACAACAGGACAACGGCCCGCCGCAGCAGCGCTGAGTTTCGCGAAACAGTCACGAAAGGCGGCAGCGGCCCTGCCGCCTTTTTATTGCGATTTTTATTGCGATTCAGGCGCCAAAGCCCCAAAACGCGAAGACCATGAACGCGCCCGCACGTTTCGACTCCCTGCCGCGCTTCGCTTCATCGCTGAAAGCGATCGAAAGCCTGAAGCCGTCGGAGCCTTTGTATCTGGTGCATCCGGAAAAATTCGCGGCCGCCGCCAAACAGTTCCTGGACGGCTTTGACGGCGATGTTCTGTATGCCGTGAAAGCCAATCCGCATCCCATCGCGCTTCGGCACTTGTGGGATGCGGGCATCCGCCATTTCGACACCGCCTCGCTGGGCGAAATCGAGTCCGTCAAAGGCCTGTTGCCGGACGCCATCTGCCACTTCATGGCGCCGGTGCGTCTGGCGGGCCAGGCCAAGTGCGCCTTCGAGCTGCATGGCGTCACCGATTTCGTGGTCGACAGCGAATCCGAGCTCGACAAGCTGCTGGCCGAAACCGGCGACCCAAAAAAGCTGCGGGTGTTCGTGCGGCTGGTGGCGTCGCTGGGCGGCGCGCTGCTGGAGATGTCCAGCAAATATGGCTGCCGCCCCGAAGAAGCATCCAAACTTCTTAAGCGCGTGGCACAGGCGGGCGCGCTGCCCTGCCTGACCTTCCATGTCGGCTCGCAATGCCTGTCGCCTTTTTCCTATGCCCAGGCGATCGAGATCGCCCAGCGCACCATCACCCTGTCGGGTGTCGAGATCGCGGCGCTGGATATCGGTGGCGGCTTTCCCACCGCCTATGCCGGCCAGGAGCCGCCGCCCTATCACTGGTATTTCGACATGATCAAGGAGGCGCTGGCCAATCTCGGCAAGCACGATCTGAAAGTGATGTGCGAACCGGGACGCGCCCTGGTGGCGCAGGGAATTTCGCTGGTGACGCAGGTGGTGATGCGCCGCGGCGACCGGCTGTATCTCAATGATGGCATTTACGGCAGCTTCGACGAGCAGCGCTTCGCCGGCTTTGACGAGGATTATCCGCCCAGCGGCATCACCCTGGATGCCAAAGGCAAGGCGAAAATCCTGACCGGCGAGAAGCGCCCTTTCCGCGCCTATGGCCCCACCTGCGACAGCGCCGATGTGCTGCCGCGCCCGGTGATGCTGCCCGACAGCATCGCCACCGGCGATTTCGTGCTGTTCGACGCCATGGGCGCCTACACCGTGTCATCGCGGTCGGCCTTCAATGGATACTACCCTGACGGATGGGCCATCATCGGATAGCCGCTGCCGCGCATCCTTGATCGGCCTCACGGGCCGCATCGGTCGTAATTAACCCGCCGTTAAGCATCCGGCCGCGCCCAGCCTCGATTTTCATTGCCAACCGAACGTTAAGCTTCCTGAGCGACCATGATGGAAAGGACTTCATCATGGCCGCATCGCAAAAGCTGTCGCATCTGCTGCAACTGGCCGACCAGGGTCCGGCGCTGCGCGCCGCGCTGGCCGAGGAAGTGGCGGAGCTTCTGCTCAACTGGCCATCCGATTATCCCCAAGCCATGCGGAGCATCTGCGAAACCTTGTTGGCCAAGGCGGCGCGCGATGTCGATGCCGCCACCCGCACCCGCCTTCGGGTGCAACTCTATGCCGATCCGGAGCTGACGGCCCGCGTGCTGCCGCGCGAATCCGTGGCGCAAAATCTGGTGGCCGCCGCCCGCAGCGGCGATTTGCAGACCGTCCTGGCCGACAGCCTGGGCATGGAACCGCGCATGGCGCAGCAGATCCTCGACGATGAATCCGGCGCCGCGCTGGCGGTGGCCTGCAAGGGCGCCCAGATCGACCGCGCCGCCTTTTCGGCGCTGGCGATTCTCACCCGTCCGGGCTGCGACCACGACGGCATGGCCGCGGTGCTGGACGCCTATGAGGCGATGCCGCTGAGCGAAGCCACCCGCGTGCTGCGCGGCTGGCGCGAACCGGCGCCGAGCGCGCACGTCGCCGCCTAACCTACTGTCATGGCCCGGCTTGTCCGGGCCATCCAGTTTCGGACAATCCGACGCGTGGAAAACAAAACTGGATGGCCCGCATAAAGCGGGCCATGACGGTGGGCTTAATTCTCGGCGTTCACATCGTGACGCTCGCGCGTCTTGAGGAACTTCACATTGGGGAAACGGTCGGTGACATAGCCGATTTCCCAGGCGCTCTTGGCCAGGAATACCGGCGCGCCGTCACGGTCGGTCGCCATGCCGCCGCGATTGGCGGCGGCGAATTTCTCCAGCTCGGCTTCCGAACCCTGCAACCAGCGGGCGCTGTCATAGGGCGAGGCTTCCAGCTCGGCATCCAGATCGTATTCCGCCACCAGCCGCGACTTGAGCACGTCCAGCTGCAGCGCGCCCACCACGCCCACGATCCATTGCGAACCGATCGCCGGCTTGAACACCTGGGTGACGCCCTCTTCGGCGAGACTCTCCAGCGCGCGCGCCAGATGCTTCTGCTTCATCGGATCGCCCAGCCGCACGCGGCGCAGGATTTCCGGGGCGAAATTGGGAATGCCAGTGAACACCACATTGCCCGATTCCGACAATGTGTCGCCGACGCGCAGCACGCCGTGATTGGGAATGCCGATAATGTCGCCGGGCCAGGCCTCGTCCACCGTCTCGCGCTCCGAAGCAAAGAACAGGATCGGGTTGTGAATGCCGATGGTCTTGCCGGTGCCCGACTGCTTCAGCTTCATGTTGCGTTTGAATTCGCCGGAAGCCAGCCTGAGGAACGCCACGCGGTCGCGATGGTTGGGGTCCATATTGGCCTGCACCTTGAAGACAAAGCCCGTCACTTCCTTGTCGCCGGGCTGGGCGGGTTTGCCCACCGCCGCCTGGCTGCGCGGCGGCGGCGCATACTTCGCGAGCGCGTCCAGCAGTTCGGCCACACCGAAATTCTTCAGCGCCGAGCCGAAATAGACCGGCGACAGATGACCTTCGCGATAGGTTGCCAGATCGAACACCGGCAGGCCTTCACGCGCCAAGCTGACATCTTCGTCCAGCTTGGCTTTCAGGTCGGCATCCAGTTTGCCGTCATTGAAGGCAATGAACCGGTCGTCGGTCAGGCTCTGCACGCCCTTGAAATTCTGCCCCATGCCCGCCGGCCACATCATCGGCGCGGTTTCGATCTGCAGCTGGTCGGAAATCTCGTCCAGCAGCTCGAAGGGATCGCGCGCTTCGCGGTCCATCTTGTTGACGAAGGTCATGATGGGAATGTCGCGCAGGCGGCAGACCTCGAACAGCTTGCGGGTCTGGGCTTCGATGCCCTTGGCGGCGTCGATCACCATCACCGCCGAATCCGCCGCCGTCAAAGTGCGATAGGTGTCTTCGGAAAAATCCTCATGGCCCGGCGTGTCCAGAAGGTTGAACACCGCCTTTTCATATTCGAACGTCATCACAGCAGAAGTGACCGAGATGCCGCGTTCCTGCTCGATCTTCATCCAGTCGGATTTGGCCCGCCGTGCCTCGCCCCGCGCCTTGACCCGGCCGGCGGCATGGATTGCCCCGCCCAGCAACAGCAGGTGCTCGGTCAGGGTGGTCTTGCCCGCGTCAGGGTGGGAAATGATCGCGAAAGTCCGCCGTCTGGCGGCTTCGCTGGCCGGGGTCTTGCTCACTTTGTCTGTTTGCTCGCTTTTGGCTCGCTCATGGGCGCGGGGGTAGCAAACCCCACCCTTCCCGGCAAGGATGATGGCTAAACGATCGCCTCATCCACAAAGGCGCGGCCCTCGCGGTCCTCGATTTCCACGATCCACAGATCAGGGTCGAAGCTTACCTGCTTGTCGCACCAGGCGGCGGCGCGCGCATCCTCGCTCCAGCCGCCCAGCGCCTGGGCCCAGACCAGTTCGCCCTTGGCATTGCGCGCCTGGTTGAGCACCAGCACCGCGCCATTCAGCTTGGAGATTTTCAGGATGATGGCGCCGGCTTCTTCCGAGCCGCTGCGCACCACAAAGGCGCTGGCGCCATTCACTTCGACCCGGCGGATCAATGCGCGCACGAAAATGCCGGCCTTGAGACGGGGTGTGGCTTCCATATCGCTTCTTAGCTCAAATTTCGTCTGCCAGCGCGAGAGATTTTGCGGCGTGAGCAGGGTTGCTAGCGGCAGCGTGGTAACGCGGAGCGGGCTTACAGCCCGTGAGCACGCGCGACGAACTCACGACGCAAAAGATCCGCGCGGGCTCAGGAGACCGCGCGGAAGGGCAGCACCTTGGCGTCGCTGACGCGCTCGCCTTTTGAATCAACGCCCGCATGGGGCAGACGCACCGTGACGGTGGTACCTTCGCCCAGCGCCGATTCCAGCACCGCTTCGCCGCCATGCATCTGGGCCATCGCCTTGACCAGCGCCAGTCCCAGGCCGGTGCCTTCCTTGCCGCGGGTCTCGGCATTTTCCACCTGTTCGAAGGGCCGCCCCAGCCGCTCCAGGTCGCTTTTGGAAATGCCGGTGCCACTGTCGCTGACCACGATCTCCATCCCGCGCCCCGCTTCAATCGAGCTGCGCGCCGTCACCTGCACCGTGCCGCCCGGCGGGGTGTACTTCACCCCATTGGACAGGAGATTGACCAGGATCTGTTTCACCGCCCGCCGGTCGGCGAACATCAGCCGCGCATTGGGCGCAATGGACAGTTTCACCGCCACGCCCGCGCGTTCGGCGGGAATTTTCAAAAACCGCACCGCGCTTTGCGCGGTTTCTTCCAGGTCGAACAATTCCTCGTTCAGCTCGAACTTGCCCGCCTCGATCTTGGACATGTCCAGCACCGAATTGATCAGGTCCAGAAGATGCGCGCCGGATTCATGGATCAGGCGGGAATATTCCTGGTAGCGCGGGCCGATCGGACCGAACATCTCGCGCGTCATCATTTCCGAAAAGCCGATAATGGCATTCAGCGGTGTGCGCAGCTCGTGGCTCATATTGGCGAGGAAGCTGGATTTGGCGCGGCTGGCCCCCAGCGCCGCGTCGCGCGCCTCCACCAGCGCCAGTTCCTGCATCTTGCGTTCGGAAATGTCGCGCGTTACCGCCACGATGTCGCCGTCCTGGGCCGGGCGGCAGCGAAACTCGGCCCACACATAGGAACCATCGCGGCGGCGCAGGCGAATTTCGGCGCTGCCGTCGCGGCCGAAGTAGCTTGCCTCCATCAGCGCGCTCTGCATCGCAGGGACATTGTCGGGGTGGGTCAGCGACATCATCGTCTGACCGGCGATCTCTTCTGGCACCCGGCCCAGCAAGGCCAGGGTGGCGGGACTGGCGTAGCGGATGCAGCCGTCGCCGGAATGGCGGGTGATCAGGTCCATCGCATTGTCGGCCAGGAACCGGTACATCGCCGCGCCTT
>CAMCWK010000029.1 GCA_945882615.1 Rhizobium sp. Q54 | reverse complement strand
CTTGTCCAAATTCTGACTTACCACGTCGTTCCTGGAAAGATCATGAGCTCAAGCCTCGCCGGAAAAAAGACTGACGCGAAGACGGTAGAGGGCCGCAATATTTCCATCGACGCAACCATGGGCAGCGTGAAGGTGAACAGTGCCAAGGTCGTTTCTGTCGATGTCACGGCCGACAACGGCGTCATTCACGTGATCGATACGGTTGTCATTCCCAAGGGCTAATTTGAATAACCTGCGGGTTCCGAAGACGCATGCGCCCCCTCCCCAAGGTGTCCCAGGCCATCTTTTTCGAACCCGCAGGTTTCCCTTCGTACGCATTGAGAAATCTCCCCGAGTGCCCTAGGCCCCACAAAGTCTAGCCTTGGACTTGTAGATTGGCTCCATCGTCACATGCTCAAGAATAGAGAAAAACAACGTTGAACCGTGCTGTCGCTTCAAGGTTCGGCCGTCGTCTCGCGCGCGTGGTTCTTACCTTTCACTGTGTTCCATGAGAATGACTCATGGAGTGGCCCTAAATTGGTTAGTAACCACACTAATGACTATTGGGATTACAAACGCCGATGCGATAGGAAGAAATGCGTAAAACTCATTTAAATCAAGCGCCGCAGGGCTAACTCGAGTATATAATGATGCTCTACAATTCACTACGCGGCGTTCCTGACGCGCGTGGCCATTTCGGCATATATGGTGGGCGCTTTGTTTCCGAGGCGCTTATGCCGATGGTGCTTTCCCTAGAAGGTGCCTACGAGGCGGCCAAGAGAGATCCTCAGTTTGAGGCCGAACTGTCGGGCCTACTGACGCATTATGTCGGCCGGGAAAGCCCGCTCTATTTCGCTGAACGATTGTCCCAACATCTGGGCGGCGCAAAGATTTATCTCAAACGCGAAGACCTCAATCATACCGGCGCGCATAAGATCAACAATTGCCTGGGCCAGATCCTGCTGGCCCGCCGCATGGGCAAGACCCGCATCATCGCCGAGACCGGCGCCGGCCAGCATGGCGTGGCCACCGCGACAGTGGCGGCGCGCTTCGGCCTGCCTTGCACCATCTATATGGGCGAGGTGGACATGGAGCGGCAGAAGCCCAACGTGTTCCGCATGCGCCTCTTGGGCGCCGAGGTGAAGGGCGTGTCGTCTGGCTCGCGCACTTTAAAAGATGCCACCAACGAGGCGTTGCGCGACTGGGTCGCCAATGTGCACGACACCTTTTACATCATCGGCTCGGTGGTGGGACCGCATCCCTATCCTGCCATGGTGCGCGATTTCCAGACCGTGATCGGCAACGAGACCCGCACCCAGATGATGGAGCGCGAAAAGCGGTTGCCGGACCTGGTGGTGGCCTGTGTCGGCGGTGGCTCCAACGCTGCCGGCATGTTTCATCCCTTCCTGGATGACACAGGTGTGGAAATCCACGGCGTTGAAGCGGCGGGAGATGGCGTGGATACGCCCCGCCATGCCGCGACCCTGTCCAAGGGCTCGCCCGGCGTGCTGCATGGTGCGCGCTCGTATCTGCTGCAGGATGGCGATGGCCAGATCCTGGAAGCCCACTCCATTTCGGCGGGGCTGGACTATCCGGGCATTGGTCCTGAACATAGCTGGCTGAAGGACATGGGCCGGGTGAAATACTATTCGGTCACCGATCAGGAAGCCCTGGACGGATTCATGCTGCTGTCCAAGCTGGAAGGCATCATCCCGGCGCTGGAGCCGGCGCATGCCATCACCCATGTCTGCAAGGTGGCGGGACAAATGAGGAAGGATCAGATAATTGCCGTCTGCCTGTCTGGCCGCGGCGACAAGGACATCTTCTCGGTCGCTGAGAAGTTGGGAGAAATAATTCTACCCTCATTCAACTAGGAATCAGAATTCCACGGCCGGCGTTTTAAGGGTTGCGTTGGTGGTGGCGCTCTGCGCCGTCAGGGCAAATGTCCGCTTTGGGTCAGGAGCGGTCGTTCGCCCTCAACCGGGCAGATGTCTGCTCTGCGCCAAAAGCGGTCATTCGTCGCCGCAGCGAGATAGGCCAGCCGCTTGGTACAAAAAGAGCCGGGCCTGCCCGGCCATCCATCTTTTTAATTGCGCTTGGCGCGCTGGATGGGCGGGTCAAGCCCGCCCATGGTGAGAGTAGATGTGACTAACGCGGCGCGGGCATGGCGGCGGGGGGGTCCAGGTCGGTTTTGATTCCGGCCAAAGCGCGATAGAGCGCATTAGTGCGGCTGACATAGGAATCGTCATGGCCGGACGCCAGCACGCTGGTGCCTTCGCCGCTGCGGCTGACGATATAGGCACCGTACACCCCCGGCGACAGGCGCTGGATGATCAGCAGGGATTGCAGCGCGCCCGGCTTGAAGATGGTGAAGAAGTAACGGCGCACCGCCGTGACATTGTCGCTGGAGATCACGGCGCGTTCGCTGCTGCTTTCCAGCACCTTGAGGCGATAGATGGTGGGGCCGGTGCGGGTGTCGTCTTCCCAGTAATGCAGGTCGGCGCCCTTCACCAGTTCGGTGGGCGCGAAGTCGGCGCGGCGGGATCGGGCGTCCGGGCCGGATAAAGCGGAGGCATCATATGCCAGCAGACCCCACTTCTTGTCGGTCACCGACCAGTAGTGGATGTCGCGCAAGGAGGAGATGGCGCCGACCCGTGCCAGCAATCCATCCATGCTGCCGGCATAGCGGAAGCTGGCGGCCAGGGTGACGATCAACTTGGCGCGGGAGGCGGCGGGCCATCCGGTACAGGCGGGTGGCTGCCATTTGTGCCGATCCAGTTCGTCGCCATGCCAGATGGCAATCGCGGGAAGCGCGTCGGCCGCGGGATAGACCGACGGGGCGGCGGCGCAGGGCAGTTGCGGGCCAGAGGCCGAGGCCTGTGTCCCGGCCGCCAGGAGCAGCAGCGCGGCTATCAGCAATCCTCTCACAGCATTTTCTCCCACATAAGCGCGTAGGTCTCCTTGAGCCGGCTCCAGAGTGGGCGGGATTTCCATGCCGCAAGCGGGACGGGATTGGCAGCGGCCTCGTCGCTGCGGAACAGCGCTTCCAGCTCCTGCGCCGCTTCGCTGCCCACGACGACGACATCCACCTCGTCATTGGAGATGACGCTGCGATGGTCGAAATTCGACGAGCCGATGGACGACCACACCCCGTCTACCACCGCGGTCTTGGAGTGCAGGACGATGTCGAAGGTCTCGAAGATCTTCACGCCCGCCTCCAGCAGACCGGTGTAATGGGAATGGGCCACCGCGATGGAAAGCGCGGAATCGCTGCGGCCGGGCAGCAGCAGGCGCACATCCACGCCCCGCCGGGCGGTGTCCTTCAGCTCGCCGATCTGCTGCGGTGTGGGCGCGAAATAGGCGGTGGTGATCCAGACGCTCTTTTCGGAGGTACGGATCGCGGTGAGCAGCGCGGCGTAATAAAGGTGCAGCCCGTCGCCGGGCGTGCTGCCGATCACCCGCACCACCGCCGGGCCATTGGGTCCGTTGGCGGGAAACATCGCCGAAGAGTCCACGGCTTCGCCTTTCTGGCCGGTCCAGTGTTCCAGAAAGAGTTTCTGCAGCTCGGCGACGGCGGGGCCTTCGATCTGCAGGTCGGTGTCGCGCCATTGATCCGGTGTGGTGCCGGGCGGGCCGCCGGATTTGCCCAGGGGGTTGCTCTGATAGGCGGTGCTCAGATTGACCCCACCGACAATGGCGACCTGGCCGTCCACCACCAGGATCTTGCGATGATCGCGGTTGTTGGGCGCATAGGGGACCTTGCTTTCCAGCGGATTGACCGGATTGAACGACACCAGCTTGACGCCTGCCGCCCGCAGGCGATCGAGGAAAGCGGTGGGTGTGCTGCCCGAGCCGTAGCTGTCATAGATGATAGTCACGGCGATGCCGGCCTGGCGTTTGGCGATTAACAGGTCGCCCAGGCGCATGCCGTCATGCTCCACATCCTCGAAAATATAATATTCCAGGTTGATGTCGCGTTTGGCGTCCTGGATGGCGCCGAACATGGCGCGGAAGGTCTGCGGTCCGTCGCGCAGCAATTTTGTGCGATTGCCCGCGATCAGCGGGCTGCCCGCGATCGCGGCTTGCGTGGCGAGATGGCGTTGCAGCAATCCGGCATCGCCCGGCTCGGTGGCGAGCTTTTGCAGGATGGCCTTGCCTTGGGCCGGTGTGAGGGCCCCGCCCCGGGCGAGCATCTCGGGCTTGAAGTTGGCGGGGGCCGCGGTAGGGGCGATATGGGGCACCGAAGCGCAGGCGCCCAGACCCAGGAACAGGCAAAATGCCAGCAGAAATGGGCCCGCGGGGCGGGCCAGGGCGCGGAATGAAGCGGCTGGCATGCGCTGGTAACGCGCAGGAGGGAACAAAGTCCCATTTATGGAGCGGGGCGCACCTTCGCAAAGGATGCGCCCCGATTCAGGCGAAGGCGGTGTTAGCGGTAGTTGCGGTCCCGGCGATCGCGATAGTCGTGGTCGCGGCGATCCCACCCCTGGTCGCGTGCCTGCATGGCTTCATAATCCATGCGGTCCAGGGCGCGGGTTTGGTGTTCCACGCTCTCGACGATGCACTGCCTGCCGGGTCCCAGCACAGCGCGATTGTGCACCCAGTCACCGCGCGCCACGCAGGAAAGGGAGCCGACGCCGCGGGTGCGGAAGGCCAAGCCGAAATTGTGTTTCAGGTCGTAGCAGCGGCCGATGAAGTTGATGCGGTAGCGGTTGCGAGCGATGTCAGTGACCACCAGCGAACGGTCGCCTGGCACGATCTGGAAATCATGGATGTTGCGGTTGCGTAGGCAGGCGCGGTCGTCACCCTGATAGGATTGGGCGATAGCGGGGACGGTGATAACCGACCTAATCCGACAGGTGCTACAGACATTGGACGAGATGTAACGCGGTTAGGGGTGCAAGGCTTCTGGCCGTGGATGCTGGGCGTGGGAACCCTGAATGTCCGCTTTGCGCCAAAAGCAGACATATCTAGCCACTGGATGGAATAATTCGCCACTTTGCTCAGGGCTTAGCGCACGCGACCGCCAGCGCATTCATCGAAATCGCCGTTGGCCTATCGGGTCTCTCTTGGTTTACGCCCCTGAAACTTTCATACGCATGGCGCGTTTAACAAAGCGCCGCCTACAGATATGGGCGGAGCGAATTTATAGTCCTTCTTGCGGAGAATAGCGAATGAACAGGAAATTACTCTTTGTTACCGCCGCGCTTTTATTTAGCTCAAGCGCATTGTCAGCTCAGACTTCTATGCAAAATCTTGGAACCATAGACGTGCGGGGCCGATCGGACCGGGATGTTGTGTATTCAAGATTTGGCGGACCCGTGGAGAGTATTCAGCTGCGCGCTGCGGACAGCAGTATCAATTGCCGCTCGGTCGTGGCTCGATTTGGTAATGGACGTTCCCGTCAAATATTTTCTGGTCGCCTGATCGAAGGCCGCCCAGCACGTGTTGATCTGCCAGGCGAGGCGAGGCGATTAGAGCGCTTAACCTTTAATTGTCAGGCTGATGAGCGGTGGGGCGGTAGAATACGCATACTTGCCGATATCGGGCGCCATAGAGGCGAATGGCAGCGCAGTCCCGATTGGGCAAACGTTTATTCTCAGCTATTTGACTTGGGCGGCGCACAAGACCCGGACCGTGACGGCATTCCAAATCGCGTAGACCGTGACCGCGACAACGACGGTGTCCCGAACTATCGTGACGATCGCCCGAACAATCCCTATCGTCGCTAACGAACCATCGTAGATTGAAGTCAAGCCTCGTGAGAGAAATCTCGCGAGGCTTTTCTAGTTAAAGCTCCGAACCAGAGCCGCGCTCTCAGCAAACCTGCCACAACGCAAATATCATAAACTAGTTTTGCCAATGCCGCATTGGGTCAGAAGCGGTCGTACAGCCGCTGTCCGCTTTGCGCCATAAGCGGACATTCCCCTATCGCGGAAAGCCCAGCCCTGGAGCCTGGGCTCACATGGCCACGAATTGGAACTTTTTCGAACGACAGACGTTATGTGCGTCGAGGCGCGAAAGAGATCGCCGGTGTTACACCAGGGGATTTTTTCATGAATCGCGCTTTTCTCTTATCGTCTGTCGTTGTCAGCATAGCTGCGTTCTCGGCACCCACTTGGGCGCAGCAAGTTATCAACGGTGCGGCGCCCACGCCGCTGAACGCCACCGGCATTACCAGTGGTGTTTCCATGACGGGCCAAGGCGGCGGTGGAACGTTGATCGTGGGAACGATTGGCGGCCCCAAAATGGATATCTTTACGAACAACTCGAGCGGTGGGAATGTTACCAACGCTCTGCTTCGAGCAGTCTCAACAGACGCATCAAGCCTATCCGATATAGTGTTCAACAGCAGCTCCGACGTGTTTGGCGCGATCGGTATCACCAATCCGGGTGGACCGTTTTTCCGCAACATTAATGGCGGCAACAACGGAACTGCCGTTAACTTCAATGGCAGTCTCTTTGGTACCATCACTACGGTAAGTGGAACCGGATCGCTAAATTTCAACAGCGGGTCTACCAACATATCAGCAACCAATTTCGCGGGTAACGGCATTATAAGCCTGGCCCCGAACACAAGGCTGATCGGCGCACTCACCACCAACACCGCGAACACTGGAACACTGTCCCTCGGTTCCGGAAGCGCTTTGACCGGAGCGGTTGGCGGCGCCAACGGGCTCAGGGCCATTAATGTCGTTGGAGGAAGCAATACCGCAGGAGTGAGCGCGTCCATCAGTGGCGCTGTCAACGCCTATGCCTTCAATCTTGGCACGAACACTTTGAATATCGGCGGCGCACTGACCATCGCCAATCAAACCGCAAGCGGCGTTATCAACACAACGCTGGCAAGCCCGAGTGTTTACGGCAACATCAGACCGGTTGGCGCGACCAATCTTGGATCAACACTGCTCATCAATGTAGCAGTCCCACAGACGGCATTTTTTCCCGTGGGGACGTTTTTTGATATTGTCCAAACGCAAGCGGGCACCGTTCAGAGCGGTACCAACGGAGCGATCCTCGTAGTCGTAAATGATCCCACCAATCCGCTTTACACCTTTGTAGCTGAGCCTGCGGCCGGCACCGTGGCGGGCCAGGTCAGAATACGGACAACTGGCATCCCGCTGACTGTGGCGGTGACCCCACCCCCGGGTGTTGTCTTACCACCTGTTGCACCAGTAGCAGCCCCCATAGTGCCAGCAATCCTGGCGGCAGCGGCAGCGGCGCCCGTGGCACCTGCGGCAGCGACGCCCGGAGCACCTGCCGCTGCGACGCCCGGGGCACCCGCCGCAATAAACACCGACCTTGTCACGGTGGTTCTGCCTGCAATCAATGCGATATCAGACGTAACTACTGTGGTGAACGCGGTGGCGCAACTTGCCCCTTCGAACCCCGCGCTAGCTGCACCGCTGGTCACTTTCGAGCGAACCAGGGCTTTTCAAAATATGCTGGCGTCTCACATAAATGCCGGACTCTGCGGAGGCGGCGCCCAATCCTCAACCGAGCGCTTAACTGATGAAAGAAAAAAACCAGCCGCAGACGGCTCGGCATGTCCTTCAAACCAATACAGCGGTTTGTGGATCAAGGGCTTCGGTTACTTCGGTGATCAGGGCGCGCAGGGGGCTTATTCGGGCTATGAATCAAAAATTCTCGGCGCGATGGTGGGATACGACATACCTTTTTCTAACTACACGCGTGTGGGCCTTGGCCTGGGTTATGCGCGCAGCACTATAGATGGAAAAGCGGGCGTCAATAGCACGGGGTTCAACAGCTACCAGGCGACTGGCTACGTCACACATGAAGATGGCACTTGGTTTGCCAATGGCAACTTGTCGTATGCCTGGAACAGTTATTCAGCTAGGCGCCAGATTATATTTCCCGGGATAGATCGCACGGCGTTAGCGAAGTATGCAGGCGAGGATGTAACAACTTTCGTCACGGCGGGCCGACACTTCTTCGTGGACGGGTACACGGTTACGCCGCTGGTGTCATTGCAGGCCACCCAGGTAGATCTGAATGGATATACCGAATCGGGTGCCGGCGATGTCAATCTGCAAATCGCTCCCCAGAGGTACAGTTTTCTTGAGTCTGGTCTAGGCGTGGATGTCGCTCGCTATTTTGATATGGATGACGGTAGTACAATTCTTCCCAAGGTTCATTTCAAATGGCTTCACGACATTGTCGGGCAAAACTTCCAAAAAGTCTCAACGTTTACGGCCGTCGGCTCAACATCATTTATAGCTTCTGGTCTGAGCGCCGCCCCCGATACGCTTAACGTCGGGACTGGGGTTACCTTGCTGTCCTGTGCATGTGATGAGAGAACTTGGTCGGTGGAAGCCTCGTATGATTTTTACTGGCGGAGCCGCAATTATTCGGCCAATCAGGTGATGCTGGCGGCGGCGTATCGGTTCTAGTTATTCTGCACCCGCTATCTCGATTGGACGAGGGATCAATGTCCGCTTTGAGTCAAAAGCAATCATTCGCAAGCGTTATTATAAGGCTTGATAGGCCACGAGGCCTCACACCCCTGCCGGTGCGCCGGCTCCGCGTTGGCACCAAATCCATCGTATAGCGTTATAATCCAGGATGACCCCGGGGGACTTCATGGATATGCTTGGCAAGCCTCGACCCGCTGACGAAAAGCAGGAGTTGTTAGAAGTGGAGCGCAGCACATCGCCAGACGCCCCAATGAACCTGCTACTTCGATTCGATACAGCGAACGGTCCCCGCACGGTCATCGCCTGCAGCGTTTCCTTGGCCACGGCGCGCGAAATAGCGGACACTATGAGTCGGGCAGGCCAACATGCCGAGTTTATTGACCGCTGCGCGCCTCTCTCGATTGCTGACCGTCTGATGATGAGGAAACTCGAAGACTTACAAATGCGGGACACAGCAGCGCTCGCGTTTCAGCCTAGAAACTCCCAGTCTGAAGTCAGTTCAGCCTTTTCCATCGCCGCTGAGTAACGGCTGGTCATTCTATTCCTTTGCACCTGCTAGAATTGCGTTGCATTGCGCGGCGATGACGAGGCAATCCAACAGACCAAGCAGCTTGTGGACCGGCATACGGCGGAATTGTGGTGCGGTGTGGTCCTTCGGGCGGAAGCCTGAGAGGCAGCTACTCAGGTATATTCTGGAACCGTGTCCACAATAAGAACCGAATGTCCGCTTTGGGTCAGGACCGGACGTCCACTTGCGTCAGAAGCGCATACCAACTGGTACTATTTTTCATCCTGAGCGTTACATGGACGGCCAGGCCCTCACCTCGTGATCCGAAGTGCGAATTGGTATGGCGGGGGAACCAATGGCAATTTCAGAAGTAATATCGCCCTTCTTGGGGCGCTGCGCGATTGTATTTTTTTATGGGCTCGCCGCGACAAATATAGTTGAGAACTGGTCACCGACGGTGCAGGCCATGACCTCCAAGGGCGTGCCTGTCGCGCCTCTAATTCTTTTAGTCGTTTTCTTTCTCATCCTTATCAGCTGCATGTTACTTTTTATCGGATATCACGCACGCCATGGCGCAGTGACCCTATTTGCGGTCTCACTTATTTCCACGGTTACCATGCACGACTTTTGGCATCTGAATATCGGCCCCCAACGCGCAGCGGAGTTTGCGCTTTTTACCCGCGATATCGCGATCTGCGGAGGTCTCTTACTTCTGGTTGGAATGGGCCCCGGGCCGTTCGCTTTTGACAATTTCCGCAACCGAGAAGGGTAGGGCCTGCAGCTACCCTACTGGTCAACTCTCCGGCACAAGATTGACGCGCGAAAGGCTCAGGTCCCAATGTCCGCTTTGGGTCAAAAGCAGTCATTGGCAGCCTCGGGACGAATGTCCGCTTTTGACCCAAAGCGGACGTTCAGGGCGATATTCCACAATTCGGCCAATTCCGGTCGCAGAGCACAACATTTTTTCGGTTGGTTCACTTTTAGGCGACAAATTGCGACAATTCGGGTTCTGGTGTAAACACCCTACCGGAATTCGAACATCGAAGAGATCGGGGTAGCCCCGATCTCTTCGATGTTAATTGATAAATGACGGGGGGCGCACTTGCACACTTGTAATCCAATCGCCTCGGCTGGCTTGGCACAGGTCGCCAGGTGACTTTATCAAAAGCGGATTTTTCGCAGATCAGCATCTTGGTTGTCGACGACAGCGAGTTTGTGCGCCGCTTATTGAAGGAAATGCTCCTTTGTTTTGGTGCTACCAAAGTATATTTTGCAGAATCTGCTGAGCAAGCTTTTGCGCGCATGGAAATTCAGTACCCCGACCTGATCATCTGTGATTGGCAGATGTATCCGGTGGACGGGCTGTCGGTCTTACGCAAGCTTCGGCTCGACACCTCCAGTAGGCTTTCTCGGATTCCTTTCATCATGCTGACCGGGCACAATGGTGCCGACGATGTCTCGACCGCAATGGGCGAGGGCGCGGACAGTTACATTGTTAAGCCCTTCTCGGCAGGCACCCTGATGAATCACTTGCTAAAGGTAATCCTAGCCGACGAAGAAGATGCCGATAGGCAGCAGTCATGGGCGGTTTGATCTCCGATCCGAAAAGAGTTGGATCATCGCTCAGGAAACGGATTTCTGGGCCGAATGCGTTGCCGATCACGCAGCTGGTCGCGATGGGAGAGCGTGCGTCAGAGCGGGTCCAAGAAAGCTTTAATGACTTTCTTCGCCAGCGCATCAGTTGCCTGGAAGACTTGCTACCCCGCCTCATGCAGAATAATTGCGAAGACGCGGAATGGCGAAATTTTTTTACCATCGTGCGCGATATACGGGGAAGTAGTGCGCTCGCACAGAGCAAGGGCGCAAACACATTCTGCAAATCATTTGAAGTACTATTACAGGAGCGCGACACCGCCGATCCCCGTATGCCGGAAGCAATACGTTCTCACATCAGTGCTCTCAGCCTTATTGCTAATGGCCGTGCCGGTGACGAGAAAACGCAAGAGATGCTCTCCTCGCACCTCACTCGGGCGGTTGACGCGTTGCCGGTTATGGCACCCCGGAGTTCTGTGTGAATGGCCGCTCCTGAGAAAAGCGGACATTCCGCCACTGGTTTGCGTCTTTTAGTGCCCTGATGCATCGGTTGATTTTGGCGGCTGCTAATAGCGGCATGTTAAGGCGCTAAAAATGGAAAAAAACCCAGCGGTGGCTTGCCGCTGGGCTTTTCATCATCTTCTTATTTTTACACTTTCCACCAGCAGCCGGAGAGGGCCACTGGGCACAGCCTAGTCATTATTAATTAATCAACCGTGAATGACCATTTTGTGTTCCGGCTAGTGCCTGTTTTGAATGCCGATCCGCAGCGCGCAAGGCCTTAGAAGCGAATGACCGCTTTTGGCGCAAAGCGGACATTGGGCTCACCAGGGCGGAAGGGCTGCCCCTGACCCAAAGCGGATAATCAGACTTACGCTGGTATCTGAGGCTGCGCGTGGCCGCTGCCCATGGCTGCAGCGTCGTTCGGAATGGGGCCTGTCCAATTACAACGGAACATTAACTCCGCGTCTGCGATCTTCATCGCGTAGCGCCTCAATCCTACCTTCGGGCGCTGCATTTCTAGCCTGGCCCGGCGGTGGGGGCACTGCCGGGCCGTTCAAACTCGACCTAGAGAACCACTGCAGCCGCACGAGCGCGGCGATTGGTTGAGTGAGCCCTTCGGACCCAAAACACGGTGACCGCTGATATTATTGGGAATGAAGTTTTTTGCAGTCTGCTGCTGGCACCGTGAACCCACCCCGAACTGATAATGAACAAGTCCGGAACAGCGATAATAGTTTGGACACCAGCAGGTGGCTCAAGTTCGCTGGGCTGCTCGGCGCGATTGGCGTGATTACCGCCCCAATTGGACTCCACCAATGCCACGGCGATGATCTGACCATATAACGTCCGCTTCTGGCGCAAAGCGGACATACCGCCTGTTTTTAGCGCGTTAAGGAGGGATAGTTACTGCAGCGATCCCTCATCCGGTTTTATTCTTTGCAACTCTGAAACTGCTTGCGCAACGCGTACCCACACGGCCTCTGTTTCTGCGTCGCCAACTTTCCGCGCCTCTTCTACGCGGTTCACTGCCTCTTTGAGGGCCGTTTCGTTGTAGCAATCCAATAGCTGCTTCGCTGACTGCCAAATTGCGAGGTTACTGACTTGCGGCTTGCGCCTTGACATCTTTCTGCTCCCGCAGAGTTAGCCCGCCCTTCATTCGCTCGTGAGGTTGGGCTCGATAGTCTCGTATTAAAGTGTTAGCCTAGAGAGAGTTTCTACCCGAACTGGGATGTCTGATGCCCACTCCCTACGATAAAGAGCGCCGCGAATCACCTCGTCGGATTATCAACGAAGAGGCCCGACTATTTATCCCTATTGAAAATATGGACCTTCCCTGCGCCGTGGTAAACATATCGGCCACTGGAGCGAAGATAACTTGTGACGCCATCCCCCCGTCAGGTACTGAGGTCGTATTGTTCCTTAGGGGCGGACTGAGCATTAAGGCCGTCACAACTAGGTATGGCGAAGGAGAGCTGGGTCTTAGGTTCACCTCTCCTGTAGCGGAGTAGAGGGCGTTACCTCCGCCCGCTCCAACCGCGAGCTGGTTGGCCAAAGGTAATTCGACCCCAAGTCATCGATCACACCGAATGTCCGCTTTTGGCGCAAAACAGCCATTCGGCAGACCGGGCGGGAATGACCGCTTTCGGATAAAGCGGACATTGAGAGACATGTTTGACTTTGGTTTGGGGCCTCGCTCCACTGTGATCAAAAGAGGGGGCATCAATGCGTGCTTTATCAATCGCGTTGCTGGGCCTGGTCTTGGGAATCGCCGCTGCCCATGCCGCGCGATACCAAGTCGCGGAAAAGGATATCGCCACCCTGCAGGCCGACATGGCGGCGGGCCGGGTCAGCTCCGCCGAGCTGGTGCGGGCCTATATCGCCCGCATTGACGCGCTGGACAGCGCCGGGCCGCGGCTTGGCGCCGTAATCGCCGTAAATCCCAATGCCTTCGCCGACGCAGCAGCGCTGGACGCCGAACGCAAGATCAGGGGCGCGCGCGGGCCGCTGCACGGCATTCCCATCCTGGTGAAGGACAATATCGAGACCGCCGATCCCATGCCCACCACCGCCGGGTCGCTGGCCCTGGCGGGCAATGTCACCCACCGCGATGCGCCGCTGGTGGCGCGGCTGCGGGCGGCGGGCGCGGTAATCCTGGGCAAGACCAATTTGAGCGAATGGGCGAATTTCCGCTCCTCCAATTCCATCTGGGGCTGGTCGGGCGTGGGCGGGCTGGTGAAGAATCCCTATGTGCTGAACCGTAACGCCTGCGGCTCTTCCTCCGGCAGTGGCGCGGCGGTTGCGGCAAGTCTGGCCGCCGCCGCCATCGGCACAGAAACCAATGGCTCGCTGGTCTGCCCGGGCTCCTTCAACGGTATCGTGTCCTTCAAGCCGACCGTGGGTTTGGTGTCGCGCACCTATGTTGTGCCGATTTCTCATAGCCAGGATACCGCCGGGCCGATGGCGCGCAGCGTCGCCGATGCCGCCTTGGTGCTGAATGCCATCGCGGGCAGCGACGCAGCCGATGCGGTCACCAAGGACGCGAACGCGAAAAAATCCGATTTCGCGGCGCTGTCCGGTGCATCGCTCCGTGGAAAGAGGCTGGGGGTGTTGCTGCCGTCGCCCGGCGCGCTGCCGGCGCAGACCGAAACGCGGTTGGGCGAGGCGCTGGCCGCCTTGACGGCGCAGGGCGCCCAGATCGTCACGATCAAGGATTTCGTGGCCCCGCCTGTTTCCGACGATGAGCATCTGGTCCTGCAATATGAGTTCAAGAGCAATCTGAACGCCTATCTTGCCAGCACGCCCACCGGCACGGTCCGCAGCCTGTCCGACCTGATCGCCTTCAATGCCGCAAGCCCACGGGAAACTGCCTTGTTCGGCCAGAACATCTTGATCGAGTCCCAGGCGCGGGGCGATCTCAACGATCCGATCTATGTCCACGCCCGTGACGAACTGAAAAGCCTGACCACCGCGGCGCTGGATGATTTGTTCACGCGCTATCACCTGGATGCCGTGATCCGTCCCACACAGGGACCGGCCTTCCTGACCGACTCCATCCGCAGCGCTGGTTATGGCAGCCCCGATTCCGCCAGCCTTCCGTCGGAAGCAGGCTATCCGCACCTGACCGTGCCCATGGGCTACGATCATGGCCTGCCGGTGGGCCTGTCCTTTATCGGGCCCGCCTGGTCGGATGCGGCCATGCTGGCGCTGGGCCATGCCTTTGAGCAGGCCACCCATGCGCGCAAGGCCCCGAATTATCTGCCTTCATTGGAAGCGGCGGCCGCAGCAGACGGCGCCTTCGCCCCTGCGCATTGATGCGCTGCCCATCAGCGGCGGCGAATGTCCGCTTTTGGCGCAAAGCGGACATTGGGCGGGTCGGAAACGAATGACCGCTTACGGGTAAAGCGGACATGGGGGCTGCGGAAAAAAGCGACCCGGCAGTAGTGCCCCCACTGCCGGGTCAGTCATCAATACAGGCCCGAAGGAATCCGAGGCTCTGTGGGATCATATTGGCAGAGGGAGGTTAAAGTTCTGGTGGGCAACTATGCTGCTTCCCAGTCCTCAGAATGTCCCCTTCTGGCGCAAAGCGGACATTGGGCAGGCCGGGGTCGAATGACCGCTTTTGGGGGAAGCAGACATTCGCCCTGAGCCGAAAAATTGTAACGTAGACTATCAGCAATGGGCTGATGAGACAGCGGGAGGGTTGGTAAGCAGGAGACCTGTATGCCCTCTGATCAGACCTTGAACGCTCCGGATGGCCGTCCGTGGAATAAGGGCCAGCTAATCGGCCAAAAGCGTCCTCTCAAGCCTAAGGACGTATGGGCCATCCGCGTCAGACTGGAACTTCATGGCAGCCGACGAGATGTAGCGCTCTTCGACTTGGCGATTGATAGCAAGCTTCGAGCCTGCGATTTGGTTCGTCTCAAGATTCAGGACGTTTATGTTGGATCACGCGCCCGCGAAAGAACAACTATCATCCAGAAGAAGACCGGCCGCCCTGTGCAATTCGAGATCAGCCTGCAGACGCGAGCTGCGCTCGAAGCACTGCTAGAATCGACCGACACAAATTATGGGGCTTATATCTTTCCCAGCAGGTTCCACGCCAAGGATCACCTGTCGATCCGTCAGTACGCGCGACTGGTTCACAAGTGGGTGGAAGACGCCGGTCTAGACAGCGTTGTATATGGCACCCACTCCATGCGTCGGACAAAGGCGGCTCAGATATATCGAAAGACAGGCAACCTTCGCGCCGTCCAACTCCTCCTAGGTCACACAAAGCTGGAAAGCACAGTTCGCTACCTTGGGATTGAGGTGGACGATGCTCTCAGCTTGTCTGAGCAGGTGGAAATCTGATGAGGTAGTAATAAGGGTGCACTTATGTCCGCTTTCGCGGCGCTAAATTGGATCGCTTGTAGAAGCTGCGCGCATTTCTCTCACGCCATTCAATCTCTCGCCCGCACCCTTATTGCCCTGCCCAGAACGGCCGCCCTGACGCATCCCTGGGCATCTGGCGGAATAGGGGATGAAATAGGGGTGAGAACAGCCTTCGTTTGGGAAAGCGATTCAAATCAGGAGGTTAAGGGCGAACTTGGCGGACAGAGAGGGATTCGAACCCTCGAACGGCTTTCACCGTTACACACTTTCCAGGCGTGCGCCTTCAACCACTCGGCCACCTGTCCTGCCAGGGAGAAGGGGGAATACACGCCCCCGGCTTTGCCCGCAAGGGCTGCCCAAGCTCCTGCGCCTAAAGGCTTTTTGGACTACTGATGCTGGTCGTGCGGCGCCATGGAGAGGTCGCGCTTGGCCGAGATCAGCGAGATCGTATAGCCCGCCACCACATCGAACAGGCACATGGCGGTGATCAGGAAAAAGGTCGAGGTGGCGAAGCCTTTCAGCACCAGGAATTCGGCCATCGCGCCCACAAACACCACCATCGAAAGCCCGTGGTTGAGGATTTCGCGGTGGCTGGTGCCGGTCGCCTTGATGATTTCCGCGAACAGCAGGCCCAGCGTGCCGACCAGGAACATATCGCCCAGCGACACTTTCCAGACGTCGCCCGAGAAGACGGTGATGGAGAAGCCGCCATCCAGCAGCCCGGCCATGTCATGCTGCCCCGCGGCGCCGCTGCCGAACACCATGACGTTGTAGGCAATGACGGCGATCAGGATCATCGGAAAAACGCGCAGCATCAAATCCTCCTATGGTCAGAGAGCGACCGCGACTCGGCGGTCACGATAGATCATCCGGAATGGGAAGGGCAGGTCAGAGCTCTTCGCTCCGGCTGGGGCCGCGATGGCGGCGCTGCAGCCAGCGCACGCCCAGCAGGTCCTGCATGCTGACCAGCATCCGCCCGAAATTGGTGTATTTCGACGCGCCGGTCAGGCGTGGGCGGTGATGGACCGGCACGAAAGTGACCTTCCAGCCTTCGCGCAGCACCAGCGCGATCAGGTAGCGGTGGATGTGATCGAAATAGGGAAGGTCGAGAAAGGCCTGGCGCCGGAACGCCTTGAGGCCGCAGCCGGTGTCGGTGGCGCCGTCGCCCAGCATGACATTGCGAAAGCCGTTGCCCAGGCGCGAGGCGATGCGCCGGCTGGCCGTGTCCTTGCGCTTGACCCGCACGCCCGACACCAGCCCGACCTGCGGCTCGGCCCTCAGCGCCGTCAGCAGCTTGGGAATGTCGGCGGGGTCGTTCTGGCCGTCCCCGTCCAGGGTGACGATGATCTCGCCCCTGGCCGCCTGCACGCCGGTGCGGATGCCCCGGCTCTGACCCAGGTTGCGGCCATGGCGCAGCACCCGAAGGGCCGGGATTTCGCCCTTGAGCGCCACCAGCGCGGACGCCGTGCCGTCGCCCGAACCATCATCGACAAAGATGATCTCATGCGCCGGCTCGCCCGCCAGCGCGGCGGCGATTTCGCGGGCGAGGGGGCCGACATTGCCGGCCTCGTCCTTCACCGGCACGACCACGGAAATGGCGGCGGGGCCCGTCATTGACTGCACTTTCTCCTGCGGCGGAATGAGGGGCGTTATACAGGCCCCGGACTTTGCAACATAGGGCTTGGGGCCACATAGTCGCCCCGTATGACCGACTCGCAAACCCCTGTGCAAACGGCGGAAATCCCGCCCGCGCCGTCGCCCCAGCCGGGCTTGGGGCTGCGGGTCTGGGGCCAGCTGACGCACCGGCCCTATGCCCTGCTGGCGCTGCTGGGCCTTCTGCTGTGGCTGCCGGGAATCCTCAGCCTGCCGCCGCTGGACCGGGACGAAAGCCGCTTCGCCCAGGCCTCGCGCCAGATGGTGGAATCGGGCGATCCGGTGGACATCCGCCTGGGCCAGGTGCCGCGCTACAAGAAGCCTGCCGGCATCTACTGGCTGCAATCGGCCAGCACCGTCGTGATGGGGAAAATCTTCCATCAGGGCGAAACCACCCATATCTGGACCTATCGCCTGCCATCGCTGCTGGGCGCCATCGCGGTCGCCTGGCTGACCCTGTGGTGCGCGCTGGCGCTGGTGGGCGTCGAAGTGGGGCTGGTGGCGGGCCTGTTGATGCTGGGAACGGCGCTGCTGGCCGCCGAGGCCAGCATCGCCACCACCGATGCAGTGCTGCTGGCCTGCGTCCTGGCGGTGCAGGGCGTGTTGCTGCGGGTTTACCGCGCCGCGCGTGAGCCGGATGCGCCACAACCGTCCCGGCGGCTGATCCTGCTGGGCTGGGCGGCCTGTGCCGCCGGGATATTGGTCAAGTTTCCGGTGGTGCCGGGCGTGGCGCTGGTGACCATCGCCGGGCTCGCGATCTGGGACCGCGATGTGCGCTGGCTGCGGGGCCTGCAGGCGCTGCGCGGATTCCTTTTGACGGTTTTGCTGGTGACGCCCTGGCTGGTCGCCATCACCATCCAGAGCCAGGGCGCCTTCTTCGAACATTCGCTGGGCAACGATTTCGCCGCCAAGCTAGCGGGCGGGCAGGAAAGCCATGGCATGTGGCCGGGCTACTACCTGCTGCTGTCGGCGGCGACCTTCTTTCCCGCCATTCTGTTTGTCGCCCCTGGCATCGTCTTGGGCATCGCGCGGCGCAATGAACCGGCCGTCCGGTTCCTGCTGGTCTGGGCGGGGGCCTGGTGGCTGTTGGTGGAAGCGGTGCCGACCAAGCTGCCGCACTATGTCCTGTCTTCCTATCCCGCGCTGGCGATCCTTGCGGCGCTGTTTGTGCTGACCCCATCGCCCATCGCGCCCTGGCCGAATTGGCTGAAAGCGGCGCGCTGGATCGCCATCGGACAATTCGCGATCGGCGCCGTGATGCTGACGGCGGCGCCGATGCTGCTGCCGCGTTTGTATGGCGCGGGCGATGTGTGGTGGCTGATGGCGCTGGCCGCCACCGGCGCAGGGCTGGCGATTGCCGCGCTGGTGCTGGCGCTGCGCCAGTCGCAAGGCTGGGCGGTGCTGTTGTCGCTGCTGGCCATGCTGGTGTTTGTGCCGACCCTGCTGGCCGGAACGGCGCCGCGCCTTAATCAGATATGGGTCACCGAACGGCTGAAGCCGCTGGTGGCGCAGGCATCGCGCCCCGGCGATCCGCCGCTGGCGCTGGCCGGCTATCAGGAGCCCAGCATGTTGTTCGCCTTCGGCAAGGATCTGGTGCTGGCCGACGGCGCCGGTGCTGCCAATGCTGGCGCGAAATCGGGCGGGCTGGCGCTGGTCGAAGACAGCGAGCTGGGCGACTTCCTGGCGCGGCTGGCCGAGATACAGGCGGATGCGAGCGCGGTCAGCGATCTGTCCGGCTTTAATTATTCGCGTGGCCGCAAGGTGCATATCACGCTGTACCGGGTCACCCGGCTGCAGGAATGACGCCGGGCTTTGCCGACATCCAGGCCGCCGCCAGGCGCATCGCCCCTTACGCGGTGCGCACGCCGCTGGTGGAAAGTCCGGCGCTGAATGCGCTGACCGGCGGGCGTGTGTTCCTCAAGCTGGAGACCTTGCAGCGCACCGGCTCCTTCAAGTTTCGCGGCGCCTGCAACCGGCTGGCGATGATCCCGGAAGGCGCGCGCGCCAATGGCGTGGTGGCCTTTTCCTCCGGCAACCATGCCCAGGGCGTGGCGGCGGCGGCCGCGCTGTTCGGGATGACGGCGGTGATCGTGATGCCGTCGGACGCGCCGCGCGCCAAGATCGAGGGTACGCGAGCCCTGGGCGGAACCGTGGTGGAATATGACCGCCAGCGCGAAGACCGCGAGGCGATTGCGGGGCGGATATGCGCCGAACGCGGCGCGGTGCTGGTCAAGCCGTTCGACGATGCCGGCGTCATTGCGGGGCAGGGCACCGCGGGTCTGGAAATCGCGGAGGATGCGGCGCGCTTCGGCGTGACTCTGGATGCCGTGCTGGTGCCGTGCAGCGGCGGTGGACTGCTCAGCGGCGTGGCGCTGGCGCTGAAGGGGGCGGGAGTGCCCGCCAGGGTCCATAGCGTGGAACCGGAGAATTTCGACGGCATGAAACGCTCGCTGGAAGCGGGCGCGCGGGTTGCCGCGCCCGGCGGCAGGCTCTCCATCGCCGACGCCCTGATGGCGCCGATGCCTGGCGCCCTTGTGTTCGACCTGGCCAAAGACCTGCTGGCGCCGGGCTTTGCGGTCAGCGACGCCGAGCTGGAACGTGCTGTCGCTTTCGCGGCCAGTGACCTGAAGCTGGTGGTGGAGCCGGGCGGCGCGGCTGCGCTGGCCGCCTTGCTGGCGGGCAGGCTGGACGCGCGGGGCAAGGCGGTGGCCCTTGTTTTGTCGGGCGGCAACACGGATGCACGCTAACCTTCGTTAAGCCGTTTACCACGCCCGCACCCTTTGCTTGGCTCGCGCCCGCCTTTCGCCCCATGGTTTTGGTGAAACGAAAACCGGCAAAGTTAATTCCATGGATAATCTGCTGCGCTGGCGCGACGAGCACCACATGCTGCCTCTGGTGCTGGTCGCGTCCATTGTCGTACTGGTGGCGATCATTGCCGCGGCGCTGTGGTCGCGCGGCAGCATCGCCGACATGGACACCAAGGTGCTGGCGTCGCGCGGCAGCCTGCAGGGCGCCTATGACCGCGTGCAGCCGGGCACCTCGCGCCCGCAGCTGGCGCAGCTAGGCTTCGACAGCAACCGGCTGAAGGCGAGGAGCCTCTCCGGCCTGGGCGTGCAGCAGTATTTCATGCCCGCCACCAGCCGCGACTTCGACCAGCTTGATCCGGCGATCCGGGCCTGTTTCGAGACTCCCGACCGCTGCAGCGCGCTGATCTTCCCGATGGCCGCGCCGGTACTGGCGGGCGGCTTCATGGCGGCCCATGCCGCGCCCGCCACCGCCGAGCGCGGGCAATTCGTCTTCCTGCTGAAGAGCGGGAAGGTGGCGTACAAGGCGGTTGAAGAGGCCTAGGTCTGGCGACCGACGGGAAATAAAAAAGGCGCCCAAGCGGGCGCCTTTTTTGTTTTGGTTCGAGCGCTCTCGCGGGGCGCAAGGTCCGGCGCGGCTCCGTGGGAGCCGCGCTTCTGGCGCCGCCGGCCGCTTGGGCGCGGCCGGCCATTGGCATCAACATAGTACTGAAGAATTGACGGTGGTGCTTAGCGAGGCGCCAAAACCATCATCATCTGACGGCCTTCCATCTTCGGATACTGTTCCAGCTTGGCGAAGACTTCGGTGTCCTTCTGGACGCGGGTCAGCAGGTCCATGCCCAGATGCTGGTGGGCCATTTCGCGGCCCCGGAAACGCAGCGTGACCTTGACCTTGTCGCCATCGTCGAAGAAGCGCTTCATCGCCTTCATCTTCACGTCGTAATCGTGATCGTCGATGGTCGGGCGCATCTTGATCTCCTTGATCTCGATGACCTTCTGCTTCTTGCGGGCCTCGTTGGCCTTTTTCTGCTGTTCGTATTTGAACTTGCCATAGTCCATCAACTTGCAGACCGGCGGCTTGTTGTCGGGAGAGACTTCGACGACGTCAAAACCCTTCTCGTCGCCCAGCGCGAGTGCTTCGTCCAGGCCGATCTCGCCATACTTGTGGCCGTCGTCGCCGATCAGAAGGATGGTTTTGGAAGTGATCTCGTCGTTGATGCGCGGGCCGTCCTTGGCCGGCGGGGGTGCGTTACCCTGAAAACGTCTGGGGACTATGACTCTCTCCTGTTGTTACGTCCGCGCCCTTTTTGCATCAGGCAAAAATGGTCACGCTTCGCGAGGGGTGTCCAGCCAGCCTCGCGAAACGAAATTTCGATCATGGGCGCGGATGGTTCCTCGTGACCGCTCAACGAAGGTCGGGCGGGACGGCTTCGGCGGCCAGCATAGAAATTGCCGCCTCCAGCGCAAGGCTTTCCTGCTTCTCGACCCCCAGTTTTCGCAGGGTAACCGTGCGGTTTTCGGCCTCCCTGCGGCCCAGAACCAACAGATTCGGGGTTTTGGCGAGGCTGTGCTGGCGAACCTTGTAGTTTACGGTCTGGTTTTCGGTATCCAGCGTCACGCGCAGGCTGGCGGCTTTGAGCGCCTGGACCACCTCGCCGGCATAGGAATCGGCGTCCGCCACCACGGTGGCAACCGCCACCTGGACCGGCGCCAGCCATAGCGGGAACTTTCCCGCATAGTGCTCGATCAACACGCCGATGAAGCGTTCCAGCGAGCCGACAATGGCACGGTGAAGCATGACGGGTGGATGACGGTTGCCGTCCTGGGCGATGTAGCTCGCCCCCAGCCGCTCGGCGGTGTTGAAGTCGACTTGCAACGTGCCGCACTGCCAGTCGCGGCCGATGGAGTCGCGCAGCACGAATTCCAGCTTGGGGCCGTAGAAGGCGCCTTCGCCGGGATTGAGGGCATAGTCCAGGCCCGCCGCGCTGGTGGCTTCGGCCAGTGCCTTTTCGGCCTGGTCCCAGACTTCGTCGCTGCCGATGCGGTTTTCCGGGCGAGTGGCGAGTTTTACCCGCACCTCGTCGAAACCCAGATCCTTGTAACAGGCCAGCAACAGCTTGCAGAACGAGGTGGTCTCCGGCGTTATCTGGTCGTGGGTGCAGAAGATATGCGCGTCATCCTGCACGAAGCCGCGCACCCGCATGATGCCATGCAGCGCGCCTGACGGTTCGTAACGGTGGCAGGAACCGAATTCCGCCATGCGGATGGGAAGTTCGCGGTAGGACTTCAGGCCCTCGTTGAAAATCTGCACATGCGCCGGGCAGTTCATCGGCTTGACCACCAGGGTGCGGTTTTCATCCTCCACCTCGGCCAGGAACATGTGTTCGCGGTAATTGTCCCAATGGCCGCTGGCTTCCCACAATTTGCGGTCCAGCAATTGTGGCGTCTTCACTTCTATATAGTCGGCGCGCACCAATTGGCGGCGGATGTAATTTTCCAGCGCGCGGTACAGCGTATAGCCGTTGGCGTGCCAGAATATCTGGCCGGTCGCGACTTCCTGGGTATGGAAAAGGTCCATCTCCTTGCCGATCTTGCGATGGTCGCGCTTCTCGGCTTCCTCCATCCGCGTGAGATAGGCATCCAGTTCCTTCTTGTCGCGCCAGGCGGTGCCATAGATGCGCTGCAGCTGCGCATTCTTGGCGTCGCCGCGCCAATAGGCGCCGGAGATCTTGGTCAGCTTGAAGGCATCGCCGATTTCGGCGGTGGTACGAAAATGCGGACCGCGGCACAGGTCATGCCAGTCGCCATGCCAGTAGAGCGAAACGTCCTCGCCTGAGGGAATGGAAGCAATCAGCTCGGCCTTGTACTTTTCGCCGATCTCCTGGAAGTGGGCGACCGCCTTGTCGCGCGGCCACACTTCGCGCCGCGTCGGCAGCGCGGCTTTGACGATTTCGTGCATCCGGGCTTCGATCTTGGGCAGGTCGTCGGGCGTGAAGGGCGTGTCGCGGGCGAAGTCGTAATAGAAGCCGTCCTCGATCGCCGGGCCGATGGTGACCTGGGTGCCGGGGAAAAGGTCCTGCACCGCCATGGCCAGAAGGTGGGCGGCGTCGTGGCGGATCAGTTCCAGCGCCTCCGGGTCCTTGCGGGTGATGATCCGGATCTTGGCGTCCTGCTCAATGGGCCGGAACAGGTCATATTCCTGGCCGTCCACCATGATGATCAGGGCGGCCTTGGCGAGCCCGGGTCCGATGGCGGCGGCGATTTCCCCGCCGGTCACACCCTTGGGAAACGTCAGGGCCTTGCCGTCGGGCAGGGTCATGGTCACCTGAGCAGGGGCAGCGGACACGGCAAATCTCCGTAAAAAACCAATAAGGGCGGACCTTTGGCCTCTGCCGGCGCTTGCGTCAAGTGTTTGGCCCCCTAAGTATTACACCTGTCGTAGCTCTTGCGGGGCGGCGCGGACAGGCAGATAATGCCGTCACACGCGGGGGGCAAACCGCATGGAGGAATTTATGAAAACATTCATCACAGCGCTGGTTCTGGCGGGCGTGGCGATTGCCGGACCGGCCAGCGCCAGAATGTGTATCGACACCCGCGACATCGTCTCCAGCAAGTCCGATGACGGCAAGGTGATGGTCTTCGAGATGAAGAATGGCCAGACCCTGGTCAATCGGCTGCGGGGGCAGTGCCCTGACCTGAAATATAACGGCTTCGTCTGGCAGCTGCGCAGCGGCGACACCATGGTCTGTGAAAATGCGCAGAGCTTCCAGGTGATTCAGTCCGGCCAGGTCTGCGTCCTGGGCGCCTTTGACGCTCCAAAGCAGGCCATGTCCAAGCCGCCTGTGGTCTGGGACGCCAACAAGGTTCAGGCGCCGCGCTAACTGCGCCGTATCAAAAACAAAAAGGCCCGGTCGCAAGACCGGGCCTTTTTGCTTGGAACAGGGCGGTTAGTGACCGCTGTCGGTGCCCGTGCGAGACGCTTCGAACAGGAACCAATTGCGCTTCTCGGCCGCGTCGATGAAGTTTTCCAGGATCGACGCCGTTGCCACATCGCCATGCTTGTCGGCGATCTCGTGTGCGGCGCGCATGCGCTTGATAACCTGCTTGTTGTCATTCATCAGCTCGATCAGCATGTCGCCAGGCGAGACGAAGTCCTTGTCATTGTCCTTGATGGACTGAAGCCTGGCGATCTCAGCGATGGAATGAATGGTTCTGGCCCCGAGCTTGCGCACCCGCTCCGCCAGTTCGTCGATGGTGGCGAAGATTTCCGTCGCCTGTTCGTCGAACAGAAGGTGATAGTCGCGAAAATGCGGACCCGAGACATGCCAGTGGAAATTCTTGGTCTTGGTGTAGAGGCCATAGGAATCGGCAACCAGTCCGTTCAGCGCTTCGGCGATTTCCGGAATCGCGTTACCCGAAAGATCGGTCTGGGTTTGCAGACGTGCCGCGGCCTTGATTTTCGGAGCAGGGGTTTTGGGAGCAGGTTTCTTGGCCATGACGTCCTCAGAATTGGCGAACCAAACGCCCCATCCTAGTCCGGGTTCCGTGCATTTTTCCAGTCTAGGCGGGCCTGATCCGCATCCAATATGCAGCGCAGGCGTTAAAGCAGGCAGAAGGTGCGATGTGGGAGAAAAGTGATGAAGAAGACAGCAATCCTGGCCATCGGCCTGACCGCTTTGGCCGTTACAGCCTGTGCGCCGCGCTATTACGACCGCCCTTACAGCCCCGGCTATGCCGACCGCGACCGTGACGGCGTGCCAAACCGTTATGACCGCGATCGGGACAATGATGGTGTGCCGAATGCCTATGACCGCGATCGTGATAATGACGGGGTGCCCAACCGCGCCGACCGCCGACCCGGCAATCCCTACCGCAACTAGAAGACAATTTTTTGAAGAGGCCCGTTGGAAGCTGGCGCAAGCCAATCTTTCAGCGGGCCTTTTCACAAGCTGTTATCGACCCGCGCGCATCCAAAAAGGCAGGCGGCGCGTTATTGCCTCAGAGGGTGCTTGCCCATGGAGACCGCAATGAAAAAGACAGGATTGGTAGTGGTAGCCCTGACCGCCGTTGTGGCGCTTTCGGGCTGCGCTGGCCGCTATTATGACCGGGATTACCGCAGTTATGGTGACAGTCGTTATGACAGTGCCGTGCCGGGTTCCGGCATCTATTACAGCGACCGCAGGCCGGGTAATCCGTACTACACAGACTATCCCAATCGGGAATATCGCGACCGGGATGGTCGCCGCTACGACCGCTATAACGACTGACGCGGTGTAAAGAATGAAAAGGGCCGGCCAACTTACGGCCGGCCCTTTGTCTTTAGTTCTTCAGTCCGCCCAGATAGTCGTTCTTGCCCAGCACGACGCCGCGATTGCGCAGAATGCCGTAGGCCACCGTGATGTGGAAACAGGTATTGGGCATCACGAAATTTCCCACATAGTCGCGGCCATTATACTCCAGCGTGACATTGGGGAATTTCAGCACGATCTCCTTGTTTTCCGAACCGGGAAAGCTCCCCCGGTCCAGGGTCTTGAGGAAGGCGATGGTCTTGGCCACCCGTGCCTTCAGTTCGGGGAAAGTGGTTTCGGTGTCCTCATATTTGGGAATCTCCACCCCGGCCAGCCGCGCCCCGCAGCCCTTGGCGCCGTCGGTGGCGATATAGACCTGGTTCTTCAGCGGCAACATGTCGGGTGCCAGCCGCGCCTCTGCCGGGTCGATGCCGCCATGGGCCTCGCCCTTGGACAGGATGGTGATCAGGCCGCCGAGCATGTGGATCAGCGGCGGGATGGAGGCATCATAAATGTCGTAGGCCATGGCTTGTCCTGGTGAGATTGCGCGGGCAGAAATTGACGATCAAACCGGGACGCTTGCAACCCTGATGGCAGAAGGGATATGAGGCGCGAAGCCTTCATGAAAGACATGGACATGACCGACAAGCCCGACGTGGCGGAACTGCCTGACAGACTGTCGACCAATCCCGCCAGCCCGTTCCACAATGCCGAACTGCTGGAGCGTGGCGTTGGCATCAAGTTCAACGGCGTGGACCGCAACAATGTCGAGGAATATTGCGTCAGCGAGGGCTGGGTCCGCCTGGCCGTCGGCAAGACGGTGGACCGCAACGGCAACGCCATGACGGTCAAGTACAAGGGCAAAGTCGAACCTTATCTGCGCTAGATGTCGCCGAAGGCCATCACGCAGTCGCGGAACGACGCCTCGGTGCGGCGGATCTGGGTATCGCGGGTGGGATTGTCTTTCGCCCCGTCCTGCGCCGCGATCCGCCGGCAGAAACTATAGGACGTCTGCTGCGGTGCCGGCGCGGGCGACGCGATCGGTACTTCCGCCGGCTCCGGCTCGCCGTAAAGGCCCAGCGGATCCATCCCTGCACACCCGTTGAGGCAGAAGACGGCCAGCAGGGCGCAGCAGGTTCGTTTCATCGTCATCTTCTCAAAAGAGTAAAGCCACCCTCCCGGATCACCGGAAAGGTGGCTTTTCGCAAGTCGGCTAGCGGCTGGTATAGATCTGAACCCGCACGCGGGCCGCGTTGGTGGCGCGGCAGCGCAGGTCCAGGCTCACCAGGTCGCGGGCACGGCCCGGCAGGTCCAGCTTGTAATACTGGCCACGGCGCAGATAGTCGCCATTGTTGACGTTCAGCGGCTGCGCCTTGCCATTGCCGAAGCGCGCGCTGACGCGGTTGCAGCGCACGTCGGCGTCCATCGGCCTCAGCGCCACGGCATCGACATTCTGGCCTTTCCAACCGGCGAAGGCGCGTTCGGAATCGCCGCGGCCTTCAAAGCTGACAGTGGAGAGCAGGCGCCAGTCATTCACCACCTCGCTGCCCCAGTTGAAAATCTTGGACCAGTCGCTCGTATAGCGCGGATTGTTGCGCCATTCCTTGCGATAGCGATCGACATCGGCCACCACGACGATGCGGGCATCGCCGACGCCATCGCGGCCCCGGCGGCGGTCGTCACGATCGCCGCGGCGATTGCCGACCTGCCGCTCCGCGCCGCAGTCGAAGGACAGGCGATTGATGTTACGGCCATTGCCCGGGATGTTGATGTTCTGCGGCATACCTTCGGTCAGGTTGCCCTGATACAGGGTCTGGGTGCGGCCGTTGCCAAAGCGCGCGGTGACGGCGCGGCAGCGGATATCGGCGCCTTCGGCGCGCAGCTGTAACCGGTCCACCGGTCCGCCCAGATTGAAATTGCGCACATCGCGGTCGCGGCCGGGATCGACGCGAATGGTGCCGATCTCATGCCAGGCCGCCAGCGCGGGCGCAGCGGTGCCCATGCAAAGCAGGGCGGTGAGTAATGTGAGTTTTTTCATTTTTGTGCTCCAAGGAAACAGTCCACCCCTCGCCGCCCTTAACGGCCTGGCGGGCCCAAAGTTCCCGATTCCGGGCAACCTGCTTTGCCCATCTGTGCCGCCCTGGCACGAAACCTTCGTGTTACCGCCGGTTGGGCTGGCATGAGGCGTGAAGCGATTCCTGCGGACCATTATGTCTGGCGAAAGGGGATTCCATGCGCAGACGAAGCTTACTGATGACCTCCGCACTGGCCGGTGCGGGGATGATGACGAGCGTGCTGGCGGCACAGGCCGGCGGCGGCTACAGCGGCGGCGGACGGCCACAGATGGGCGGGGGGATGAATGTCTTCGCGCCGGTGACCATCACCAACAATGTCAACCGCGCCGTCAATATCGACGTCAATTCGCGGGTGAACGTCTATGCGCCGGTGACGGTGAACAAGCATATCGACAGTTCATCTTATATCGACACCTCCAAGACCATCGACACATCGAGCTATGTGCGGGTGGACAAGGACATCAACATCCGCACCACCAATGTATGGAATTACGGCGGTAGTTCGGGCGGTGGTCATCATGGCGGCGGTCACGGTGGCGGCGGTTGCAGTTATGGCTGCGGCGGTGGCGGCGGAAGCAACAACAATAACGACAACAACAATTCGAACGGCAACAGCAACGGTAACGGCAATAGCAACAGCAATGGCAACGGCAACCAGAGCAACAACCGCTACACCTACAACGACAATTTCAATATCGACACCAGCGGGCTGATCGATTTCTTCAACAGCTACTGATTTTCACGGTCTTCAAACGCAAAAGGCCCGGTCGCAGGACCGGGCCTCTTCATTTCCGCCGCCCGCGTTCAGGCCGGGTTCTCGACTCCGGTTTCCTTCCAGGCGGGTCGCGCCTGGGCGCTGGTGATATAGCTGAGGAACTGCGCCGCTTCCTCGGCCTGGGTGGCATGGTTCAACACGCCCGCCGAATAGTCGAAGTGCATGGCGATTTCCTTGGGCAGCACGCCCACCACTTCCACGCCTGGCACCGTCACTTCTTCCGAAATGGGGCCCATGCCGTACTGGATGCCGTCCCGGGCGATGGCATGGCCGGGCATGCCGGCGATGGGGCGTGGCGTAACGCCGGCATATTCGGGCCGCGCCAGCAGGTCGGCGACCCATTTGCCCGCGGCGCTGCCGCGCGCTGGATCGGTGAAGCCGACACCGCTGCCGGCCTTCAGCACGGCGATGAATTTGGGAAGAGTCGAGATGTCGGGATGCGGCGCGCCCGCCTTCACCGCCAGGCCAAAATGCACGCGGCCGACGGGCGTGAGGCTGCCGGGCTTGAAGTTGGCCGCGACTTCGCTGAACTGGGGTTCCGGCAGCACGGCAAGATCGCCGGGCACCATGTTTTTCACATTGTCGCGAGCGCGGGTGACGGTGCCGCCCACGATGGTGACTTTCTTGCCGGTCTCGGCCTCCCATTTGGCGGCCAGCGCGCGCAGGCCTGGGACGGTGCCGCCCGAGGTGAGGACGGTGATATCGGCCAGAGCGGCGCTGGGCGCCAGAAGGGCGGCGCACGGCATCGACAGCAGTGCTGCGGCGAGCATGGTCCTGAGCGTCATCTGGGTGTCTCCCTTATATTTTTGCGGGGTGTTTTGCCGGGCAGTCTGCACTGAAAAATGTCCCGCTGCGAGCCCCGCACACCCTCTTTGCGCCCACAACCCCGCCCCGCGCGTTGTTCGGATGCGCCAAGGCCGGACGCAGAGGACTATCTCATGCGTGGCGCTTTCAAAATCGCGACTGTCCTGATTGCCGCGCTTCTGGCGGGCGGACCTGCCGCCGCGCTGGAACAGGCCCCGCGCGGCGATGCGGCGGCACTTCTGGGCGCCGACGCGCAGGGCGACAACTGGACCGCCTCGCCGGTGGTGCGCAGCGACGGTTTTGTCTGGATATTCACCGTCAACACGTCTTACGGCGCGTTCCAGGTCAATGGCCTGCGGCGCATGAAGGACCGGGCGCAGGAATTGCGCGCCCTGGGGCTGCTCGAGAAAATGTCGCGCTCCAAGGCGTTCGGCGCGGCCCTCGTCAAAGCGGGCCTGGCGCCCATCCGCTTTGGCCGCGACCTGGTGCTGGATCCGTTCGAGACCGTGGGAAACCTGCTGTCGGGCGTGGGCAAGATGTTTGACACAGTGGTGGCGGGCGCCAAAAATCCTGACGGGTCACGCGACCCGCTGCTCGACAGCATCACCGGCGTCACCAAGGTCGAACGCGAACTGGCGCTGGAGCTGAAAGTCGATCCCTATTCCGATTATTCGCCGCTGCGCGCGGGCCTCAAGGACGTGGCGCAGGTCACGGCGCTGGGCAGCCTTCCGGTCACCGCCGGGATTTCCTTCATCACCGGCGGGGCGGGCATCGCCGCCAGCTCGGCCTCCACCGCCTCGAACGTGTCGAACATGGTCTATAGCCGCACCGCGCGCGAGGTAACCGAGATCGTCATCAAGAAATTGACCGCGCTGGG
This sequence comes from Rhizobium sp. Q54, assembly GCA_945882615.1. Classification (GTDB taxonomy): domain Bacteria; phylum Pseudomonadota; class Alphaproteobacteria; order Micropepsales; family Micropepsaceae; genus Rhizomicrobium. The sequence continues at coordinate 8,812 of CAMCWK010000029.1, read as the reverse complement.
CGTCGATGCCGCGGTGGTCAAGGCATTCGCGGCCAACCGCTTCTATTCGCCGGCCGACGCCATTGCGATGGCCGAGGCGCTGGAAAGGCTGGGCGCCAGCGACGTGAGCGCCTTTGTCGCAAACGCCGCCACCGCCTTCAGCTTCGATGTCGCCAAGTTCAACCGCTTCCGCACCGAGCTCTTGGCGCGCGACAGCGCCAGGCTGGGCGCGCTGAAGGCCTTTGTCCCGGTTTCCGGCTTTGTGCTGAACATTGACGGGGCGGGGCGGCTGGTGGCGGCCTTTCCGTTCGACGCGCTGTTCTGGACCGATGCGGTGTCGCGCAGCCTGACGCGGCTGAGCGCCGCGGCCACCGCGCAGCATCCCAAACGGCCCAAACTGTTCGCGTCGGCCGGCGCGCTGTCGCCCACCGCCCAGGCCGAACTGAAAAAACTCGGCTGGCAAATCCTGAAGCTGGATGCGCCGGGCTAGCCGGCCAGGCGCGCCTTGTTGATGCGCAGGGTGACGACAACGCCTTCGGGCGCCCAGCTGCGCTCCAGCGAACCGCCGAGCTGGTTGGCCATCGCGCGCGCCGCCAGCTTGCTGCCAAAGCCGCCATCGCCGTCTGGCGCGGTGACGGTGGGGCCGCCCTGCTCGGTCCAGACCACGGTGACGTCATCGCCGCTGGGGTCGCACGACACATCCAGCACGCCGGTGGACGAGGACAAGGCGCCATATTTGACCGAGTTGGTCGCCAGCTCGTGCATCACCAGCGCCAGGGTGGTGGCGGCGGATTCCCCCACCCCCATGCGCGGCACCGAAACCCGGATGCGGCCGCTGAAGGCCCCCAGATCGTCATAGGGCGCCAGCAGCACCGAGATCAGGTCGCCCAGCAGGGCGGCGCGGCCTTCGCTGCCCTTGAGGGGCCGCACCAGGTCATGGGCGCGGCCCAGCGCGGTGAGGCGCTGGGTCAGTTCGCGCGCCATGTCATGGGTGGTCTTGGCCGAGCGCGAGGTGATGGCGGTCAGGCCGGAGGCGACGGCCAGCAGATTCTTGACCCGGTGGCTCATTTCGCCGGCCAGAAGCTCGTGGCCCTCTTCGGCCTGCTTGCGCCCGGTCACGTCGAGGAAGATGCCGAACATCACCCGGCCGACGATGCCGGAATCATCGCCCTGGCCGCGGGCGGAAATCCAGCGCACCTCCTCGCCCACCATGATGCGAAAATCGATCTCATAGGCGCCCAGCACCGCGCGGGTGGCGGCAAAGGCGGCCCGGACCCGGTCGCGGTCGGCGGGATGGATATGGGCCGACAGGGTCTCGAACGAAACCTCGGCGCTGGGGGGCACGCCCCACAGCCGGAAGGCCTGGGCGTCCATGGTCAGGTGATCGGTATCGACGTTCCACGACCACAGCGCCACCCCGGCGGCATCAATCGCCAGGCGCAGATGGCCTTCGTGCCATACGGGAAGCGTCGGTTGTTCAGTCACGTTAAGTCTCTCCCGTTAGCCGGGGACCGTATCACACGAAGCCGGGCGCCCCGCCATGGGCCCTGTCCAAGGGAACTTTAGCGAAAGACCCGGCCTCGCGACCGGGTCTCTGCAGCATAGGTGGATTGTCTAGTTCGGAGCGGCGATGGCGTCGGCGCGGCGGGTCAGCGGCAGTTCGCGCTGGGCCCAGGTCTGCCCCTCCGACAAGGCGGTGAAGGTTATGCGGGCGCCGTCCTTAAGTGATGCCTTGCAGGCAAAGGCGACTTCGCGCATCCGGCTGTCGCCTTCCGGGAAGGTCACGGTGGTGTAGCCGCCCATGGGGATGGTGCCGGAAAAGACTTCGCGGGTAATGCCGTCGCGATAGGTGACGCTGATATGCTCGCAATTGACCGTGTCATTGTCGGCATAGAAGCGCAGGCGGTTCACCGGGCCCTCGAACTTGGTCCAGCTCACATCGGCAAAGCGGTCGACGGGGACATTGACCGAGCCGGTCTGGTGGACTTCGGCGCTGGCCTGGGTGGCGATAGCGCCAAAGGCAAGGGCGGCGCAGGACGCCAGCAGGAACTTGGGAACAAGGCGCATGGGAACTTCTCCAATTGAGTTCGTGCCCGCAGTCCCGAGAAGGAAAAGCGCAGGCGCGTGAGCGGTTCCGGTTCGGGAGGTTCTGACGTCCGCAAGTCGAAGTGGAGCTTGCCCTCTTGCCGGGGTATCAAAGCGCCCACTCAGGCGTTATCAACGCAGGCTGGAGATAATTTTCCGAGGCGCGACAGGCAAATTAGAAAGCCGCTCATCTCGCGACAACCGGCCCTCATAAAATTAAGGATTATATTTGATGGTCGAAAAGGTACCGCATAAGGCGCTTGTCGTCGTGACCGATGGCGTGGGCGCGCGATTCTTTCGCAATACGGGCAACGCCCTCCACATTGCGCTGTCCGCCGAGGGCGAATTGAAGCCGTCAAATCTGCTGGATGACGGACCTTCGGGTGGGCGGCCTGTGGAGCAATCCCAGCAGGCAACCGATGAGGCCACCTTCGCCAAGCAGCTGGCAAAGGAACTGTATCGCCGGGCCCATAGCGGCGACTTTGCCGCCTTCGTCCTGATTGCCGATCCGCAGACCCTGGGTCAGATACGGCCCCTGCTGCACAAAGAGGTTCAGGAACGGATGACGGCTGAGATCGGCAAAACGCTGACCAATTCAGCCATCGCTGATATTCAGAAAGCGTTGCAGACCTTATCGCTTTAGGAAGGCGGTCACGCGCCGATCCAACGCCAAAGAAAAGGGCCGGATCTTTCCGGCCCTTTTCTTTTGGACGGCCGCTGCACCGAGGGCGGCGCGCTTCCAAAGAAACCCGCGGCGCAGTATGCAAGTGGGGCGGACCGGGGGCGGGCCATGAAAAGACGTGCGTTCGTTCTGGGCAGTCTGGCGTCGCCGTTGCTGGCGACCTGCGCGCCGGCCAAGCCGACCCTGTCGGACCTTAAAGCCGGGCTGAAGGGCGAATTGCTGCTTCCGGGCGCGCCCACCTTCGACATCAGCCGCAAACTTTATCACACCCGCTTCGATCACATTCGCCCCAGCGCGGTCGCCCAGTGCGCAAGCGCACAGGATGTCCGCGCCTGCATCGATTTCGCCCGCCGCAGCGGCACGCCGCTCCATGCGCGTTCCGGCGGTCACAGCTATGCCGGCTGGTCCACCGGCCCCGGCCTGGTGATCGATGTCGGCCCCATGAATCAGGTCAGCGTCGACCCCGGCACCCACATCGCCACCATCGGCGCGGGCGCGAAACTGATCGATGTCTATGCCGGGCTGGCGGCGGCCGGGCGCACGCTGCCGGGCGGCTCATGCCCCACGGTCGGCATCGCCGGGCTGACGCTGGGCGGCGGCATCAGTATGCTGGGCCGCGCCTATGGCATGACCTGCGATAACCTCAGGCAGGCCCAGATCGTCACCGCCGCGGGCGACATCCTCACCTGCGACGCGCAGAACCATCCCGACCTGTTCTGGGCTTCGCGCGGCGGCGGCGGCGGCAATTTCGGCATCGCCACATCCTTCCAGTTTCAGACCCATCCGCTGAAGAACATCACCACGCTGCTGCTGGAGTGGGACTGGCCGCACGCATCGAAAGTGATTCAGTCCTGGCAGACATGGGCGCCAGCCGCGCCGGACGCGCTATGGTCCTATTGCCGGATGGCGTCGAACCGCAAGGGCGCGGCGCCGCAGATCTTCGTGCTGATCGTGTTCATCGGCAGCGAGGCCGAACTGACGCCGCTGCTGCCGGGGCTGATCGATGGGGTAGGGGCTGAGCCGACACGCACGCTGGAACATGCCGATGGCCTGCACACCATGCTGGGCCTGGCCGGATGCGAAAACAAAAGCGTCGCCCAATGCCATGTCGAGATGACCTCGCAGGAAGGCACGCTGGGGCGCGGCACCTATACCGCCAAGTCGGCTTTCTATGACAAGCCGCTCAGCGATGACGCCATCGCCCGGTTCCTGGGCCATCTGGAAAAGGCGCAAGGCGCGGGCCTGCAGGGCGGGGTGATGTTCGACGGCTTTGGCGGCGCGGCGGGACGGCTGAGGCCTGACGAAACCGCCTTCGCGCATCGCGGCGCCCTGTTCAGCGCCCAGTTCCTGACCAGTTGGCCGCAAATGTCGGACGAGGCGCGCAACCTCGCCTGGATCCGCGATTTCCATGCCGATGTGCGCCGTGATTCCAGCGGCGGCTGTTACGTCAATTACATCGACCCGGATTTGAAGGACTGGCAGCGCGCTTATTACGGCCCCAACCTGGAACGGCTGCTGCGCATCAAGAAAGCCTATGACCCCGAAGGCCTGTTCCAATTCCCCCAAGGACTGCCGGTCACCTGAGGCGTTTCAGGAAATCTCGTATTTGCGCTTGAGATAGCCGCCGACCCAGTCCTGGATGCGCACATACATCTTGTTCTCATAGGGCGCGTCGCCGCCGGTAAAGGTCTTGGTGCGGCGATAGGTGCGCACCACCTTGACCGTGTTGCGGTTGTAGCCCGCGGCCAGGTAGGCGGCGAGGTGATAGCTGGAATCGTTGAAGCGCTTCAGATACGCGGCCGGCAGGTGCGCCAGTTGCAGGTCCATGTGCAGCACCGACGCCATGACGGCGTTGCGCAGGTCGCGCATGCCGGTATCGAAATGGGGCTCGAGCGGCGCGGAAGGATAATGCTTGCGCACCATCTCATAGCTGCTCTCCATGAACTGGGAGATGCCCAGCGCGCCGGCGCTGGAGCGGGCATAGGCATAGGATTTTTCGCGGTTGGCCGCCACCGTGATCAGCACCTCGTGGATGCACTGCTCGATCCCGACATATTTCATCCGCGCCGGGTCGATATGCTCGGTGATCATCAGGCGCAGCACCATGGAGCGCGGGATATTCTCCACCACGGTCTGCTCCGGCGTCACGCGGCTGCGCACGTCATGGCTGTGCAGGTGATTGTAGGAGCGCCGCTCCTGGAGCCTGAGATAGTCCATGCCGTGGGCGCGCATCCTGGCGGTGTCGAGCTCGGGCGCGTAGGCGGTATAGACCGCCGGCTCCCACCCGCCCTTTACCGGGGCGCGCACCGGGCGGCGCTGGGCGAAGACGATATAATCGCCTGCGACCTGGAAGCGGGTGTTGAGGAAATTGTCGATCCGCCAGGTGATGTCGAGATTCTTGTCGTTATTGCCCTTCTGGTCCATGCGCACGACGGTCAGCGGCCCGGTCTTCTTGCCCACCACCAGCGTCCAGACAAAGCGGCTGAGATTGCCGGACGCCTTGTCCACCTCCATGTCGCCGGGCAGCAGCGGGGCCTTGGCGGCGAGTTCGCGCGCCTGTTTGAGGCGGTCGGTGAAATCGAAATCCGGCGCGTCGTTCGGCGGCTTGACGGTGATGGCCAGCGACTTGGCCGCCGGTTTGGCCTTGCGCGCGGCGGTCTTGCGCGTCGCCTTCTTGCGGACAGCCTGCTTCTTCTGGACGGCGGGCTTTTTGCTGGCGGAACTTTTGACGCTCTGGCTAAGCGGCTTCGCCGCCGGCACTGCTGGTTCAGCAACCGAATTCAGAGTGAATGCAAATGTCAGGGCACCCAATGCGAGCAGGAACCCAGTGCCTCGTCCAGCCATCACCGCCGCTTGCTTCGTTCCGGGTGATTATTGGTCAAGCTCCGGATGAGATCAACAAAAGACCAAGGCCCGTTCAGGGAAAGTGTTTCTTTTTAATGGTTGCATTATCCAGAAGCTTTTGGACCAACTGGATTTTCTTTATCAGGGCCATAGAGATCAGTACCGATGGACGGCGCAAAACTGCGCGCGTAGGCAAAATCGCCATCAAGTGAGAAGACAAAGCGCGAGGCCATAAAGACTTGACCGCTGTTTTCGCTTTCGACCATCTCTTTTGTCATTTGAACAGGCGATAGCATCCGGTCGAATTTAATCAGTTGGTCCCCCGGCGATTCCCTCGGATAGCAGTACATGATGATGTCCGGAGCAATTGGATAGACCACGTACGTTCCTGCACTATAGAATCCTACTTTGACCCATCGCCGATTATCGGCGGTACGAAATGCCACCGGGTTATCTGATGTCAGAAACGACACGTCGGTGTCGTTGCGTGCGAATACCCAGACAGAATCCTGAATTCTTTTAGCCAAGTCTTTGACAATAGGTTCGTCCCAGAGGAGATCGGTATGAATGCACCTTTTCTCTTCCTCAGAAATCGACGCAGAAGCTTCGGCGTCTTCGGCCATGAGGCCTAGTATTTGGCGGGCGTCTTCTGTTCGCAAGAATTGTAGTGCAATGAACATCGCAACGATTTCACGGTTGATATCTGGAATTTCGATTTGGTCGTAAACATCTGCAAGTCTGAGCCAGTGCAGCCATTGCTCGGTTATTGCCGCCACCTCGTGCTCGATCTGGGGAAACTGTCTCTCCATCGTAAGTGGGTCATGTCCGAGCGGGATTAGCTCGGCGAGGAGATAAAAATAATTTTGTGCTGCGACGTTAGTAGGGTTGGTTCGGAAGGCTTTGTCGCTATCGCGGTTCCAGACCCATAGGAGTCCATCAGCGTCTGTGAAGCGACGTAGGTAGAACTGTGGTACGAAATGATGAAGCTTTGGGTCACTCATTGCCTGAGGTTCAAAGAACCTTGCTTGATATCATCAAGTCGTATCACCCCGTTGATCAGCCATGTATCGGGGTAAAGCGAATGCGTTCCCATTGCGAGTAGCATGCCATTGGTGGGGTAATCCACGCCAAATACCTGCTGCATCTTATCTAGCGCCGCCGCTTCACCGTATTCTCTGCTCCATCTGAAATACGTGGCTTCCATTTCCCAGTCTTGGCATGTGCCTTCGCGCGCGCCGTCATCGGTCTGATATCGAAATTTAAATTCGTATGGGCACGGGTTGTAAGGGATTATTGCTTTCGTATTGAACATGTCTGGTTGCGCCCGTAGTGCGTCAAAACGTGACTGATCAGCTGAAATTTCCTCTGTGGTTCGTTTGGCAATTTTGAATTTGAAATTGCGGGCCTTGAGGAGTGCCAAACTGTTTCCCTTTTCGCGCTCCTTGTCGAGGCTAGTCACAATAAGGCTGCTCAGAAACCTCTCGCGCTCAGATGGCTTAAGGCTACCGGTGATGGAGATGCTATCTTGATCCACGCGTCTGCTCTCGGTGCGTGGATCATCATTTGGCTTGCGCCATTTAAAGTGAACTCGATCCCAACGGCCGAACTTCTGGCCATCATCAAGAGTTCTGAAGCACACTGGATAGAGCCGTAGCCATTTGCCATCAATGCTGATACCGGCACAGCAAACAGTCTCACCGTGACGCTGCCCGACTTGGGGCGCGGCTTTAATCATGATGATGGCGTCGGTTTCACCCGATCGCGACAGATCCTGCGGTAAGGTCACTGGCGATTTTTCGCCTCTTTAAGACCGGCGGGGAGACTGCAATATGTTGTACTTTGAAATCAGATTTGAGTTTGTCAGCGATGATGGACCGATGGCAATCGGCATGATCGCGTTCATAGCAAAGCAGACTGGAAGTCGCCTTCCTGGCGGCCGCCATGGCATCGGCAAGACCAGCCTTGGCCTCGTTCCCTGCTAGATGACGGCCGTATATGCGCCGAAAACCCGCGATGTCACCGCTGCGCGCAGCTTCTCTACCTAGCTTGGGATCGCCAAGAGATTTTAGGTGCAGATAATTGATGCCGAGTTCTGCCAAAGCTGACGCCAGTACATTTTTAGAAAACCCCCGCCTTCGTGAGAGCGGTAGCTCGCGCACATCAATGATTTGTTTGATTTTGTGAGCTTTGAGAGTGGCAAGGAAGTCGCTCAAATCGGCGCCTTCGTATCCAACTGTATATAGCAGCTTTTCGCTCATTCGCCGCTCCTGCCGACTCACTGAAACTGGATTAGCAGAGTTAACGAAACCTTTACAACGCCGAAACGAAAAGGCCCGGTGTTTCCACCGGGCCTTTCGCATTTTTGAACTGATTGAACGTCTGGACTAGAAGTCCATGTCGCCCATGCCGCCCATGCCGCCGCCGCCGGGCATGCCGCCCGGAGCGCCGCTGTCCTTCTTGGGACGGTCGGTGATCATGGCTTCCGTGGTGATCAGCAGGCCCGCCACCGAAGCGGCGTTCTGCAGGGCCACGCGCACAACCTTGGTCGGGTCGACGATGCCGGCATCGATGAAGTCCTGATATTCACCGGTCTGGGCATTGTAGCCAAAGGTGTTGGACTTCTGGTCGTGCAGCTTGCCGACGACAATGCTGGCTTCCTGGCCGGCATTGCTGACGATCTGGCGCAGCGGATACTGGATCGCCCGGCGCACGATGTTGATGCCCTGGGTCTGGTCCTCATTGTCGCCCGTCAGGTCCTTCAGCGTCTTGGCGGCATAGAGCAGGGCGGTACCGCCGCCCGGCACGATGCCTTCTTCCACGGCGGCCTTGGTGGCGTTCAGGGCGTCATCGACGCGGTCCTTGCGCTCCTTGACTTCGACTTCCGTGGCGCCGCCGACGCGGATCACCGCAACGCCGCCGGCCAGCTTGGCCAGGCGTTCCTGCAGCTTTTCCTTGTCATAGTCGCTGGTGGTTTCCTCGATCTGCGCCTTGATCTGGGTGACGCGGCTCTGGATGTCGGTCTTCTTGCCGGCGCCGTCGATGATCGTGGTGTTGTCCTTGTCGATCTTGACGTTCTTGGCCTTGCCCAGCATGTCCAGCTTGACGTTCTCAAGCTTGATGCCGATGTCCTCGCTGATGACCTGGCCGCCGGTGACGGTGGCGATGTCTTCCAGCATGGCCTTGCGGCGATCGCCGAAGCCCGGCGCCTTGACGGCGCAGACC
>CAMCWK010000028.1 GCA_945882615.1 Rhizobium sp. Q54 | reverse complement strand
CCCCATGACAGGTGACATCGCATCATCTGATTCAGACGAGTTTCGGATCAATCTTCTGAAGTTCAGCCAACTTTCAACGGGGTGGCCCGCACTCCGGCGGGCCATGACATTTTAGTTTATTGCCGCGCCGGTTTATCGCGCATATTGCCCAACGGCTCGTTCTGGCTGTTCAGTCCTTCGCGGGTGTCGGCTTCATCCACAATGCCTTCGTCGAACATGGCCAGCCCGTCTTCCAGATAGTCTCCCAACAGCGGCAGGCCGAGCAGATATTCCGCCGTGCGGCGGGAATGTTCGGACTTGGCGGTGGCGATCGCCTCTTTCCATTCGTCAAGGGCGAACGTCCCGCGTCCCAGCCAGGCCAGCGCCACCAGCCGGACACGCTCATCGTCATTCAAGCCGCGAATCGCGCCCAGCAATTCCTCGCGCACCGGGTCCTCGGCCTTGTCCGTCAGGACGTCCGTCTGGCCGTCATCGATGGCGTTGGAACCGGTGTCGGGATCGACATCGCTTTCCTTCACGTCATATTCGCGCGCCTTCAGGATAATGAAACTCACCTTGTCCAGCGGCAGGTTGAGCGAAGGCTCCTGGGCGGATTTGCGCGAAGTGCCAAAGGTGGATGTGAGCGAAACCATGGAATTTCCTGTGTTTTTTCTCTTCTGGTGAAACGCGCAAACCGGGTGCGTCGTTCCCGCGCGGATTGGACGTTGACGCGGGCCATGGCGCACCCCTATACCGACGCCGGGCCACACCTCCCCAACGAGGTGCTATCATTCTGGAAGGAATGAACCGCGATGACTGAGATTGTTCGTCCGGCTGTGCGTCCCGCGCGGCCTTTTTTTTCGTCCGGACCCTGCGCCAAACGGCCGGGATGGACGGCGGAAGCGCTCAAGGGCGCGCTGGTGGGACGCTCCCACCGCTCCAAACCCGGCAAGGCCAAGCTTTCGGATGCGATCAACCGCACCAAGACGCTGCTGGGCCTGCCCGAAGGCTATCGCTGCGGCATCGTGCCGGCATCGGATACCGGCGCGGTCGAGATGGCGCTGTGGTCGCTGCTGGGCGCGCGGCCCGTGGACCTGTTCGCCTGGGAAAGTTTTTCCGAGGACTGGGTCACCGACACGGTCAAGCAGCTCAAGATCAAGGACGCGCGCGTCTTCAAGGCGCCCTACGGCCAGCTGCCCGACATGGCACAGTACAATCCCGCCCATGACGCGGTGTTTGTGTGGAACGGCACCACCAGCGGCGTGAAGCTGGCGAATGGCGACTGGATTCCAGAAAACCGCGAAGGCCTGACCATCTGCGACGCGACGTCGGCCGCCTTCGCCATGGAGCTGCCTTGGGACAAGCTCGATGTCGTCACCTTCTCCTGGCAGAAGGTGCTGGGCGGCGAAGCCGCGCATGGCATGTTGATCCTCAGCCCCCGCGCCGTGGCGCGGCTGGAATCCTATACCCCGCCCTGGCCGATGCCGAAGATTTTCCGCATGACCAAGGGCGGCAAGATCGTCGAAGGTATCTTCGAAGGCGAAACCATCAACACGCCATCGATGATGGCGGTGGAAGATTATCTCGACGCCCTGACCTGGGCACAAAGTGTGGGCGGGCTCAAGGGCCTGATCCAGCGCTCCAACGCCAATCTCAAGGTTCTGGAAGACTGGGTGGCGGGCTCGAACTGGGCCGGCTTCCTGGCGGACGACAAATCCATCCGCTCCAACACCAGCGTCTGCATCAAGATCACCGATCCCTGGTTTGAATCGCTGGGCGACGAGGCCAAGGCCGACGCAGCCAAGAAGATCGCTTCGCTGCTGGACAAGGAAGGCGTGGCGCTGGACATCGCCGGCTACCGCGCCGCGCCGGCAGGGCTTCGCATCTGGTGCGGCGCCACGGTGGAACAATCCGACCTGGAAGCGCTCACGCCCTGGCTCGACTGGGCCTGGGGCCAAGTCAAAGGCCAACACGTCAAAGCCTAACTGAAGGAAACGCCTCATGCCGTTCATTTCGCAAAACAAGCTGGAAGAAGCCCTGGTGCGCGCGGTCAAGAGCCCCGCCACCGCGCCCGACTTCTATCGCCTGCTGCTGGAAAGCGACCTCCTGGTACTGGGCACGGTCGAAGGGCAGGACGGCAGCGAAAAGTTCAGCCTGGAGCCGGGCGGCCAGCTGCAGCTCGTCACCGGCGAGAACAAGGGCGAAAAATTCCTTCCCATATTCTCGTCGCTGGCGCGCATGCAGGAATATGTGAAGGAGGAGAGCAAGTATCTCTCCGTCAACGGCCGCGCCCTGCTCGACCTGACGCGCGGCTCCCCGGTCATCCTCAACCCCGCCTCCGAATATGGCCGCGAACTCACCCCAGGCGAAGTGGAGCAATTGCTCAATCCCATGGCGCCTTCGGCGCCAGTTGCGCTCACAACCAGCGACGCCTTCTACCCCATGGCGCTGATCAATGCCCTGGCCTCGGTGTTCGAAAAGCACCCGCAAGTGCAGACCGCCTGGATGATCCGCATTGGAATCGGTGATGCGGACAGCCAGGTCCAGCCGCTGGTCGGCGTTGAGACCAGCGGCGACATGGCCGCGCTGGTGGCCGACATCGAGCACGCCGCCGCCCAAGACGCGCCCGGAATCGTGTTCGACGTGCAGCGGGTGGATCGCACGCGGCCCACCGGCATGGCCGGCGCGCTGCTCCAGGCCCAGCCCTTCTATCGGCGCGGCGGCGCCGTTCCCGGCCAGCTTCTCAACTAATTCCTTCGAACAAGGACTGATCCCATGCCCAAGGTACTGATCGCCGACAAACTGTCCCCCGCCGCCGTCGCCATCTTCAAGGAACGCGGCGTCGAAGCCGATGTGAAGACCGGTCTCACCAAGGAAGAACTGATCAAGATCGTGGATCAGTATGACGGCATCGCCGTGCGCTCGGCCACCAAGCTGACCGCCGATGTGCTCAAGGCCGCCAAGAATCTGAAAGTGGTTGGCCGGGCCGGTATCGGCGTCGACAATGTCGACATTCCCGCCGCCACCGCCGCCGGCGTGATCGTGATGAACACCCCCTTCGGCAACTCCATCACCACCGCCGAACATGCCATCTCGCTGATGCTGGCGCTGGCCCGCGAACTGCCTGCCGCCAATGCTTCCACCCAGGCCGGCAAGTGGGAAAAGAACCGCTTCATGGGCGTGGAGATCACCGGCAAGGTTCTGGGGCTGATCGGCGCGGGCAATATCGGCTCGATCGTCGCCGACCGCGCCAAGGGCCTGAAGATGCGGGTGATCGCCTATGATCCCTTCCTGTCGCAGGAACGGGCCAACGATCTTGGCATCGAGAAGGTCGAACTGAACGATCTTCTGGCGCGGGCCGATTTTATCACCCTGCATGTGCCGATGACCCCGGAGACCAAGAACATTCTCTCCGCCGACGCCATCGCCAAGACCAAGAAGGGCGTTCGCATCATCAATTGCGCCCGTGGCGGACTGATTGATGAGCTGGCGTTGAAAGCCGCTCTCGACAACGGCCATGTCGCTGGCGCGGCGCTGGACGTGTTCGAGACCGAGCCGGCCAGAGAAAACATCCTGTTCGGCAATGAGAAAGTCGTGGCGACACCGCATCTGGGCGCGTCCACCAGCGAGGCGCAGGAGAATGTCGCGCTGCAAGTGGCCGAACAGATCTCCGATTATCTGCTGACCGGCGCCATCACCAATGCGCTGAACATGCCGTCGATCTCGGCCAGCGAAGCGCAGAAGGTGCGGCCCTGGATTTCCCTGGCGGAAAAGCTGGGCTCGTTCGCGGGCCAGCTCACCGGCACCAGCCTGACGGCGGTGGAGATCATCTATGAAGGCACGCCTTCGATGCTCAACACCCGCGCCTTGACCCAGGCGGCGCTGGCGGGCCTCCTCAAGCCGATGCTGTCGGAGGTCAACATGGTCAATGCGCCGGTGATCGCCAAGGATCGCGGCATCAAGGTAAGCGAGACCCGGCGCGACGCGCAGGGCATTTATGAAGGCTATATCAAGATCGTGGTGAGCATGACCGATCCGAAGGGGGGCGACTCCACGCGCCGCGTCGCCGGCACCGTCTTCTCCGATGGCCGCCCGCGCCTGATCCAGATCAAGGACATCAACCTGGATTCCGGCTTCGCGCCGCACATGCTCTACATCGTCAATGAGGACAAGCCGGGCTTTATCGGAAAGCTGGGCACCATGCTGGGCGACGCCAAGGTCAATATCGCCAACTTCACGCTGGGCCGCAGCGCGCCGGGACAGGATGCCATCGCCCTGATCGAAGTGGACGGGCCGGTGCCGGCGGAGGTGGCCGAAGCGGTCGCCAAGCTGCCGCAAGTCAAACACGCCAAGCCGCTGGAGTTTTAGACGACTGTCGCGACAACCAACCCTCTCCATGGCCGGCCTTGAGCCGGCCATCCATTTTTACGCATACAAAAAAGTTGGATGGGCGGGTCAAGCCCGCCCATGGAGAAGATCCTTAAGCTCTATTTTTCGCTATCGCTTCGTGATGGCGAATGACTTCTTTCACGATGAAGTTCAGGAATTTCTCGGCGAAGTCCGGGTCGAGCTTCGCCCCGGCGGCCAGGTCGCGCAGCCGGGCGATCTGGGCGGCCTCGCGCGACGGGTCGGCCGGCGGAAGGTCGTGCGTCGCCTTGTACTCACCGACCGCCTGGGTGCACTTGAACCGCTCGGCCAGAAGATGGATCAGCGCCGCATCGATATTGTCGATGCTGTCTCGCAAACGCAGCAGTTCCGGATGGGTCATGACGATCTTTCGAAGTCCGCGCAGCAGGGTACACCGGACTGTTTAAGCCAAGCCCGTGCCCCAGCCAAGCGCTCGCGCCGCCGACACGGATCGTGCCAAATTGCCGGACTTTCCAGGCGCATCCGTCTTTTAAGGTCGGTGCAAAAATGCTCTAACCCGCCTCCATGAAGATCGTGGAGCGCATCGTCGCCTTCTGCTGCCGCTGGCCCCTGATGGTCATCGCGCTGTCGCTGCTGCTGGCGTTGGGCGGGGGCTGGTACACCAGCCAGAATTTCGCCATGAACACCGACAGCGAGCAGCTGATCGACGCCAAGGTGGGTTGGCGGATGCGTCAGGCGCGCATCGACGAGGCCTTCCCGCAAAAAACCAACCTGACGGTGGTGGTGATCGACGGCAAGACGCCGGAGCTGGCCGAATCCGCCGCCGCCCGGCTGACTGAGAAGCTGCAGGCCAACCCCAAGCTGTTCACCCTTGTCCGCCGCCCCGATGGCGGCGCCTTCTTCAACCAGAACGGCCTCCTGTTCCTGTCGCTGGACGAAGTGCGCGACACCACCCAGCAGTTGATCAAGGCCCAGCCTTTCCTGGGGGGGCTCGCCAGCGATCCGTCCTTGCGCGGCATCATGACCAATCTGGACACCATGCTTTTGGGTGTCAGCACGGGGGACGCCAGGCTGGCCGATATTGACGGCCCGATGGCGCGGTTTGCCGATACCTTCAGCGCAGCAGCTGCGGGCAAGACCGAATTCATGTCCTGGCGCTCGCTGATCACCGGTACGCCGGCGCGTCCCGAAGAAATTCGGCGCTTCATCGAAGTCAAGCCGCGGCTGGACTTCAATGCGCTGGAGCCGGGCGCCCAGGCCAGCAGCGCCATCCGCGCCGCCGCGCACGCATTGAACCTGACCCCTGAACATGGCGTCACGGTGCGGCTGACAGGACCGATACCGCTGGCGGACGAGGAATTCGCCACCCTCACCGACCGTGTCTATCTGATGACGGCCGCAATGATGGGCGGTGTGCTGCTGACCCTGTGGCTGGCGCTCAAATCCTTCAAGATCATTTCCGCCATTCTGGTGACGCTGTTCGTGGGTCTGGCCATCACCATGGGCGCGGGCCTGATGCTGGTGGGCGTCTTCAACATCATCTCCATCGCCTTCATCGCGCTGTTCGTGGGACTGGGGGTGGATTTCGGCATCCAGTTGTCGGTCCGATACCGGCACGAACGATATCTCGATGACAGCCTGCCACGGTCCCTGAGCGCCGCGGGCTATGGCGTGGGCGTTCCGCTGGCCCTGGCCGCCGCCGCCACGGCGGTTGGCTTCTTCTCGTTCCTGCCCACCACCTATACCGGTGTTGCCGAACTCGGGAAGGTGGCGGGCATCGGCATGATCGTGGCCTTCGCGCTGTCGATCACCATGCTGCCCGCTCTGCTGATGCTGCTCAGTCCGCCAGGCGAGGACGAGGAAGTCGGTTTCACCGCACTGGCGCCGATGGACGATTTCATGGCCCGCAACCGCCAGCGGGTGAAGCAGGTGGCGCTGGCCGCCGGCGTGATCTCGCTGGTATTGGCGGCCTTTGTGCAATTCGATTCCAATCCGCTCAATCTGCGCAGTCCCAAAGTGGAGTCGGTTTCCACCTTGCTGGACCTGATGAAAAATCCCCAGACCTCCCCCAACCAGATTGACGTGCCCGCCGGCTCATTGGTGGCGGCCGACGATTTGCGCGACCGCATCGCGCAAGGATCGCTGGTGGCCCAGGCCATCACGCTTTCCAGCTTCGTGCCCGACCAGCAGGCCGAAAAGGTCGCGCTGATCGCAGACGCCAATTCGCTGCTGGACGCCACCATCAATCCCTTTGACGTGGCGCCGCCACCCAGCGATGCGCAAGTGGTGGAAAGCTTTAAGAAAACCGCGCAAGCGCTGCGCGCCGCCGCCCGGACCAATCAGGACGGCCCGGCCGCAAATGCCCGCCGTCTGGCTGCCAGCCTGGAGGCGTTGATCAAAGCCGGTCCCGCGGCGCGCGCCCGCGCCACCGAAGCCCTGGTACCGGGCCTGCAGACCATGCTGGCCCAGGTTTCGGATTCCCTCAAGGCCGCGCCCTTCACGGCCCAGACCATCCCCGCCGAAATCCGCGCGGACTGGGTGGCCAAGGACGGCACCGCACGCATCCAGGTCTCGCCCAAGGACACCAGCAATGAGCCCGCCGCCCTGTCTGCCTTCTCCGATCAGGTCTTGCGGATCGCGCCCGAGGCCACCGGCGCTCCCATTTCCATCCGCGAATCCGGCAAGACCATTGTCGGCGCTTTCACCGAGGCCGGCATTCTGTCCTTCGTCGTCATCACCCTTCTTCTGACGGTGGTGCTGCGCAGTTTCCATGATGTGCTGATGACGATGGCGCCGCTGGTGCTGGCTTTCCTTCTGACCCTTGCCACCTGTGTGGTGCTGGGTTTGCGGCTCAATTTCGCCAATGTCATCGCCCTGCCGCTGCTTTTGGGCATCGGCGTGGCTTTCAATATCTATTTCGTGATGGCCTGGCGGCACGGCCAGCGTTGCTTCCTGGCCTCGCCCCTGACCCGCGCGGTGATCTTCTCCGCGGCCACCACTGCGTCTGGCTTCGGTACGCTTTGGCTCAGCATCCATCCCGGTACGGCCAGCATGGGCGAACTGTTGATGATTTCGCTGGGCTGGTCACTGGTGACGACCCTGTTCCTGTTCCCGGCGCTGCTGGGCCCGCCGCCGCACACGCTAGAAATGCACGATCCGGAAGTGTGAGCCGGATCAGCAAAAGGTCCAGCGGACCTTTTGCCCGGCGAACGCCAAGCGGCGAAGCCGCGCGGCAGTCGTGAAGTTTGCGCCGTGCCTTTGCTTCAACCTGCTCGACTTTAGCCGAGCATCTGATCCGTCAGCGCATTGATCCGCTTGGTCAGCCCCGACGCGCCGCTGCTGGCCAGCGTGCTGGCGAAGTCGGAACGCTTTTGCGCCATCTGGCTGATATTGCCTGCCAGATAAACGTCCGTGACCTTCCACTCGTCACCCACCTGATGGGTGCGGTAATTGAACGCGATCGTTTCCTTGCTGGTCTTCATCGTGCTCTTGACGAAGCGGTCGCTGCCGCGCGCAATCGAAGCGGGCTCCACCGTGAACGTCTCGCCACCGAAGGAATTAAAATTCTTGGCATAATTGGCCACGGTCATGCGGGTGAAGGCTTCGATCAGCGCCTTCTTGTCGGCATCCGACATGGTCGCGAAGCTGGGGCCGACGGCGATCGCGGTCATGGCCGGC
Source organism: Rhizobium sp. Q54 (assembly GCA_945882615.1). Taxonomy (GTDB): domain Bacteria; phylum Pseudomonadota; class Alphaproteobacteria; order Micropepsales; family Micropepsaceae; genus Rhizomicrobium. The sequence continues at coordinate 30,635 of CAMCWK010000028.1, read as the reverse complement.
AGGTCGAAGGCCTTTTCAACCGCCGGGCGCAGCTTGTCATAACGCCCCTTGGTGCTGCCGCCCATTTTCATGGACGCGGTGAGGACTTCATAAAAACCCCGCACCTGGGTTGCGGCCGGATCGGCGGCCTGCGCCTGGGCGGGCTGAGACGGAACGGTCAGAAGGGTGGGGGCGCCGGCCAATGTCATCGCCACGGCAAAGGATGTCAGAATGCGGCTCATAAAAAAAACTCCCTATGCCCCAGTGTAACGCACATGAAGCCCGACGTTCACGCCAGAAGACGGCTTTTTTTGGCCTCTGTGACGGGCCGTCAGGCGTCCCGGCCCAGCAGGAAAAAGGGCAGTGCCGACAATTCCGGCGCCCGCGCGGCATAGGGACCAAGTGCGTCCACCGCATGGTTGGCGCGCTTTTGCGCTTCGGCCCGCGCACCCTCCACCCCCAGCAAGGTCACCAATGTCTGTTTGCCCCTGTCGGCATCCTTGCCCACCGCCTTGCCGGTTTTCTCGGGGGTGGATGTCACGTCCAGCAGGTCGTCGGTGATCTGGAACACCACGCCCATCTCCTCGGCATAGGATTTCAGCCGGGCGCGGTCCTGTCCCGACGCCCCGCCCAGGATCGGTCCGGCTTCGCAGGAAAATTCAAAAAGTTGCCCGGTCTTGAGACGCTGCAGGTTGATCACGTCCGCAATGCCGAAGCCCCCACCTTCCGATCTTAAAGTGTCGGCCAGCATGTCGATGATCTGGCCCCCGATCATGCCGCTATGGCCCGAGGCTTCCGCCAGCCGCGCAATCAGCGCACAGCGCACATCGCCGGACGGATGGGTGCGGGCGTCCGAAAGAATCTCAAAAGCGATGGTGAGCAGCGCATCGCCGGCCAGAACCGCTGTCATCTCGTCAAAGGCGATATGGGTGGTGGGACGGCCGCGGCGCATGTCGTCATCGTCCATGCAGGGCAGATCGTCATGCACGAGGCTGTAGGTGTGCAGCGCCTCGATGGCGGCACCCACGCGAAGGCTGCGCGAATCATCCACCCCGAACAGCCTTGCCGAATGCAGCACCAGGAAGGGGCGCAGGCGCTTGCCCCCCGCCATGATGGCATAGCGCATGGCTTCCTGGACCCGGGCCTGGGGGCCAGCCGGCGGGGGCAGGACCGAATCCAGGGCCTGATCCACCAGCCTGGCGCTGGCCGCGATCGCCCCAGGAAGCTTTGCCAGGTCGGCCTGGGCCGCCATTTTCACATTGTCTGACACGATATTTCCCTTTTGCCCTGAGGGCCGGCTGGGGCCGCTTTTAGCCCCTAAGCCGGCGCTTTTTCCAGCCCGCTTTTGGCTTGGGTTCCCCGGCCCGAATGGGGTATCTCCCGCAAGCCATTAGCCATGCAGGGCCAGGGGTTGCACCCCTTTACCCAATGCAGGACAATGGCATGTTGCAGTGCCGCGAGCGGGGGCTTACGTGCTGCCCGTAGCGCAACCTAGGATTTCGAAGGTTCAGATGCGAGTTATCCTTGCCCAGCCACGCGGCTTTTGCGCCGGCGTCGTGCGCGCCATCGATATCGTCGAAAAGGCGCTCGATAAGTATGGCGAGCCCGTCTATGTGCGCCACGAGATCGTGCACAACAAGCATGTGGTGAACACCCTCAAGAGCAAGGGGGCGCGTTTCGTCGAGGAACTGGACGAAGTACCCAATGGCGCCGTCACCGTGTTCAGCGCCCATGGCGTGCCCCAGTCGGTGGTCAAGACCGCCCAGGACCGCGGTCTGCCCGTGCTGGACGCGACCTGCCCGCTGGTCTCCAAGGTGCACAATCAGGGCAAGCGTTACGTCGCCCATGGCCGCACCCTGATCCTGATCGGTCATGCCGGCCATCCCGAAGTGGAAGGCACCATGGGCCAGGTCGGCGCGCCGGTGCATCTGGTGCAGAACGAAGCCGACGTCACCACCCTGGGCATTCCGGTCAATACCCCGGTCGCCTATATCACCCAGACCACGCTTTCGATCGACGACACCAAGGGCATTATCGTCGCCCTGAAGAACCGTTTCAGCGACATCGTCGGGCCCGAGACCAGCGATATCTGCTACGCCACCCAGAACCGCCAGACTTCCGTGCGCGAACTGGCCAAGCTGGCGGATGTGATCCTGGTGGTGGGGGCGGCCAACAGCTCCAACTCCAACCGGTTGCGCGAGATCGGCATCGAGGAAGGCATTCCCTCCTACCTGATCAATGACGGCAGCGATCTCAAGCCCGAATGGGTGCGCGGCAAGAAGGTGGTCGGCCTGACCGCCGGCGCCAGCGCCCCCGAAGAACTGGTGCGCCACGTGATCGAGGCGCTGGGCGAGATCGAAGATGTGGAAGTGGAAACGATGGACGGCAAGAAGGAACATATCGAGTTCCGCCTGCCCGCCGAGCTGAGGGCTTAAGTCATGGGACTTCCGTTTCGCCAGGCCGCCAAGATCGGCGCCTATGTCGTCAAGAAGCAGCTGTCGGGCAAGAAGTACCCGCTAGTGCTGATGCTGGAACCGCTGTTCCGCTGCAACCTGGCCTGCGCCGGCTGCGGCAAGATCGATTATCCCGATGAGATCCTCAACCAGCGCCTCTCGGTGCAGGCCTGCATGGACGCGATCGACGAATGCGGCGCGCCCGCCGTCTCGATCGCCGGCGGCGAGCCCCTGCTCCACCGCGACATGGCCAGGATCGTCGAAGGCTATCTGGAACGCGACAAGTTCGTGATCCTGTGCACCAACGCGCTGCTGCTGGCCAAGAAGATCGACCAGTACAAGCCGCACCCCAATTTCACCTGGTCGATCCACCTGGATGGCGACAAGGAGATGCACGACAAGTCGGTCTGCCAGGACGGCACCTATGACCGCGCCATCGCCGCGATCAAGCTGGCCAAGTCCAAGGGCTTCCGCACCCAGATCAACTGCACCTTGTTCGACGGCGCCGATGGCGAGCGCACCGCCAAATTCTTCGACCTGATGATGGAAATGGGCGTGGACGGCATCACCGTCTCGCCGGGCTACGCCTATGAGCGCGCCCCTGACCAGGAGCACTTCCTGAATCGCGAGCGCACCAAGAACATGTTCCGCGACATCCTTGCGCGCGGCCGCGGCGGCAGGGACTGGAAGTTCACCAACTCGCCGCTGTTCATGGACTTCCTGGCGGGCAACCAGACCTATGAATGCACCCCCTGGTCGATGCCGCTGCTGACCGTGTTCGGCTGGCAGAAGCCCTGCTACCTGCTGGGCGAAGGCTATGCCAAGACCTTCACCGAGCTGATGGAAGGCACGGAGTGGGAGAAGTATGGCGTCGGCAAGTACGAGAAATGCGCCAACTGCATGGTCCATTGCGGCTTTGAAGGCACCGCCGCCACCGACAGCATCAAGAAGCCGCTGAAAATGCTGCCCATCCTGATGCGCGGCGTGAAGACCGACGGCCCGATGGCGCCAGAAATCTCACTGGCCAATCAGCGCCCGGCGGAGTTCACCTTCTCGCGCCATGTCGAGCACAAGATGTCACAGATCAAGGCCGGCAATTCCAACACCACAGAGATCGCGGCAGCGGAGTAATTCCGCAAAGGCCTTGTTCGATCCGCGCGCGGTGCGGATCAGCGACGGTATCTGTGTGGGACGGCGCAGCAGCGATCCCAGAACCCGGCCGATGGCGATGCCGCCATCCGGCTTCATCGCCACCAATGCGGCCGGCGGCAGCACATGCGCCGCGTCATCCGAAATCACCCTTAATGCCGCCAGCGGCAGATTGCGTTTGGCGGCAAAGCGCGCCGCCACCTGGGATTCCATGTCCACCGCCAGCGCGCCGGTGGTGTCGTGCAGGCCGGTCTTGGTCACAGCCTCATGGATGATGATGTCGCTGCCGAAGATCTGACCCTGATGGGCCAGCGGCAGGCGCGACATCAGCCGCACCCGCCAGCCTTCATGACAGTCCCAGCTTTCCGCGCCGGTAATGATGCGATCGGCGATCACCACGTCACCCACCTTGAGATGCGGCGACAATCCGCCGCCCAGCCCGATGGAGATCACGCCGCGAATATCGCCATGCAGGGCATTGAGCTTGGCCGCCAGACATTCCCCGTCACCGCCGCCCGCCACCGCCACCACGCCGGCGACACCGACCATTTCGGCCTCTTTCGCAAGACCCGTCACCGCAAGAACCGTCATCGCCACAAACTCACATTGTCATTCCCGGCCGAGCGCCGTAAGGCGCGAGGGGAAGGGAATCCATCTAATCAATACCCGCAGACGTGGACATGGATCCCCTTCCCTCGCGCCGCGCGTTGCGCGCCGCTCGCCGGGGATGACATGCCGTGTCACAGGCCAAATTCCACGCGGCGAGAATTACTGCTCTTGAGATTGCGGTAGCGCGCCAGCGCCCAGAGCGGGAAGAATTTCGGATAGCCGTGATAGTTGAGATAGAAGACGCGTGGAAAGCCGCCGCCGGTGTAATGGGCCTGGGTCCAGAGGCCATCGCTCTGTTGGGTGGCTTTCAGATAGGCGACGCCGCGCGCCACCGCCGGATGATCCACTTGGCCCGCCGCCATCAGGCCCAGCAGCGCCCAGGCGGTCTGTGACGCGGTCGAGGGTGCGGGCTCATAGCCACGATAATCCAGCTTGTAGCTGTCGCAATTCTCGCCCCAGCCGCCATCGGGATTCTGGATCGCGGCCAGCCAGTCCGCGCCCTTTTTCATGGCAGGATGATCGGGGCCCAGACCCGCGCCGTTCAGACCCGCCAGCGCCGACCAGGTGCCGTAAATGTAGTTGACGCCCCAGCGGCCCCACCAGCTGCCATCATCGCGCTGGGTCTTGATCAGATATTCGATGCCGGCCTTCAGCTTGGGGTCATCGGGCTTCGCGCCCAATTGCGCCAGCATGCCGACGCAGCGGCCCGACACGTCTTCGGTCGGCGGGTCGAGCAGCGCACCGTGATCGGCAAAGGGAATGTTGTTGAGATAGTAATAGGAATTGTCAGCGTCGAAGGCGCCCCAGCCGCCATCGCGGCTTTGCAGCCCTTTGACCCATTCCGCGCCCCGCGCGATGCCGTCCTGGTGTTCGGCGCGGGTGGCTGCACGGTCCATCGCCATCACCACCACGGCGGTATCGTCCAGATCGGGATAATGGTCGTTGCGGTACTGGAAGGCCCAGCCGCCGGGGCGCACATCGGGCTTTTCCTCGGCCCAGTCGCCTTTGACGTCCAGCACCTGCAAGGGCTTGAGCCAGTTCAGGCCACGCGTAACCGCATCCAGCGCCCGGGCATCGCCCGTTTCCAGCAAGGCATGGGCGACCAGCGCCGTGTCCCACACCGGCGAGACGCAGGGCTGGCAATAGGCTTCATCCTCCTTGATCACCAGCAGCTTCTCAACCGACCGCCGCGCAATGGCGCGGTCGGGATGGCTTTGCGGATAGCCCAGCACGTCATACATCATCACGCTGTTGGCCATGGCGGGATAGATCGCGCCCAGCCCGTCTTCGCCGTTCAGACGCTCGGTGGTCCACACGCGGCATTTTTCAATGGCACGGTCGCGCAAGCCCTTGGGCCAGGGCACGATCTTGAGCACCCGGTCCAGCGCATTGAAGAAGAAGGACCAGCCGGCGCTCTGGTGCGGCGCGCGCTTTGAGGCGGCGGGTACCCCCTCCACGAACAGTTCGGGGATATGGACGCCGCGCGGGTTGCGCGCCAGCGGCTGCCTGGCCGCCAGCACCAGCAGCGGCACGATCACGGTGCGCGCCCAATAGCTCATCTTGGACAAGTGCACCGGGAACCAGCGCGGCAGCAGGATCAGCTCGACCGGTACGGTGGGGACATTGGCCCAACTGGTCTGGCCATACAGCGCCAGCAGGATGCGGGTGAAGACATTGGCCTTGATCGCGCCGCCGCGTTCCCGGATCGCCGCGCGGGCACGTACCATGTGATCGGCGTTGATATCGTCGCCAATCATCTTGAGGGCGAAATAGGCTTTCACCGTCGCGCTGATATCGAAGGCGCCTTCGTGATAAAGCGGCCAGCCGCCATGGGCGCCCTGAATGCGGCGCAGATAGACGCCGATCTTCTTTTCCAGCTCCAGGTTCGGCTCTTCCGCCAGATAGTGTACCAGCAGCACATACTCCGCCGGGATGGTGGCATCGGCTTCCAGCTCATAGACCCAGTGTCCGTCCGGCTTTTGCTGGGCCAGAATCGCGTCGGTAGCGGCGCGGATGGCGCCTTCCACGCTGGCAAATTCGCCCGGGTTGAGCTGGTTCATGGCCGAACTATAAGCCGAGGTGACGCAGCGCCAAAGCGGCCGCGGTTTCACCCGAACGCAGGGCGCCCTCGATGGTCGCCGGCAGTCCGGTCTGGGTCCAGTCGCCGGCCAGGAACAGGTTGCGCCAGCGGGTTTTCGGGTGTGGACGGCGGGCATCCTGCGCCGGCGTGGCGGCGAAGGTGGCGCGCTTTTCCTTGACGATCTGCCATGCCGGCATCGGAGCGTCGATATTCAGCGCCTTGGCGACATCGGCCCAGATGCGCATTGCCAGGTCTTCACGGTCCTGATCCACGATGGCGTCGGCGCCCGATACCGTCACCGAGATCCGGTCGTCGAAGCCGAAAATCCATTCCGCCGTGCCGCCGATCACCCCCAGCATGGCGGGCGCGCTATTCTTCGCAAGGAACGAGGGGGGCGGCGTCATCTTGAAGTGCGCGTTGACGATGGCGCGAAAATCGTCGGGCACGGTGAGGCCGGGGATCAGGTCGGAGGCGGCCCAGGGCGGTACCGCCAGCACCACCGCATCGCCCGGGCCCACGGGTAAGGTGGCATCGGCGATGTCGAGCGTCATGACTTCGCGCGGACCCAGGGTCATGCCGCGCAGGCGGGTGCTGAGGCGCAAGCTCCCCTTGTGCTCTTCCAGATATTTCAGCGCCGGCTCGACAAAGGCCGCCGCCAGGGTGGGATGGGCGATGCGCGGGCGGTAATGACGCCCGCCCTTGGCCAGGGTCTCGCGCAGGATCGCACCCGCTAGTTTGGCGGAAGATTCCTCCGGTGCGGTGTTCAGCGCCGCCAGCAGGAAAGGCCGCATCAGACGCTGCCATAGTTGGCCGCGCTCATGGACCACCGCGTCCAGCCGCACCTGGGGGCCCGCCCACATCAGCGGCGCATACTGCAGATAGTCGCCGGCATGGCTGCCCGGGACCCGGCGCTTGCCCAATGCAAACCAATAGGGGATCGGTCCTTCATTGGGGCGCAAGGTCCAGCGCGTGCCGTCGCGCAAATCGGCAAAGGGAAATTCGGCTTTCCGCGGACCGGCCAGCGCATCTCTCGCACCGATGCGCGCCAGATAGGTATTCACCCCCTGGTTGCTCGACAGCACCAAATGATTGCCATTGTCGATCACGCAGCCCATGGCCGGATCGAAATAGGAGCGGCAGCGGCCGCCCGCCTGCCCCGCCGCTTCAATCACCTCGACCGATACGCCGCGCCCCGCCAGAACGGTGGCGGCGGACAGGCCGGCAAGGCCGCCGCCCACAATGTAGGCCTTGCCCGTCAAGAAAAGAGCCCTTGGCGCAGCACCAGCGACAGCAAGCGGCGCCGGGGGAGCGAAACACGGCGGCGCGGCGCGGCGAACCCTTGCGCTTCACTGGCCTTGAGAATCTCGGAATAGACCGCACCCATCAGGCGCGGGGTCTTGATACGGCCCTTGGGACGGGCGGCCAGAATGCGCTGCGCTTCGTCATAATGATGATGCGCGAGGCTGGCGACGCGGCGGCAGACGGTGTCGATGCAGGGACTGGCGATGATGGCCTTGGGATCGAGCGCGGTGATGCCCGCTTCCTGCAGATATTCGCGCGGCAGATAGAGGCGGCCGATGGCGGCGTCTTCATCGATGTCGCGCAGGATATTGGTCAGCTGCAGCGCCCGGCCCAGATGATGGGCCAGATCAAAGCCCGGCCCCTCGTCCATGCCGAACACCTTGATGGACAGCCGCCCCACCGCGCTCGCCACCCGGTCACAATAGATATCCAGCGTGGCCAGGTCGGGTGCGACAATGTCTTCGGCCACGTCCATATCCATGCCATCCAGCACGGCGATGAAATCATCGAGCCTGAGGCCGTACTGCGTCACGGCCGGCGCCAGGAAGGCGACGCGCGGCGGCTTTGTACCGGCATACAGGCCGGCCAGGTCGGCGCGCCATTGCTCCAGCTTTTCGTGACGCTCGGGCCGGGTGCCGATGCCGTCATCGGCGATGTCGTCCACTTTGCGGCAGAAGGCATAGATCGCGAACATGGCGTCGCGTTCCTCGCGCGGCATCAGCCGCATGGCCATGTAGAAGGAACTGCCGGCGGCTTTTTTTTGCACCGCGGCGGCGGCCGCGCCGCCGATATTTTCTGCATTGTTCATCGGGAGCGTCTCAGGCGCATCAGCGCGAAGGCAGGAAGGCGTTTCAGGAATAGCGTCGCCACATCCCATTTGGAATGATGCACCGATTGCGACAGCGGATCGCGGGTCATCAGCAAGGTGTTAAGATCGTCGGCCAGTGTCTGAATGAGATCGACCTCCAGCGCAAGCCGGCTGTCCTTTATGCCCTGCGAAAAGGCGCGGGAGCGTGCCAGCAGCTCGGCATTGCGGCGGGCAAGCTCCGCGATCACGCCCGCCAGAGCGAGGCTGGCCTTGTCCCCGGCCAGCCTCTCGACCCCGATGCCGGCCAGCAGCGGCTCGGGAATATAAACGCGGTTCAGCTCGCGGTAATCCTTGCCGCAATCCTGCAAGTGGTTGATCACCTGCAGCGCAGCACACAGCGCGTCATTGGCGGGCCACAGACTCTGCGGCTCGCCATGCACCTCCAGCACAAAGCGGCCCACCGGCATGGCGCTGTAGCGGCAGTAATCGATCAGCTCGTCCCAGCTTTGGTAGCGCAGCTTGGTGCAATCACGGCGAAAGGCCTCCAGGAGGTCCAACGCATGGACCGGCGACAGACCGCGCTCGGCCAGGATCGTCCGCAATGCCACGCCTTCACGTACGGCATCGCTTTCGCCCACCAGGCTGGCGCGCATCTGTTCCAGCAGCGCCAGCTTTTCTTCCGGTGTGGCGGATGGATTGTCCGAAACGTCGTCGGCGGCGCGCACGAAACGGTAGAAGGCCAGCACCGGCGGGCGGTGACGCGGCGCGATCAGGACCGAGGCGACGGGAAAATTCTCGTCCTTGTGACCCTTGCCCGACTGAAGTTCGGCGACCGCGCTCATGCCTTCTCGCTTCCACCCGCATTGGCCTTCTCGGCTCCAGCTTGCGCGCGGCCTTTCCACATGCCGCCCTTGCCGGACCAGTATTGTATCGCCGATTCCAGGGTGAAGGCGGCATAGAAAGCGCCGATCAGCGGCAAGGCCGCGCCCCATAAGGGTGACAGGCGGTAAAAGCGCAGGATGGGCTGAAACATAACCGCCATGATCAGCCAGGCCGCCCATCCGGCAAGCTGAGAGATGCCCCAGGCGAACAGCGCCGTCATCACCGGGGCGATATAGACCATCATCAGGCCGAGCAGTGTGCCCACCAGCAGCAAGGGCGAATAGTTCAGCTGGGCATAGGCCGAGCGCGCCACCATCTGGCGGATCTCGGCCAGATGCTCGTAAGAGCGCAAGGACAATGCGCGGTCGGTCAGTCCCAGCCAGATCGGCCCCTGGCCCTTCATGGCCCGACCCAGGGCGCAATCATCGATGATATTGTGGCGGATGGCGGCAATGCCGCCGGCCTTTTCCAGCGCGCCGCGCCGCGCCAGCATGCAGCCGCCCGCCGCCGCCGCGACTTTGGATTCGGGATCGTTGACCGCGCCAAAGGGAAACAGCATGTCGAAGAAAAAGACAAAGGCGGGGATCAGGAAATGCTCGGACGCCGTCTTGCACGAGAGCCGCGCCATCAGCGACACCAGGACCTTGCCCCCTTCCTCGGCGCGCGCCACCAGCCGGCTGAGATTTTCCGGCGTATGGGCAATATCGGCATCGGTGAACCAGATGAACTCAGGCGCGCGCAGGGCGGCCTGTTCGCTGCCCTGATGCATCGCCCACAGCTTTCCGGTCCAGCCAGCCGGCCGGTCGGCGCCGGTCAGCACGGTCAGGCGCGGCGCGTTCAGCGCCTTGGCCAGATCGGCGGTGCCGTCACCCGACTGGTCGTCCACCAGCACAATATGAAATTGACCCGGATAGTCCTGGGCGATCAGGCTGCCGATGCTGCGCTGGATCACATCGGCCTCGTTGCGGGCCGGCACCACTGCCACCACCGAGGGCCAGCGGTCGGGCTCGCGCACGGCAAGCGTGTCGCGTTCGCGCAGCCGCCAGAAGCCCCTGTGAAACAGCAGCAGATACAGCCACACCGCCAGCGGCAGAAAGCCGAACAGAATACCCGCGATCATCTGAGGTACCCGTGCTGGGCGAACCAGGAGAGTGCGTCGGACAGGCCCTCGCGATAGGGCCGCGCGGTATAGCCCAGTTCGCGTTTTGCCTTTTCCGACGAAAAGAACATGCGGTAACGCGACATGCGCAAGGCATCGGCGGTGAGGAACGGTTCCTTGCCGGTCAGGCGGGCGATGAACTCCGCGCCCCAGGCCAGCGGGAACAGCGGCGCGCGCGGCAGCTTGATGGTGGGGGCCTTGCGTCCGGCCATGGCGGCGATGTCGGCCAGCATGACTTCCAGCGACACGTCCTCGCCGCCCAGGATGTAATTCTCGCCCACCCGTCCCTTGTCCAGCGCCAGCAGATGGCCCTGGGCGACGTCATCCACATGGACCAGATTGAGGCCGGTATCGACAAAGGCGGGCATGCGCCCCGTCGCGGCTTCGACAATGATGCGGCCCGTCGGCGTCGGCTTGATGTCGCGCGGGCCGATGGGGGTGGACGGCGCCACGATCACGGCGGGCAGTCCTTCCTTTTCGATCAGGCGCTCGACCTCGCGTTCGGCGACCAGCTTGCTGCGCTTGTAGGCGCCGATCACGCTTTGGGGCGTGTGGCGCGAACTTTCATCGACCGCCGCCTCGCCCGGCTTCAGGGCGGCGACGGACGAGGTGTAGACCACCCGCTCCACACCGCATGTCAGCGCCGCGCCCATCGCGGCCTGCGCGCCCTTCAGATTGTTGCGTTCGATCTCGCCCGGATCGCGCGCCCAAAGCCGGTAATCGGCCGCGACATGAAACAGATAACGCGCGCCCTTCAGCGCCGCGGTCATCGATGCTTCATCCCGCATGTCGCCGATAACCGGTTCGCAGGCGGTGCCCGCGATATTGTCGTGGGAAGCGGTGGGGCGCATCAGCACCCGCACCCGCATGCCGCGGGCCACCAAAGCGCGCGCCACGGCCGAACCGACAAAGCCGGAAGCGCCTGTCACCAGAGCGATATCAGACATTGGGATCCCCCGCCGCGCGTTGGGGCTCGCGCCATGCAGCGCGCCCTTCGAATGCCTGCCAGTACAGCAAAGCCGGGACACCCAGCACAATCTCGCGCGCCCGCTTGAGCAGCGACACGGCCAGGCCCATCTCGGCCGGCATGCCGAACTGCGGCGCCAGCATGGCATAGCCCCATTCCTGCACCCCAATGCCTGCGGGGACGGGCGCGGCGATGCTGCGCAGGGTGCAAAGCAGGGCTTCCAGGGCGATGGCATTGAGCAGGCTGATCTCGCCGCCCACCAGGCGGAAAGCGATGAAGGTGCCGACGCCGCTGCCGATCCAGGCCACCAGGTGCCAGCCCGCCGACGCGGCCAGCCGCGAAGGCGAGCTGTAAAGCTCGACAATCGCCTGATGGAACGACACGCCCTGCTGCATCTGGGGGAAGAATTTGCGGGCGATGCGCTCGGCAAAACCGGCGCCGCGCTTCTGCAAAAAGATCAGCAGCGCAATGCCCGGCACCGCCAGCAGCAGAATGACGATCATTGAGAGGGTCAGAGGGCCCGCGCCGTCCAGGTTGCGGAACTGGGTCAGACCAATCCCCAGCCCGAAGGCCAGGAACACCACCTGCGCCATGGCTTCGGTGGTGGTGTCGGCCGCCACCGAGCCCGCGGCATAGGCTGGCGTCATGCGCTTGAGGATCATCAGCCGCGCCGATGCCACCATGCCGCCGACCGGCGAGAAGGGCGAGATTTCGGCGATGGAATCGCGCACCAGCCGAGCAATGTAGAAATTCCACAGCCGGCTGCGCTCGGCCGGGGGCATCAGGAAATACCAGGCAAATGCCAGGCTGATGAACATGACCGCCGAATAGAGGCAAAGCAGCGCCAGCCCGCCGAACCCGGCCCGCGCCACGGCATCCCATACCGGGTCAAAGCCGATCGACCAGACCAGATAGACCGCCGCGACCACGCCGGCCAGCAGTGCCAGGACGACTCCCCACTTCATCCGTCAGCCCGCTTCATCAAGCTGGAAGCGGCTTGGCGCGAAAGCTCCACAGGCGCATGGCGCCCAGCGCGGTTTGCGCCAGCTGGGGCAGGAAGCTGGGGCGCAGCATTTCCGCTTCAAACGCACCCATGCGGCGGCGGTTCTCGGAATAACAGTCTTCCAGGAAGCGGCGGAAGGTGAAGCCGTCCAGGAACACGCTGGCCTGGGTGGCGGAGAATTCCTTGCCATCATTCAGGTCCTTGCCGCGCTTGGCGGTGCCGATCATGCGGCCCAGGGCGCGCATGTAATAGCGCAAGTCGGTCAGCGGCAGCATGGCGCGCGCCAGAAAGCCCTTCTGCGCCTGATTGTAGGCCATCCAGTTGACGAAGAAGACGATGTGGCGGGTTTCCTCGTACATCAGGGTTTCAAAGATGGCGAACATCTCCTTGGGCAGAAACTGGGACTGCATGGCGATCTTGAAGACGCCGAAGCCCAGGAAGGAATCCATGCATTCGCCAAAGCCAAAATCCTTGAAGCGGGTTTCAATATTGTCGCTGACGTCTTCCAGCGGGCGTTCGGCGGCATCGATGCCATATTTCTCGATCATCACCCGGATCAGCTTGGCGTGACGGGCTTCCTCGAACCCCTGCAACGCCACGGCTTCGCGCATCACCGGGTCTTTCACGGTCTTGACGAATTCGGCGACGATCGCCCCGGCGCGGCGCTCGGTGTAGAAAACCTCCTCCCAGAAGGGTACGGATTTCAGGCGCTTCAGCGCCTCTTCGTCCAGCTCCGGCCAGGGCAGCGTATCGGGATCGAACTCCGTATAAGTCTGCATGAAGTGGCGGCAGAAAGTGTCGCGATGTTCCAGCGATCCGATCTTCATTTAAGTGGCTTTCTTTTTCGGACCGATGAACTTCAAGGCGAGTTTTGCCATGAACGGCACAAAGCGCGGGCGCTTGAGGCGCGCGTCATAGGGCGCCAGGCGGCGGTTGTTCTCGGCCAGGCATAGGGCGACCAGTTCTCCGACATTGATGTCGGAGCCCAGCGCCTCGGCGCCGTTGACGGTGAAGTTGGCATCCTGCTCGCCATGGCCAACATCCTTGGCGATGCCGATGCGCTCATAGATCAGGAAAATCCAGACCGCGAGCACCTTAAGTTCAAAGTAAGGACGGCGCCAGATAGGCATGTTGCGGCGATGCCAGGCGATCCAGTTGACGAAGAACAGGATGTGCCGCGCCTCTTCATTCACCACCGGATCGAAGGTCTGCACCAGTTCCGGCGGGAAATAGCCGGTGTCCTTGGCGGCCTTGAACAGGCCGAAGGCGAAGAAGCTGTCGATGCACTCGCTGTAACCGGTGACCATGAAGGCCCATTCCGGGTCCTTGGGCTTTTGCGGCACCGGTTCGGGCGCCAGCTTGACGCCATAGGCCTCGACCAGGTTCGCCAGCACATGGCGGTGGCGGCGTTCTTCAAAGCCGTTCAGTTCGATGGCCTTGCGCAGCAGCGCATCGCCCACGCCCTCGGCATAGGTGCAGACATTCAGACCCGCCTTGTTCTCGGTCTGCACCGCGATATCCCAGATGGGCAGCGCGGTGATGCGCTTCTCGGCCTCGGCTTCGAGCCTGGGCCAGTCCAGCACCGCCGGCTTGTAGGGGTCATGGGTGTCCAGGAGGGTCTTGCAGAACAGCCGCTTGTGCTCGTCCGAGCCCAAACGGATGGGCCCATCGCCCGGCCAGTTGCCGGTATCACGGGTCAGGTCGGGCGGAATGGCGAAAGCCTGGCTGCTCACGAAAGGTCTCCGAATTCGCTTCTGCAATACCCCTTTGGGCCAGCCAATTGAACCGCAAAATATGGGCGGCCGTATTTGATCTAAATCATTGAAACTACTGGCCCGGGAAGTCCCAAAAGCCGCCGGTTTTTATGCCCCCGGCCGCCAGCAGGGCGGGCATGCGCGGATCTGTCAGCGCCGCCAGCTCACGCTCATACTGATAGCCGGGCGCCGAGCCGGGATAGGGTCCCGTGGCCGGGTGCATGTAGATCTCGGTCAGGCCCTCCGGGAGGTGGGTGATCAGGCCCGCCAGTCGGTCCGCCGTCATCGCGCCCGACCAGGCCAGGCCAAACACGGCATCAGGGGCCTTGATGCCGGCGCGGCGGAAGCGGGCGCGCAGCATCCTTGCGAAAGGCGCGGTCAGCGCCACCACGCCGGAAGCCTTGTGCGGTTCGATACGGCCCAGCACGGCCTGCGGCTCCAGCGGCACCCGGGCGCCACGCACCCGGTGTTGGCGCGCTACCCGCAGGATTTCGCCTGCGATGGTGGGGTGCAGGTGGAAATGCTTGTGGGCATTGACGTGATCGAGCCTGAGGCCCGTGGCGGCGAAGGCGGCGAACTGGGCTTCGATCTCGCACGCCAGCTGGCGGCGCACCTTGGGCAAGAAGAACATCGCGGCCCCGGCACGCGCCATGTCGGTGCGGAAATGGCCGGTGGAATCCACCAGATCGGGAACGGCGGACGCCGGCAATACCGGCCGTCCCTCCACCAGCACCAGATGCAGTCCCACGCGCAGTGAGGGAAGCGCGCGGGCGCGAGCCACCGCGTCGCCGGCCGCTTCGCCGGCCACCATCAGGCTGGCGGCGGACAGAATGCCGTCGCGATGGGCGCGCTCGACGGCCTTGTTGACTTCAAGCGCCGCGCCGAAGTCATCCGCCGTGACGATCAGCTGTTTCAAGGTATCAGGCGGCGTGCTGCTTGCGGTCTTTCAGGAAGTGGAAGAACTCCACGCCCTCGCGCAGGCGACGCTTCATCATGTCGGGCTGGGTCACCATCTCCTTGACGATGGAGCCGATCTTGCCGGGACGGAAATAGAACTGGCGGTAGAAGGTCTCCAGCGAGTCGAAGATTTCCTTGTGGCTGAGATGGGGATAGTGCAGTGGCGCGATCTGGATGCCGTTCTCGTCGATCAGTTCGGCATTGGCTTCGTCCAGCCAGCCATTCTGCAAGGCCTGATTGTAGAGGAAGGTGCCGGGATAGGGCGCCGCCAGCGAGATCTGCACGGTGTGCGGATTGATGCGCTTGGCGAATTCGCGCGTTTCGCGCATGGTTTCCAGGGTTTCGCCCGGCAGGCCCAGGATGAAGGTGCCGTGAATCTGGATGCCCAGCGTGTGGCAGTCGCGGGTGAACTTCTCGGCCACCTCGATGCGCATGCCCTTCTTGATGTTGTGCAGGATCTGCTGGTTACCGGATTCGTAGCCGACCAGCAGCAGGCGCAGGCCGCCCTCTTTCAGCTTCTTGAGCGATTCATAGGGCACGTTCGCCTTGGCGTTGCACGACCAATGGATGCCCAGCTTGCCCAGCTCCTTGGCGATGGCTTCGGCGCGCGGCAGGTCGTCGGTGAAGGTGTCGTCGTCGAAGAAGAATTCCTTGGTCTGGGGGAAGGCCTTCATCGCCCATTTGATCTCCTCCACCACATGGCCGACGCTACGGGTGCGGTAATTGTGGCCGCCCACGGTCTGGGGCCACAGGCAGAAGGTGCAACGCGACTTGCAGCCGCGACCCGTATAGATCGAGATATAGGGGTGCTTGAGATAGCCGATGAAGTAATTCTCCATCACCAGGTCGCGCTTGTAGACCGGGGTGACGAAGGGCAGCGAGTCCATATTCTCGATGATCGGGCGATCGGCATTGTGCACGATCACGCCCTGCTTGTTGCGGTAGGAGATGCCCTTGATCTCGCCCCAGGGCATGTCGTCGGCGACATCCTTGATGGTGAAATCGAACTCGTTGCGGGCGACGAAGTCGATCGCCGCGCCTTCGCGCAGGCTCCCTTCGGCATTGACGGCAACCTTGGCGCCGATCAGCCCGGCCTTGAGATTCGGGTTGGCGGCCTTCATGGCCTCGATCACCTTCACATCCGACTTGAAGGACGGCACCGAGGTGTGCGCGACCACCAGGTCAAAGTCCTTGGCCTGGCCCACCACTTCGGCCAGCGAGGTGTTGTGCGGCGGAGCGTCGATCAGCTTGGAGTTTTCCACCAGCGCGGCGGGCTGGGCCAGCCAGGTCGGATACCAGAAGCTCTTGATCTCGCGCTTGGCCTGGTAGCGCGAGCCGGCGCCGCCATCAAAGCCGTCAAAGGACGGGGCCTGCAGGAAAAGGGTCTTCATCGACATGGTCAAAACCTCGGGAACTTCAGGAACGTCAACCGGAAGATATTGCGCCGCAGCGCTGTACCGTAAAGTGACTTCCGCGCCAATGCACTGTTTCGCCGAACAGGGAGGCCAGGAACACCACAAAACTCAGCAAATCTCGCACCGGCAGCAGGTACCAGGGCCCGGCATGGGTGGCAAAAAGGCGGTCAATCCGCCATTTCAGGGCCAGACGCGCGCCCAGGACCGCGCCCAGAATCACCAGCGCGGCGGGGGAAAATCCCAGCAGCACCGCCCCCATCAGGGCAAAGGGCAAGCCGTGGGTGACGATGCTGCCGAAGTGGCCGGCCGGGTTCACCAGCCGGATGGTCCGGGTCCAGCGCAGCTCGTGCCGGAAAAGGTCTGCAAAGCTGTTTTCCGCGGCGGTATGGCCAACCGCTAGGGCGGGAACCGCTAGGGTATGGCCGGCTCTGCGCACGGCATGGCCGATCTCATAATCGTCGGCCAGATGGTCGGCGAAGGCCGCAAAGCCGCCGATCTCGTTCAGCGTCCGGCGCCGCAGCGCGATGGTCGAACCAAAACAGGGCGCCGCCAGGCCCAGGCTGAAACCCGCAATGGCATTGGGCAGAAAGCCGTAAGAAGTACCCATCGCCGCCAGGCCCGACCACAGCCTGTGTGCCCCCTGCGCCGGCTCGCCGGTGTAAAAGCAGGTCACAACGCCGACGTTGGGGCGATGCAGCGCAGACACGACCTGTTCCAACCAGTCCGGTTTCACCGCGATATCGCTGTCCGACAGCACCAGCACATCGTGCTTGGCCGCCGGCAGCATGTTGATCAGGTTGGAAATCTTGGCGTTGGCGCCATGGGAGGCCGCGCTGGCCACAATGACGGTGTCAACCTGCGGGTACTTCGCCTGAAGCGCGCGCACCACGCCGAGGGCGGGATCGGCCAGATCATGTGCGCCAAACACGATCTGCACCGGATGCGGATAAGCCTGGTTGAAGACCGTCTCCAGGTTTTTGGCCAGGTCCGGCTCGCTTTGATGCAGCGGCTTGAGAATGGAGACAGCGGGATGATCGGCATTGGCCGTGGATGCGCGGCGCATGAAACGCGCCGCCAACAGGGCAGACAGCAAGGCATAGCCCGCACCGATCAGCGCAATGGCGCAAAAGGCTAGGCCCAATGTGGTGAAAACCGAATCCATGTCCAACGCGCGTTCGCCCCCGCAGGCTGACAGTTATTAGATCATCGCTCCCCCGGGGGGGAGGGACATTCGGTGACAGATTGCGACGGGCAAAATCCTGGTCGTAACCTATTGTTATTTAATGATAATTTCTGACAATCCGTCATACCTGCCACCGGCTGGGAAATTCCCGCTCTCTCATTATAGGGTGACCGGATGCTCACCTCGTCTTCCTCTCCGGCCCTGCAGCAAGCCCTGGCGACTGCCACGCGGGCGCTTCAGGGCGGCAATCTGCCGATCGCGGAAATGGCGCTGGCGCCCTATTTCACCGCCGGCCTGCCGACCAATCCCGATCTGCTGAACCTCGCGGGCACGCTGCGGATGAACCAGGGCCAGCTGGGCGAAGCGGCGGGGCTGTTTGCGCAGGCGTTTAAGGCCGCGCCGCGCGAACCGCTTTATGCCTTCAACCACGGACTGGCGCTGTCGCGGTTGGGACAGACGGTAGAAGCGGAAAGCGCCTTGCGCGCCGCGCTCAAGCGCAAATCTGATTTTCCCGAAGCGATTTTCGAACTGGGGGCGCTGCTGCACCGGAGCGGACGGCTGGAGGAGGCGGAAAAGCAGTTCCGCCATCTGCTGCGGCTGAGCCCTGCGCATGTGCGCGCCAAGCTGGCGCTGGCGGCGGTGCTGGTGGATGCGCGGCGGCCGGGCGATGCCGAAGCGCCGCTGCGCCGGGCGCTGAGCGAAACGGCGGAGCCGCTGCTCAAGGCTCAACTCTATCTGCAACTGGGTCAGGCGCTGCGCCGCCAGCGCAAGGATCAAGACGCTCTGGCCGCGCTGGACCAGGCCCAGGCATTGTTTCCCGCTTTACCCAACCTGGCGCTGCACCGCGCCGAAACGCTGCAAAATCTGGAGCGCTTTGACGAAGCGCTGGCGATCCTTCAGAGCGAACTGGCGCGCAGCCCCGGCAATGCCGAGCTGCATCACGATTACAACGCCCTGCTCTATCAGCTTGGCCGCAGCGATGAATTCCTCAAATCCTACGATCGGGCGCCGCAGACCCGCGAGGTCCTGATGGACAAGGCCTTTTTCCTCAGCCACGAAAAACGCGACGCGGAAGCCCATGCCATCTATTCCAGCCTCGTGGCCCGCGCTCCTGGCGACCGGGTCGCGGCGCTGTGCGCCGCCAACGAACTGACAATGATGAAGCGCCATGGCGAAGCCCTTTCAGCCTTTGAAGCGATGCTGGCGCGCCATGGCAATGATGCGGACCTGCTGCGCCGCGCCGCTGAACCGGCCATCCTGACCGGCGACCCTGGGAAGGCGGCCTGGCTGTGTGAACAGGCCCTGCAGATGATACCCGGCGACGGCGCGAGCCTCGCCATCCTCAGCATCGCCTCGCGCCTGCTGGAAGACGGGCGCGAGGATTTCCTCAATGATTATGACGCGCTGGTGCGCAGTTTCGATCTGGAGCCGCCCGAAGGCTTTTCCGACATGGAAAGCTTCAATCACGAACTCAATGCCGAGCTGGATCGCCTGCATCCCCAAACCCGCGAATTCGTCAGCCAGTCCTTGCGCGGCGGCACCCAGACCCCCGGCCACCTCTTTCCCGCCGCCTTGCCGCTGGTGACGAAATTGAAGCAGCGCATCGACGAAACGGTGGCGCGCTATATCGCGGAAATGGGCGAGGATCCGGCGCACCCCCTGCGGGCGCGGCGGGCCGGCGATTTTCGCTATGCCGGATCCTGGTCGTCGCGGCTCAGGGACTGCGGTTTCCACGTCAATCACATCCATCCCGATGGATGGATCAGCTCCTGCTATTACGTGTCGGTGCCGGACGCGACCAAGGACGAAACCGCGCGCCAGGGCTGGATCAAGTTCGGCGAGCCCGCCCTGGAGGTCGAACTGAAGACGCCCATCCGCCGCGCCATCCAGCCGCTGCCAGGCCGGCTGGTGCTGTTTCCGTCTTACATGTGGCACGGCACCGTGCCGTTCCGTGACAAGGCGGCGCGGACCACGATCGCATTTGATGTGGTGCCAGCCTAAGACGCGCGCTTGCGGGTATGAACGCTGCGCGATGTCGTGCGGCGGGCCTTGGCCGCCGCCACCAGAGTGAGCCAGTTGGCGAACAGCCGGCCGGTATGCAGCCGCCAGGACTGCAAGGTCAGCGCCCCGGCCACGATCTCGCGAACGCGCGCCATATCCGTGCCGGCTTCGCTGAGCTGGTTTTCCGTGGCGCGATCGAAATAATTCTCAGGAATCGCGGGGGCCGCGGCCAGATCGCCGGCATGAAAACGCTCCAGGTCGCGCAGATAATCGCGGCCCAGCGTAGCCCGGTCATATTCGGGATGTCCCTGCAGGAAGACAAAGCGGCTCTGGCCCGCCGGTTCGCGGGTGAAGATGTCAACCTGGCCGCTGGGCAGCCGCGACAGCACGCGATAACCCCTTTGCGAAAGATCGGCCTCGGCGATTTCGTGACTGCGCCCATGCGGCACCGGCAGGGTCAGCGTCTGGCCGAAGAACAGCGGATCGTCTTCCACCCGCATGGCGGGGAACACGCCCGAGAGCTTGCGGTGCAGGGGACGGGCTGCGATGCCGTCCAGATGCAGCACGCCGGCTGCTGCCGCCTGGCCGGAAAACAGCGTGGAAAACGTGCCGGTCTCGGCCCAGTCGATCAGCTGCGTCAGTTCCGGCCAGTAAGCCTGCGCCTTGGGATCGCCGCCGTCATCGGGCGCGCCGGTCACGATCAGGGCATCGATATTGGCCGCCTGTAGAAAAGCGGCATCGTCATAGAAGCCGTCCATACGCGAACGCGCCTGCTCGCCCCGCGCGATGCCGCGCAATGAGAAAAGCCGCAGCCGCACGTCCAGCGCGCCTGCGGATTCCTTCAGCAGCTTGGCGAATTGCAGCTCGGTGGCGCGCATGTCCGCATCGGCCATGTTGTTCACCAGACCGACATGGATGGCGGAACGATTGTGCCGCCCGCCCAACAGAAAATTCTCAACCCGGTTCATCGTATGACCCCAATGACGAGCGGCATTTTAGGCGGGTTGGATTAACAAAATAGCGGCGCAATAGCAGAGTGACCGGCCGTTTCAATCTGGGACAAGCCCGCGCTATCATGTGATTTATTCCGACGGAAAAACATGCATGACGCACACAGGCCCCGCAGTCCGCACTGCCGCACAGGTTTTGGTGGAACAATTGCACATCCAGGGCGTGCAACGGGTGTTCTGCGTGCCGGGTGAATCCTATCTCGCCGTGCTGGATGCGCTGAAGGACAGCGGCATTGAGGTTGTTGTTTGCCGCAACGAGGGCGGCGCGGCGATGATGGCCGAAGCCCATGGCAAGGCCACTGGCCGTCCCGGCATCTGCTTCGTCACCCGTGGGCCCGGTGCCACCAATGCGTCTGGCGGCATCCATATCGCCCAGCAGGATTCCACGCCCATGATCCTGTTTGCCGGCCAGGTGGAAAGTTACAATCGCGGCCGCGGCGCGTTCCAGGAACTGGATTTTGCGGCCGTGTTCGGCAGCATGACCAAGTTCACCGCCGAGATCGACGATCCCGACCGGATGGCCGAGTATGTCAGCCGGGCGTTCACGCAAGCGATGAGCGGACGTCCGGGGCCGGTGGTGCTGGCGCTGCCCCATGACATGCTGTCGCGCGCCTCCGCGGCGCCTGACGGCGCCGCTGTGGAAGTGGCCGAGACCGCCCCCGGTGCCCAGCAGCTGGCAGAACTGCAAAATCTGCTCGCCCAAAGCCAGCGCCCCATGCTGCTGTTGGGCGGTTCACGCTGGGACCAGCCTTCCTGTGACGCGATGATGGCGTTCGCGAAAAGCTTTGGCATTCCGGCGGCAACCGGCTTTCGCCGCGCCCATCTGTTCGATAGCGCCCATCCCAATTATGCCGGCGATCTGGGGCTCGGTGCCAATCCCAAACTGGTGGCTCGGTTCAAGGACAGCGATCTGGTGATCGTGGCTGGGGGGCGGCCCAATGAGCTGACCCAGCAGGGCTATACGTTGTTTGATCTCCCCGAGCCGCAGATGAAGACAGTACACCTGTATCCCGGTGCCGAAGAGATCGGGCGGGTGTGGCGCCCCACCCTCGGCATCCATGCCAGCCCGCGGGCCTTCGCCCCTGCGCTGGCCGGATTGTCGCCCACCCAGGCGCGCGACGTGTCGCAAGCCCGCCAGGAATATCTGGGCTGGTCGGAAAAGCCGACGCCGCAACCGGGCGCCGTGAACATGAGCGAGATCATGATCTGGCTGCGCAGCCACCTGCCCGCCGATGCCATGCTGACCAATGGCGCGGGCAATTACGCCGCCTGGATTCACCGCTTCTACCGCTTTCGCCGCTTCGGCACGCAGGTCGCGCCGATCAGCGGCTTCATGGGCTATGGGTTGCCGGCCGCCCTGGCGATGAAGAGCCTGTATCCCGAACGTCCCGTCATCGTGCTGGCCGGTGACGGGGATTTTCTGATGACGGGGCAGGAATTCGCCACCGCCATGCAGTACCGGTTGCCGTTGATCGTGATCGTCTATGACAATGGCTGTTACGGCACCATCCGCATGCACCAGGAGCGCGAATATCCCGGGCGCGTCTCCGGCACCGCCCTTCGCAATCCCGATTTCGCCGCCATGGCCAGAAGCTTTGGCGGCTTCGGCGCGACCGTTGAGAAGACGGACGATTTCGCGCCCGCCTTCCTGGCGGCGGAGGCCAGCGGCCTGCCTTCCATCATCCATGTGAAATACGACGCCGAAGGCATCACGCCTGTGACAACGCTGACGGCAATCCGCGAAAAGGCGTTGAGGGGCTAGTGGCCCAGCGCCACTTCGAAGCCTAGTGGCCCAACGCCACCGGCAACGCGTCGCGCACCGGCAGGGTTTCGATGCGCGCGGCTTTCAGGCGCGACAGCGTCCAGTCCAGCATCTGCGGGGTCGAGCCATACAGGCCCGGATTGTCCGACACGCCATGGGTGTACAGGATCAGCCAGCCATGATCGTGCAGCGCGCGCTGGATCGCGTCCTGGATGCGGCCCTCGTCCCACAGCCGGGTTTCCAGGGAAATCACGTCCAGCTGCGCCAGATCCACCCGACCCACATTGACCCCTTCATGGGTGCCGCGCAGCGACGAAAAATGCGGTGCGTGAAAATGCTTGCTGCGCGGACTGACGCGGCCAAAGGGATAGGCATAGCTGACCGGCGCCGCGCCGTTCAGGAACGGCTTGAGGAAATCCTGGTTGCGCCGCGCATCCTGCGCGAGCTCGTCAGACGACAGTTCCGAAACCGGGCGGTGGCCAAAACCATGGCAGCCGATCTCGTGCCCCGCCGCCGCCAGCTCCGTCAGATCCTGTGCATCATAGAAGGGCGTGCCCTCCACGGTCTGGCCGCAAAAGCTGCCACCCGTATAATAAGTACCGCGCACCCCATGCCGGGCGAGCACCTGCCCGCCCAGACTCCAGGCCGATTTGGGGAAATCGTCGAAACTGATGCTGGCCACCGGCCGGTGTCCCGCCAGGCGGGCGGGGCGCACCCGGATATGGCGGCCGATCAGGCTGGCGAGCTGGGTTTTCAGGCGCATGGCGGGATTTTTACCGCCAAAAGCCTTAAGGGCCGGGTAATGGCCAAAGAAAAGGGAATTGGTATCTTGCATCACAAGGTATCGTGTGATAGGTAATAGGTCATGACAGAATCGCTGCAAATCCAGCTCAAGAAAGGCGTCCTGGAAATGTGTGTCCTGGCGCTGCTCTCCAAGGGCGACAATTACGCCTATGACATCGCCAGCCGCATGGCTGAGGCGGTGGGCATGGGCGAAGGCACCATCTATCCCCTGATGCGCCGGATGCAGAATGACGGGCTGGTCACGACCTACCTGCAGGAATCCGGCAGCGGCCCGCCGCGCAAATATTACAAGCTCACCAAGGCCGGGGCCAATGCCCTGAAGGCGCAGATCTCGGACTGGCTCGCCTTCGAAATTGCCGTGCGAAAAATCCTGGGGGAAGTCACATGAACCGCGCGAACTTCATTGCGCAACTTCGCGCCGGCCTGTCGGGCCTGCATCAAAGCGACATCAACGACATCATCGCCGACTATGAATCCCATTTCGCCGACGGCATGGCCGCCGGACGCAGCGAGGATGAAGTCGCCGAAGCGCTGGGCGATCCCGCGCGGCTGGCGCGCGAGCTGCGCGCCGAAGTCGGTTTCAAGCGCTGGGAACAGCAACGCAGCGCCGGCAACTTCGTCGGCGTGGTGCTGGCGCTGGTCGGCCTGGCCACCATCGACATCATGTTCCTGCTGCCCATCCTGGGCGTGATGCTGGCGGTGTTCTTTGTCATCGCCCTGGCCTGTGTCGGCTGCCTGATCGGCGGCGCCATCCTTTTGGGGAACCTGATCCCCGGCGGCTGGGAACTGATGATGGGCAACACCGCGCTGCAAACGCTGACCGGCGTCGGCCTGCTCAGCGGCGGCATTGGCGGCGGCGCTCTGCTGCTGATGATCCTGGACTGGGTGGCGCGGGCGCTGATCCAGTATGCCCGGCTGCACTTCCGCCTTTTCAAATCCGCCAACGATTCCATCTGAGGAAGACGCTCATGGTTCACAAACTCGCTATCGTCGCTTTCACGGGCCTGGTGGTTTCCGCGGTCGCCATGGGCGCGGCCGTGGCGATAGGTGCCAAGGAATTCGGCGCCGGCTTCGAAGACATGGATTTCTCCATGTTCAGCGACCGACCGCGCTGCGAAAAGGTCGCCGCCGACGCTCCCGGCAGCCGCACCCTGGAATGGGACGGCAGCCACGAGGTTTCCCTCAACGTGCCGGCGACGGCGCGTTACACACCCAATGGCAGCAAACAATTGCATGTCAGCGGCGATCCGGACGTGGTGGCGCATGTGCGCGTGCGGGATGGCCGTATCGAGCTGGACTGCCGCGGCCGGGGCAGGAACGACGACAGGTTGCAGATCACCCTGCCCGGCACGCCAATGGAGAAGTTCCGCATCGCCGGCAGCGGCAAGCTCGAACTGGAAAACCTCGACCAGGGCGACCTGCGCGTCTCCATCGCCGGTTCGGGCAGCATCAAGGCCAGCGGCAAGGTGGAAGAGCTGCGCATTTCCATCGCCGGATCGGGCGATGCCGATCTGGGCCGCGTGGCGGCCAATGATGTGACGGTCCGGATCGCCGGCAGCGGCAATGCCGATATCGCGCCACGCGGCGAGGCGCAGATTCACATCGCCGGATCGGGCGACGTCAATCTGCACACCAATCCGCGCAAGGTCGAAACCCACATCGCCGGTTCGGGTCGCATCCACAATGTCGCGGGCAGCGGCAACAATATCTGACGCATCGGAGAATATGTGATGGGCCGCAAGCTAGCCGTGATCGCCATTGTCGGCCTGACCGCATCGGTGGTCTGCATGGGCGCGGCCGCCACCATCGGCGGCGGTGCGCTGTCCGGCCTGGATATGATTGCCTTCGGCGACAAGGACCGCTGCAAGGTCGTTCCCGGCGCGACGGCCACCAGCCGTATCCTGAACTGGGACGGCAGCGATCATGTCGGCCTGTCGCTGCGCGGCCATGCCCGTTATCGTCCCGGCACCGACGACCGGGTGCATGTCACCGGCGATCCCCAGGTGCTGGCACATCTCGAAGTCGATCAGGGCGATATCCAGCTGGACTGCCGCGGCTGGGGCAGCCGCACCAAGGACCTGGAGATCACCTTGCCGGGTCGCGTCTTCAAGCGCTTTGAAATCGCCGGCACCGGCAAGCTGACCCTGGATGCGCTGGACCAGGAGAACCTGAAGATCGAGATGGCCGGCGTCGCCAAGGTCGAAGCCAATGGCAAGGTTGATCGGGTGGAAATCGAGATGGCGGGCATCGGCCATGCCGATTTCGGCCAGGTGACATCCCGTGAGACGCGGGTGGAGATTGCGGGCATCGGCAAGGCCGACATCGCGCCCAGCGAAGAAGCCAGGATCGAGATCGCAGGCCCCGGTGAAGTCCGGCTGCACAGCAACCCCAAAAAAGTGGACACCGACATCGCCGGGCCGGGCCGCGTCCGCAATGTCGGCAACTAGGCTTTAACTCGACAAACCGGGCCGGCGGGACTATGTCCCGCCCCCATGTCCGCCAGCCTCAAGACCAGCTTGAAAATAGGCGACGTCACCATTCCCGGCCGGGTCCTGACTGCGCCGATGACGGGAGTGTCGGACCTGCCTTTTCGGCGCATCGCCAGCCGCTGCGGCGCGCCCTATGTGGCGACCGAGATGGTGGCCTGCGACAGCTTCGCGCGCGGACGCCCCGATGTGGTGCGCCGCGCCGCCATTGGCGCCAGGGAAGATGAACACGCACTGCCCCTGATGGTGATCCAGCTGGTCGGACGCACGCCCGAATGGATTTCCAAAGGCGCCAGGCTGGCGGAAGAAGCCGGCGCCGACATCATCGATTTCAACATGGGTTGCCCGGCCAAGGAAGTGACCGGCGCCTTGTCGGGATCGGCGCTGATGCGCGAACCCGAACTGGCGGCGCGATTGATCGAGGCCGCCGTGAATGGCACCTCGCGTCCGGTTACGCTCAAGATGCGGCTGGGCTGGGATGACAACAACCGCAATGCGCCTGAGATCGCCGCGCTGGCGGAAAGCCTGGGCGTCAAAGCCATCACCGTGCATGGCCGCACCCGCCAGCAATTCTATCGTGGCCAGGCTGACTGGCGCGCGGTGGCCGAGGTGAAGAAAGCCACACGCCTGCCGGTGATCGTGAACGGCGACATCATTGACGCGGTGTCCGCCCGCGATGCGCTGGCGCAGTCGGGCGCGGATGCGATCATGATCGGGCGCGGGGCCTATGGCCGGCCCTGGATTGCATCGGCGCTGGACCGCGTCTTGGACAGTGGCGCTGAAATGTCAGAGCCGGATACTGCCTCTCGTTTGGACATTGCCCTTGATCATTTTAGGGACACTCTGCGTTTTTACGGCGATACGCTGGGCCTAAAAGTATTCCGAAAGCATCTGGGCTGGTATGTCGAACAGGCATCGATGCCGTTCGATACTTGCGCGCGGCGCATGCACAAGGCTCGTTTGTGTCAAATTGACAACCCGCGCAGCGTAGAATCCGCCTTAACCGCATTATGGGCCCCACTTTCGTCCCATTCGGGCCTTCCAATTTTCGCAGTTGCACATATGTAAGGGGCGCCGGCAGCATACGCTGGGGGATCGTTATTTATTGACGGATGTCTGTTACGGCCTTGCCCGTTCGTCATTCTCAAGCAGCTATTGGGGACTTGCATGTCGCGCCTTTTCCTTTTCGCCCTGGCCTCCTCTCTTGTCCTGGCCGGTTGCGGCGAAGCTCCGCAGCAGCAGATGCCGCCGCCTTCGGTTGGCGTGGTCACCATCAAGCAAACGCCGGTGGCGTTGACCACCGAATTGCCGGGCCGCACCAGCCCCTTTGCGGTGTCGGAAATCCGCCCCCAGATCACCGGCATCGTCAAGGCGCGGCTGTTCGTGGAAGGCTCCTCCGTCAAGGCGGGTCAGGCGCTTTATCAGATCGATCCGGCGCCGTATGAGGCCGCCTATGCCGCCGCCGCCGCGACGCTGGCCAGCGCCAAGACCCGCGCCGACCGGTACGCAATCCTGCTCAAGGAAAACGCCATCGCGCCCCAGACCAATGACGATGCCCGCGCCACCTATCTGCAGGCCAAGGCGCAGGCCGACGCCGCGCGCATCAACCTCAACTATACCCGCATCACCTCGCCGATCTCGGGGCGTATCGGTGCTTCCAGCGTGACGGTCGGCGCGCTGGTGACGGCGCAGCAGCCCACTGCGCTCACCACGGTCTCCACGCTCGATCCCATCTATGTCGATGTCGATCAGTCCAGCTCGGAACTGGTGGCGCTCAGGCGCGCCGCGCAGGCCGGCAATGTCAGCGCAGACGGCACGGCAGTCGTGAAGCTGAAGCTGGAAGACGGCAGCGACTATGCCCATGAAGGCAAGTTGCAGTTCACCGATGTGACGGTGGACCCTTCCACCGGCGCGGTGCGGCTGCGCGCCATCTTCCCCAATCCCGAAGGGTTGCTGCTGCCCGGACTCTATGTTCGCGCCACCGTCACCCAGGGCACCGATCCCCACGGCATCCTGGCGCCGCAACAGGGCGTCAGCCGCAACGCCAAGGGCGAGCCCACCGTGCTGGTGGTGGACGAAAAGAATTTCGCCCGCCTGCGCGTCCTGAAGACCGGCCGCTCGATCGGCGGCGACTGGCAGGTGCTGGACGGCCTCAAGCCCGGCGAGCGCATCATCGTCGAAGGCTTGCAGCGCGTGCAGCCCGACATGCCGGTGGCGCCGCGCCCCGCAGGCTCCAAACCCGCAGCCCCTGCCGGCGCACCGGCCGCGCCTGCCAATCCGACGGCCCACTAAATGTCGCTCTCGCGCTTCTTCATCGACCGCCCGGTTTTCGCCTGGGTCATCGCAATCGTCACCATGCTGGCGGGCGGCATCGCCGCCACCAGCCTGCCGATCGAGCAATATCCCACCATCGCCCCGCCGGCGGTGGTGATCAACGCCATGTATCCGGGCGCCGATGCCCAGACGGTGCAGAACTCCGTCACCCAGGTGATCGAGCAGCAGCTCACCGGCCTGGACAACCTGCTCTATTTCTCATCCGCGTCGAACGCCAACGGCTCGGTCGGCATCACCGTCACCTTCGCGCCGGGCACCGATCCCGACATCGCCCAGGTGCAGGTGCAGAACAAGGTGCAGGCCGCCGTGCCCAAGCTGCCCTCCCAGGTGCAGCAGATCGGCGTCACCGTGGTCAAGAACCAGCCCAGCTTCATCATCGTCATCGGCGTCTATGATGATACCGGCCGCTATAACAATGTGGACGTGTCGGACTTCATCTCCAGCCGCATGGCCGACCAGATCAGCCGCGTGCCCGGCGTGGGCAACACCCAGGTGTTCGGCGCGCAATATGCCATGCGCATCTGGCTGGATCCGTTCAAGCTGAAGAATTTCAGCCTGATGCCGTCCGACGTCAGCGCCGCGGTGCAGGCCCAGAACGTGCAGGTTTCCGCCGGCCAGATCGGCCAGCAACCCGCCGTGCCCGGCCAGCAGCTGAACGCCACCGTCACCGCCCAGTCACGTCTGCAGACCCCCGAACAGTTCCGCGAGATCGTGCTCAAGACCTCGCCCGGCGGCGCCGTGGTCCGGCTGCGCGATGTTGCCCGCGTCGAACTGGGCGCGGAATCCTATGAAATCACCAGCCTGTTCAACGGCTATCCCGCCGCCGGCGTCGCGGTGATGCTGGCGCCGGGCGCCAATGCGCTGAGCACCGTGGCCGCGGTCAAGGAACGTGCCGAGGAACTGCGCGCCACCCTGCCGCCGGGCATGAAGATGGTCTATCCGGTGGACAACACCACCTTCATCCGCCTGTCCATTCACGACGTGGTGGTGACGCTGATCGAAGCCATCGCCCTGGTGGTGCTGGTGATGTACATCTTCCTGCAGAACTGGCGCGCCACGCTGATCCCCGCCATTGCCGTGCCGGTGGTGCTGCTGGGCACCTTCGGCATCCTCGCCATGTTCGGCTACACCATCAACACGCTCACCTTGTTCGCGCTGGTGCTGGTGATCGGCCTGTTGGTCGACGACGCCATTGTGGTGGTCGAAAATGTCGAGCGCATCATTCACGAGGAGCGTTTAAGTCCTTACGACGCCACCCTCAAATCCATGCAGGAAATCACCGGCGCGCTGATCGGCATCGGACTGGTGCTGACGGCGGTGTTCCTGCCCATGGCCTTCTTCGGCGGCTCGACGGGTGTGATCTACCGGCAATTCTCCGTCACCATTGTCTCGGCCATGACGCTGTCGATCCTGGTGGCGCTGATCCTGACGCCGTCGCTTTGCGCCACCATGCTCAAGCCGGCCGAAACCGAGCACAAGCCGCAGATGCGCTTCTTCCTGTGGTTCAACCGCAATTTCGAAGCCTTCCGGGCGTGGTACCAGAAGCGCACGGCCTGGTTCCTGCACAACAGCTGGAAAGTCATGGCGGCCTTCCTGGTGATCGTTGGCATCATGACGTTTCTGTTCCTGCGCCTGCCGACCGGGTTTTTGCCCGACGAGGACCAGGGCTTTGTCATCACCCAGATCACCCTGCCCACCGGCGCGGTGCAGGAACGCACCATGGCGGTGGCCAAGGAAGTCTCGAAATTCTATCTGGAAGACGAGAAGGACAACGTGGAGTTCACCTTCGTCATCGCCGGATTCAGTTTTTCCGGCTCCGGGCAGAATGCCGGCCTCGCTTTCACCAAGTTGAGGGACTGGGACCAGCGCAAAGGCAAGCAGAACACCGCCCAGGCCGTCGCCCAGCGCGCCTTCATGAAATTCATGTCACTGCCCGACGCGCAGGTCTTCGCGCTGGTGCCCCCCAGCGTGCAGGAGCTTGGCCAGTCGTCCGGCTTCGACATCCAGATGCAGGACCGCGGCAATGTCGGCCACGCCGCCCTGATGCAGTATCGCAACCAGGTTCTGGGCATGGCGGCGCAGAATCCCAAGCTGCAGGGCGTGCGCCCCAACAGCCTGGACGACACGCCGCAGCTTCACATCGATATCGACCAGGCCAAGGCCAACACGCTGGGGGTGCTGCCGTCCAACATCAACTCCACCCTCAGCGCCGCCTGGGGCAGCGCCTATATCAACGACTTCCTGGACCGGGGCCGCGTCAAGCGCGTCTATATGCAGGGCGATGCGCCCTATCGCATGAAGCCGGAAGACCTGAACCGCTGGTATGTGCGCAACAATGCCGGCGACATGACGCCCTTCTCGTCTTTCGCCAGCTCGGCCTGGACGCAGGGGCCCGCCTCGCTGACGCGCTATAACGGCTTTCCCTCCATCCAGTTGATGGGTGCGGGCGCGCCGGGCATCTCGTCCGGTACGGCACTGCAGGAGATGGACGCCATCTTCAAGCAGTTGCCCAAGGAGGTCGGCTATGAACTGACGGGC
>CAMCWK010000027.1 GCA_945882615.1 Rhizobium sp. Q54 | reverse complement strand
CCAGCCTGGCAGACCACTCCTTTCCGTCCACGAAGACCCGGCCGCGCCCATTGTGGAACGCGTCGGCTGTCACACCCTGTGCGCCCACCAGCCGCGTCATGGTGTCGTTGATGTCGGCCCCTGCCGCGGCGGTCCGTGGAAAGAAGCGGCGACCGGCCAGGGCGGTGGCGATGGTCAGCAGCGCAAAGACCACCAGTTGAATCGGCAGGTTTAAATGAAAGACTGAAGCGGCCAGGCCGGTCAGCGCCGCCGCGCCGGTCGGCCATAACAGCCATCCCGAACCGGTGCCGACTTCAATGGCCAGCAGCACAGCCGCGATTACCAGCCAGAGCGCGAGCGGATTTTGCAGCAGCCACTCCATCTCAGCCCCCTACGATGGGAACGGAAGAACCGCGGCGCGGCGGTTGCGGCGCATTGCCCTTCGGCCCGTCGCTTCCAATGGTCTTGATCAGTTCGCCGATGCCGGCGATGGAACCGGTGATCCCCGCCATGTCGGCCGGAATGATGACGGTCTTTTGCTGCGGGCTGCGAGCAAGCTCGGCGAAAGCCGCGACATATTTCTGGGCAACGAAGTAGTTGATGGCGTTGACGTCGCCCTTGGCGATGGCGTCGGACACCATGGCGGTCGCCTTGGCTTCGGCTTCCGCCTCGCGTTCGCGCGCCTCGGCATCACGATAGGCGGCTTCGCGGCGGCCTTCGGCCTCCAGAATAGCGGCCTGCTTGGCGCCCTCGGCGCGGGTGATGGCGGCCTGCTTTTCGCCATCGGCTTCCAGCAACACGGCGCGGCGCTCGCGCTCGGCCTTCATCTGGCGGGCCATGGCGTTGGTGATGTCGGGCGGCGGCACCAGATCCTTGATCTCGATGCGCGTCACCTTCACGCCCCAGGGATTGGTGGCATGGTCGATGGTGGACAGAAGCCGCGTGTTGATCTGGTCGCGCTGCGACAGCACCTCGTCCAGGTCCATGGAACCGACCACGGTGCGCAAGTTGGTCTGGGACAGCTGGGTAATGGCATAGGTCAGATTGTCGACGCGATAGGCGGCCTGGGAGGCATCCATCACCTGGATGAAGACAATGCCGTCCACCCGGACCGAGACGTTGTCCTTGGTGATGACATCCTGCTGCGGCACGTCCAGCACCTGTTCCATCATGTTGACGCGCCGGCCCACCCCTTCGACGAAGGGCGTCAGGAAGGCGATGCCGGGCTTGAGGGTGCGGGTGTAGCGGCCGAACCGCTCCACGGTGAATTCGCGGCCCTGGGGCACGATCTTGATGGCCCGGAACAGGATGATCGCCGCCAGGACGACCAGAACCAGCGCGACAATATTCATTCCGCTTTCCCCGACAATGTTGAGAGACTCTAGCAGGTCAGCCACCGGTATCCAGCCCGGCCACCGCCTTGACTGCGCTGCGCCAATTGTCGTGCAGCGGCATGAATTCCAGCCCGATCTTGCCTTTATAGCCGCCCGCGCGGATGGCATGGATCAGATTGGCGTGATTAATCTCACCGGTGCCCGGTTCGTGCCGTCCCGGCACGTCGCCGATCTGGATGTAGGCCACCTGGTCGAAACCGGCCTTGAACTTCTGGATCAGGTCGCCGTCCTCCAGTTGCATGTGATAGAAATCCCAGAGCAGCCTGATGCGCGGCGAGTTCACCGACTTGACCATGGCGTAAGCCGGCTGTGAGCCGTTCAGCAGATGATTCAGGTGATTGACGGTGTTGAAGGGCTCGACCAGCGCGGTGATGCCGGCGGCTTCCAGCATCGGGGCAATGCGCATCAAACCGGTGGTATAGCCGGCGATCATCGCTTCGCGCGTCATGCCGTCGACAATGTGGTGGCCCACCAGCGTGAACTGGCTGCAACCCAGAATGCGGGCATCGGCGATGGTGGTCTCGATCATTTTCACCAGTTCGCCATGAAGCGCGGGATCGGAAAAACGGGGCGCCTCTGGCGCAAACTGGTCGATCTCCAGCCCATTCTCGTCCGCCAACCGCCGGATCACCGCCGCGTCCAGACCCGGGGCGCGCCGCGCCCGCCAGAATTCGATGGTCCTGAAGCCTGCTTGCCGCGCCAGCGCGAAGCGCTTCTCAAAAGGAACATCCCGGAACCAGCAATCCAGGTTGACGGCATAGCCCGACAGGTTGGACCGCGGCTGGGCGCTGGCGCCGGTCAGGCCGGTGACCGCGCCCACCATGGCGGCGGCCCCGCCTGTGGCGAGGAGAGCGTTCCTGCGGCTGAGATGGACCATCAACGCCTCTTCCCGTGTTCTTGTTGCGGCCAGCTTAGCGGCTGCCCTCTTGTTGGTCACGGGGCGCCTGAAAGGCAGGTCCCAGCGGGCGCAGCCGCATACCGGGGGCCAGCCGCGTCCAGGAAAAATCGGCCGGATCGGCTCTTAGCGGCCCGGGGGCCTTGGCCACCAATATCGCCTCGGCGATCGGCTGAAAGTCGGCGCGGAAATGCACCGAGCTCTTGTTGACCAGGATTTTCATTGTTTCGGGCTGGACCCCCGCCATGCGGTAGAGATTGCGGTCCAGCATCTGGTCTTTGTAAGTGCTGACCACGATCTGTACCCCGCCGATCGACAGCCGCGCCGATGGCCCGGCATGGGTCAGCTTGCCGTTCATCATCGGCCCGTCATAGCGGCAGATACCGTCGGACAGTTGCTCCACTCGGAACGTGGCGTGGAACGGTGCGTCGCCTTCCACGCCCGACTGCCCCCCCAGCGCGATGGTGATGTCCTGGCCCGCGCCCGCCTCATGGGCCGCGCGCGCCGCCGCCCCGTCCACCATCAGGCCAAGGGCCGCGCCCTGGGCCTCGCATTTCACCAGCGCCCGGAGCATGCCGGTGGTGTTGGAATCGCCGCCGCCGCCCGGATTGTCCTGGGTGTCGGCAATTACAACCGGCTTCGTGGCCCGCGCCGCGATCACCTGGGCCTGGCGCACCGCCTCCTCGGGTTCCAAAAACGGCACCACCCATTCAGCCTCGCGGGTAACGATGTGATCGGTCAGCCCGGCCACGACGCTTTCAATGCGGGCATCCTCGCCATAGCCCCACACCACCCCGCCGCATTCGGGGAAATCGGCCGCCGGAAAGCCGGGCGCGAAAGACAGCGCGACATCCTGCGCGGCTTCCGCGCCAGCCAGCGCCCGGTAAGTGCCCTGGGCCGGCTCCACCATGGTGCACATGCCATTGATCGGGATCAGGAACGGCAAACGGCGGGCGGCGCGGTGAAAGCGCGCGCCGCGCGCCAGGAGACGCTTCATCAACCCGGCGGCCCGCTCGCCGGCTTCCGCCATGTCTTCATGGGGATAGGTGCGATACGCCACCAGCGCGTCGGCCGTTTCCAGCATCCGGCGGGTGACGTTGGCGTGCAGGTCCAGGCTCGCGACGATCGGCACGCTGGGACCGACCACATCGCGCAGCCGCGCCAATAGCGCGCCCTCGCCGTCATCATCATGCTCGCAAACCATGGCGCCGTGCAGGTCGAGATAAATGCCGTCGAATTGCTGATCCTGCGCCGCCGCGACAATTTCATGGGCGATGCGCTCGAATGCATCGCGCGTGACATGGGCTGCGGGCGTGGCCCCGGCCCAGAGCACCGGCACCAGCGCGGTGCGCGGTCCTTCCATGCCTCGGATGAAGCCGCCGATGGGAATATTCACATCGCGCATGGCCATAAGGTCCGCGCCACGCGCCATGGCGGGAAAAGCTCCGCCGCGCACGAAATCGTCATACGCCGTTTTGGACGGGGCGAAGGTGTTGGTCTCGTGCTGGAAACCGGCGATCAGGATGCGCATGGCCGCCAAACTGGCATGGCGGCGGGCGGGCCGCTACAGGGCGGAGGCCGAAAAGGTATCGCAGGCCGCGACATCGCCGCCATCCAGCCCGCGCCGAAACCAGCGGATGCGCTGGGCGCTCGAGCCGTGGGTGAAGGAGTCCGGGACGACATAGCCCTGGGATTGCTTCTGCAGCGTATCGTCGCCCACCGCCGAAGCCGCCTGCATCCCGCTTTCGACGTCACCACTCTCCAGCATGTTGAACTGGCGGTCGGCGCGCGTGGCCCAGATGCCGGCAAAACAGTCGGCCTGCAACTCGATGCGCACGGCATTGCTGTCAGCGCCCTGGTCCCGCCCGCCATGGCGGTCCATCACGCCCATCAGGTTCTGGATGTGATGGCCATACTCATGGGCGATGACATATGCGCGCGCGAATTGTCCCGGCGCGCCGAAACGCTGGCCCAGTTCGTTGAAGAAGGTCAGATCGAGATAGATGTGCCCGTCGCTCGGGCAATAGAAGGGTCCGGCGGCCGACTGGCCGGTGCCGCAGCCGGTGGGCGTGACGTAGTCGTAGGTCGTGGTCACGGCAGGCGTGAAGCGCACGCCCTGCTGCTGCATCAGCGGCGCCCATATATCTTCGGCCGAGCCGGTGACGCGGCTGACGAAAACACAGTCCTGGTCAGTGCATTCGCTGTTTGTGCCGCGTTCGGCACGCTGCATCGGCACCGGGCCCGCGCCGTCCAGCAACATGCGCGGGTCGACGCCGAAGATAAGCGAGATCGCAAGCACCGCAACCAACCCCAGCCCGCCACCGCCAAAGGCCAGGCGGGGGCCGAAGCCCCCGCCCTGACCCCGGCGGTCATCCATATTGTCGCTGGGACGAAGGTCGTCGAGCCGCATGGCCTAGCGGATCACCGCGCAGGCCACGCGATCGCCCGCGCCGCCGATCGGCTGGCTGTTGTGATCGTCGGCATTGGTATGGATCACCACCGCCGAACCGTCTGCATCCAGCAGTGACGGCATGGCCGATCCGCCCTTGAACGACACCAGCGCGGAGTAGATTTCCGCCGCCGCCGTACCATCGGCGCCGGCAAAGATGTTGGGCAGATCGCCGGAATCATTGGCGCTGGGATTCAGCAGGCCATGCACCACCGGCTTGGCATTGTGCACATGGCTGCCGGCGCTGGTGAATTTGGGATTGCTGCAGTCACCCTTCTCGTGAAAATGAATGCCGTGCCAGCCGGGCGTCAGGCCCCGGGCTTCGACTTTCAGCAGCACACCCTTGGGCGCGGCAGAGACGGTGATGCTGCCGCGCGCGCTACCGTCCGGCCCTTTGAGGTCGCTGGTATCGGCCAAGGCCGGAAGCAGTGTGGCGGCGCTCAGGGTGGCAAGGAAAACAGGGGCAAGGATATGAAGGGGGGGCATGATAAATTCCTAATTTGTGACGCCCCTCCCCCTGGAAACCTAGAGCTTCCAGGCCGTGCTCGCAACCGGCGCGGGGTCGCGAGAATCCGTATATAAAGTCGGGCAACGGCGCCAGCCAAAACAACAAGCGCCGAGAAGCGGGGCAGGATGACACGGGGAAATGGCCTGATTCTGGCGGGCGCCATCGCGGCACTGATTTCAGGCGCAGCACTTGCGCAAAACCAGGCGTCTGAACCAAAGCCCGCCGGGGGCACAACCCTGGCGCCGCATCCCCTCCCCGAATACCAGCCCGTCACCGACGCGATGCTGCGCAATCCCGCTGCCGAAGACTGGCTGATGATGCGCGGCAATTATCAGGGCTGGGGTTTTTCCAGTCTGGATCGGATCAACAAGGCGAATGTGAAGGGCCTGCAACTGGTCTGGTCGCGGCTGATGGAGAGCGGCGTCAACGAAGCCACGCCCATTGTCTATAAGGGCGTGATGTTCCTGGGCAATCCCGGCGACGTCATCCAGGCGCTGGATGCCAAGACCGGCGAACTGCTCTGGCAGTATCGCCGCACCCTGCCGGCGCGCGACGTGCTGCGCAGCCATTGGGGCCAGCGCAAGCGCAGCATCTTCCTGTATGAAGACAAGGTCTTCACCGTGACCTGGGACAATGCCGTTCTGGCGCTGGACGCCAGAACCGGCAAGCAGCTATGGGAAGTGAGCCGTGGCGGCGACTATTACATCACCAACACCACCGGCCCGATCGTGGTGGATGGTGTGGTGATCGCCGGTTCCTCCTGCCAGGAAGCGCCGTTCGGCTGCTACGTCACCGGCCATGACGCTCGCACGGGCAAGGAGCTATGGCGAAATGAAGTGATCCCCAAAAAGGGCCAGCCGGGGGATGACACCTGGGGCGGCATGCCATTCGATCAGCGCTGGATGACGGGTGTGTGGGGACCGATCACTTACGATCCCGACATGAACATGGCGTTCTATGGCTCCAGCGGCGTGGGGCCGGCGGCGGATGTGCAGCGCGGCGTCAAGGGCGTTGCCTCGCTCGCCGGCACCAACACGCGCTATGCGGTCGAACCCAGGACCGGAAAGATCATCTGGCAGCATCAGGTCCTGCCGCAGGACAATTGGGACCAGGAATGCACCTTCGAGATGATGCCCATCACCACAGCGGTCAATCCTGACCCTTTAGCCGACGGCATGATGGCGATCGGCCGCCGCGCCGCGTCCGCCAGCCGCAAGACCCTGACCGGCGTGCCATGCAAGACCTCCATCCTGTGGAGCTTCGATCAGGCCAAGGGCGACTTCCTCTGGGCCAAGTCCACCGCGGTGCAGAACATCATCAAGAACATCGACTCGCGCGGCAAGGTCACGGTCAATCCCGAATTGATCATGACCGACATCAACAAGACCTATCACCAGTGTCCCACCCATGCGGGCGGACGGGACTGGCCTTTTTCGGCTTATAGCCCGCAAACCAACGTCCTGTATGTCCAGATTCAGAATCTCTGCGCCGACTACAAGGTGCGGGCCGACAACATCCCGTCCAAGCCGCGCGATCAGTACAACAAGAGCGGCAAGGTGCTGTTCGCCGATGGCAAGGACAAGGTCGGGCGGCTGGATGCGATTTCGGTGGAAACCGGCAGGACGCTGTGGAGCTGGGAAACCAGGGCCTCCAACTATTCGCCGGTGCTGGCCACCGCGGGCGGCCTTCTCTTCAATGGCAGCCAGGACCGCTATTTCCGCGCCTTCGACCAGACGGATGGAAAGGTGCTGTGGGAAACCCGGCTAGGCTCGCAGGTGTTTGGCGGTGCGGTCACTTTCAGCATCGCGGGCCGCCAGTATATCGCGGTGACGGCGGGGGGCGGCTACAATCCCCAGCCGCTTCCGCTCAATCCCGGGGTCGATCAGGTTTCGGGCGGCAACATGGTCTATGTCTTCGCCCTGCCCCAATAGGCGCAAGTAAAAAAAAGCCCCCGCGCTTTTGGCGCGGGGGGCTTTCTCTGCACTTAGATCAGAACGGGCCGATCAGAACGGGTCCGTGCGCTTGGTGAACTTGCGCCCCAGATCTGCCGCCGGCGAGTCGCCGCCGGTGCAGATCATGGTGCCATCCTTGATCATGTCGATGACATAGCTGTCGCTCTTGGGATTGTCGCTGCAGCTGTTGAGGAACTTGATGTTGGCAGCCTTGGTGGCGGCCAGCACCCGCGAACGCACCGCCTGCATGTCTTCCCTGCGGTGGCCCGCCGGATAGGTGCCGGGGCGGCCCAGGATGAAGAAGCCGTGATCGCCCGGACCCCATTCGGCAAAGGCAACGCCCGGAACGCGGACCGAGGCTTCGACATTGGCGTCGGCGCGCGTGTTCTCGATCTTCAGGCCGAACAGCAGCTCGCCATCCGGATTCATCGGCCACGGATCGGCGATGCGCATATACTCCTGCGCCGTCACGCCCCACATGGTCGAGGCATAGCCCTGCGAACCGGCGCCGCGGGTGCCCTGGGCCAGACCATCGACGCGCGGCGCGAAGGGATAGCGCGCGGCTTCGATCATCAGGCGAACGGCTTCCGGGCTTTCGGCATTGCAGAGCAGGATGCCATGCACGCCGGTTGCCAGGGTCTGCTGGATCATCCAGGCATTGGCACGTAGCGCATCAGCGGTGCCCGAGATCGGCAGGGTGACGATCACCGCCGGGGTCTTGTGACCGGTACGGGTCGGGCCAGCCTCAACCATGGCACGCATGAAGTCGCGCAGTTCCTTAAAGTCGAGCGGGCCGTGCTCCATTTCATAGGTGATATAGTCGGCCTTGGTGGCCGCCATCTCCTTGCCCTTTTCATAACCCCCGCCGCTGATCTGCGCGTAATAGACCGGCTGGCCCTTCAGCCACATGTCGATGATGCGGTTGACGTGCTTGCCGGTGCGGGTGGTCTGCTTGGGCATTTCCGGGATGGTCGCAGTGGCTGGCGCCGCCGGCTGCTGAGCGCTTGCCGACAGGCCGGTCAGCAACGCAGCCGCCATACCGGCCAGCAAAATAGTCTTTATCTTCATGAATCTTCCCCGTGAACTTGGTTTGATCGGCTGACGGCTTTGCGTCTTCCTGGTGCGCACAGGTTGCAATTAAAAACGCAGCGTGAAAAGCCCGGAAATGGTCCAGCGTGGCCCAATTTCAACCGCTTAGCGTGACCTGGGTCGCATTCTTCTGCGCCAAGATCGACAATTCCGCCGCCAGCAGGCATTGCGTCTGGTCCTGCGCCGTTTGTGTGCGCCGCACAATATCGGCGACGAACTGATGACCGAACGGCAGCGGTCCATTGGCGCAATCGATATAACGGGCGCGTCTGCCGTCCACGACAAAGAGATTGTTGCCGCGATTGGCGACCGCAACATCGACATACTTGCGGATTTCCAGATAGCCGTCGGTGCCCAGCACGAAAAGCCGGCCATCGCCCCAGGTGCCCAGCCCGCCAGGCGTGAACCAGTCAAGACGCACATAACCAAGCCCCCGATCGCCGCGCAGCGTCATGTCGCCGAAATCCTGGAAGTTCGGGCGCTCGGGATGGCGCAGATTGGCCACCTGCGCCGATACCACTTCGGCGCTGGTCGAGCCGGTGTAATAGAGAAACTGATCCACCTGGTGCGAGCCGATATCGCACAGAATGCCGCCGAACTGCGCGTCGTTCCAGAACCATTCCGGCCGTCCGCTGCCGCCCCCGGCAAGTCCGCCGCGCTGCACGATCTGGTGCGGCGCGATGTTGATGGTCTGGATCACCTTGCCGATTACGCCCTGCTTGATCAGCTCGCCGGCATAGACTGCGGCGCGCACCTCCAGCCGTTCCGAATAAAGTATGGCGTAGATGCGCCCTGTCTCGGCGATGGTCTGGCGCACCAGCGCCAGATCTTCCAGCGTGGTGATGCCGGGCTTGTCGGCCAGAAAATCCTTGCCCGTCTTCATGACGGCGACGCCGATCCGGGCCCGCTCGCTCGCGATATGGGATGACAGCACCAACTGAATGTCGGAGCGGTTGATGATCTCGTCCTGGGTGGCGGCGATCGTCACTTCGGGATAGCGCTTGCGGAACACCGCCAGCTTGTCAGGCTCCAATCCCCAGCCCGCCACCAGCTCGCCGCCGCCGCGCCGTACCGCTTCGATCATGCCATGGATGTGATCGTGGCTGATGCCGCAGACCGCAAAGCGTATGTGATGCTGGGGCTTGACCTCGAGAGCCGGCGGCAAGGTCTCCGCTTTCACATCCCCCGGCGCGAGGGCCAGGGCTGCGGAACTGAGCCCCGCCGCCACAAGAAAATCGCGCCGGTCATTCCTTCCCATATGCAGCACCCCTGATTTCCCGCCACGCTAGCGTTAACCCGAAAGCCCCGGAAGGCCCATTTACCCTAATCCCGGGCTTGCCTCGCCGCGCTGGGGCGGCTGTGCCATTTTGAGGCGACCACCACTCGGGACCCAAGGCCATGAAGAAACTCGCCGCCGCGATCTGCCTAGCCCTGCCGCTGCTCGGCGGCTGCGTCGTTTACGGTCCCGGCCCCGCCGCAAACGGCGCCTGGGCGGGTTATGACTCCGGCTATGAATATGGCCTCAGCGGCTATGACCGGCCGATCACCTACCGCAGCGACTATGCCTATGGCGGCGGGTACGGCGCCGGTTATGGCGGTGGCTTCAGCGCCGGATACAGCGGGGGCTATGGCGGCGTGCAGGCCGACATCGGCGCTGGCAATGGCGGCTATTACGGCTCGTATTACGACTACGGCTATTAGGGGCGCGCCGTAACCCGGCGCATCCGATAGACCGTGCCCTTTTCGCCGCGCACCCTCAGATCGAAGGTGGCGCCCAGCCCCGAACTGATATCCACCCGATAGCTATTGGCCGGCCTGTTCCATCGGGCGCGGGTCAGGTCGGAGTCCAACTGCTGCCACACCTGACCGTCTGCCAGCGAGACGGTGACGGCGCCATTGCGCTGGAATTCATACTTTGTCATCGCGACGTTGGAGGCTTCCGGTTTGGTCGTGCCGACCAGATCGGCCCAGAAACCGCCGGAGCTTTCCTGAGATTTCGCGCTGGCGACCCGGCGCTGGGGTTCGGCGCCGCGCGGCGGCACCAGCCGCACCTGGGCCGGGTTGGCGGGCGGCAAATTGAGCAGCGCCCGCATCGGCTGGGCCGAGCCATAAAAACAGTCCAGCCAGACACGATTGTCGGCAATGCCGTCGCAGCGCTCGGCGCCGGCCATCACCTCGTCGCGCGTGGGTTCGGCCAGCGCGGCGTTTGATGCGAGCGCTATCATGACGGGCATCAAGAACAGACGGCGCATGGCGAACACTCCCTACCAGTTCAGAAGTTTTTGCAGATTGCCGCCCTTGACCTTGGCGATGTCGGCTGGCGAATAGCCCTTCATATGGATATCGACGATGCGGGGCGACCCACCGCCCCACACCATCCGGTCGGGACCATATTCCTTGATCAGCCGGGTGGTGAAAGGCAGGACGCTTTGGAAATAGGGTTTGTCGGTGGCGATATAATCCACCCCTGACAGTTTCATATAGACATTGGGCAGCTTGGCCAGCTCCAGCACATCGGCGAATTCGTAAGGGTTTCCCAGCTTGGGTTCGGCCATATGGTCGATCAGCACCTTGCAGCCTGGGAAGGCGCGAATGGCGGCGCCGGCCTGGCGCGCATAATTGGGACCGATGTGCAACTCCACGATCACGCCAAGATCGGCCGCCTGCTTCCACAAGGCGCGGACATAGGGCGCGGCGAAAGAGTCGATATACATTTCCTTGCCGCGATGGGCGTGGATGCGGGTAGCGACAATCCGCGGCTCTTTCTTCACCAGGGCCGCCAGTTTCTTTGGGGCGGCGGGGTCTTTGGGATAGAAAAGGCTGGTCGCTTTCAAC
This sequence comes from Rhizobium sp. Q54, assembly GCA_945882615.1. Taxonomy (GTDB): domain Bacteria; phylum Pseudomonadota; class Alphaproteobacteria; order Micropepsales; family Micropepsaceae; genus Rhizomicrobium. The sequence goes on along the minus strand of CAMCWK010000027.1, from coordinate 28,127 downwards.
TGCGACGCCGGAGCACGGCGCAGGCACTCCAGCACCAGGCGGTGGTCATCGCCATAGGGCTCGGGCTGGACCACCACCGCCTTGTCGATTCCGAATTCCTTCAGATGCTTCTGGTAGACGGCCAGCGGATCGGCGGGGAAGGTGGCGGCGTCGGGCTTGTAGGTGGCCTTGGAATGAAAGGGAAAGCGCTTGGTGTCGGAACTGAACATGTGCGCGTTCCATTCCACCACCGCCGGGTCATGCGCCCATGCCGGCACGCTGGCCATAACCGCCGCGCCCCCCATAAGACCGAAGACGTCCCGCCTGCTCGTTCCCATGTCATTCCCGTTCTGTTTGTTGCCCCACAGATACCACGCCCCAAAGCCGCGGCAAATACGGCTTAACCTTTGCGCTGCCAGCAGCAATACTATGGGGCGGGGACGACAAGCGCTTCATGACCACACAATCCTTGACAGACCAGGCGGTAGCGCTGCACCGCAGCGGCGACCTGCCGGAGGCCGAACGGCTCTACCGCGCGGCGCTGGCGGCAGACCCGCGCGACTTCACCGCGCGCCACCTGCTGGGCGTGATCCTGGCCCAGCAGGGGCGCGGGGAAGATGCCTTGGGTGAAATCGCCAAAGCGCTGACGCTGCGCCCGGACGATGCCGACGCTCTGCTCAACCACGCCAATGTTCTCAAGACCCTGGGGCGCGAAAGCGAAGCGCTGGCCGGCTTCACCCGCGCCCTGGCGGCAAGGCCAGGCTGGCCGCAGGCGCTGAACAATCGCGGCACCGTGCTGCAAAGCCTCGGCCGATTTGACGCGGCGCTGGCCGATTATGACGCGGCGCTGGCCGCGCAAGCCGACTATGTCGAGGCGCTGAACAATCGTGGCAGCGTGCTGCAGGATCTGAAGCGCCCGGCCGAAGCGCTGGCGGCCTATGATCGCGCGCTCCGGCTGGCACCGAATTATGCCGCCGCCTTCAACAATCGCGGCAGCGCCCTGCTCGACCTTCGGCGATTTGGCGACGCACTGGGCTGTTTCGACCGGGCGCTGAGCTTGCGGCCCGGCGACGCGCAAAGCTTCAACAACCGCGGCAATGCGCTGCAAGGGCTGATGCGCTATGATGAGGCCGTGGCGAGTTATGACCGCGCCCTGGCGCTGAGGCCCGATTATCCCGAAGCCCAGAGCAATCGCGGCGGCGCGCTGCAACAGCTCAAACGCCATGAAGAAGCGCTCGACAGTTTCGAGCGCGCCGGTGGCCAGCCGCATGCGTTTGGCGGCGCGGCCATGGCGGCGCTGAATCTGTGCGACTGGGACCGCACGCTGCGGATCGGCGCGCAGATGCCGGCGCGCATCGCGGCACGCGAAGCGGTGCCGCCCTGGGTGCTGCTGGGCTATAGCGGCGACGAGGCCCTGCAATTGCAGTGCGCCCGCAATGTGATCCAGACCCGATTCCCGCAACTGCCGCCGGCGATGGCCACGGGACGATACGCCCATGACAAAATTCGCCTGGCCTATATCTCCTCCGACTTCGTCCATCATCCGGTGGCGGCCCAGATCGTTCAATTGATCGAAACCCATGACCGCAGCCGGTTCCAAGTGCTGGGCATCTCCACCGGCCCCGATGACGGCAGCGGTCAGCGGCGGCGGCTGATGGCGGCGTTCGACAAGTTCCACGATGTGAAGGAGCAAAATCCCCGCATCATCGCGCAGCTGGTGCGCCAACTGGAAGTGGATGTCCTGGTCGATCTGAACGGTCATACCCAGGGCGACAATTTCGATGTCCTTGCCCACCGCCCAGCCCCGGTTCAGGCGACTTGGCTAGGCTATGCCGGAACCACCGGCGCGCCCTTCATCGATTACCTCATCGCCGACCGTATCGTGGCACCGGACGCGCAGCGTTTTTCCGAAAAGCTCGCATATCTTCCCAACTGCTTTTTCCCAACAGACACCGGTAATGTGATTGGCACCCCGCCGCCGCGCGTCCAGGCGGGCCTGCCTGAAGACGGCTTTGTCTTTTGCTCCTTCAACAACAACTGGAAATTCACCGCCCCGGTCTTCGCCATCTGGATGCGTCTTCTCGACCAGGTGCCCGGCAGCGTGTTGTGGCTGAAGAAGCCCGGCGAGGCGGCAGCGCAAAATCTCCAACGCGCGGCGGAGGGGCTTGGCGTCGATCCCCAGCGGCTGGTGTTCGCAGCGGGCGCCCCGCTGGACGTGCATTTCGCCCGCCATGCCCTGGCCGACCTATTTCTCGACACCCTGCCCTACAATGCCCATGCCACCGCCTGCGATGCGCTGTGGGCGGGCCTGCCGGTGCTGACCTGCAAGGGAACAGCCTATGCCGGGCGTGTCGCCGCCAGCATGTTGTCGGCGGCGGGGTTGCCCGAACTGGTGACGGAAGACGCGGCCGCTTACGAACGGACCGCGCTGGAACTGGCGCATAACCCGGCGCGACTGAAAGGCTTGCGCGAAAAACTGGCGGGCCGCAGCTCACCACTGTTCGACACACCGCGCCTTGCGCGCGACATCGAAGCCTTGTTCAGTGAGATGCTGAGCGCAAAGACGTCCTGATCTTCTTCACTGCGTCGGCGGATACCGCCGGTGCGCGGTTACCCCAATGGTTGCGGATGTAAGTGAGCAGGTTGGCGACCTGTGCATCGTTCAGCTTCCAGGCGAAGCTGGGCATACCGGGGCCCGTGGGCGTCTCGCGCGTCGCCACTGCCTTGCTGCCCGCCAGCACCACACGCGCAAGTGTCTCGGCGCTGGTCTGTCGCACCAGCGCATTGCCCGCCAGCGGCGGGAACAGAATGTTATCGCCCCGACCATCCAAGCTGTGACAGGCGGCGCAATTCATCCGGTAGATGCCGGCGCCCGATTTCATCTGCGCCTCTACACCACTTGCCCCGCCGCCATTGCCCGGCGATGCGGGAAGGTCCTTGAGATAGACCGCAAGGCTGCGAAGATCGGCGCCGTTCATTCTTGACGTGGAATGTTCGATGACCTCGCCCATCGGCCCCGAAGCGATGGAATGGGCGTTGCGTCCGGTCTTGAGATACTCCGCCACCTCGGCCGCGCTCCAGCCGCCCAGACCGGTTGTCGGATCGCCCGTGAGATCGGGGGCGAACCAGCCTTGCAGCGACGCGCCTGACAGCGCCAACCCCTTGTCGGCGCCAAAAAAGCCTTTTGGGGTGTGGCAGGTGCCGCAATGGGCCGGGCCGGTGGCGATATAAGCGCCGCGATTCCACGCCGCACTTTTGGCCTTATCGGCCGCATAAAGTGCAGGCCGGAAGAACAGCATGTTCCAGCCGCGCATCATGAAACGCAGGTTGAAGGGAAATCGCAGCTGGTTGACATCCACCGCATGGCGCACCGGCTTCACCGTCTTAAAATAGGCCCACAGGTCGGCGATGTCCGCATCGCTCATCTTGGCGTAGGCGGGATAGGGCATGGCGGGATAGAGCCGCTTGCCGCCGGGTCCGACCCCGTCCTTCATCGCCCGCCGGAAATTCTCCGCCGTGTAGTTGCCGATCCCGGTTTGCTTGTCGGATGTGATGTTGGGCGCCACCAGCTTGCCGAATGGCGTCATAAGTTCGACGCCGCCCGCCAGGTTCTTGCCGTGGCAGCCTTCGCAATCGCCCAGCACCGACTGGTAGCGGCCCGCATCGACCGACGCGGCGCAGGCGGGGGACGAAACAACCGCGAAGGCGACCGCGAGAAGAACCTGCCTCATGCGGGCACCAGCTTGCCGGGGCTCTTGATATATTTGCTGGTGATGGCCTCGGCCGCCCAATAGGCCAACGCCCCCACCGTGCCGGTGGGATTCATCCCGGCATTGTGGGCAAAAGCCGAGGCCCCCACCACAAAGACATTGGGCACGTCCCAGCTCTGCAGATATTTGTTCACCGCGCTGGTCCCGGGGTCGCTGCCCATGATGGCGCCGCCGGTATTGTGGGTGCTTTGATAGGGCACCGCATTCCAGCCCTTCCTGACCCGCGACACGGTCGTGACTTTCGCGCCGAAGGGCTTGGCGATGCGTTCCAGCTGGTCCGACATGAAATGCGACATGCGAATGTCATTGTCGGGAAAATCAAAGGTGATGCGCAGCAGCGGCCGCCCGTAGCGGTCGGTATAGGTGGGATCGAGGTCGAGAAAGTTCTCCCGCACAGGATAGGACGAACCCTGGGCCGAAAAGCCCATCGAACTGTTGTAGCCCTCGATCGTGGCCTTCTTCCAGCCTGCCCCCCAGCGCGGGCTTCCCGGCGCGGTCGGCCGGTAGCTGATCGGCCGACCGTTGCTGGGATCGCAGCTGATGCCCCCGCCACCCAGAAAATCGAGAGAGCCATGGTCGAAGGCGTCGCCGTTGAAATCATCCATGGTTTGGCCCATTGAACCGGCGCCGATGAAGGGGTTGAAGTGCTTGCCCTCGAAGAACATGCGGGCGCCGCTGCCGGTCTGGTAGCAATAATTGCGGCCGACCGCGCCCTTGCCCGTGACCGGATCATACTGGGTGCCGATCTGCGACAGCAGCATCAGCCGCACATTCATCAGCGCATAGGCGCAGATCACCACAATGTCGCCGGGCTGTTCATATTCCACACCCTTGGCGTCGATATAGGTGACGCTTCTGGCCATCTTGCCGTCAGGCGTCAGATTGACCTTCAGCACTTCGCATTCGGTGCGCAGCTCGAAATTCGGCTTCTTCATCAGCACCGGCAGGATGGTGGTCTGGGCGCTGGCCTTGGAGTAATTGCCGCAGGCGAAGCGTTCGCAGAAGCCGCAATAGGTGCATTGCCCCATCCGCACGCCCAGCGGATTGACATACGCCTGTGACAGGTTTGCCGATGGCTGAGGAAAAGGATGGTAGCCGAGCTCGCGAACCTTGTCTGCGAACAGTGTGGGGGCATAGCCCGTCTTGATCGGCGGGTTGGGATACTCGCGCGTGCGCGGGCTTTCAAAGGGATTGCCGCCCGGCTGGACCTGGCCCTTGAGATTTCCAGCCTTGCCGGAAATGCCGCAGAGATATTCGAACTGGTCGAAACTGTGTTCGATCTCGTTCCAGGTCACGCCCCAGTCCTGCAGCTGCAAGCCTTTAAGCTTGGCGGCGCCATAGCGTTGCACAAGATGGCTGCGGATGGAAAAATCGCTGCTCCAGAAGCGCCACGTCTTGCCGTTCCAGTGCACCCCCGCGCCGCCCACGCCGTCGCCCGGCAGGAACGAACCGTAATCGCGCATCGGCATCGCGGCCTGGGAGATATTGTTGCGCATGGTCATGGCTTCGACGCTGGGCTTGAGGAACAACTCCTTGCGGATAGCGTAGCGCAGCTCGTCCTGCATATAGGCGATATTGAAATCGGTGGCGGTGTCGCGCCAGGGCCCACGCTCGATGGCCACGACGTTCAGCCCTGCCTCGGTCAGCTGCTGCGCCAGGATGGAGCCGGTCCAGCCCAAGCCAATGATCACCGCGTCGCGTTTGGGAAGCAGCCTGGCCATGGTCAGCCTTCCGCCGAATAGATCGACACCGGCGGGCGCGGATAGCGCACATTGTGCTTGTCGATATGGTCGCGATAATCGTAGCGCGCGCCGGGAAAGCCGATCATCTTCCACGATGCCATGTTGCGGTTGCCGCCATAGAGCGGATCGGCGAAGAAACCTTCCATGGTGTTCTGCAGCACCATCTCGAAGAATTCCTTGGTGCTGAAACCGGGCTTGAGCGTCAGCGCGACCGTGCCGCCATCCATCCCCGCCAGCACCGTATCCTGCTGCGCGGGCGTTAATTGCGCGAAGCCGCGCTTATAGCTTGTGTGGGTGTAGTCGTTCAGCGCCCGCAGCCCCAACCGATAGCGCCCGGCGGGCGAAAGATCGCCCTGATACCCTTGCGTCGGCAGGCCGGGGCTGAACGGCGGCTTGTTGTAGAGCCGCGCGCCCTGTCCGAACGGCCCGGCCAGTTGCCGGTCGATATAGACGGCACAGCCGCAATCCTTGCCGCCCGGCGAAAGTTCGTCGGCGGGAATGAGGCGATTGACGATGGCTTCGATGGCCGCCACCTCGCCGGGATTGAAGAAATACCAGCCCAGCGGACTGACCGGCTTGGGCGGCTCGCCGGCGAAAGGCGACCAGGGCAGATGTCCTGAAATGCTTCGCCCGTCGGCGGTGGCTGCCAGGATCGGCAGCGCCGCGACCGATGCAAGCAAGCGGCGGCGGCTCAACGCACGCTGTTCTGACATTGCTGGTTCCCCAACCCGCGAGTCTTGTTCTTGTTGAGCGATCCTAGGCCGGAAGTTCCCATAGGAGCAATTATGCAGCCGCGAAACAGACGGCCGCGCGTTTTGCGCAAAGTTCGCAACGGAACCAAGAAACCCCGGGAACTGCGGGTTTCGTCCGGAACGATGGCGCTCGCCTTTTGTTCATAAAAGGCGGCTGGGAATAACCGATTGAAAGGACGTAATGACCGATGGCGAATAATCAGAACGACCAGAGCAAGCAAAGCGGCCAACAGCAGAAGCACCAGAACTAGCCGCAGCCGGGCCAGCAGTCCGGTCAACAGCAGCGTCAGCAGGACCAGCAGAACATGGACCGCAACCAGGATTCCTCCACTGGCCAGCAGAATCGCAGCCAGCAGGGCACCCAGCAGAACAAGCCGCAGCGCTGATCCCACGCTGTTGAAAAAGAAGGCCCGGCGCAAGCCGGGCCTTCTTTCGTTGCGGGCATCGCAGGATTGTTTTTTCAGCCGTGAAAGATCAAACTGCCGCCATGGCAAAACCCGCCGCCATAGCGCCCAGCCGCCTTCATAGCGAACTGGCCCGGCGCATCCTGCGCGCTCTGAAGGCGCAGAACGCGCCGGCAGGCCATCGCCTGGTGGAGCTCGATCTTTGCGCCGCTTTCAATGTCTCACGCACGCCTGTTCGCGGCGCACTGCATTTGCTGGCGGCCGATGGCGTGATCAGCCCGCGCGAAGGCCGGGGCTATGTGTTGACCAGGGCGGTGCAGGACGTTCCGCAAGACAGCACGATCGAGGACGAAGAGGATGTTTCCCTGTTCGCGCAGCTGGCCGAGGCGCGCGCCAAGGGAAAACTGCCAGACCAGTTCACCCAGCAGGAAATCGTGCGCCGCTTCGAGGCGCGCCTGCCCAGCGTTTTGCGGGTGCTGCGCCTCTTGGCCGAACTGGGGCTGGTGGAGCGGCGGCCCGGAAATGGCTGGGCCTTCATCGCCGACGGGGCACGGGTGCTGCACGAAAGCTATGCCTTTCGCCGGGCGCTGGAGCCGCAGATGCTGTTGCAGCCGGGCTTCCGGCTGGACCGGACCTGGTCGGCCAAAGCCCGCGCCCAGCATGAAAAGCTGCGCAAGAAACCCTGGCGCACCGGTGACGGGGCGGATTTTCACGCCGTCAATGCCGACTTTCACGAACAGCTGGCGCGCTGCAGCGGCAACCGCGCCATGCTCAAGGCGGTGCAGCACCAAAACCAGCTGCGCGATTTTCTCAGTGGCCAGTGGGACTATCCAGTGGACCAGGTACACAGCGCCATCGACGACCATCTGGAAATCCTGGCGGCGCTGGAAGCCGGCTATGCCGATAAGGCGGCGGCGCTGATGCTGCACCATCTCACCACCAGCGCCTCGCAGTCACAAAAAGACAGCGCGGCTCAGTAGATGTCGCGGCGGTACAACCCGTCCTGCGTCATCTGATCGAGCTTTTCCTGCCCCACGATCGCGACCAGAGCGTCCTGCACGCCAGCCGCCATCTGCAACCCGCCGCATACCAGGATGGAGGCGCCGCCTTCGATCCAGCGGCGAACCTCATCCCCCTGCTCGGTCACCAGATTTTGCACATAGCGCCTGGGCGAGGCATCCCGCGAGAAAACAAGGTTGGTTTTGGTCAGCGTGCCGTCGGCCTGCCAGCCTTTGATGTCGTCGCAATAATAGAGATCGGTTTTCTCGCCGCGCTCGCCGAACAACAGCCAGGCATCGCCCAGCTTTTTGGCCTGGCGGTGTTGCAGATGGGCGCGCAGTCCCGCCATGCCGGTCCCCGCGCCGATCAGAATCTGCGCGCCGTCGCGCGGGGGATGAAAATTGGGGTTGGGCCGCAGGCGCAGCTTGATCACCCCGCCGACCGGCGCAACCTGCGTGAGCCAGCCAGACCCCAGCCCCAGGCTGCCGTCATCGCGGACGGCCTTGCGCACCAAAAGCTCCATGCACCCGCTTTGCGGCAGCGATGCGATGGAATATTCGCGCGGCGGAAATCCCTCCAGCCGCTCCACCAGCCAGTCCAGCGCAATACCCTCGACCTCGTGCGATCGCGGCAGCCGGCTATGGGCGATGATATCGCGCAGGAAGGTCCAGTAGCCGCGCCAGCGGAAACTCAGCTCGCCATTGAGATTGTGCGTGGCGAGAAATTCCTCCACCGCCGCCTCGCTGTTGCGCGGCCAGATTTCCGCGATGTCGCCCGCTGTCCAGTTCAGATGCGCAGGCTCCCGCGGGGTCAGCGCGATATGCCAGGTCTCCCCGCCGGCGCTGCCGGGATTGAGGAGGCGGCGCTCGGCCAGGAACCAGTCCTGCGGCGGGCCCGGCATCAACTGCTCCACGCTGGTGGTGGCCCCCAGCCGGGTGAGCAGTTCGCACCATTTGGTCATCGCGGCGGTATCGTCATCGCCATCGACGCAGATGACGTCCGACAGGCGCCGGGCCTTGCTCGCCGCCAGCCAGCGGTCGAGACTTTTGCCGAAGCCGCAGAAGGTGGCGTCGTATTTGCGGTCGCCGCGCGCCAGCACGGCATAATGCAGACCTTTGAAGGCGCCGGGCTGCGCCATCTGCTTGCGCTCGAAGGCGCGGGCCGAATCGGGCGCCTCCCCCGCGCCATAAGTGCTGGTGACAACCAGCAGCGTTCCCGCCTCGGCGATCTCGGCCGTGTCCAGGCTGCCCAGCGCCGCCACCTTGACCAGGCTGGCGCCGGCCAGGGCGTTGGCCGTGCGCCAGGCGATGGTTTCCGCGGCTCCGGTCTGGCTGGCGAACGCCACCAGAACCTTGCCACCGGGCGCCGGGGCGCGTCTGAACAGGGAACCGAAGAGCATGGGGCGCACTAACACAGGCTCAGGCATGGGCGCAAACCTTGGCTTTCCCACGATTTTTGAGGGGGCGGAACTTTTCCTGCCACCGCCAGGCCCCTCGCGCGTTCCCTTGGTCCAACGACTTATAGGCCGGAGGGTTTGCATGTTTGCCAATATTGTCCTGATCCAGCCCCTGGTCGCGCTGATCTTCGGAATCTTGATTCTGATTCTGCCGCGGCTGCTGAATTACCTGATTGCGATCTACCTGATTTTTATCGGCCTCTCCGGCCTCTTTCCGCAGGCCTTCACCCTCACCACGGCTACGTAAGGATCAATGTCATGAGCAATCCGAATGAAAAGAACAAAGACCATGAGAAAATGCCGGAGCATCACAGCACCGACAAACAGGCTATGAGCAAGGAGGAAAAGATCGACGCGCAGATGGAAGATTCCTTCCCGGCCAGCGATCCGCCATCCTTCTCCGGTGGCAATCATATCATCGGCGCGCCTGCGGATCGCGAAAGCGAGTCTCCTGCCGCAGATGCGCCCGAAGTGGTGGCAGCGGAAAAGAAGGTCAAAACCGGTGAGGCCAAAAAGACCGGCACCTACTGACTTTTGCCGAAGATAGTTCCACGGGTTCCGTGCAAAGTGCCGGTATCTTTTGACTCCTCCTTAACCGCACCCGCTTTAGTCTTGCGGTGCTGGGGCGCCACTTTTGAAAGTGAGCCGCTTATATGAGAGAGAGCAAACAGGGCATGCATGTGATCGGGCCAGATGGCTCGATCCTGACAAGTGCCAACCTGCCACCCACCAATCTCAAACGCTGGGTCGCACGCCGCAAAGCCGAGGTCATCGCTGCCGTCAAAGGCGGGCTGCTGACCATGCCGGAAGCCTGCCGCCGCTATTCCATTTCCAACGAGGAATTCCTGGAATGGGAACGGCATTATGAAAATGATGGGCTGGAAGGTCTGCGCGCTTCGGCCAAGCCACTGCGCGGCGAAGGCACCCTGCACTAGCCTTCCAGCGCGGCCAGAACAATCGCGTCGGTGAGAAGCTGGGGCAGGATCTGCGGCTTGGCGGCGCCCGGCGCGTAATAGAGATAAAGCGGCACGCCCGAGCGGCCATTGTCTTTCAACAAAGCGGTGATTTCCGGATTGCGGTTGGTCCAGTCGGCCACCATGTAGACGACATTCTTCTGCGCAAAAGCGCCCTGCACGACCTGCTTGTTCAGTACCGCTTCCTCATTCACCAGACAGGTGATGCACCAGGCGGCGGTGGCATCCACGAAAACCGGACGCCCCTCAGCGCGATAGGACGCCAATCCGGCAGCGCTATAGGCTTCGCCGCGCGTGCCCTGGGCCACCGGAGCCGCCGTGGCGCCGTGAAGCTGGCTCAATCCCCATAGGGCGGCCAGCAGCACCACCAGCGCGGCAATGGCGCCAAGGCGGCGGCCCCGCGAGGAAAGATCGCGCGTCACGCTCCACAACCAGGCGGCCAGCGCCACGAAAATCATCGCCGCGGAAATGATGGCGACACCGCGCGGGCCGGCCTGCTGCGCCAGCACCCAGACAAGCCAGCCGGCCGCCATATACATGGGGAAAGCCAGGAACTGCTTCAGCCGTAGCATCCAGGGCCCGGGCCGTGGCAGGAACGACAAGGCGCGCGGCCACACACCCAGCAGGATGAAGGGCAGCGCAAAGCCGACGCCCAGCGCCACGAATATCGCCAGTGCAGCAAACGCATCCTGCGACAGCGCAAAGCCCAATGCCGCGGCCATGAATGGCGCGGTACAGGGCGCAGCCACCGCCACCGCCAGCACGCCGGTGAAGAAAGCCCCTACCGGGCCGCTCTTGCGGGTCAGCCCCTCGCCCGCCGTGATGGAACCCACTTCAAACACGCCAGACAGATTGAGCCCCACCGTGAACACCAGCAGCGCGAAACCCGCCACCACCATCGGCGATTGCAGCTGAAAGCCCCAGCCGATCGCTTCGCCGCCCGCGCGCAAAGCCAGCAGCACAGCGCCCAACGCCGCAAAGCTAACGACCGCACCCAGGGCATAGGAAAAGCTTTCGCGCCGGCCCTCGGTGCCATGCTGCGCCACCGCCAGGGCCTTCATCGCCAGGATCGGCAGCACGCAGGGCATCACATTGAGGATCAATCCGCCCAGCAGCGCGAACAGGATTGCAAGCCAAAGCGTGAGATCGCCTTCGGTCGCCCCCGCAGGAAACTCGGCGGCTGGCACCGCGCCGGGCGAAGCATTCACTTCCAGCGCCTGCACGGAGTCGTCAGATGACGACGCCACGACCAGCAGGCCCTCCAGTGGCGCTGCAACCTTGTTGCCGGGTGTCAGGCGCAGCACCAAGCCATCCTTGGCGTAACCGACAAGCTGTGGCGCGGGATTCTTGATCAGGCCGGGGCGGGCGGGAAAGAAATCGACGCTTTTGGGATGCGCCGCCACCAGGCCGGGCGCGGCGACGTAGAGATCGAGCGTCTGGCCCAGGGCACCCGCACTTCCCATTGAATAAGTCATCTTCCAGGGCGAGGCCACGGGCAGCAGCGCACGCGCCGCCGCGAATTCCTTTGCCACCGCCGCGTCCGGCGTAGCCGGGCCTACCGGCACATTGATGGTCAGCGTTCTTTCTTCCGGAATGCAGATATTCTTGCACACCAGCCAGCTGGCAGCCGCCTTGATCGTCACCGTCTCGCCGACCTTGGCGTCTGCTGGCGCGTTGATCTTGCTCAAGAGCCAGAGCTTGCCCTCATAGCCGTAATCCATCAGCGGCCCCACGGGCACCCGCATGGGGCGCGGCCACTGGATCGCCTCAGCCGTCCAGCCCGCCGGCAAAGTCCATTCGATCACCGTAGGCGCGCCGGCGTCGCCCGGATTTTTCCAGTAGGTATGCCATTCGGGCGCGATGATTTCTTCCAGCGCAATGGTGATGCTGCCGCCGGGCGCCACCGCCCTGTCCTCCGCCACCAGACGGGCCTGGACCCTGGGGCCCTCGTCCTGCGCGAAGGCGGGCGCGGCCCAAAACAGGGCCAGAAGAAGAAAGAGGCGTTTCATGACCTGCCCTATAGCGGTATCCCGTGCTATTCGCCAGTTTGGACAATTGGTTACCTCCCCAGGCGCGCGCAGCGCGCTGATAAGGGGGAGGTGGCCGGAGCTGGCTGGGCCCAGCGAAGGCCGGAGGGGTTAAGTGCGGATAACAGGCGGAAAATTGGGCGGACGGCGGCTGGTGACGCCCGAGGATGCCCGCGTGCGTCCCACCAGCGACCGCATTCGCCAGGCGATCTTCAACATGCTGCGGCACAAGGATTTCGGCATCGGCTTCGAACTGGAAGGCGCGGCGGTGGCCGACCTGTTCGCCGGCACCGGGGCGCTGGGAATTGAGGCTTTGTCACACGGGGCGCGCTGGTGCCTGTTGGTGGACGACGATGCCGACAGCCGCGCCCTGCAGCGCGAGAATATCGAGGCGCTGGGCCTGACCGGCGCCACCCGCATCTGGCGGCGCGACGCCACCGATTTGGGTCCGCTGGGCCCCAGCGCCGGCGGGCCGTTCAATCTGGTGTTTATGGACCCACCCTATCGCAAGAACCTGATCCCATCTGCGCTGAAAAGCCTGAAGGATGGCGGCTGGCTGACAGACAAGGCGTTGATCATCGCTGAGAGCAATGCCGATGAAGAAATCGATCTTGCGGGCTTCACGCTGCTGGACGAACGTGATTATGGCGAGACGAAGTTGCGTTTTTTAACGCCGACTCCCTAACTCTCCATGGCCGGGTTCAACCCGGCCATCCATGGTGATCGTTGCTCTGGATGGGCGGGTCAAGCCCGCCCATGGTGAGTGAGAAGATTGGTTATCTTCGCCCGAATAGCTTTTCGATATCGGCGAGTTTTAATTCCACGTAAGTCGGGCGGCCGTGGTTGCACTGGCCGGAATGGGGCGTCGCTTCCATCTCGCGCAGCAGCGCATTCATTTCCTCGGCGTTGAGACGCCGCCCGGCCCGCACGCTCATGTGACAGGCCAATGTGCCGGAGACTTCTTCCAGCCGCTCTTTCAATGACAGCGCATTGCCGGTTTCGGCGATCTCGTCCGCCAGGTCGCGCACCAGGCCTTTCACGTCCAGCTTGCCCAGCATGGCAGGGACTTCGCGCACCACCACCGCATCGGGACCAAAGGCTTCGATCACCAGACCAAGCTCGGCCAGTTCGGCGGCGCGCTGCGACACCCGCGTCACTTCGCTGGGATCCAGGTCGACGACTTCCGGGATCAGCAGCGGCTGGCGCGCCACCCCGCCATTGGCCAGCGCCTTTTTCATCCGCTCATAGACCAGCCGTTCATGGGCGGCATGCTGGTCGACGATGACGATGCCGTCAGCAGTCTGGGCCACGACATAGGTTTCGTGCAGCTGGGCGCGGGCCACGCCCAATGGCTTATCCGGCGCCGTTTCCACCAGCGCCTCTTCCATCCGCACCGACATCGGGACGTCCGCCGCATAGGGCGACGGCGCTTCACGTACACCGACGGCAGAGAAAATATTGGGCGACTGGAACGGCGACGGCGATTGCCGCTGGAATGCGGCCCCACTTCTAAATGAATCAAGCGCACTTCCCGCCACGGTGGTGGAGGCACGGTGCCCCGCTTCACTCAAGGCATGTTTCAGCGCGCCCACGATCAGCCCGCGCACCAGGCCGGCATCGCGGAAACGCACCTCGGTCTTGGCGGGATGGACATTCACATCCACGAAATGGGGATCGCATTCCAGGAACAGCGCCAGCGCCGGATGGCGGTCACGCGCCAGGAAATCGGCATAGGCGCCGCGCACCGCCCCCACCAGCAGCTTGTCGCGCACCGGGCGGCCATTGACGAACAGGAACTGCATCGCGGCATTGGCGCGGTTGTAGGTGGGAAGTCCCGCATAGCCGGACAGGCTGACGCCCTCGCGCTGCGCCTCCACCAGCGCAGCATTGTCGCCAAACTCCCGGCCCATGATGCGCGCCAGGCGCGGCAACCGTCCGTCCATCAGGTCGGGTTCGGCCGCCAGGTCGAGCGCCCTGCGCCCGTCCAGTGTCAGCGTGAACGCAATGTCGGGCCGGGCCATGGCCAGCCGCTTGACGATATCGGTGATCGCCAGGTCTTCCGAGCGCGAGGATTTCAGAAATTTCAGCCGCGCCGGGGTGGCATAGAACAGCTCGCGCACTTCGGCACGGGTGCCGTGCTGGCCAAAGGCCCGAAACGCGGCGGGCATGGGTCCCTGCACCTTGCCGCCATCGACCCGGATCTCGGCCGCCTCGCCGTCCTTCGTCCGGCTGGCAAGCGAAAGCCGCGCCACCGCGCCAATCGAGGGCAGCGCCTCGCCGCGAAAACCCATGGTGACGATATGCGAAAGATCGTCCTCGCCGCCCGCCACCGGCAGCTTGGAGGTGGCATGGCGCTGGATCGCGAGGCTGAGATCATCGGCGCTCATCCCGATGCCGTCATCTTCCACCAGCAGGAGGTCGGCGCCGCCGTTGGACGCGGCGATGTCGATGCGGGTGGCGCCGGCATCGATCGCGTTTTCCACCAGTTCCTTGATGGCCGCCGCCGGGCGCTCGACCACCTCGCCCGCAGCGATGCGGTTGACCGTGCCTTCCGAAAGCTGGCGGATTCTGCTCATGCGCCAAACCTAGCAGCCGTAAGGCCAGACGCGGCTCGGCGCCTGAGGTCCATCAACAGATTCAGGGCTTCTTGACGTCTTGGGGTGTCGTCACCGGCCCGGGAACGGGCTTTTCCGGACCCGGTGCGGGCTGAGAGGTCGGCGCGGCCGGCTTGGTGTCCGCAGCCGGGGGACGGACCGGCGGGCGCGGAACCTGGGGCGCCGGGCGCCCATCGGAAGGACTGCCGGCGATTACCACCGTCAGCTTGGCCGGATCGTAGATCCGCTTGGCCACCCGCCGCACATCGGCCAGCGTCACCGCCTGGATCAGCGAATTGCGCCGCGCCACATAGCCGATATCCAGGTTCTGCCGCTGAAATGTTCCGAGCTGGGCCGCGGTGCCCCTGTTGGAGGCGAAGGCCATCGGGAACGAGCCCGTCAGATAGGTCTTGGCGTCATCCAGCTCCTGCTGGGTGGGCCCCTCCTTGGCAAAGCGCCCCATCGTATCCTTGACCACCTGCACCGTCTGGCGGATCGCATTGGCGCGGGTGGCGACCGATCCCATCATCACACTCGCCTTGCTATAGGCGGTCAGTGAGGTGGAGACGCCATAGGTCAGACCGCGCTTGACGCGCACTTCATCGGTCAGGCGCGAGGAAAAACCGCCACCACCCAGGATGTAATTGGCGACATAGCCGGGAATGAAATCCGGATCGTCGCCCATGATGCCCGGCAGGCCAAAGATCGCGGTGGGTTGGGGCACCGGCATCGGCATCACCTGCACACCGGGCCGACCCAGCCGGCCGATATTGGGCAGCGCCGGCGCGGGCTTGTTGGACACGGGAAGGAAAGTGTCCGCCAGCAGTTTGGTGAGCGCCGGCTTTGTGATGTCGCCCGCCACCGCCACCTTCAGTCCATGCTTCCCCCAGTGGCGGCGGGCGAAAGCCTTCAGGTCCGCGGCGGTGATGGAAGAAACCGATTTGATGTCGCCGATGGTGGAATGGCCATAGGGATGGCCACCGAAAAAGGCGCGGGCAAAGGCGCGGCCCGCCACCCGCGGCGGTTCGGCCTCGTCCTGCTGCAGCGACTGGATGGTCTGGGTGCGCACCCGCGCCAAAGCCTCGGCCTCGAAGCGCGGCTTGGTCAGGGCCATCTGCAGCAGGCGCATCGCTTCGGGCGCATGTTCTTTCAGGGTGGTGACGGAAATCACCAGATGGTCGCGGTCAGCGCGCGCCGAAAAGCCAATGGCGCGGTTGGCGATGGCTTCGTGGAAGGCCTTGGAGGAAAGATTGCCCGCGCCCTCGTCCATCATGGTGGCGGCAAAGGATGCCAGCCCCGCCTTGCCGGCCGGATCATAGGCTGAACCCGCCGGCATCGAGATATTGAACGCAATGATCGGAACGGTGTGATCTTCCGCGAACCAGATCGTCGCATTCTTGCCCAGGTCGATGTTCTGGATATCCGCCGCGCGCGCCGGGAGAGCGGCAAGCAGCACGAATGCAAAAACGCAAAGGGCGCGGATCATTTGGCGCCTCCCGGCATCAGATAGGCGGTTACCGCCTGGTTGCGCGAAAGACTCTGCGCCGCGCGGCGAACATTGTCGGCTGTCACGGCGCGTATGCGGGCCGGCCATTCTTTGACGTCATCCACCGTCAGGCCGATCGTCAGCGCCTGGCCATACGCCATTGCCAGCGCCATCTGGCTGTCGCGGCGATAGGTGACGGAGGCCACCAGACCGGTCTTGGCGCGGGTCAGATCCACGGCCTGGGGCGGCGCGCTGCGGGTCGATGCCAGCACCTGGTCGACCGCCTTTTCCAGCGCCTGCAGGGTCACGCCGGGGCGCGGCACGGCATAGACCGAGAATTCGCCTGCGTCGCGGTTGTTGCCGTCATAGCTGGCGCCCGCATCGCTGGCGAGTTTCTTCTGTTCCACCAGCACGCGATACAGAAGGGAGGTCTGGCCGCCGCCCAGTAGCTGGCCATAGGTTTCCAGCGCCGGCGCCTGGCCCGGACGCCCCTGCGCATAAGACGGCACGCGATAGATGCGCGAGAAGATCGGCACCCGCGCATCGGCACGGGTGATGGTCATGCGCGTTTCCGCCAGACGCGGCGGCTCGGCGGCTTCGGTGCGGGGCTCGAGGTTGCGCGCCGGCAGCTTGCCATAGGCGTCCTGCGCCATCACACGCACTTCCTCGGGCGTGACATCGCCCGCCACCACAAGGATGGCGTTGTTGGGCGCATAGTGACGATTGTAGAAGCGCTGCGCCGAAACCCGGTCGATGCGGCGGATTTCCTCGGACCAGCCGATAATCGGGCGGCCATAGGGATGGGTGAGATGCAGCGCGGCGCGCATCTGCTCGCTCATCAGCGACTGGGGATCGTTCTCCACCCGCATGCGGCGTTCTTCCAGCACCACATCGCGCTCCGGCCCCACGCTGGCATCGGTCAGGATCAGGTTGGTCAGGCGGT
Organism: Rhizobium sp. Q54; assembly: GCA_945882615.1. Taxonomy (GTDB): domain Bacteria; phylum Pseudomonadota; class Alphaproteobacteria; order Micropepsales; family Micropepsaceae; genus Rhizomicrobium. Next base: position 11,001 of record CAMCWK010000027.1, on the reverse strand, counting down.
CGGCTTCCAGCCGCATCACCAGCGCCAGCCGGTCCTTGGCGATCTGCTCGTAATAGGCGGTGTAGTCATGGCTGGTGAAGGCATTCAGCTCACCGCCATTCTTGGAGACGGTCTGCGAGAACTGGTCGCCCGGCACGGATTTGGTGCCGCGAAACATCATATGCTCGAAGAAATGCGCGATGCCCGAGATGCCCGGTGGATCGTCCACAGCGCCCACCCGGAACCACAGCATCTGGGTGACAACCGGCGCGCGGTGATCGGGAATCACCAGCACCTGCATGCCGTTCTTCAGCGCGAACTGGAAGGTGTTGTTGCCGGTCTGGCGCGGATTGACCGGTGGGGCGGCCGACAATTTGCTGCGGTCGCCCGACTGCGCCAGCGCCGCGAAGGGTGCGGCACTGATCAGAAGGGCGGCGCAAAAGCCGGCGAGCTTAGAACCAGTCAAACCAGCCGCCACTGTCTTCTTTTTGGGGAGCGGTGGTCGTGGTGGTGCGGCGACCGCTGCGCGTGGTGGAGATGGCCGCGTCGGCATTGACCGGCTGGCCGGTGTCACGCGTGGCGGCACTGCTCAGGATGCGGTTGGTGAAACTGCGGTCGGCATTCTGCCGGGCGCGTTCCTCGGCGCTCAGGCGCGCGCGGACCGCCGGATCGCTGTTCTGGGTTCCGGCATGGGCCAGCAGCAGCTTTTCCGCCGGGCTGTAATTGCCACGCATGCCGTTGGCCACGGTCTGGGGATCGGAATTGTTGAACAGCGCCTGCTGGGCATTGCTGGACGGATCCAGCGTGTTGGCGGGCGGCGCGCCGGGCATGGGCGGGCGCAGGTTGAAGTCGGGCGGAATCACCAGCGGCGCCTTGGTGGTGACGGCGAACTCGTCGGGCGATTTTTTTTGCAGTCCCGCCAGATCGCGCATAGCGCTGCATCCCGAAAGAGCAAATCCACACAAAGCCACGGCCAGGGCCGCGTTCAACCGTCTCATTTCAAACCTCATGGACCGTGCTCCGGCGGCGTTTCAGGCTTGACCACATCATAGATGATGGCCATGGCGCCCATGGTAATCGCCAGATCGGCAATGTTGAAGACATACCAGTCATAACCGAATCCGTAAAAGTGGAAAAAATCCGCCACTTTCCCGTAGATCACCCGATCCACCAGATTGTTCCCCAGCGCCCCCCCGATAATCAGGCCATAGCCGATGGCCAGGGAGCGGGTCGTGGCCCGCCACAAAAGCCAGCTCAGGACAGCCACGGCGACCACCGACAGGCCAATCAGCAGGAAACTGCCAAGCCGGCCCGAGGCGGGAAACAGGCCATAGGAAATGCCCGGGTTCCACACCATTACGAGATCAAAAAATGGCAAAACCGGGACATTCTCCCCGGGGCTCATCTGGGCGAAACCCAGGCCATAGAGCATGACCAGCTTGGAACCCTGATCGGCGGCAAGCGCCAGGATGGCGGCGATCAGGCCGATCTCGCGCGGCTGAAGATTGGTCATGCGGACACGCTGGCAGCGACCGCATCGGTGCAGCGGTTGCACAGATGGGTGTCGGGGCGGGTCTCTTCCAGCACCATCCAGCAGCGGGCGCATTTTTCGCCGGTCGCCGCGGCGAATTTGGAACCCGCCCCGGCGATGCCCGCCACGCCGTAGAAATCATCCAGCTCAGCGGCGACTTCGACGCGGGCGCCGGAGGTGATGGCGATTTCAGCCAGGCTGACGGAATCGAACAGCGCCTTGTCCTTCGCATCGGTCACATAAAGCACCGGCGCGGCTTCCAGGCTGGAGCCGATATCCTTGTTGGCGCGGGCGACTTCCAGCACGCCGGTAACGACACGGCGCAGGTCGCGGATGCGCGTCCACTTCCTGACCAGGTCGGGATTGGCCCATTCCTTGGGCACGGGCAGAAAATCGTTCAGGTGAACGCTCTCGTTCATGCCGAAGCGCAGGGTCCAGGCCTCCTCCATGGTGAAGCACAGGATGGGCGCGAACCAGGTGACGATGCGGCGAAAGATCTCATCGGTGACGGTGCGGGTGCTGCGGCGGCGCACGCTGCTCTTCGGATCGCAGTACAGCGCGTCCTTGCGGATGTCGAAATAAAAGGCCGACAGGTCGTTGGTGCAGAAATTGAACAGAGTGGAATTCACCAGCCCGAAATCGAATGCCTCATAGGCCTGGCGCACCGTGACATCGAGTTCGGCCAGCCGCGCCAGCATGAAACGCTCCAGCTCCGGCATCTGGGAATGGTCGATGCGCTCGCTTTCATCGAAGCCGGAAAGATTGGCGAGCATGAAGCGGATGGTGTTGCGCAGCCGGCGATAGGCTTCGACATTGGCCTTGATGATGTCATCGCCGATCCGCAGGTCTTCGGTGAAATCGGAATTGGCTGCCCATAGGCGCAGGATTTCCGCGCCGTTCTTTTCCGCGATCACCTTGGGCGCCAGCGTGTTGCCGAGGCTCTTGGACATTTTGCGGCCGTCCTTGTCCAGAACGAAGCCGTGGGTCAGCACGCCGCGATAGGGCGCATGGCCGGTGGTGCCGACACTTTCCAGCAGCGAAGACTGGAACCAGCCGCGATGCTGGTCGGATCCTTCCAGATACAGATCCGCGCGTTCGGCTTTCGGCCAATTGGGATCAATAGGATTTTCCACCACAAAGACATGAGTCGAACCGGAATCGAACCAAACGTCCAGAATGTCGGTGACCTGCTTGTAATCGTCGGGGTTGCGGCCCTCCCCCAGGAAGCGCGACGGCGGTGACGTGAACCAGGCATCGGCGCCCTCGGCCTCGAACGCCTGTTCAATGCGTTGGAATACGGCCGGATCATTGAGCACCTGCCCCAATGTCTTGTCGACAAAGATGGCCAACGGCACGCCCCAGGCGCGCTGGCGGGACAACACCCAGTCGGGCCGACCTTCCACCATCGCGCCGATGCGGTTCTGGCCGCGTGGCGGATACCATTTGGTTTCTCCGATCGCCTTCATCGCCAGCTCGCGCAGCGTCTTGCCATTGAGGAACGGCTTGTCCATCGCCACGAACCATTGCGGCGTGGCACGGAAGATCACCGGCGCCTTGGAGCGCCACGAATGCGGATAGGAATGACGCAGCATACCCTTGGCCAGCAGCTTGCCGCGCGCGATGAGTTCCTTGATCACCGCGCCATTGGCGTCGCCATCCTTGCCTTCGGGCGTCAGGATGCGCTTGCCGGCGAATACCGGGACATGGGGCGCATAGCTGCCGTCGGGCAGAACCAGGCTGAAGGCATCGGGATTGTTCTTGGGATAATCGCGGTCGCTGCCGACCAGCAACTCGAAATCGTCTTCGCCATGGCCCGGTGCGTTATGCACAAAGCCGGTGCCGGTATCGGCGGTGACGAAAGCAGCCGGCAGCACCGGCACTTCAAAATTATAGCCAACACTGCGCAGCGGATGGGCCGCCACCAGCGACTTCAGCTCATCGGTCGGCACGGTGCGCACGCGGCTCAGCATCATCTTGGCATGTTTGGCCACCTGTTCGGCCAGCGTGTCGGCCAGCAGCAGATGCTCGCTGGGCCGGGCCAGAGACCCGTCACTGGCGTCCGCCACCTCATAAAGGCCGTAGGAAATCTCCGGCGAGAAAGCGATGGCGCGGTTGCCCGGAATGGTCCAGGGCGTGGTGGTCCAGATCACGATGAAAGTGTGCGCCAGTTCGGGTGACGATTTCACCAGCGGAAACTTCACATAGATCGTGGGCGACTGCTTCTCATGATACTCGACCTCGGCATCGGCCAGCGCGGTCTTTTCCACCGGCGACCACATCACCGGGCGGAAACCGCGATAGAGCAGGCCATTCTCCACGAACTTCATCGCCTCGCGTGCGATCGCCGCCTCGGCCTTGAAGTTCATGGTGGTGTAGGGATGGGCGAAGTCGCCGATCTGGCCCAGGCGCTGGATCTGCTCGCGCTGGATGTTCAGCCAGTGGCCGGCGAACTTGCGGCACTCGCGGCGCAGTTCGTCCTTGGGGATGTCGTCCTTGTTGCGGCCCTGCGCGCGGAAACCTTCTTCCACCTTCCATTCGATCGGCAGTCCGTGACAGTCCCAGCCCGGAACGTAAGGCGCGTCCTTGCCCAGCATGCCCTGCGAGCGGACCACAAAGTCCTTCAGGATATGGTTGAGGCCGGTGCCGGAATGGATGTCGCCGTTCGCATAGATCGGGCCGTCATGCAGCACAAACTGGGGGCGGCCCTTGGCGCGGCTGCGCAGCTTGCCGTAGAGGTCCATTTGCGCCCAGCGCGCCAGCCATTTGGGCTCGGCTTCCGGCAGGCCCGCCTTCATGGGAAAATCGGTGGCGGGCAGGAACAGAGTCGCCCGGTAATCGGGGGATTCGGCGGATTTTTCGGGGTTTTCGGTGCTGTTTGTCATGGGGGTGACCGCTTCTAACAGGGGGCCCTGGAACCGTCCAGTTAGGGGGACAGCTAGGGCGTTTTGGCGAGGATTTCCCGTGCCTTGGCGGCATCCGCAGCGATCTGCGCGATCAGGGCCTCCAGACTGGGAAATTTGGCTTCGGCGCGTATCCAGCGCACCAGCTCGACCGAGAGATACTTGCCGTAGAGATCGCCGTCGAAATCAAACAGATGGGTCTCCATCAGCGGCACATTCACCTGATACATGGGCCGGATGCCGAAATTGGCGACGCCGTCATGGCGCGATACCGCCTTGTCATTGTCCAGGATATTCACCCGCACCGCATAGACGCCAAAGGCGGGCGCCAGGCAGTGGCCCAGATGCATGTTGGCGGTGGGAAAGCCCATGGTGCGCCCCCGGGCATCGCCATGCTCGACCCGCGCCTCCACCGCCCACCAATGGCCCAGCAGCCGCGCCGCTTCCTCCGGCTTGGCATCTTTCAGAAGCTGGCGGATCAGGGTGGAGGAAATCTTCTCGTCGCCGGCAGCCGTGACGGTGTCGAAGGCGGTGACGGTGAAGCCTTCCATCTCGCCCATATAGGACAGCGCCGCCAGGTTTCCGGCGCGGCCCTTGCCGAACTCGAAGTCATGCCCCACCACCACGCCACTGATGCTCAAGGCATCCAGCAAAATCTTCTGCACGAAATCCTGCGGGCTGCGGCCGGCCATCTCGGCGTCAAAATTCAGCGCGAACAGCGCATCCACGCCCAGATCGGCCAGCAGCCGCGCCTTGGCGCGCAGCGGCGTCAAGCGGAAAGATTGCGCATCGCCCTCCCCGCGCAGCTCGCGGAAATATTCCTGCGGATGGGGCTCGAAGGACAGCACCGCCAGCGGCGCCTTGCGCACCTCGGCCTGGAGCTTGGCTTCCGCGATCAGGGCGCGATGACCGCGATGGACGCCATCGAAATTGCCGATTGCCACCACCGCGCCGCGCAGGCCCGCAGGCACATCGTCGAAATGGCGGAATATTCTCAACGTCAGTCTTTCGCCGCCGGTCGCCGGGGGGCCAGTACATGTGCCTCGGATTCCAGCACCAGCCGGTCATCCACCTTGCAGACGCAATCCAGCACCACGGCGCGGCCGTTGATCTCGCGCACCGTGGCGGTGGTGGTCACGGTATCGCCGATCCGCACCGGGGTCTTGAAGACGATGCTGGCGGACAGGAAGATCGAACCGTCGCCCGGCAACTGGGTGCCCAGCAGCGCCGAGATATAGCCGATGGACAGCGCCCCATGCGCCACCCGGCCGCGGAACACGGTCTTCTTGGCGAAGTCCTCGTCGAAATGCACCGGATTCATGTCGCCGGTGGCTTCGCCAAACAGCTGGATGTCGCGCTCGGTAACGGTGCGAACCGTCTGGGCCGACATGCCCGGCTTGAGTTCGTCGAGATATACGCTGGTCATGGCATTACCATTTCAGGGCGCGGGTGGCGGTGGCGGCATGCGCCCCGAAACGCGCGAACAGGGCGGCGAGATGTTCGGGAGTATAAGGGGCGATGTCCTCGCCATGAACCCCATCGGCGATGAATAGCACATCCAGCCCCGCGGCATTGGCGCCCCGGATGTCGGTCACCAGCCCATCGCCCACCGCCAGGGGGCGCTTTGGATTGCCCGCAGCCGCAAGCGCGGCGGCATACACTGGCAGATGCGGCTTGCCATAATAGACCACCTCGCCGCCCAGCGATTCGTAAGCCTGGGCCAGGGAGCCGGCGCAGTACAGCAGCTTCGGTCCACGATGCACCACCAGGTCGGGATTGGCACAGAGCATCACCAGCCCCCGCGCCTTCATGGCAGCGAGAATGTCAGCATAGTCAGCGACCGTCTCGGTCATGTCGTCCACCAGCCCGATGCACAGGACCAGCTCGGCCTCGTCGATCCCGGTGCGGCGGATATCCAGCCCCTGGATCATCGGCAGGTCGCGGTCCGGGCCTATATAATAAAGCGACAGCGTTTTGGCGGCGCTGCGGCGGGCCAGTTCGTCGCGGGTGGCGCCGCCCGAACTGACAATGGCATCATAGCAGTCAGGCGGCAGGCCATAGCTGGCGCACTGGGCGGCGACTTCTTCGGGCACCCGCGGGGCGTTGGTCAGCAGCACCACCGGCCCATGGCTTTGCTTGAAACGAAACAGCGCATCGGCCGCGGCGGGATGGTGGCGCGCCCCGTCATGCACCACACCCCAGACATCACAGATCAGGGCGTCATGGCCAGAGGCTATCTCGGAAAGACCGGAAATCAGGCGGGGAAGCGGCATAACGGGCAACGGGTCGCACGGCGACCCCGCCCCGTCAATGGCGGCAAATCAGCCGGCCTTTTTACCCCGCGGGCGTCAGCCCGCCTTTTTGAAAGGAATTATTGCCGCCGGTTCCAGCGCGCTGATGGGTTTGAGCGAATCCTCGCGCACCGCGCGCGGCTCGCCGAACAGATAGCCCTGGGCATAGTCCACGGCATAGTCCAGCAGCTGCACCACGGTCTTTTCGTCTTCCACCCGTTCGGCGATCAGGTTGAGGCCATGGCGGGTGAGCAGCTTCTTGAAGTCTTCCGCCGCCACATAGGCGCCCGCGCCGGTCATGCCGCGCGTCAGGGTGGAGGACCGCACTTTGAGATGACGGAAACCGATGGCCTTGAGGCGCAGGAAATCCAGCTTCAGGGTTTCGACATGGTCCATGCTGAGCGCAAAGCCCATGGTGGCTAGCGAGGTGAGATTCTTTTCGCCTTCGATGCCGGCCTTCAGCACCGCATCCTGGTCGAACTCGAAAATGATCTGCCCGGCCAAGTCGCGGTTGGCCTGCATATAGTCCAGGAATTGCGGGAAGAATTCCCGGTCCGCCAGCGTCTCGCCGGAAATGTTGCAGAAGATGCCGATGTCGCGGCTCTTCTGGGTCAGGCGGCGCACGATCTGCACGCAGCGAAACAGCAGCAGATTGTCCACCACGCTCATCAATCCGGCCTGGCCGGCCACCTGAATATACTGGGCCGGCATGATGACGTCGCCATTTTCGGCGCGCAGGCGCGACAGCGCCTCATAGTAACGCAGCTTGCGCTGCGGCAGGCTGACGATGGGCTGCAGGTAGAGATCGACGCGGTTTTCCTCCAGGCTGGAGCGGATGGTCTCCAGCAGCTCGCCCTTTTCGCCCAATGTGTTGAGATAGGCACCTGCCGGGCCGCGCTGCGGCTTCTGCGCCGGCGCGGGAACGGCGGCGGCGGTGCGCGAAATCTTGCCGGCGAAATCGCGCATCAGGGTTTCGAGCACCTTGAGTTCGGCGACGATCTTCTTGCTCTGGCTCGAGGTGCGTTCCTCGATCAGCCCGCCCAGATCGCCCAGCCGCGAACGCGTCTCGTGCAGCGCGGTCTCGAATTCCAGGTGGCTCTTGCGCAAGTGCGCCAGTTCGCGCGCGACGGCGCGCTTGTCACGGCGGCGCGAAAACCCCGCCACGACCTGCTGCACGGCGATAAAGCCCACGATCCCCGACAGGATGGCCACCGGCCAGCCGGTGAACAGCGCCAGCGCCGCCGCCAGCGTGGCGCAGGCGAAGAACACGCTGAGGGACAGAAGAGCCTTGGTCACGGAGGAGATGCGGTCGGTCATGACGGCGATTGTCGCTGCCAGCCGTTTCCAATTCCTTAACCATGAAACGCCGGCGGAGCCTGATGAAAGGGGGCTCCGCCGGTTAAGAAGACGTTAATTGCTGGCGATGCGCACCACCACGCGGCGGTTCTTGGCCTCGTCCACCGAATCGGGCGTTGCCACCGCCAGTTCGCTTTCGCCAAAGCCCTGCGGCTTGATGCGGGTGGCATCGACGCCATTGCTCGCCAGTTCGCTGGCCACGGCCTGGGCGCGCGCTTCGGAAAGCTTCTGATTGTACGCCTTGCGGCCCGTGGTGTCGGCATAGCCGTTCACTTCGATCGGGGCGGCGCCGGCGATGGCTTCCAGGATCTTGTGTCCGGCGGGCAGCACTTCGGCCGAGTCCGTGGCAAACAGCAGATGATTGGGCACGGCATATTCGATGCGGTCGGCGTCACGGGTCGAGACATAGGGCGCGATGTCTGGGGCGGCGGCGGTTTTGGTCTGGTTGGCGGAACAGGCAGACAGCAGCGCCGCGCCGAGCAGCGCAGGAACAAGGGATCGATACATCGTCATCTCCTCAAGAACGCGCCCAAGCCCGCAGCCATGAGGGCGGCCAAAAATGGCGAATTGCAGGCCGGAACTTGCTGAATCAAGGGCCAGCCCGAACGCCCGCCAAACGAAAGCCCCGGTCTTGCGACCGGGGCCCTCATCTACGCTCCACTTGAAGTCTAGTTGCGGTCGCGCTGCCTGCGGCCGCCGCCGTCGCGGCCACCGCCGCGATTACCCCATTGGCGCCCGCCGGAAGGTGCGGCCTGGGCCTGCGGTGCGGCCTGCTGCTGTACCGCCTGGCGCTGACGCCCACCGCCACCACGGAAGGACTGCTGGGGTGCGGCCTGCGCCTGGCCGAAGGTGCGCTGACGCCCGCTGAACGAACGCTGCTGCTGCTGTTGCTGCGGAGCAGTGAACGTCTGCTGGGTCTGGACATTGCGTTGACGGTAGCCGCCGCTCTGTCCAAATCCCTGGCGATTGCTCCATTGCGAGCGCACGTCATTGTTGCCACGGAAACGCTGTCCACTGCTGCTGGGCGAAAAGCTGCTGCGCCCGCTGTAGTTGCGCTGCTGGCCATAGCTGCGCTGGCGATAGCTGTTGTTGCCGCGATAGGCGCTGCGATTGTTGAAGCCCGAACGGAAAGCGCGGTTCTGGCGATACCAGTCGCGGCCCATCGCACGGCGGAAGTTGCCGCCGCGATATTGCGAGCTGCGCCAGCCGCCATGGAGCCAGAACTGCCGCCCGCCGCCCCAGTCGCGATAATAGAGCGGCCCGGTCAGCCACAGGCCATTGTAATAGACCTCGCCGTCATAGATCGGCAGGTCGTAATAATCTTCCGGGCAGCCATACTCGTCGCAATAGCCGTAAGCCTCGTCGCCATATTCGCCATAGGCGTCGTACTGGGCATACTGGTCATAGCCGGGGTCGTAGCCCTGGTCGTAATAGTCGCCCTCATAACCCTGATCGCCATAGGCCGGGTTGTAAGGATCGTAGGGCTGCGCGCTGGCCGGCACCGCGGCGAACGCGCCGGTCACACCGAAGGCGAAGATCGCCGCTTTGGTAAAGTTCTTCATGACGTTTCACTCCGCTGAGCCCGCCGATCCAAGGGCTACGCGCGATGAGTCGCGCTTGATGATGAAGATGACGCTGGCGCGCTGAACCCAGTCTGAACGGATTGTGTTTGGGTTCCGGTGCGTTGCACCGCAAACAAAAACGGCGCCGGAGTGATCCGGCGCCGTTTTCAATTCACATCGCTATGCGCTTACCAGCGGCGTCCGCCACGATAGCCGCCCCGGTATCCGCCGCGATAGCCACCGCGGTATCCGCGATAGCCATAGTTGCTGCGGTAGTAGCCGCCGCGATAGCCATAGCCATAACGCGGAGCGTAATAGGCGCGCGGGTAATAGCGGCGCGGCGGCCCATAATAGTAGGGGTCGTAATACGGAGAACCGTAATAGCCCGCATAACCGTAACGCGGTCCGTAATAGCCGCCGTAATAACCCGGATAGCCGAAGTTCAGGCCAACCGACACCTGTGCCGCGGCGGGGGTACTGACGGCGACGCTGCCCACGGTACCGACGCCGGCCAGCATCAGCGCACCGAAGACGAATTTCGTAAACTTGTTCATCTGGTCACTCCTTTGATCTCACGCAGTCTTCCCCTCTGCTGGTGCGATTTTGGGAAGTCCTGGCTGAACCTCAGATGAACAACGTTAAGCCAGCTTTCACGTTGCGGCGAGGGCCCCGAATACCTCGAAAATGCCCCGAAGATGAGCGGCCATTCAGGTTCCCAAACCGGCTGGCCCCCGGGACCGGCCTTGACCCAGGGCCCGGGCGCTCCTAAATACCGGTCGCGGTCGGTTGGCACTCAACACGTGTGAGTGCTGCGACCTGACAAAAACCCAATAAGTTCAAAATCTTAGAAAGAGGATTCCCATGAAATTCCGTCCGCTTGGCGACCGCGTCGTGGTCCGCCGCATCAAGGAAGATCAGAAGACCGCTGGCGGCATCATCATTCCCGACACCGTCGCGGAGAAGCCCCAGGAAGGCGAAATCATCTCGGTCGGCCCCGGCGCGATCGACGAAAAGACCGGCAAGCGCACCCCGCTGGAAGTGAAGGCCGGCGACTATGTGCTGTTCGGCAAGTGGTCGGGCACCGAGGTCAAGCTTGATGGCGAGGAGCTCCTGATCATGAAGGAGAGCGACGTCATGGGCGTGCTCGAAGGCAAGAAGGCCAAGAAGTAACCGCCTCGCCTTACTGACCCAACAAATCCAAGAAACAGAATTCAGGAGATTTAAGATATGGCTGCCAAGGACGTGAAATTCGGCGCCGACGCCCGCGAGAAGATGCTTCGCGGCATCGACATCCTCGCCGACGCCGTGCAGGTGACGCTGGGCCCCAAGGGCCGCAACGTCGTGATCGACAAGTCGTTCGGTGCCCCGCGCACCACCAAGGA